>NZ_JALKAI010000002.1:0-879646 GCF_023015605.1 Rhodococcus sp. F64268
GAGGGTCTTGGTCCACACGACGCGCACGCAACCGAACGTGCGGCGCAGCAGCGCCGACTGTTCGGGATCCGGGTAGGCCCGGACCTTGTACGCGGTCCTCATCTGCCCATGACAACAGAAGGGTCCGACATGTCGAACACCATTCCTGCCCGCCGTGAACGACGGGGCATCCTGGCGAGGTCCCGATGAACCACAACCCAACGACCAACACCGTTGTCGGACTCATCGCAGGCCTACTGCTCGCCCTGGCCGGAATTCTGGGCGGATTCAGCGGGCTGCTTTTCGCAGTACTGCTGGGCGCACTCGGAGCCGCCATCGGCGCGCACCGCGACGGCATCCTCGACCTGGGCGCGCTGTTGCGAAGCCGTGGCCGTGGCTGACCCTGCACCTCCGGCCGCCCCCTCCGAACCAGAATCGTCCGATCTCGCAGGGGCACGCGGAAGCCTCACCATCAAGGACCGTGCCATCGAGCGGATCGCTGCTGCCGCCGCGCTGCAAGTACCCCACGTCGTCCGGCAGAGCAGCAGCATGAGCCTGCTCACCGGTCGCGAACTACCCCGCGCCGAGGTGATCACCGCGGGTAGTGCCGTGGCGGTCAATCTCTACATAGCGGCGGAATGGCCCTACGACGCGGCTGCGCTCACGCGGCGTGTGCACGACGCCGTCGCATGGCATCTGCACGAGTACACCGGACTTGTGGTGCACGAACTCAACGTGTTGATCGTGTCGACCGCGCGCGCAGTCGAAGACGAGCCGGTCGAGCAGTCCGTGCCCGTCGAGTATCTGGAATCCGACATCGTCGCCGGGAATACCGGGCCCCGCTCCGACATTCCCGTGACACCACCGCTGCCGCCGCTCGCCACACCGGCGGCGGCCCCTGCTGCGGCGCTCATCGCACTCGGCGCGCTCGGTCTCGCGTTCGTCGCCGCACGGGAGTTGTTCATCGTTCGCGGCACCTACGACGGCGCGCCGTGGATCCGCAACTCGTTCGAATGGTTCGGACGGCTGCACTGGCATCCGTGGATCGCACCCGTTGCAGTAGTACTCGTTCTCCTCGGAGTCTCCGCGATCGCGGTGGCACTGAAGCCGCGCAGGCGCACCCACCTGCCGTTGACGCAGTCCGGCACAGTTCCGACCGTCTGGATGCGACGTACCGACATCGCCCGAATGTGCAGCGCGCGCGCAGCAGCATTGCCCGGTGTACTTCACGCGCGGACCGTCGTCGACCGCAGACGCGCACTGATCCGTGTCGTCGCGGCGTCGGACAGCGCGATCGACGATCTCCACGACACCATCCGCGCGGAAGTGGAACCGCGGCTGGCACTGCTGGCAGACCCGATTCCGCTGGTTCTGAAGGTTTCGCGCCACGAAGCGCCTGCCCCCACCAACGAAACGGGAACACTGCCGTGAAACTCCGCACCGTGCTCGTCAACCGGTTCTTCGCCTTCGTGGTCGGATGTGCCTTCCTCGGCGCAGGCGCATTTGCACTGGCCTGGGTGTGGCGGGTGCCGTTCGCACGTGAGCGACTCGCCGATCTCGACCGGCCGCTCATCATGGACCTTCCCGATCAACCGTGGTGGACACCGGCATTGTGGACCGTCCTGGCCGCGGGCTGCGCGATCGGGATCGTGCTGCTCGTCGTGAACCTGTCGAGGCGCCGGACCTCGACCGTGGAGTTGTACGACGAGGTGACCGATGCGACGCTCGGCGTCGACCTCGGTCCGGTCGCAACAGGGGTGGCGCGAGAGCTCGAAACGTTTCCCGGTGTCCGGTCGGTGCGTAGCCGCGCGGTCGTGGAACGGCACCTACCGACACTGTCGGTGACCGTCCAGGCCGAGTCCGGCATCGATGTCTCCGAATTCACGGCCTGCGCGGAGGATGCTGCGCGTCGGGCCGCCGCCGCAGTCGGCGGTGCCCGTGTCGCGACCCAGATACTCCTGCATCTGGACCCCGCGAGCGAGGTCCGCTGAACGACCCTTCACCCTGACCTGCTCACTGCACGACGACACTTCTTCACAGAAACGCCGAACGGCGCCCACCCCGGAGGGTGGACGCCGTTCGAGCGTCAGTGAGTACTAACTCACGCGATGATCTTCGTGACGCGACCGGCGCCGACGGTACGGCCACCCTCGCGGATCGCGAAGCGGAGGCCCTCGTCCATGGCGACCGGCTGGATCAGCTTGACGGACATCTCGGTGTTGTCACCGGGCATGACCATCTCGGTGCCCTCGGGAAGGGTCACAACGCCCGTCACGTCCGTGGTACGGAAGTAGAACTGCGGACGGTAGTTGTTGAAGAACGGCGTGTGACGGCCGCCCTCTTCCTTGTTGAGGATGTAGGCCTGGCCCTCGAACTCCGTGTGCGGAGTGGTGGTGCCGGGCTTGATGACGACCTGGCCACGCTCGACGTCTTCGCGCTTGATGCCGCGGACGAGGAGACCGACGTTGTCGCCGGCCTGACCCTGGTCGAGCAGCTTGCGGAACATCTCGATGCCGGTGACCGTGGTCTTGGTCGAATCGGGGCGGATGCCGACGATCTCGACCTCTTCGTTGACGTTGATCACACCGCGCTCGATACGGCCGGTGACGACCGTGCCGCGACCCGTGATGGTGAAGACGTCCTCGACGGGCATGAGGAACGGCTTCTCGGTCTCACGAACCGGATCCGGGATGGACTCGTCGACGGCCTGCATGAGGTCCTCGACCGACTTGACCCACTTCTCGTCACCCTCGAGAGCCTTGAGAGCCGAGATCGGGATAACCGGAGCGTCCTCGTCGAACTCCTGCGAAGCGAGGAGCTCGCGCACCTCCATCTCGACGAGCTCGAGGATTTCCTCGTCGTCGACCATGTCGGCCTTGTTCAGGGCGACGAGGATGTAGGGCACGCCGACCTGGCGAGCGAGCAGCACGTGCTCGCGCGTCTGCGGCATCGGGCCGTCAGTGGCGGCGACAACGAGAATCGCGCCGTCCATCTGAGCAGCACCGGTGATCATGTTCTTGATGTAGTCCGCGTGACCCGGAGCATCGACGTGCGCGTAGTGGCGCTTGTCGGTCTGGTACTCGACGTGGGAGATGTTGATCGTGATACCACGAGCCTTCTCCTCGGGAGCCTTGTCGATCTGGTCGAACGCGAAGCTCTCGTTGAGATCCGGGTACTTATCGGCCAGCACCTTGGTGATCGCAGCCGTGGTCGTCGTCTTGCCATGGTCGACGTGACCGATGGTGCCGATGTTCACGTGCGGCTTGGTCCGCTCGAACTTCGCCTTCGCCACTGGAATGTCCTCCTGGACTGTTGTTGCGTGCAGTATGCAGCAGTGCGGTTTGTATTACTTGGTCGTGCAGACGACCGGTTCCAACCCGAAGGTTACTCGCCGGTGGCCTTGGCGATGATTTCCTTCGAGACGTTCGACGGAACCTCTGCGTAGGAATCGAACACCATGGAGAAGTTCGCGCGGCCCTGAGTCTTCGACCGCAGGTCCCCGATGTAACCGAACATCTCCGAGAGCGGAACCAGCGCCTTCACGACACGGGCACCACTGCGTTCCTCCATGGCCTGGATCTGGCCACGGCGGGAGTTGAGGTCGCCGATCACGTCACCCATGTACTCCTCGGGTGTCGTGACCTCGACGGCCATGAGCGGCTCGAGGATCACCGGGGCAGCCTTGCGGGCCGCTTCCTTCAGTGCCTGAGAGCCGGCGATCTTGAACGCCATTTCGGACGAGTCGACGTCGTGGTACGCACCGTCGAGCAGCGTGACCTTGACGTTGACCAGCGGATAGCCCGCGAGCACGCCGTACTGCAGAGCATCCTGGGCACCGGCGTCGACCGACGGGATGTACTCGCGCGGAACGCGTCCACCGGTGACCTTGTTCTCGAACTCGTAGGTCGCGCCGTCCTCGCCCGTGAAGGGATGGAGGGCGATGATGACCTTTGCGAACTGGCCCGAGCCACCGGTCTGCTTCTTGTGGGTGAACTCGTGCTTCTCGACGGCCTTGGTGATGGTCTCGCGGTACGCAACCTGCGGCTTACCGACGTTGGCCTCGACCTTGAACTCGCGACGCATGCGGTCGACGAGGATGTCGAGGTGGAGCTCACCCATACCGCCGATGACGGTCTGGCCGGTCTCTTCGTCGAGCTCGACGGAGAACGTCGGATCCTCTTCGGCGAGCTTCTGGATCGCGGTGCCCAGCTTCTCCTGGTCGGACTTGGTCTTCGGCTCGATGGAGACCTGGATGACCGGGTCCGGGAACGTCATCGACTCGAGCACGACCGGGTTCGCCTGGTCACACAGGGTGTCGCCGGTCGTGGTGTCCTTCAGGCCGATCATCGCGTAGATGTGGCCTGCCACGGCCTCTTCGACCGGGTTCTCCTTGTTGGCGTGCATCTGGAAGAGCTTGCCGATGCGCTCTTTCTTGCCCTTTGTGGCGTTGAGCACCTGAGCGCCCGGCTCGACCCGGCCCGAGTACACGCGGACGAAGGTCAGCTTGCCGAAGAACGGGTGCGCAGCGATCTTGAAGGCCAGAGCCGAGAACGGCTCGTCCTTGCTCGGCTTGCGCGTGAGGGTGGTTTCCTCGTCGTTCAGCTTGTGGCCGATGACCTCGCCGATGTCCAGCGGAGTGGGCAGGTAGTCGATGACCGCATCGAGCATGGGCTGGACACCCTTGTTCTTGAACGCGGTGCCACACAGAACCGGGTAGAGCTCGGAGTTGACGGTCAGCTTACGGATGGCGCCCTTGATCTCGGCGACCGTGAGCTCCTCACCACCGAAGTACTTCTCCATGAGAGCTTCGTCGGACTCGGCGACGGTCTCGAGCAGCTTCTCGCGGTACTCGGCGACCTTGTCGGCGAGATCGGCGGGGATCTCCTCGACGGTGGCCTCGGTGCCGATCGGAGTGGTGCCGCGCCAGGTGAGCGCCTTCATCTCGACGAGGTCGACGACACCGTCGAAGTCGTCCTCCGCACCGATCGGAATCTGCAGGACCAGCGGCTTCGCACCGAGACGATCGATGATCGTCTGCACGGTGAAGAAGAAGTCCGCGCCCATCTTGTCCATCTTGTTGACGAAGCAGATGCGGGGAACGTCGTACTTGGCAGCCTGGCGCCAGACCTGCTCGGACTGGGGCTCGACGCCCTCCTTGCCGTCGAACACGGCGACTGCGCCGTCGAGGACGCGCAGCGACCGCTCGACCTCGACCGTGAAGTCGACGTGGCCGGGGGTGTCGATGATGTTGATCTGGTTGTTGTTCCAGAAACAGGTGACCGCAGCGGAGGTGATGGTGATACCACGCTCCTTCTCCTGCTCCATCCAGTCGGTGGTGGAAGCACCGTCGTGGGTCTCACCGATCTTGTAGTTCACACCGGTGTAGTAGAGGATGCGCTCGGTCGTCGTGGTCTTACCGGCATCGATGTGCGCCATGATGCCGATGTTGCGGACCTTGTTCAGGTCGGTCAGCACTTCCTGTGCCACAGGTAAACCCCGCTCGTAGCTCGTGTCGGTCCTTGGGTGCGGACCACATGTTCTTAGGTTGTCAGCCGGCCTTTACGGGACCGACACAGATGTGCGAGCAGCCGATCGGGGGATCATGAAGATCCACCCGACCGGCGTCGACTCACCAGCGGTAGTGCGCGAACGCCTTGTTGGCTTCGGCCATCTTGTGCGTGTCCTCGCGACGCTTCACAGCGGCACCGAGGCCGTTGCTGGCATCGAGAAGCTCGTTGGCGAGACGCTCGACCATCGTCTTCTCACGACGCTGACGCGAGAAGGTGACCAGCCAGCGCAGGGCCAGCGTGGTGGAACGGCCGGGGCGAACCTCGACCGGCACCTGGTAGGTGGCGCCACCGACACGACGGCTACGCACCTCGAGGGCGGGCTTGACGTTGTCGAGCGCGCGCTTGAGGGTGACGACCGGATCGGTGCCGGTCTTCTCCCGAGCCTGCTCGAGCGCCTGGTAGACGATGCGCTCGGCAGTGGACTTCTTGCCGTCGAGGAGGATCTTGTTCACGAGCTGGGTGACCAGCGGCGAACCGTAGACCGGGTCGGCGATGAGGGGGCGCTTCGGAGCGGGTCCTTTACGTGGCATCAGCCCTTCTCCTTCTTCGCTCCGTAGCGGCTACGTGCCTGCTTGCGGCCCTTGACACCCTGGGTGTCGAGCGAGCCGCGGATGATCTTGTAACGCACACCGGGGAGGTCCTTCACACGACCGCCACGCACGAGCACCATCGAGTGCTCCTGGAGGTTGTGGCCCTCACCCGGGATGTATGCGGTGACCTCGACCGAAGTGGTCAGGCGCACGCGAGCGACCTTACGAAGCGCCGAGTTCGGCTTCTTCGGGGTGGTGGTGTACACGCGGGTGCACACACCACGACGCTGCGGGCTGCCCTTCAGGGCCGCGCTCTTGACCTTGGCGGCCTTGTCGCGGCGACCCTTGCGGACCAGCTGATTGATAGTGGGCATCTATCGGCTTTCTCGTTGTCTGGAGCTGCTCAGGCGAGCAACACTGGCTGTTCTGAAATTAGGGATCCATCGGTTGGAGCAAGGAAGCAACTGCTCCGCACTCGCACCCCGTGCGCACACGAGGTCGGGTGTGTCGCGTACCCCCACACAGGCAGCCGGGGACTCGCACCTGCAGATATCTACAGACCGCGCGTACGGCATCGCCTCGCATAGGCACACAGATCGGCCCGGGCATGCCGGACACGACCCACAACGATACCCGGCAGCGGCGCATGCGGTCAAAGCGAGACGCGACGAATGACCGCGCACGTCGGCGCGGCAGGAGCGAGAAGTCAACTGCTGAGGTTGAGGGTGAGCCGTGCCAACGTAGCAGCAGCCTCACACGGGTCCGTACCACCGGTCGTGTACTGCACCCACCATCCGAAGATCCCCGTGGTTGCCGCACCGGCGGAGATGCCACAGGACAACGGGTCGTTCGGTCGACGCATCTGTAGCGCCCGCCTGCCTTCGACGGTGGTGTCCTCGACCGTGTAGCCGAGCTCGTCACCCGCCTGACGCTCGTGGTCGAGCGAGCCGGTCTCGAACCAGTTGAACGTGACCTTCACTACTCCCGACGGACCGTCCCCCTCCCACCGGCAGATGGCCCCGAAAAACCCTCGGTACACCGCCGCGGCACCCACCGTCTCTGCGATCTTCTCGTCGGTGACGGCGTCGCATTCGGTGAGCAATTTCGTGAACTCCGCCGACAGTCCCGGCCCGCCGCCCGCGCCCTGCGGCACGGCACGGCCTTCGATGCTGCGCGCACATCCGGTGATCACCAGAAGGGCGGCGCAGAGCGCGACGATACTCACGACGATCCGACGAGGCCTGGCGTGCAGGCTCGCTGTACGCCGGCCGGGCCGAGACATGTCCGCACTCATGACCGCGCCCTCTCCACGCTCAGTTCGGCGAGGTTCCTCGCGACGGCGCACGAGTCGGCCGTTGGCGTGAAGTTCGCGTACGTGACCGACCAGTGGATGAAATCGCCGCCGAAATCCACCCCGATTTCGCACAGGACGGTCTGACCCAGCTCGTTCTGAGCCGACCCCATGAATCCTGGCCGACCGTCGATCTCGACGTCCACGGCAGGTCGGCCGATCAGATCCGAACCCGCGCGCTCCCGGCCGATCGGACTGCCCCGGTACCACGAGAAGCTCACGCTCGGGCCACCGACGTAGGTCTCCCACTCGCATCCCACCGAGTTCCGGGTCACGGTGGAGAATTCTCCGAGAGCGAAGGCCTCTCGGACCTCGTCGTCCGAGACCGCACCGCATTCGCCGAAGAAAGGTCCGGGCTCGGTGGCCTGCAGCGCGGTCGTCTCCGGGCCGCCGTCACCCACATCGTCCTCGGTTGACCCGCACCCCGCCACGAACACTGCGGCGAGCGCGGCCATTGCCACGGTCGCCGTGATCCTCCCGGTTCGCCCGGTCCCCTCGACAGGCATGTGCACAGACACTACCCAGCCGTACGTCCGCCCGCTTGTCGACTGCGCGCATCGACAAGTACGGCATCGAGCTGAGCGGCCCAGTGCCGCACGATCTCGGCACGCCTGCGCGAATCATCGGTCAGGACATCGGCAAGACCCAGGCCCCGCGCGAGGTCGAGGGTCGCTTGAACCATGCGGTGTACGACCGGGTCGGTATCGTCGGCTCCGAGTTCTACGATCGCGGCGCGGTGCGCGACCCGTCCGAAACGTTCTTCGAGAGGGACGATGCGTTCACGCAGAACGGGATCGGCTGCGGCCGCTGTCCACACCTGCAGCGCCGCCTTGAACAGGGTTCCGGAGTACTGCTCGATGATGCCCGCGACGACTCGCTCGGTATGGGCAACGCCCGAGACGGGAGCGACGTTGTCGTCGCGGACCTGATCCATACGGCTGTCGAACATGAACTCCAGCGCCGCAGTGATGAGGTCCTCCCGCGTCGGGAAGTGATGCTGGGTCGCGCCGCGTGACACACCCGCACGCTGCGCGACGACCCCGACCGTCGTAGCAGCCCACCCCGATTCGGCCAATGTGTCGATCGTGGCCTCCAGCAGACGCTGCCGTGTCGCTCTGCTGCGGTCCTGCTTGGGTTCGCGCGTCATAACTGCCTTCTCCTGATCCCGAGACCGTCCGGTCATATCGCGGCTCCGTACACTCGTACCCCAGGACGAGACGGAAAGGCAGTTTCACTGTGGCAACGTTGGTGAGACGCGAGGACTATTTCGACGCTGCGATCGAGCTTCTCTCGTCGGACGATTACGGAGCGCTCAAGCAGGCGCAATTGTGCGCACACCTCGACGTCACCACGGGGTCCTTCTACAACTATTTCGCCAGCTGGGCGCAGTTCCGCAAGGAGTTCCTCGCGAACTGGCTCGAACAGCAGACGATCCGGCTCGTCGCGACTGCACGCCTCGAGGCCTCCCCGGTCCGGCGCCTCGAGCTGCTGATCGACTTCGCGTGCGGTCTCCCCCACCACGCCGAGTCGTCCATCCGTGGCTGGGCACACACCGACGCGGAGGTGCGTTCGGTGCAGGCCACCGTCGACTACCAGCGGTACCTGGTGGTGGCGGAAGCGACGTCGGCGATCCTGGACGATGCCGCGGCCGCCGAGGGTTTCGCCCGCACGGCGCTCTACTGCCTCGTCGGTTACCAGCAGACGGTCCCGCTGCCCGAACTGGACACGCTGAGGTGGGGGCTCGGGCGAATTCTGCACGAGCTCCTCACCACCACGGATCGCTGAGCCACCACGGATCGCTGATACGAACGATCCGGGACTGTCCGGGCGGTTGGTCACCGGTGGGCCCACGACGGGGGTCGCCGCTGAAGGAAGGCCGTCATCCCCTCGACTGCCTCGTCCGAACCGAACAGCTCGGCCGATTGCGCTGCGAGTTCAGCACCGTGCCGATCGAAATCGTCCAGCATCTGTCGCGTGAGCAGTTGCTTCGACGCCGCGAGGCCCCGCGGTGAGCACTCGCGGAACTCGGCGAGCAGTTCCGCTACGGTATCGGCCGGGTCATCGGCGGTGATCGTCACCAGGCCGTGCGCACGGGCCTCCTCGGGACCGAAACGCTCCCCGGTGAGGAAATACCGTGAGGCAGCCCGCGACGACAGTCGCGGTAACACAGTCAGGGAAACGATCGAGGCAGCCAGTCCCAGACGTGCCTCGGTGAGGGCGAAGGTGGTGCGCGGACCCGCTACGACGACGTCGCAGGCACCGACGATCCCCATCCCACCGGCCCGGACATGGCCGTCGATCTGCCCGACAACGGGTTTGGGTGTTTCGAGGATCTGCCGCAACAGACCGGTCATCTCGCGGGTCCGGTCCGCGGCCGCTTCCGCCGGCGTCCCCCTCGAATCAGCGCTGCCGGCCTCGCGCAGATCCGCTCCGGCACAGAATGTTCCGCTGGTGTGCGTGAGGACGATAGCGCGCACCTGAGGATCCGCGGCCGCGTTGCCGAGCCGTTTCTGCAGCTGATGCAGCAGGGTCGACGACAGGGCGTTGCGGTTGTGCGGCGAGTCCAATGTCAGTGTCGCGGCACCGTGGGCGACGTCGTAGCGTACGAGCGGATCTTCGGATTCGGTGTGCGTCATGACATCCCCTGCCCTAGTAGGAACGCGGCAGTCCCAGCGAGTGCTGCGCCACGAAATTCAGGATCATCTCGCGGCTGACCGGGGCCACCCTGGCTATCCTGGCGGCCCCCAGCATCGCGGCGAGACCGTACTCCTGAGTAAGTCCTCCTCCTCCGTGCGTCTGTATGGCCTGGTCCAGGCTTGCGATAGCAGCTTCGCCCGCTGCATATTTGGCCATGTTCGCGGCCTCGGCTGCGCCGAGATCGTCCCCGCTGTCGTAGAGGGACGCAGCCTTCTGCATCATCAGCTTCGCGAGCTCGACCTCGATCTTGCGCTGCGCCAACGGGTGTGCGAGACCTTGATGCGCACCGATCGGTTCCTTCCATACGGTGCGTTCGCCTGCGTATTTCACTGCGGCATCGAGCGCGTAGCGACCCATCCCGACGGCCATGGCTGCGCCGAGGATGCGTTCGGGGTTGAGTCCGGCGAACAACTGCGCGAGTGCCGCGTCGGGCTCGCCGACGAGTGCGGCTGCCGGAAGGCGCACGGCATCGAGGAAGAGGGTGAACTGACGGTCGGGTTCGATGATGTCCATTTCCATCGGAGTCTTGGTGAATCCGTCGGCATCGGTAGGCACGATGAACAGCGCGGGACGCAGTTTCCCGGTGCGGGCATCCGTGGTGCGAGCGACGATGAGGACAGCATCTGCCTGATCGACGCCCGAGATGAACACCTTGCTGCCCGACAGAATCCACTCGTCGCCGCCACGCTCGGCCACGGTGCCGATCTTGTGGGAGTTCGAACCGGCGTCGGCTTCGGTGATTCCGAAGGCCATGATCTTCGATCCGTCGGCAAGCCCGGGCAACCACTGCTGCTTCTGTTCCGATGTTCCGTACTTGGAGATGATGGTTCCGCAGATGGCGGGTGACACGACAACGAGCAGGAGGCCACATCCGTGCGCCGCGAGTTCTTCCTGCACCAGCGCCAATTCGTAGATTCCGGCACCGCCGCCGCCGTACTCCTCGGGAAGGTTCACACCGAGAAATCCGAGTTTCGCTGCATCCGCCCATAATTCGGTCAGCGGCTCGTTCCTACGCGATTTCGGAAGTACGTAATCGACGTAGTTGTAACGTTGGGCCAGAGACGCTACGGCTGCTCGGAGTGCTTTCTGTTCTTCCGTTTCGACGATGCTCATCGGCGTTCTCCTGAGATAGCGGGTTGATCCTCGCCCGAGACCTGATCCTCGGCGGATACGACGGCAAGTACTGTGCCGACGTCGACCTGAGAGCCGACGACGACCGCGAGCTCGGTGAGCACTCCAGCACTGGGCGCAGTAACCGTGTGCTCCATCTTCATCGCCTCGAGCCACAGAATGGGCTGGCCTGCGGTGACAGTGTCACCGACAGCCGCACCGAGTCCGATCACCGAGCCCGGCATGGGGGCAAGGAGTGATCCCCCGTCGCGGTGCGATGCGGGATCCGCGAAACGCGGTACCACCTGTAACCGGACCGGTCCGAGCGACGAGTCGACGTGAACGGTGTCGTCGTACCGCGCGACGGCGAACTCACGGCGCACGCCGTCGTGGTCGAGGACGACGCGTTCAGGCATGCACTCGACAAGGACGACGCCGGGGAATTCGTCTGCCACCAGTCCGGTCCTGGTACGGCGATACCGGATTTCATGCTCACCATGGTTGCCGAGAAACTTCTTGGTCTGAGGCGCCGAGGGCAAGTTGCGCCATCCCGCCGGAAGACCTGCTCCGACGGTCGCTGTGGCGCGATTGTTCGCCGAGTCCGCCAGGGCGGCCACAAGCGCGGACATCGCTTCCGCTTCCGGGGACGCGACCGCGGCCGACAGCGTGCCGAGACCGTGTGTGCCGAAGAACGCGGTATCGGTGTCGCCTGCCAGGAATGCCGGATGACGGAGCACGTTCACCAGAAGGTCGCGATTGGTGTGGATTCCATGGATCTCGGCTCCGATGAGCGCGCGTGCAAGTATCCGTGCGGCGGCCGTCCGTGTCTGTGCGAAAGAGATCACCTTTGCGAGCATCGCGTCGTAGTGAATTCCTACCTGCGATCCGTCGACGACACCCGAATCCAGTCGGATACCGTTGCTGCGGAGTGCTCCGAACTCGATGACTGTGCCCGGCACCGTAATCCGGTGCACCACCCCGGCCTGCGGTCGCCAGTCATGCGCCGGGTCCTCCGCATAGAGCCTGACCTCGATCGAATGCCCACGGACCGGGGGTGGTTCGGGGTCGAGTTTGGCGCCGTCGGCGATGCGCAGTTGCAGATCGACCAGATCGAGCCCGGTCACACATTCGGTGACGGGGTGTTCGACCTGAAGACGAGTGTTCATCTCGAGGAAGTAGAAGTCGCCCGCATCTCCGGATGTCAGGAATTCGACGGTGCCAGCCCCCTCGTAGCCGATGGCTTCGGCGGCACGACGAGCGGCATCGAACAGCTTGTCGCGCATACCTGGAACTGCCTCGACAAGCGGTGAGGGCGCCTCTTCGACGACCTTCTGATGCCGGCGCTGAATAGAACATTCCCGCTCGCCGACCGCCCACACGGTGCCGTGCCGATCCGCGAGCACCTGCACCTCGATGTGTCGTCCGGTGTCGAGATAGCGCTCGCAGAAGACCGTCGGATCACCGAACGCCGACTCCGCTTCCCGGCGGGCCGCCTCGAGTTGCGCGGGCAGCTCTCCCGCCGACCGCACGATCCGCATCCCGCGTCCACCACCGCCTGCGGACGCCTTGATCATGACGGGCAGGTCGGCGTCGGTGACCCGGTCCGGGTCGAGTTCCGTGAGGACCGGTACGCCTGCGTCCGCCATGATCTTCTTCGCCTCGACCTTCGATCCCATGCGGGAGATCGAGTCGGGACGCGGTCCGATCCAAGTGAGTCCGGCGTCGAGAACTGATTGTGCGAACTCGTGGTTCTCGGAAAGGAATCCGTATCCGGGATGGATCGCATCGGCACCGGCGGCGTGCGCCGCCGCGATGAGCGCGTCCGCGTTGAGGTACGTGTCTGCGGGCGAGGTTCCCGGGAGCCGCACCGCGACGTCCGCGTCGGCCACGTGCGGACTGCCTGAATCGGCGTCGGAGAACACCGCAACGGTGCCGAGTCCTGCTCGGTGGCACGACGCGAACACTCTCCGGGCGATCTCTCCACGATTGGCGACGAGAACGGTCTCGATCCCCGCCTGGAACACCGCGTTGCTTGCTGTGTCGGTCACTGTCTACCTCACATCCGGAAGACGCCGAAGCTGTCGGCGCCCTCGATCGGCGCGGTGGCGATCGCCGAAAGGCACATGCCCACCACTGTGCGGGTGTCGCGGGGGTCGATGATGCCGTCGTCGTAGAGCCGTCCGGACAG
Source organism: Rhodococcus sp. F64268 (assembly GCF_023015605.1). NCBI lineage: Bacteria > Bacillati > Actinomycetota > Actinomycetes > Mycobacteriales > Nocardiaceae > Rhodococcus > Rhodococcus sp. F64268. Next base: position 13,426 of record NZ_JALKAI010000002.1, read on the forward strand.
GAACATCGGCAGTGATTCGGCCTCGATCTGATTCTCGATTGCGGCCCGCATCGCCTCGTCCGCAGCTTCGTCGAACGCCTGACCCCGAGACTCTGCTGCGGCGCGCCCGACGATCGAGATGACGCCGGCAAGTTGCGCACCACCCATCACCGCCGATCGCGCACTCGGCCACGCGAAGAGAAAGCGCGGGTCGAAGGCACGCCCGCACATGCCGTAGTGCCCTGCTCCATAGGATGCGCCGAGCAGGATCGAGATGTGCGGCACGGTCGAGTTGGCGACCGCGTTGATCATCATGGCACCGTGTTTGATCATGCCGCGTTCCTCGTACTCACGGCCGACCATGTACCCGGTGGTGTTGTGCAAGAACAGCAGTGGCGTGTCCGCACGATTCGCCAGCTGGATGAACTGGGCGGCCTTCTGCGATTCCTCGTTGAACAGCACACCCCGGGCGTTGGCGAGTATGCCGACCGGGAATCCGTGCAGCTGCGCCCATCCGGTGACGAGCGACGACCCGTACAGGGGTTTGAACTCGTCGAAATCGGAGTCGTCGACGATGCGGGCTATCACCTCGTGCGGGTCGAAGGGCCGCTTGAGGTCGCCGGGCACGATCCCGATCAGCTCTTCCGCGTCGTACCGGGGTTCGGGCGCGTTCGGAACGGCCGAGGGTCCGCGCTTGCGGTGGTTGAGCCTCCGCACGATGTTGCGCCCGAGGCGCACTGCATCGTGTTCGTCGACCGCGAAGTAGTCGGCCGAACCGGATGTGCGGGCGTGCATTTCGGCACCGCCGAGGGCTTCGTCGTCGGATTCTTCACCCGTGGCCATCTTCACGAGCGGGGGCCCGGCCAGAAAGACCTTGGACCGCTCCTTGATCATGACGACGTGATCGGACATGCCGGGTATGTAGGCGCCGCCGGCAGTGGAGTTGCCGAACACCAAGGCGATGGTTGGGATACCGGCGGCAGACAAGCGCGTGAGGTCGCGGAAGAGGCGCCCGCCGGGAATGAACACCTCTTTCTGGGTAGGTAGATCGGCCCCTCCCGATTCCACAAGTGAGATCAGCGGCATCCGGTTCTGGAGAGCGATGTCGTTGGCGCGCAGACTCTTGCGCAGGGTCCACGGGTTGCTGGTGCCGCCGCGTACCGTCGGGTCGTTTGCGACGATCACGCACTCGACACCTTCGACGACGCCGATACCCGTGACCACACTGGCTCCGACGGGGAACTCGGTGCCCCAGGCCGCGAGAGACGAGAGTTCGAGGAAGGGCGAGTCGGGATCGACCAGCAGTTCGATCCGCTCCCGGGGCAGAAGTTTGCCGCGGTCGTGGTGCCTGCGGACGTACTTCTCGCCGCCGCCCGCGAGCGCTTTGCGGTTCTCGGCGTCCAGGTCTGCGAGTCGCTCGCGCATCGAGTCGGCGGCAGCACCGAATTCGACGGAGTCGGGATCGAGGGACGACGGCAGTATGCTCACCCGTGGTACCCCAATCGCTTCGCGGCAAGTTCGATGAGGATCTCGCTGGTACCTCCGCCGATACCGAGAATGCGCATGTCGCGGTACTGGCGTTCCACTTCGGACTCCGCCATGTAGCCGAGCCCACCGAAGAGTTGGACCGCCTGGTGCGCGACCCATTCACCGGCCTCGACCGCCGTGTTCTTCGCGAAACACACCTCGGCGATGAGGTCCAGGTCGCCGCCGACTGCCCGTTCGACGAGGGCTCGCGAGTAGACGCGGGCGACGTCGATCCTGCGCGTCATGTCGGACAGGGTGCGCTGGACGGCCTGGCGAGTGATCAACGGGCGTCCGAACGTCTCCCGGTCGCGGCACCAGGCGATCGTCAGGTCGAGGCACCGCTGGGCACCCGAATAAGCCTGGGCGGCAAGGGCGATGCGCTCGGAAACGAAGCCTTGGGCGATCTGGAAGAAGCCGGAGTTCTCGGCGCCGACGAGGTTGGTGACCGGAACCCGGACGTCGACGAACGACAGTTCGGCCGTATCGGAGGCTCGCCAGCCCATTTTGTCGAGCTTGCGGGATACCGTGAACCCCGGTGTGCCCTTTTCGATCACGAGCAGTGACACGCCTCCCGCGCCCGACCCGCCGGTCCGGACGGCGGTGACGACGAAATCGGCGCGGCAGCCGGACGTGATGTACGTCTTGGCGCCGTTGACGATGTAGTGGTCGCCGTCGCGCACCGCGGTGGTGGTCAGGTTCCCGACGTCGGATCCGCCGCCGGGTTCGGTGATCGCGAGCGACCCGATGAGCTCGCCCGCGAGTGTGGGCTTCACCCATTGGTCGATCTGGTCGGGATCACCTGCGGCAATCAGGTGGGGCAGAGCGATACCGCAGGTGAACAACGATGCGAATGCGCCGCCGGAGGCTCCGGCCTCGTGGAATGCCTCGCACACGGTGAGGGTGTCGGCACTGTCTCCGCCGGAGCCACCGACCTCTTCGGAAAATCCCACGCCGAGCAACCCGAGCGCAGCCGCCTTCTTGTGAAGTTCGCGGGGAAGTTCGCCATCGCGCTCCCATTCGTCGAGATACGGCAGGACGTCGCGTTCGACGAAGCCGGTGACGGTCTCGCGCAATGCACGGCGCTCGGGGCTGTTCCAGATGCTCATGTGTGATCCTCCAGGAAGTCGATCGGGATGTCGAGGTGGCGGGACCGCAGCCATTCGCCGAGACCCTTGGCCTGCGGGTCGAATCTCGCGCGGGATGCCACACCGCTGCCGAGGATGCCTTCGATCACGAAGTTGACGGCCCGCAGATTCGGCAGCAGGTGGCGCGTGACGTTCAGTGGTGCGGTTTCGGGAAGGAGACTCTTGATGAGGTCGACGGTGAGAGTGTGTGCCAGCCAGCACCATTCGTCGTCGCTGCGTACCCACACGCCGATGTTGGCGTCACCGCCCTTATCTCCGCTGCGTGCGCCGGCCACCGCGCCGAGCGGTGCGCGACGGGTGGGACCGCCGGGGAACGGCGCGGGCAATTCAGGTGCATCGAGTGGGTCGAGGGTCCGGGTCTGTTCCGCAACCGGCACCTCGACGCGCGACCCGTCGGGAAGAACGGCCACGTGGGGAACCTGTGCGGCGTCGACGTAGCCCGCCGTGTACACGCCGTAGACACTTCCGGAGCCGGGCGGCGCGGTCAGCGACAATCCGGGATATCCGGCGAGCGCGAACTCCACCGCAGCCGCAGTGAATCCGCGTCCGACGACCTTCGGGTCGGGGTCACGCACCGTGCACCGCAGCAGCGCACTCGCAGCTTCCTCGGTGTCCGCGTCGGGGTGGTCGGTGCGGGCGAGGGTCCATTCCAATTCGGCGGGGCGGGTCGGCAGGTTCGCCTCCATCTGGCGCCGCATGAGTTGCGCCTTGGCCTCGATGTCGAGGCCGGTGAGGATGAATTCGACCTGGTTGTGGAATCCCGCGAGCGCGTTGAGGCACACCTTGAGTGTGGGCGGTGGCGCCTCACCCCGCACGCCGGTGAGCCTGACGCGGTCGGGGCCGACCTGCTCGAGCCGGACTGTATCGATACGTGTGGTGACGTCGGGGCCCGCGTAGCGCCCGCCTGTGACTTCGTACAACAGTTGCGCCGTCACGGTTCCCACGGTGACCGCGCCACCCGTCCCGGGGTGTTTGGTGATCGTCGACGATCCGTCGGCCTCGATCTCGGCGATCGGGAATCCCGGACGCTCGAGGGTGTCGAGTTCGGTGAAGAACGCGTAGTTGCCACCGGTTGCCTGGGTACCACATTCGATCACGTGCCCTGCGGCAACCGCGCCCGCGAGGGCATCGAAATCGTATCGTGCCCAGCCGAAGTGGGCGGCGGCTGGACCGACGATGACAGATGCGTCGGTGACGCGTCCGGTGACGACGATGTCGGCGCCCGCGTTCAGACAATCCACGATCCCCCACGCGCCGAGATAGGCGTTGGCGGTGAGCGGCGGAGGGTCGGCGGTCAGGCCGAGTTCCTCGACGCGGGCGATGAGATCGTCACCTTCGACGTGAGCGATGTTCGGAGCGAGTCCGAGCGTGTCCGCGAGATCGCGCAGTGCTGCAGCGAGACCCGCGGGGTTGAGTCCGCCCGCGTTCGCAACCAGGCGTACGCCCTTGTCCAATGCAAGACCCATGCACTCTTCAGCTTGGCGCAAGAATGTCTTGGCGTAGCCGGTGGCGGGATCCTTCATGCGGTCGCGGCCGAGAATCAGCATGGTCAGTTCCGCGAGATAGTCGCCGGTGAGATAGTCGAGTTCGCCGCCTTCGAGCATCTCGCGCATCGCTGACAGGCGATCTCCGTAGAAACCGGAACAGTTACCGATTCGCACTACGGCGGAGCGCTCCCGATTCACTGCGCTTTCCCACTTTGTTCGCGTCCGGACCCGGGCGGGCCCGCGAATGCCTGCGCGATGTCGAGCCAGGCGTCGGCGTCCGGCCCGCGTGCGACGAGCGCGGTGTCGCTGCGGTGCACACGCTGTGTGACGAGCAGGCAGAAGTCGAGTGCCGGACCGGTCACCGATTGCGCAGCGTCGTCCGGCCCCCAGGTCCAGGTGCTGCCGTCCGGTGCGGCGAGCTCGACGCGGAACGGCTCCGCCGGGACCGCGCGATCGCGGAGGACGAACGCGAAGTCGCGAGTGCGGACTCCGATGTGCGCGACGTGTCGCAGGCGTGTCGTCGGCCTGGGTGCCGTCCCGAGCGCCGCCGCGACGTCACGTCCGTGCGCCCAGGTCTCCATGAGCCGCGCCGTCGCCATCGATGCCGCCGACATGGGCGGCCCGTACCACGGGATCTTCTCCCCCGCGGGGACGTCGGCAAGGGCACGGCCGAGGGATTCGCGGCAGTGCCGCCATTCGGCGAGTAGATCCCGAGGCGGTAGGGCTGCATACTCACCGGCGCCTTCGTCGACGAATGTCGTTGCGTCGGTGATTTTTGCGGTCTCGGCGACGAACGTGGTGGCGTCGGTGACCGCGGTGAGTGCCGCACGGTCGGTCCACAGCAGGTGGCCTATCTGATGCGCCACGGTCCATCCCGCCGCCGGGGTGTCGCGACGCCAGTCGTCGTCGGACAGATCGGTCACGAGCGCATCGAGGGCGTCGCCTTCGGCGCGTAGATCACCGAAGAGCCCGGGCAAGTCCGCCATGCGACCAGCGTCACACGACCCCGCACATAAATCAAGCGCTCTTGATTGTTTTTTGTGGAAGCTTCCGGCCCGAGCCGAAATCAGACCCCGTATCCACCGTCGACATCGAGCTTCTGCCCACTGATGAATCCGGCGCGATCCGACGCGAGGAACAACACCGCCTCAGCGATGTCGCGAGCGTTCCCGAAGCGGCGCAACGGAATGTTCCGCTTGGTCACCTCGAGAGCGTGTTCGTCGAGATCACCGGACGAGATGAGCCGGTCCGCCATACCGTCGACGAGCATTCCGGGCCCCACGCTGTTGAATCGCACCCCGAATCGGCCCTCCTCGGCCGCAAACGCCCGCACGAGTGATTCGACCGCGGCCTTCGGCCCCGCAGAGAGCCCGTCCCGGACCGGATAACGGGTCGTCGCCGCGGTGGTGACGGCCACGACCGATCCCGTCGTGCGACGCAGTTCCGGAAGGACCGCGGACACGAGATTGAAGAACGCTTTGGTCTCACCATCCACTGCCGCACCGAACTGCGCCGGCGATACTCCCGACAGGTGAATCATCGGTATGTGCGGGCCCGCTGCATGCACGACGATGCGGACTTCGTCGAACTGTTCGCAGACGCTACTCACCCAGCGGGCGGTTGCCTCGGGATCGGACAAGTCGAGGGCGTCCCCTCTACTGACGACGCCGAGACCACGGAGTTCCACGGCCAACTGTTCGGCCGCCTCCACCCTGCTTCGATATGTGAAGGCCACGTCGTGGCCGGCTGCGGCGAAACTCCGGCAGATCTCGGCACCGATTCCGCCGGTGCCGCCGGTCACCAGGACCGCCCCCTGCCCCACATCCGCACTGTCCTCAGTGCGCATATTCTGCTCGGTCGACACTGATCCCCCGGTGTGTGAGCTGCCAACCACGGCGATGCTTCCTCCTGTGTCGTTCGGTGCTGCCTGCATGAGCCGCTGCGACCGTACAAGGAGTACAGCGGGGCTTCGGGAGCAAATCCCACACACAGGTATTCCCGGCCGGATTTCCCGAAAGGCCGATCCGTCACGGTGCGGCGGTGCTCCCCCGGGTCGCTCCGGTCCGCCTGGACCGGACGATCATGCGTAGGAGTTCACCCGCGGGACCCTGCAGAACGCGCGGAGGTCGCCACACCGCGCGCAACACCCGCGAGAGGTCCAACCCATCTACAGCGACCACTTTCAGCTGCCCGGACGCGACATGGTCGGCGACGGCGAAGGTGCTCAGCACGGCCGGCCCGACCCCACCGAGTGCGCTGGTGCGCACCGCCGCTCCGCTGCCCAGTTCGAGCAGTGGAGCCGGCCGTCGGTACTCCTGCAATGCGAGGTCGAGGGTGCGTCGTGTGCCGGATCCTTCCTCTCGCACCACCAAGGGCGTCGCAGCGAGTTCGGCCACCGTGAGTGGCCGACGACGGTGTGCCCACGGATGGCCCGGTTCCACCACGACGACCAGCTCGTCACGCGCCACTTCCACACTGTGCAGGCCGGTGGGGACACTGGGACCCTCCACGAATCCGACGTCGCATCCGCCCGCCGCAGCGATGTCGCACACCTGCATGGAATTGTGTACCTGCAACTGGATCTGGACGTCGTCGTGGACGGCGCGGAAGGCACCGAGCCATCGCGGGATCAGGTGTTCCGCGACGGTCATCGAGGATGCGACCACGAGTTCGGGATGATCTTCGGCGCTGAGCGCCGCTGCCGCGTCGAGCAGTCGGTGCGTGTCTGCGAGAACTTCCCTGGCCCAGTGCGCAACCACCGTGCCCTCCGGGGTGAGAACCGATCCGGACCGGCCGCGCTTCACGAGCACGGCACCGAGCTGCTTCTCGAGGCGCCGGACCGACCGCGTCGCGTTCGGTTGCGCCATCCCCACCATCCGGGCCGCGGCCCCGAGACCCCCGTGGTCGTCGATGCCGACGAGCAACTCCAGCGCTGCGAGATCCGGCCACTCGGTCATGCAGAAACGATATGCCAACGCTGTCGCTGAGGCAGAATGCGGCCATGTCGTCATTCGGTATCGACCAAGCCCGAGATGTCCTCGCCGCGCAACCGTTCAGCGTCCTGATCGGCGCGCAACTGTCGGCCTACGGCCGGGAGGGCGTGACGCTCGAAATCCCGCTGCGACCCGAACTGCTCCAGCAGTTCGGATTCGCACACGGCGGAGTTCTGTCGTACGCAGCGGACAATGCGATCACATTCGCCGCAGGCACCGCGCTCGGACCGTCGATAGTCACGACCGGATTCTCCATCGACTACCTACGTCCGGCGCAGGGAACACTGCTGCGCGCCCATGCTCGCGTCGTCGAATCCTCGAAGCGCCAGGCGCTGTGCCGGAGCGAGATCGTCGTGGTCGACGAAGTCGGTTCGGAGAAGGTGTGCGCGGCGGCCCAGGGCGGCGCCCGCCTGATCGAACTCTCACGTTGAGAGCAGGATCAGGACGAACGCGCAGACCCCGAGCGCTGCAACCGTGCCTGCAAGCAGCAGGTTGCGCCACAGGAAGTAGGTGTCGCCACCCACGTCGAGCCCGCGCACTCGCGCGCGGTGACTCCTCCTCGAGCTGAACAGCAGTACCAGCACAGGTACGAGGCACAGAAGTCCGATCGACGCGACGACCGGGCCGGGCCCAGGAACGAATCGCATGAAGCCCAGCACGATCGCGCCGAGCACAGCTTCGGTGCGCAACCACGCGAGTGAAGTGCGCTCGGGTTGCAGGCCGGGATCGTCGTGCCGCATAGGCGCTCACACCACGAGGGCCACGGCAAGAACGATCCCCGCCACCGCCAGCAGTCCCGCGAGCAGGTACGCGGCCCACGGGAACGGCAACGGCAGGCCCGAGCGCATGGCCTTCTCGACAGTGATCCATCGCAGCACCGCAATGACCACGAACACGACGGCGAACCCGAGCAGGACGCACGACAGCGCCGTGCGCACCACCGGTTCGATGACGTCACCGGCGAACGTCTCGAGTGCTACCGCTGCGGCGATGAGACCGAGGGCGGTGCGAATCCATGCGAGGAATGTGCGTTCGTTGGCGAGGGTGAACCGTGGGTCGGGTTCGGTGCCCTCGCGCAGCACCCGCGGACGTCGGTCTCGTCGCGTTGGACTCACATGGCGGACTCTAGTCCGGTCGGCTTCCGTTCACCGGTTACCGCGCGGTGCTTCAGCCGACGACCACGTCCGTGCCTCGCGCCTCCGCAGGTCGCGACTTCAGCGGTTTCTTCGCGGGCCCCTCGACGGGTGCCCCGTCGAGCGCGAACTTGCTGCCGTGGCATCGGCACACGATCAGGTCGTCCTCCACATCGGTGATGTTGCATCCCTGATGGGTGCAGATCGCAACGAACGCGTGGAAGTCCCCGGCGGTCGGCTGGGTGACGATGAGTCGCTTTCCTCCCAGGAACACGCCACTGCCGACGGGCACGTCGGCAACTGCGGCAACAACCTCGGCGTCCGGTCCTGGAGGTGCGGTGGTGGTCGCGGCAGGCGTGGGCTGCGGCGCCGGTGAGGTCGGTGCGCCGCATGCCGTCAGCGCGCCCGCCGCCACCGCGGTACCCGCGCTCGACAACACGACTCGCCGGGACATCGAGGAGGGGTCGCTACTCATTCACACTGTCCGTTCCGGTCGCTGACACATCCCGCTCAGCGTAGCCGCGCACCAGCGGCGGGGCCGCGACCTACGTCACCGCCCCGCCCTCGTCGCACGACTCAGTGCAGGGCGACGGCAGTCGGATCGCTCGGCTGCGCCGACTTCCTGCGCGGCAGGAAGGCCGCCGGGATCAGCGCGACCGCCATGACGAGCGTCGCCACCAGGAATGTGTCGCCGAAGGCATCGGCAAGAGAGCCGAGGACGGTCTGCTGCACCTCGGGTGGAAGCTGCGCGAGCATCTCTGCGTCGGGTTGACCGGTCGTCCCTTCCGGTGCCCCGTCGGGGGCGATGATCCGGCTCGTGAGGATCACGGACATCGTGGCCGTGCCGATCGAGCCCGCCGCCTGCTGGACGATGTTCATCAACGTCGAGCCGCGCGCGATGCTGTGATCGGTGAGCGTCTGCAAGGCCGCGGTCATCGTGGGCATCATGGTGCAGCCCATGCCCATGCCCATGACGAACAGCGCCCCGAGCAGGAGCGGGTAGCCGGTGTCGACACCGACCTGCGTGAACACGGACATGCCCGCGATGATGAGCACAAGACCGACCAGCACGATCTTGCCGGGCCCGATGCGGTCGACCAGCTGTCCGGCGACGGGCATCGTGAGCATCGCGCCGAGTCCCTGCGGGGCGAGGAGCAACCCGGCCATGAGTGTCGTTTCGCCGTGCACCTGGAGGAAATAGCTCGGGAACAGCAGGCCGGCACCGAAGAAGCCGATCGCGAAGACCGTCATGGTGAGGACCGCAAAGGTGAGCTGCCGGTTCTTGAACAACCTCAGGTCGATGAGCGGATGGTCGGTGCGTACCGCATGGAACACGAACGCGGCGATGAGCGCGACCCCGACGATGCCGGGAACGAGAACCCGAGCCGAAGCGACCGTGCCGGTCTCCGGCAGCGACGACACACCGAACAGGAACAGCGCCAGGCCGGGCGACAGCAGCAGCATTCCGACGAAGTCGAACGATTCGGACTTCTTCGGCGAATCCTTCGGGAGCACGACGAAGGCCGTGAGCAGCGCAACGGCACCGATCGGGAGGTTGATGAGGAAGATCCAGTGCCAGCTCGCCACGTCGATCAGCCAGCCACCGAGGATGGGGCCGCCGATGGGACCGAGGAGCATGGGGATACCGAGAACCGCCATGACGCGACCGACGCGCTGTGGTCCCGCGGCCCGCGTCATGATCGTCATGCCCAGGGGCATGAGCATGCCGCCGCCGAAGCCCTGGAGGACGCGGAATCCGATCAGCGAGGTGACATCCCACGCGAGGCTGCACAGAACCGAGCCGGCCACGAACAGAACGAGTGCGGTGAGGTAGAGGCGCTTGGTACCGAACCGATCGGCCGCCCATCCGGTGAGCGGAATCACACTGGCGAGAGCGAGGGTGTAGCCGGTCATCGTCCATGCGACCGTCGCGTAGCTCGCCTGGAATTCCGACATGAAGGTCGGAAGCGCGACGGAGACGACGGTGACGTCGAGGATCGACATGATGGCACCGAGCACCACCACCGACGCAATTTTCAGGACTGCAGCGTCGAGTTTCGTGTCCGAGGCCGAAGAATCTGCAGGTGGCGCTGTCATGGGCTACTCCGATGAATGCAAATGGCTTTCCGCCTGATTGGAATCGAGGTGGCAGGCCCGCGCGAGAGAGCGCCGGTGGTCGTGGTAAATACCGGAACGCGTGCGCACCGTTTGCCGATCCTAACGGCGATGGCCGACGCGCCCAAGGGATTTATCGCCGCACGGCCCCGATCAGGGGAAGTCGACGGCGGCGGCGACCGAGTTCGACGAGCGCGGCTCGCTCGGTGATCTTGATTCGTGGCCGGCCGCTCGCGCGACCCGCGGCACGTTCCGCAGCGTCGATGGTCCGCCATCCGTCGAGGTCGACGCGGTCCGGACGCCGCTCGGCCAGAAGCTTCCCGAGACTCCTGCGGTTGCCCCGCGGCGCTGCCAGCCGACCCGAGTCGAAGTCGGCGAGCAACGCGGCGACGGTTTCCTTGGCGCAGGCCTTGTTGGTGCCGATGACACCGCTCGGACCGCGCTTGATCCAACCGGTGACATAGACACCGACGTCGACGCGGCCACCGGTACTGGGGACGACGGCACGCCGGTCGTCGAACGGCAGATCGGGAACCGGCACACCTCGATAGCCGATCGACCGCAGGACGAGTCCCGCGTCGATGTCATCGACGTCATCGGTCGCCCGCGCAACGAGCGCGCCCTCGGGATCTTCCACCATCTCGGTGCGCGCGACCCGGACGCCGTCGACACGGTCCGCGCCGAGCACCTCCGAGGGGACGGCGTGGTAGCGGAAGACTATGCGCCGATTGCCCTCCCGCACCTCGCGCGCGGCGTATTCACGCGCGAGCTGCACGCGCATCGCCACGGCGGGGTCCGTCGCCACAGCGTGCTCACCGGCCTCGTCGAGTTCCAGGTCGGCTTCGTCGATGACGATGTCCACTCCCTCGAGCTCGCCGAGCGCGAGGAATTCGGGGTTGCTGTATGCGGCCTGTGCAGGCCCTCTGCGGCCGAGGAGAACGATCTCACGGATATTGCTGTGCCGCAGCGCCTCGAGGGCGTGATCGGCGATGTCGGTGCGCGCGAGGTCCTCGACGTCCATTGCGAGGATACGGGCGACATCGAGTGCGACGTTGCCGTTGCCGACGATGACGGCGCGTTCACCGGACAGATCGAAGGTGCGCTTCGCATAGTCGGGGTGGCCGTTGTACCAGGCCACGAATTCTGTGGCTGCGTGGCTGCCCTCGAGATCTTCGCCCGGAATGCCGAGGCGACGGTCGGCGGAGGCGCCCACCGCGTACACCACCGCGTGGTGGTGGTCGAGCAGTTCCGCGTGGGTGAGGTCGCGGCCGATCTCCGTGTCGAGGTGCAACGCGAAAGCGTCGCGACGGAAGGACCACTCGAACGACTCGGTGACCGCCTTCGTACCGGGATGATCGGGCGCGACGCCGGCGCGAACCAGTCCGAACGGGGTCGGCAGCCGATCGAACATCTCGACCTCGACATCGGATCGCTCGAGCAGTTCCTGCGTCGCATAGCAGGCGGCGGGACCGGCGCCGACAACCGCGACGCGCAGCGTTCCGCGATCCCGCGGCGCAGCCGGTGTCGGCACGAGAGGATTCCAGCCTTCCGGCATGGGGTGCGCCCGGTAGTAGTCGGCGTTGATCTCGGCGAAGCGGGCCTGGGACGGTTCGAGCTTGTCGTCGGGAAGGATTGCTTCGACCGGGCATGCGTCGGCACATGCACCACAGTCGATACAGGTCTGCGGGTCGATATGCAGCATCTCCGCCGACCCGAATTCACGCTCGTCGGGGGTGGGGTGAATGCAGTTGACCGGGCAGACGGCGACGCAGCTTGCGTCGTTGCAGCACGTCTGGGTGATGACGTAGGCCATGGCGAGATCCTCGAAGGGTGGGCGGCACAGCCGCGTTTGCATGTAACACGCTGTAACAGTTACCTGAACTGTAGTCTCGCATCCGCACCCGCCGCAAGGCCGATCCGCCGGATCGACGTCGAAAGCCCGACGTCGCCGTTCCGGTTCGGGCACGCAGCCCCTACGGTGGAGCGATGATGCCCCGCACTCTGATCTTGCTTCGCCACGGGAAGTCCGCGTACCCGGACGACGTGGACGATCACGAACGCCCCCTCTCTCCACGCGGCCGCCGAGAAGCAGGTCTCGCCGGTCGATGGATTCGAGCCAACCTGCCTGAGATCGACGCGGTGCTGTGCTCCGACGCGACACGCACGCGTAAAACCCTCGCCGAAGCGACGATCGACGCACCCGTCGACTATCGCGCGGCGCTCTACGGGGCCACTCCCGAGGCCGTTGTCGCGGAGATCCGCTCGATGGACCCGGAAATTCACACCTTGCTCGTGGTCGGGCACGAGCCGTCATTGTCCGAGACGGCTCTGAGCCTGGCCACAGACCACAGCAGCGACATCGCCCAGCAGCTCTCCGAGAAGTTTCCGACCTCAGCGCTCGCGGTACTCACCGTTCGAGGCAGCTGGGACGACCTCGAGCCGGGCCGCGCCGAGCTGACGGACTTTCACATCGCACGCTGAGCGGCACATCGGCACTGCACGCTGAGCGGCACATCGATACTGCACGCTGAGCGGCACATCGATACCGCACGCTGAGCGACGCTCCCTACGGACATATCCCGGAAACCACAAAGGTCCCGCCCTGAAGAGAGAGGGCGGGACCTTTGTGACTACGGCAGCGAACTACCGGTAGTCGTTGGAGTAACCGTAGTCATCCAGAGGCACTGCAGCACCGGTGTTCTGGCCGAAACCGTCCGGTGAGTAGTACTGGTCGTCGTACGCCGGGATGGCGTATGCGGCGGCACGAGCCTCCTCGGTCGGCTGAACCTGGATGTTCCGGTACTTGTTGATGCCGGTACCGGCGGGGATCAGCTTGCCGATGATCACGTTCTCCTTGAGACCGATCAGCTTGTCCGAGCGGCAGTTGATCGCCGCGTCGGTCAGCACGCGAGTGGTCTCCTGGAAGGACGCCGCCGACAGCCACGAGTCGGTGGCGAGCGACGCCTTCGTGATGCCCATGAGAACGGGGCGACCGGCAGCCGGCTCGCCACCTTCCTGGACCACACGACGGTTCGCGGCCTCGAACTCGCTGCGCTCGACGAGCGAGCCGGGCAGGAACTCCGTCGCGCCCGAATCGATGATCGTCACGCGACGCAGCATCTGACGCACGATGGTCTCGATGTGCTTGTCGTGGATCGACACACCCTGGCTCCGGTAGACCTCCTGGACCTCGTGGACCAAGTGGATCTGAACCTGGCGGGGACCCATCACGCGCAGCACCTCGTGCGGATCGGCAGCACCTTCGAGGAGCTGCTGACCGACGTCCACATGGTCGCCGTCACCGAGGACGCCCTCGGTGCCGTCGGCCTTGCGGATCACGTGCAGACGCTGACGCTTCGACAGCTTGTCGTAGACGACCTCTTCGCCACCGTCGTCGGGGACGATCGTGATCTTGTAGAAACGATCGTCGTCCTCGAGGCGGATACGTCCGGAGACGTCGGCGATCGGAGCCTTGCCCTTGGGGATACGGGCTTCGAACAGCTCCTGGACACGGGGCAGACCACCCGTGATGTCCTCACCGACACCACCCTGGTGGAACGTACGCATCGTCAGCTGCGTACCGGGCTCACCGATCGACTGGGCGGCGACGATACCGACGGCCTCGCCGATGTCGACGAGCTTGCCCGTCGCCATCGAACGGCCGTAGCAGGTCGCGCAGACGCCGGTGCCGGTGTCGCAGGTCAGGACCGAGCGGACCTTGACCTTCTGGATACCGGCCTCGAGGAGAGCCTCGATTGCGGGATCGCCGAGGTCGGAGCCACGCTCGACCACGACGTTGCCTGCCGCATCGATCGCGTCCGTCGCCAGCGTGCGAGCGTACGTGCTCGTCTCGATGTGAGCATCGCGGACGAGCCTGCCGGTCTCGTTGCCCTGTGCGTCACGCTCGGGCTCGGCAATGATCATCTCGATACCACGCGGCGTGCCACAGTCGACCTCGCGGACAATGACGTCCTGCGAGACGTCCACCAGACGACGGGTCAGGTAACCCGAGTCGGCGGTACGCAGAGCGGTATCGGCCAGACCCTTACGCGCACCGTGCGTGTTGATGAAGTACTCGGCGACGGTGAGGCCCTCACGGAACGAGGACTTGATCGGACGAGGAATGAACTCGCCCTTCGGGTTCGTCACCAGGCCTTTCATACCCGCCAGCGAGCGGATCTGGGTCATGTTGCCCGCGGCTCCGGACTTCACGATCGTCGGGATCGGGTTGTCGTCCGGGTAATGCGCCTCCATGACCTGGCCGACCTCTTCGGTCGCTTCCTGCCACAGCTTCACGAGCGAATCGCGGCGCTCGTCCTCGGACAGCTTGCCTCGGTCGTACTGCCGCTGGATCGAATCGGCCTGACCCTCGTAGCGCTCGAGGATCTCCTTCTTCTCCGGCGGAACCAGCACGTCCGACATCGCGATCGTCACGCCCGAACGCGTGGCCCAGTAGAAGCCCGCGTCCTTGAGCTTGTCGACGGTCTGTGCGACAACGATCATCGGGTAGCGCTCGGCGAGATCGTTGATGATCCCGGCCTGACGCTTCTTCGGCATGATGTCGTTGACGAAGCCGTAGTTCACCGGCAGCAGCTCGTTGAACATCACGCGACCGAGAGTGGTCTCGGCGAGCCAGTCCTGGCCGTAGCGCCATCCCTCGGGGAACAGTTCGTTCTCGATCTCGCGCGGCGGACGCTGCTGCGACAGACGCACCCGGATGGGGGCCTGCACCGAGAGCACGCCCCGGTCCACAGCCATGATGGCCTCGGCCGGCGACGAGTACACACCCTGCTCCGGCTCGTCACCGGATGCAGGCTTGTACGCGCCGACGCCGTCCTCGACAAGGCGTGTCAGGTGGTACAGACCCGTCACCATGTCCAGACGGGGCATAGCGAGCGGACGGCCCGATGCCGGCGACAGGATGTTGTTCGACGACAGCATCAGGATGCGCGCCTCGGCCTGAGCCTCTGCCGACAGCGGCAGGTGCACGGCCATCTGGTCACCGTCGAAGTCGGCGTTGAAGGCCTCACACACGAGCGGGTGCAGCTGAATGGCCTTACCCTCGACGAGCTGCGGCTCGAACGCCTGGATGCCGAGACGGTGCAGCGTAGGTGCACGGTTGAGCAGGACCGGGTGCTCATTGATGACCTCTTCGAGGACATCCCACACCTGGGGACGCTGACGCTCGACCATGCGCTTGGCCGACTTGATGTTCTGCGCGTGGTTCAGGTCCACGAGGCGCTTCATCACGAACGGCTTGAACAGCTCGAGAGCCATGAGCTTCGGCAGACCGCACTGGTGCAGCTTGAGCTGCGGACCGACGACGATGACCGAACGGCCCGAGTAATCGACGCGCTTACCGAGCAGGTTCTGACGGAAACGACCCTGCTTGCCCTTGAGCAGATCGGACAGCGACTTGAGCGGGCGGTTGCCCGGACCCGTCACCGGGCGGCCACGACGACCGTTGTCGAACAGCGCGTCGACGGACTCCTGGAGCATCCGCTTCTCGTTGTTGACGATGATCTCGGGAGCGCCGAGGTCGATCAGTCGCTTGAGGCGGTTGTTCCGGTTGATGACGCGGCGGTACAGGTCGTTGAGGTCGGAGGTCGCGAAGCGACCACCGTCGAGCTGCACCATCGGGCGCAGCTCCGGCGGGATCACCGGAACAGCGTCGAGGACCATGCCCATCGGCGAGTTGCCGGACTGCTGGAACGCTGCCACGACCTTGAGACGCTTGAGCGCACGCAGCTTCTTCTGCCCCTTGCCGCTGCGGATGATCTCGCGCAGCAGCTCGGCTTCGGCGTCGATGTCGAAGGTCTCGATGAGCTTCTGGATGGCCTCTGCACCCATCGCGCCCGTGAAGTACTCGCCGTAGCGGTCCTGCAGCTCGCGGTAGATCAGCTCGTCGACGATGAGCTGCTTGGGAGCGAGCTTCGTGAAGGTCGTCCAGATCTCGTCGAGACGATCGAGCTCACGCTGGGCACGGTCGCGCAGCTGACGCATCTCGCGCTCGCCGCCGTCCTTGACCTTGCGACGGACATCCGACTTGGCGCCCTCGGCCTCGAGCTCGGCCAGATCGGCTTCGAGCTTCTGCGCGCGGGCCTCGAGGTCGGCGTCGCGCTGATCGGCGACGCCCTTCTTCTCGACCTCCATCTCGGCCTCGAGCGTCGAGAGCTCGTTGTGACGGAGCTCGTCGTCGACCGACGTGATGACGTACGCAGCGAAGTAGATGATCTTCTCGAGATCCTTCGGAGCGAGGTCGAGGAGGTAGCCGAGACGGCTCGGCACGCCCTTGAAGTACCAGATGTGAGTCACGGGTGCGGCCAGTTCGATGTGGCCCATCCGCTCACGGCGCACCTTGGCGCGGGTCACCTCGACGCCACAGCGTTCGCAGATGATGCCCTTGAAGCGGACGCGCTTGTACTTACCGCAGTAGCACTCCCAGTCCCGGGTGGGGCCGAAGATCTTCTCGCAGAAGAGGCCGTCCTTCTCGGGCTTGAGCGTGCGGTAGTTGATGGTCTCCGGCTTCTTGACTTCGCCGTACGACCAATTACGGATGTCGGCCGCGGTGGCCAGACCGATCCGGAGTTCATCGAAGAAGTTGACGTCGAGCACGTAACTTCCTTTCCCCTGTGCGGGCCTTGTTGCTGCTAGTTGTCGCTATCGCTGCCGGGGCCCGATGCGGTACGCGGCCGGTGTGGCTCGGTGGCGTACCGCATCGGTTCGGCTCCTAGTTCGCGAGGTCGTCGACCGTGGCCGACTCGTTGCGGGAAAGGTTGATGCCCAGGTTGGCTGCTGCCCGCTCCAGGTCCTCGTCGTCGCTGTCGGCCATGGCGATGGCAGCGCCGTCGCTGGACAGCACCTCCACGTTGAGGCAGAGCGACTGAAGTTCCTTGAGGAGCACCTTGAACGACTCGGGGATGCCGGGCTCGGGGATGTTCTCGCCCTTGACGATCGCCTCGTACACCTTCACGCGACCCACCACGTCGTCGGACTTGATGGTGAGCAGCTCCTGCAGCGTGTATGCGGCGCCGTACGCCTGCATGGCCCAGCACTCCATCTCACCGAAGCGCTGACCACCGAACTGCGCCTTACCGCCGAGCGGCTGCTGCGTGATCATCGAGTACGGACCGGTCGAACGCGCGTGGATCTTGTCGTCGACCAAGTGGTGCAGCTTGATGATGTACATGTAGCCGACCGCCACCGGGTACGGGAACGGCTCACCCGAACGACCGTCGAACAGCGTCGCCTTGCCGTCGGGACCGACCATGACCTCACCGTCGCGGTTCGGCAGCGTCGACGACAGCAGACCCGTGAGCTCCTCTTCACGAGCACCGTCGAACACCGGCGTTGCGATGTTCGAGTCGGACTCGGCGGCGAGCATCTCCTCGGGCAGGTTCTGTGCCCAGTCGGGGCGCGATCCGTCGTCGGCGATCTGCACGTTCCAACCGGCCTTGCCGATCCAGCCGAGGTGGGTCTCGAGGATCTGGCCGATGTTCATACGACGCGGAACACCGTGGGTGTTCAGGATGATGTCGATGGGCGTGCCGTCGGGCAGGAACGGCATGTCCTCCTGCGGGAGGATCTTGCCGATGACGCCCTTGTTGCCGTGGCGGCCTGCGAGCTTGTCGCCGTCCTGGATCTTGCGCTTCTGCGCGACGTACACGCGGACGAGCTCGTTGACACCCGGAGGCAGGTCGTCGTCGTCCTCGCGCGAGAACACACGCACGCCGATGACCTTGCCGGTCTCGCCGTGAGGAACCTTGAGCGACGTGTCGCGGACCTCGCGCGCCTTCTCACCGAAGATCGCGCGGAGCAGACGCTCTTCGGGGGTGAGCTCGGTCTCGCCCTTCGGGGTGACCTTGCCGACCAGGATGTCGCCGTCGCGAACCTCGGCACCGATACGGACGATGCCGCGCTCGTCGAGGTCGGCGAGGACCTCGTCCGAGACGTTCGGGATGTCGCGGGTGATCTCCTCGGCACCGAGCTTGGTGTCGCGGGCATCGATCTCGTGCTCCTCGATGTGGATCGAGGTCAGGACGTCCTCTTCCACGAGGCGCTGCGACAGAATGATCGCGTCCTCGTAGTTGTGGCCTTCCCACGGCATGATCGCGAGGAGCAGGTTCTTGCCCAGCGCCATCTCACCGTTCTCGGTGCAGGGCCCGTCGGCCAGGACCTGGCCGGCCTCGACACGCTGGCCTTCGTCGATGATCGGACGCTGGTTCGAGCAGGTGCCCTGGTTGGACCGGTCGAACTTGCGCAGACGATAGGTGCGGCGGGTGCCGTCGTCGGCCATCACCGTGATGAAGTCGGCCGACACCTCCTCGACCACGCCGGGTTTCTCGGTGACGATGACGTCGCCGGCGTCCACTGCGGCACGCAGCTCCATGCCGGTACCGACGACCGGGGCCTCGCTGCGGATCAGGGGAACGGCCTGACGCTGCATGTTCGCGCCCATGAGGGCACGGTTGGCGTCGTCGTGCTCGAGGAACGGGATCATGGCCGTCGCGACGGACACCATCTGCCGCGGTGAGACGTCCATGTACTCGACGGAGTCGGCACCGACGTACTCGATCTCCGCGCCCTTCTTACGGACGAGCACGCGATCCTCGGCGAACGTATTGTCCGCGCTGATCGGCGAGTTCGCCTGCGCGATGAGGAAGCGGTCCTCTTCGTCTGCCGTGAGGTAGTCGACCTGATCGGTGACGACACCGTCGACGACCCTGCGGTACGGGGTCTCGATGAAACCGAACGGGTTGACCCGCGCGTACACCGACAGCGAACCGATCAGGCCGATGTTCGGGCCTTCAGGGGTCTCGATCGGGCACATGCGGCCGTAATGCGACGGGTGGACGTCGCGGACCTCGAGGCCGGCGCGCTCACGCGACAGACCGCCGGGGCCGAGCGCCGAGAGGCGGCGCTTGTGCGTCAGGCCCGACAGCGGGTTGTTCTGGTCCATGAACTGCGACAGCTGCGAAGTTCCGAAGAACTCCTTGATCGCGGCCACGACAGGACGGATGTTGATCAGGGTCTGCGGCGTGATCGCCTCGACGTCCTGGGTCGTCATGCGCTCACGAACGACGCGCTCCATGCGGGACAGGCCCACGCGGATCTGGTTCTGGATCAGTTCGCCGACGGTACGCAGGCGACGGTTACCGAAGTGATCGATATCGTCGACCTCGACCGGAACCTCGACACCGCCCGGAGCGGTCATCCAGTTCTCACCCGCGTGCAGGCGCACGAGGTACTCGATGGTCGCGACGATGTCTTCCTCGGTGAGGGTCGACGCCTCGATCGGCTGGCCGGTGTTCAGACCCAGCTTCTTGTTGATCTTGTAACGGCCCACACGCGCCAGGTCGTAGCGCTTGTCCTTGAAGAACAGATTCTCGAGGAGCGTCTGTGCGCTCTCCTTCGTCGGCGGCTCGCCCGGACGAAGCTTGCGGTAGATGTCGAGGAGCGCCTCGTCGGTGCCTGCGGTGTTGTCCTTCTCGAGCGTGGACATCATGATCTCGGAGAAGCCGAAGCGCTCCACGATCTGCTCGGTGGACCAGCCGAGTGCCTTGAGCAGCACGGTGACGGGCTGACGGCGCTTGCGATCGATGCGCACACCCACGGTGTCGCGCTTGTCGACGTCGAACTCGAGCCATGCACCGCGACCGGGGATGACCTTGACGCTGTGCAGGTCCTTCTCGGTGCTCTTGTCGACGGACTTGTCGAAGTACACACCGGGCGAACGCACGAGCTGCGACACGACGACACGCTCGGTGCCGTTGATGATGAACGTGCCCTTGTCGGTCATCATCGGGAAGTCACCCATGAAGACCGTCTGGCTCTTGATCTCACCGGTGTTGTTGTTGATGAACTCGGCCGTGACGAACAGCGGAGCCGCGTACGTCATGTCCTTGTCCTTGCACTCCTCGACGGAGGCCTTGACCTCGTCGAAGCGTGGATCGGAGAAGGAAAGGGACATCGAGCCCGAGAAGTCCTCGATCGGCGAGAGCTCGGCGAGGATCTCTTCGAGACCACCGGCGACGCTGCCGTCACCACGATCAGCAGCCTTCGCGCGCCAGCGCTCCGACCCGATCAACCATTCGAAGGAATCTGTCTGTAGATCGAGGAGCCCGGGAACTTCGAGGGGTTCGCGAATTTTCGCGAACGAAACCCTCTTCGGGGCTCCGGGGATTCCGGCAACTGCCTTGGTCTGGCTAGAGACTGCCAAGATGCGTCCTTCCAGCACCTCACGCGGGTCGCTCCAACCGGTGCGACCGCCGCTGTACCTGCTTCTTCATGTGGGGCGTTTCGGCTGGTCGCAACCCGAACTGAAACCCAGCCGAAGAATCCGATGAAGTCGCTCTCGGCGAACGATTCACGGGCTCACAGGTCAAGGGGTGGACAGGAGGCAGCCAGCGCAAAGAACCAACTTACACCGAACACACGGAAATGTCCACGGGGGTGCCTCAAAGAAACCTGGAGGCGACATTGCGGGGTCGGTATCGCACAGGCGTACCGATAGAGTGACGTCTCACGTCGTTCTCGTCAAGAGTCATCGGCCTCCGGCGTCACACCCGCAACGCGATCGCCCCGAACTCGACGCCTCTACTGATCGCGGATCTCCGAGACCAGCCAACGGCCATCCGCCTTCTCCATCCGCACCAACAACGGCGCTGCCGCACTCCCCTGTGCCACTCCGTCGCCGGTCGCGCTGACGTTGATGTACGCAGCGACCTCGGCGTGGGCCTCGTTGATCATCCGTGCGCCGATGTGCGCGACATTCACCTCCGTCACGGTGCGGGTCTGTACCGCGGCGTCCTTGGTGACCTGGGCGGTCGAGTCGAACTCCGCGCGGCGCTCGTCTGTGAGCAGTTCGCGTATCTCGGCGAAATCCTCGTCGATCGTCTCGAAGTTGTACCCGTGCATCGCCTCGATCGCGTGCGCGGCAGCCTCGGTCACCGCAGCCGTCTCCGCCTGGTCGACCCACGCGACATTGCTGTCGGACGCTCCGGGACGGAAGGCTGCGACCACGACGAGCACGCCCAGCACGACGGCGACCAGGGCCACCACGAGCACCGGCATCCAACTCGAACTCGGCCGTTGCACGTCGCCGGACGGGAGCCCGGGGCCGGAATCGAGCGCAGGAGGGAGATGCGCCCGGTCGTCGGCCGGCGACTGTGTCTCATCTGTTTCCGGGGTCTCGTCTGCTCCCGGGGTCTCGTCTGTTGGGGCAGGGGTCCCTTCGGAATCGACCGCATCGATCGCGGTTCTCTCGTCGACTCTCTCGTCGACGCCGTTCGACTGGCCGGAGCCTGCCGCGCTGTCGGATCTGTCGGTGACCGCACCGGTCGAGTCGACCGGCTCGACCCGATCGGATTCGCTACTCGAAGAAACTGGGCCGGGGGTGACCGGACCTGCGCTCGACTCGGTCCTCGGACGGGACGCACCGGCGATCTTGGGTCGACGGCGCGGCGGCCCGGGGTTGCGTCGCTGCGGTGGCACTAGGCGTTCTCCTTCGTCGGCTCGCTACTACTGTCGTTCGAGCCGTCACTGCTGGTCGAAACGTTCTTGCAGATCACGGTGTCGCGGCACCATCCGGCGCGGGAGCCTGCTCCGCGGGTGCGGATTCCGGAGGTGCAGATTCTGCCGGTGCAGCCCCCTCCGGTTCCGGCTGTGCACCCGGAGCAGGGCCCTCCTCCATGCCGACCGAACCGAGAGGCTCGATCGTTACCGCTTTCCAGACGTCGCCGTCCTTCGCCATCGAGGCGTTCACCGAAACCTTGTTGACCGTGAAGTACTCCGGGGTGGTCGTACGCACCGCGAGCACGACCAGCGCTTTCGCCTGATCGTCGTCGGTGTTCAGTTCGGTCAACGACCCGAAGAGCACCTCCGCCGACATGCTGGTTCCCGTCGCGGCCACTTGGTCGCGGATCTGCTGCTCTGTCGCGGCGAGATCGTTCAGCAACGCGTCTCCGGTGATCGACGAACGCATGTTGTCGAGCGACGCGTCGACATTCTGTGCATCGACACTGTTGAGGTTGACCGCTGCTTGGAAGGCGCCCGTCAGCGCGGCGTCGCGCGTGTCGGCCACCGAACGATCGACGATCAGTGCCTTCGCCCAGCCGAATCCGAACCACGCGGCGGCCACGAGGGCGACCACCGCCAGCGCGCTCACTATCGAAAGGGCGACGGTTCTTGCTCTCACTCCACTAACCTACTCACTGCTCACTTCGGGGTGACTCCGAGAAGCGGCGCCAGCTGCGTCGCGACCGGATTCAAATTGAGCTTGTCGGGATCCTTCTTCGGCGTGAAATCCCACGGCTGGATGGTCGCGGGGTCGGCGAACACGATCCGGTCCGCGCTGCGTACGCCGGTCACACTGCCCTGTGGTGCAGCGCAGGAAGCTTCCGTGTTGAACGGGAAGTCCTGTGCGTGATCGTCGAAGTTCGGGTTCTCCGCACGCATCTGCTCGATGATCTCGTACGTCCCCTCGTAGCCGAGGGTGCACGATGGCGGATTGTTCGTCTCCAGCACGATCCCCTGCCTCACCGTACCGTCGCCCGGGGCCACGGTACCGGCGCTGGCCGCCACAGCAGGAAGGAATGCGAGCAATGGCTGCAGTGCAATGGCCTGAGGTGCGAGAGTCTCGCCGAGCGCAGCGAGGTTGGTCAAGTCCGCGGTCAGGCCCGGTCCCGAATCCGCGATCAAGCGGTTCAGCTCATCGCTCGCGGTGGTTCCGGTCTCGATGAGCCGCCGGATGTCGGGGTCGCTGTCGCGCAGCTGGGCAGTGATCAGGTCGAGATCGGAGCTGAACTGCTCGATTGCAGACGACTGCTCGGACTGGGTGTCGAGCACGGTCCTGCTGTCGCGGATCAACGTGACCGTCTGCGGCAGGTATTCGACGCCCGAGTCACTGAGCCGTGCGAGCGAATCGACGAGCACCTGCAGTTCGTCGCCGCGGCCGTCGAACGCGTCGCCGAGTTCGGTGACCACCGTGTGCAGTGCATCCGTCGGCACCGACCGGGTCAGTTCGTTGGTGCTCACAAGCAGGTCCTCGACGGGCACCGGGAGGTCGTCGGCAGTCGACTCGATGATCGAACCGTCGACGAGATAAGGACCTTCGTCCGTGGGTGGGCGCAGATCGACGTACTGCTCGCCGATCGCCGATCGGTTCGCGACCACGGCCTGAGCCGATGCGGGGATGTCCGGTCCTCCGTCGTCGAGTTTCAGTTCGACGTCGATGCCGTCGCTGGTCAGCGAGAGGTTGCCCACCCGGCCCACCGGCACCCCTCGGTAGGTGACTTCCGCGTTCTTGAATACACCGCCCGAACTGGGGAATCGGGCGTTGACGGTGTACTGGCCGAAGCCCATGAGATTGTCCAGCCGGACGTAACGGGCCCCCACGAACACCACGCCGAGCAGCGCGATGACGACGAATGCCACGAGCTGAATCCTCACCAGTCGTGATCTCATCGGCCACCCCCGATTCCGAGCTGATCCATCAAGCCTTCGAGCGGGTTGGGCGGCGGGGCCGGTGCGGGCGCGCGGTTTCCGCCGGCCTCACCGACACCGGGAATTTCGACGCCCTCCGGCAGCGCGACACCTTCGGGAAGGGTCAGGAGGTCGGGCAACGTCGGGGCCGGCAGTACCGGCAGCAAGGACACTGTCGGCCATCCCACGTGCGGCCCGTTTCCGTTGTAGTAGGGATTGGACGGGTCGACGACCGGCTTCGGGTTTCCGAATTTCGGCTGCCGGTAGACCGGCTCGCCCTGCCCCACACCGAGCGAGGCGAGTGCGTCGCCGATCTGCAGGTCGACGATGAGGAACAGGTTCATCGAACCACCGACGATGATGTCCTCGACACTGTCCGGGAACGGCACCGTCGGGACGAACGACAGGGACTGTACGAGGTCGTCGCCCGACGCAGCGAGAGCCTGAAGCGTCGGACGCAGAGCGAGCAGGTCGGCGATGAGATCGTCCTTGGACTGATCGAGGATGTCCGTCCCGACCGTTCCGAGCCGATCGAGCTGGACCAGGAGTTGCGTGAGTTCCGGCCGCTGCTGTTCGAGCACCTCGGTCGCCACCGGCAGGTCGTCGAGAATCGCCGCGACCTGATCGTTCTGCACTGCGACCCGCTCGGACAACGCATCGAGACCATCGATCGCACGGGTGATGTCGTTTCGCTGCTGTTCGAGTCCGGTGATCAGGGTTTCGGCTTCCTCGATGAGGCTGCGCGTGGTGCCTTCCCGACCGTCGAATGCCGTCGACAGCTCTTCGATGACCGGGGCGAGCTGCCCGACACCACCACCGTTGAGCAACAGCGACAGTGCTCCGAGTACCGGTTCGATCTCGGTTGCATGCCGTGTCCGTTCGAGGGGGATGGTGGCGCCGTCGACGAGTTCGCCCGTCGCCGGCTCGTTCGACGGCGGCGCGAGCTGCACGAACTTCTCGCCCAGCAGACTGCTCTGTTCGACGACGGCGAACGTGTTCGCGGGCAGGTCGGCTGCCGAGTTGAGAACGATCTCGACCTCGGCGGTCCATCCCTCCCCTGCCACGTCGATCGACTCGACGCGACCCATCGGCACACCGTCGACCTTGACGGTCGACTGGGGCACCAGGTCGAGGACATCGTCGAATTCGATGCTGACCCGGATCGGCTCGTCGCCGAGATCGGCCCCGCCCGGCAGCGGAACATCGTAGATACCACCGCAACCGGAGACCGTCACCGCGACGACACATGCCCCCACCCCGACGACCGTCGCACGCGGCAGGCTCGTCCATCCATGGGCCACCGTGCGCCTCACAGGCCGCCTCCCTCTCCGCTGACGTCCAGCCGAGGCGACACGACTCCCGGCACCGTGCCCGGGACGACCTGCCGCTGGATGTTCTCACCGCTCATGATTCCGAACGGAAGAATCAGATCCGGTGACCTCGTGTCCTCGGTGATCTGTCCCATGATGTCGCCGCAGCGGTCGATGACGGGCTGCATCTGCCGTCCGAGCGCTTCGAATTCGGGATCGCCGGGCATCAACTGGCCCACGTCGATGAGCTTGCAGAGGACTGCTGCCGGATCCTCCAGGTCGGGTAGGACGAGGCGCGAGGACAACGACCCCGATTCCGCGTCGTACGAATTGACGAGGTTGCTCACCGCGAGCGGCAGCAGCGTCAGGGAGTTCACCAGTGACTGACGATTGTTCGCCAGGTTCTCGGTCACAGGAACCAGCGCGTCGACATTGTCTTTGACCGCCTCCTGGTTGTCGCGCACGAACGTCGTGACGTCCCCGAGCGTCATGGAAAGCTGCTCGAGCGCTTCTCCGAGGTTCTGGCGTTCCCCGGCGAGGAAGCCGGAGAGGTCGGCGAGCTGGGTGTTGAACTGCCGTACCTGCTGGTCGTTGGCTGCGAGCGCACTGACGAAGACCTGGAGGTTCTCGATGGTCCCGAAGAGGTCACCGCGCGACTCGTCGAGTGTGCGAGCGGCAGCGGACAATTCGTCGATGCTCTGACCTAGAGCCGCACCGTTTCCTTCGAGGTTCTCGGCACCGACCTCGACGAATTCGGTCAGCGCACCGTCGGCGTTCGCGCCCTCCGGCCCGAGTGCCCGCGCCAGTTCGTCGATGCTCGCGTACAACTCATCGACCTCGACGGGGGTAGCCGTTCGTTCCCGGTCGATGACGGCGCCGTCGCTCATCGTCTCACCGCCGGAGTAGGCGGGGGTGAGCTGAACGTAGCGATCGGCGACGACGGACGGGGTGATCTGCACTGCCCTGGCGTCCGCCGGGATATCCACCCCACGATTGACGCGCATGTCGACCTTGACGACCTCGCCCTGAGGTTCGACCGAGGTGACACTGCCGACCTCGACACCGAGGACCCGGACGTCGGATCCCTCGTAGATGCCGACGGCCTTGTCGAAATAGGCAGTGACCGTCGTCGTTCCAGCGCGGGTGAACACCCACCACAGGGCGCCCGCGAGCACGAGTACCACAACCACTGCGAGCGCGCCGAACGCAATGCGTCGACGACCTGCCCGGTTCGGGGAGTCGGCGCCTTCTGCGTGTGCCATCAGTTCCCCCCTCCCAGAGTGCGACCCGGCTCGCGGTATCCCGGAATCTCGGGCAGACCGGGCGGCGTCAGATTCACGACCACCTGGTCGAACCAGCGCCCGTTGCCGACAACGTTGGAATACAGGCGCACGAACGGCTCATACAGCTTCATGGCCCTGTCGAGGTTGTCGTTGTTGTCCTGCAGGATCTGAACGACGCCACGCAGGTTTTCCAGGGCGGGACCGATCTGTTCCTGGTTTTCGACCACGAGGGCCGAGAGTTCCGTCGAGAGCCGCTTGGTCCCGGCGAGCAGTTGCGAGATCGCCTGCTGACGGTTGTTGAGTTCGGTGATCAGCAGGGCCCCGTCGCTGAGCAGACGATTGAACTCGGTGTTCCGGTCGGCGAGAATCTGCGACACGTTGCCCGTGGCTTCGAGCAGCCGCTTGAGTTCCTTGTCGCGGCTCGCGATCGTCTCCGACAGCCTGCTCACACCGTCGAGTGACGCGCGGATGTCGTCGGGGGTCTCGGAGAACGCGCCGGCCAGCGTCTCGAAACTCGTTGCAAGCTGGTCGGAGTCGATGTCGCCGAGCGTCGTGGCTGCAGACGAGAACGCCTCGATCACGTCGTACGGCGAGACTGTGCGGTCGAGCGGAATCCGATCGTCCGGGTCGAGGACCTCGGCGCCGCTCGGATTCAACGCGAGATACTTCTGCCCCAGGATCGTCTTGATCTGGATCGAGGCCGACGTGTTGTCTCCCACCCACGCGTCCTGGACCCGGAAGGACACGACGACGCGATCCCCTTCGAGTTCGACGGCACTGACCGTGCCCACCTTGACGCCCGCGATGCGCACCTCGTTGGTGGGCTTGAGTCCTGCTGCCTCGCTGAACTCGGCCTTGTAGGTCGCTCCGGCGCCGATGATCGGCAACGAATCGAGGAAGAATGCGGACAGTGTCGCCAGCAGAATCACGACGATGCCCAGGGCACCGGCGGCTGCCGGACTGCGGCGTTTGCTCATCGTCCCTGCAACTCCTGCATCCCCTCCTGCGTGCATCGCTGCGCCGCATTCGTATAGATGGGCTGGTTCACGGTGGGTAGCCCCGTGGGGAGATTCAGGTACGGCACCGAACCGGGCCCGGCGATGATGTCGATACCGCACAGGTAGAACTGGAACCACGACCCGTAGCTGGCGACACGGCCGAGTTTCTCGAGCTTGACGGGCAGGTTGGCGAGCACATCGTTCACCTCACCGCTGTTCGCGTTGAGGTTGCCGGTCAGCTCGTTCAGAGCGGTGATCGACTGGGTGACCGACGAGCGCGTCGGCTCCAGCACGTCCGCCACCGCATCGGTCAGGCCCGCGAGGGACTGCACCGACGAACCCACCGTGTCGCGGTCCGCGGCCAGCCCGCTGACGAGCGCCTGGGTGTTCACCAGGAGCGAGTCGAGTTGTTCGTCCCGCTCGTCGATCGTGGTGAGGACGGTGTTCAGGTTGTCGATGACGGCACCGATCACCGCGTCCTTGTCGGCGATCGTGTTCGTCAGACTTGCAGTGCTGCGCACGAGATCGTCGATGGTTCCTGTTTCGCCTTGGAACACCTGGATGATCTGGAACGACAGTTTGTTGACGTCGTCGGCGCTCAGCGTCTGGAACAGTGGACGGAATCCGTCGAACAGCGTGGTGAGGTTGACGGCAGGCCGCGTCCGTTCGATGGGAATGGTCTCCCCTTCGGTCATGCGCTGCCCCTGGTCACCCTCGCCTTGTCCCAGCGCGATGTATCGCTGGCCGACCAGATTGCGGAAACGCAGGGCTGCGGTCGATGTCGAGGGAAGCCAGTCGCGTTGATCGAGGGAGAACGTCACGCGGGCCTCACGCTCGTTCACGATCGAGATCTCGTTCACCTGCCCGACCTTCACACCGGCGATGCGCACATCGTCGCCCTCGTTGAGTGAGGTGACGTCGGAGAACACGGCGTGGAACTTCGTTCCTCCGGTCCCTCCGACGCTCGCGATGGTGGCCGCGAGGACACCGGTCGCGAAGATGGTGACCACGGCGAACACGATCAGTTTGGTCAGCGGTGCAGCAAGACCCCTCACTGGAAGCTCACCTCCGCGCCGCGGAGCGCAGGAGCGCCCAGCCGCGTCGTCCACGCCGGGACATCCTGCGGTGCGATACCGGTGGCCTGGCCGTAGATCACGTCGAGGGTGTCCTGCTCGGCACGTGAACCTTCGTACGAGACCGGGGTCGCGGAGTCCGAACCCGAAAGTCCGATGATGGTGCCCACGTCGTCGGGCACCCCCGAGCCTTCGGGGGCCGGGAACATCGGGATCGAGGCGGGGCCCGGATTGCGCGAGGGAACCTGATAGGAACCGTCGTTGATCGAGCCGCCGGGATACTGCGGGAAATGTCTACCCGGCTCCGTCACCTGGTCGTAGCAGGCCGGACCACGGGTGTCGAGCATGCGCGGTTCGTCCTGATTCGGCAGGTAGCGTCCCTTGGGATTGGTGAACTGGATATTCGCGCGCGCGGCAGGGAACGGGTCGTCGGCGGCAAGCAGTTCCACCGCGGCGGGCTTGGCTTCGGCGAAGCCCCGGAACGTGCACTGGAACGACGGCGAGTACCGAGCGAGCAACTGCAATGCTTCCTTCGAATCCGCGGAGATACTGATCAGGGAGTTCGCATTGGTCTGGAGGAAATCTGCGGTCGATGCGGACGCGCCGGTCGCGGTGGCCAGCAGGGTCTGGATCTGGTTCTGCTCCTCGACGATCGTCGCACCGGTGGTCCGGAGGTTGTCGAGCGCGTTGATGAGATCCGGGGCTGCTTCGGAGTAGGTCTGTGTGAAATCGGCGAGGCCGCGCAGGTCTTCCTGCAGCGTAGGTAGTTCCACGTTGACCTCTCGGAATATCCGCTCGAGGTTGTCGACCGTCCGGCCGAGGGTCTCGCCGCGTCCGCTCAAGCCCTGCGCGAGTGCACCCAGTGTGTTCGCCAGATCCTGCGGGGGTATCGCCTGCAGGAGGGGCAGCAGGCCGTCGAGTACCTCCCCCAGCTCGGCGGTCTTCTCGCTGGTGTCCTGTACCAGGACGTCACCTGCCTGCAGCGCACGTCCGGGATCGGCCGGGATCATCAGAGAGATGTAGCGCTCCCCGAAGAGGGTCTTGGGTAGCAGCTGCCCGGTCGCGTTGGCCGGAATGAGCTCGGCTTTCTCGGGCTCGATCGCGAGGTGTGCGGTGACCTGATCACCCTCGGCGCTCGTCGAGCGCACCTCTCCCACGATCACACCGCGCACTTTGACGTCGGCGTTCTTGGGCAGGGCGTTGCCGACGCTGTCCGTGATGAGTTCGACCTCGACGACCTTCTTGAACGTTTTGTTGTACAGCGCGATCGTGCCTGCGATGAACAGCGCCAGGACGAGGAAGAACACCAATCCGAGCGTGCGCCGCCGCAAGACCGAAGTGTCGCTCATCCGGCCACCCTCACCGTCGTGCTCGTGCCCCAGATCGCGAGACTGAGGAAGAAGTCGAGAACCGCGATCGTGACGATTGCGGTCCGTACCGCCCGCCCCACGGCCACGCCGACGCCCGCCGGGCCTCCACTCGCGTGGAATCCGTAGTAGCAGTGGATGAGGATCAGTACGAACGCGAACACCAGGACCTTGGCGAACGAATAGAGCACGTCCTCCGGCGGCAGGAACAAATTGAAGTAGTGGTCATAGGACCCCGGAGACTGCCCGTTGAACAGGGTGCTGATCACTCTCGTCATCAGATACGCGGCGAGCAGACCGACGATGTACAGCGGGATGACAGCAATGAATCCGGCGATCATCCTGGTGGTCACGAGAAACGGCACCGACGGAACCGCCATCACTTCGAGGGCGTCGATTTCCTCACTGATCCGCATCGCGCCGAGCTGGGCGGTGAAGCCACAACCCACGGTGGCGGACAACGCGAGGGCCGCCACGATCGGCGCAAGCTCACGGGTGTTGACGTAGGCGGACAAGAAGCCGGTGAGTACCGACGACCCCAGCTGTTCGAGTGCCGCGTAGCCCTGCAGACCCACGACGACGCCGGTGAACCCGGACATCATCGCGATCACGCCGATGGTCCCGCCGATCACAGCAAGCGCACCGCTGCCGAAGGTGACCTCGGCGAGAAGCCGGAGCACTTCCTTGCGGTAGTGCGTGACGGTGCGGGGAATCCATCCCACCGCCCGTGCGTAGAACGACATCTGCTCGCCCGCGCGGTCGAGCATGTTCAGTGGTGCGCGCAGCACTTTCCGGCCACGGATCAGAACGAGATCTCCGCGCCCCTTGGCGATTGTCATCGCTTCACGACCCCTTCGCCGGAACGACCTGCAGATACACCATCGTCAGGATCAGATTTGCAAAGAACAGCAACAGGAACGTGATGACGACGGTCTGGTTCACCGCCTCGCCCACGCCCTTCGGGCCGGGACCCGGATTCAGCCCCTTGTACGACGCGACGACACCGGCGATGATGCCGAAGATCGCAGCTTTGAGTTCCGCCACGTAGAGATCGGGAAGCTGCGCCAGAGCGGAGAACGACGCGAGGTACGCCCCCGGAGTTCCGTCCTGGAGGATGACGTTGAAGAAGTACCCGCCCGCGATACCGACGACCGAAACCAGTCCGTTGAGGAGCAGCGCCACCAGCACCATCGCGAGCACGCGCGGAACCACCAGTCGCTGGATCGGGTCGATGCCCAGCACCTTCATCGCGTCGATCTCTTCACGGATGGTTCGTGATCCGAGGTCTGCGGTGACCGCGGAACCTGCCGCACCCGCGATCAGCAATGCCGTCACGATCGGGCTGCCCTGCTGGATCACCGCGAGGACACTGGCGGCGCCGGTGAACGACTCCGCGCCGAGTTGCTTGATCAGCGATCCGGTCTGCAGCGACACGACAGCACCGAACGGGATCGCCACCAACGCGGTGGGGAGGATCGTGACGCTGGCGATGAACCAGGCCTGTTCGATGAATTCCCGGAACTGGAACGGTCGCCGGAAGGTGTTGCGAACGACGTCGACGAAGAGCTCGAAGATGTTTCCGGCTTGGGTGAGCGCGCCGTGCACAGGGCGCACGAGCGAGGTACTTCCCCCCATCTATTCTCCTACTTAAGGCCGTGAGGCTGGTCGTACCCCTTGGGATGAGTAAGCGGGGATCACCTGAGTGTCGTCATCTCTGTAGTCATGCTCGGGGTAGGCCGCCCCTGCGCTCTCTTCCTCGAGCGATTCCACGATCGCGGCCTGGGCCGCCGGCGGGAGCGTGTGCAGGATCTGACGCACTCGATCCTGGCGTCGGTGCACCGCCTGACGCACCGGCATACCGGGCGTCGCCTGCATCTGCGGAATGATGCCTTCCACGTCGTCGACACCGCCTGCGTGGTGCCCGGCGTCCACGAGCGCCTGCTCGTGCGCCATCTGTGCTTCGTCCTTCTCTTCGGACATACCGATCGGACCGATCATCGTGCCGTTGAGGAACTGCTTGACCACCGGTTCATCGGATGTGAGCAGCACCTCGCGCGGACCGAACATCACCAGCTGCCTGCGGAACAACATTCCGATGTTGTCCGGCACCGTACGAGCCAGGTTGATGTTGTGCGACACGATCAGAATCGTGGCATCGATCTCCGCATTGATATCGATCAATGTCTGCGAGATGTAGGTCGTGCGCACCGGATCGAGACCCGAGTCCGGCTCGTCCACCAGGATGATCTCCGGATCGAGCACCAGCGCGCGGGCCAGGCCTGCGCGCTTGCGCATACCGCCGGAGATCTCACCGGGAAGCTTGTCTTCCGCACCGAGCAGACCCACGAGTTCGAGCTTGCTCATCACGATCTTGCGGATGTCCGACTCGGACTTCTTGGTGTGCTCACGCAGCGGGAAGGCCACGTTGTCGTACAGGTTCATCGACCCGAACAGAGCACCGTCCTGGAACAGCACCCCGAACAGCTTCCGGATCTCGTACAGATCCTTGCTCGAGCACTGCAGGATGTCGGTGCCGTCGATGACGATCGAACCCTGCTCCGGTCGCAACAGACCGATCAGTGACTTGAGGAACACCGATTTACCCGTACCGGACGGACCGAGCAGGGCACTGACTTCACCGGCAGGAAGTGTCAGCGATACATCCTGCCAAATCCGCTGAGAGCCGAAGGACTTGGTCAACCCCTCGACAGAAACCTCTACACCCACGGTTACCTCCACACTGTTTCGACGCCATCCACCCCTGTGGGTTGGGCCACTCTATCGCATCGAAGTGATAACTGTGACAGTGAATACTACTAGCGAGTAAGTTGGCAAATCAATACCACTTACATAGGCAGACTTATCCCATGACCTGCACAGATACACAGTGGGTACGGTATTCGGAAATCACGCGCAATGTGCCGCAACACGCGCGATTCCGAAACACGAGAAAATTCGGCACGCACGAAAAAAGCCGCCCCCACGGATTCGAGATCCATGGGGGCGGCTTCGATGTGCACGCCACTACGCGCAGGAAATCCCGCGCGTGTGTGGTGAACCGTCTTACTTGACGGAAACCTTGGCGCCGGCCTCTTCGAGCTTGGCCTTGGCAGCGTCGGCAGCGTCCTTGGCGACCTTCTCGAGGATCGGCTTCGGAGCACCCTCGACGAGGTCCTTGGCTTCCTTGAGGCCCAGGCCGGAGACGAGCTCGCGCACGACCTTGATGACCTGGATCTTCTTCTCGCCGGCACCTTCGAGGATGACGTCGAACTCGTCCTGCTCGGACTCGGCCTCAGCAGCAGCGGCCGGGGCACCGGCGGCAGCGACGGCAACCGGAGCAGCAGCGGTGACCTCGAAGGTCTCCTCGAACGCCTTCACGAACTCCGAGAGCTCGAGCAGGGTCAGTTCCTTGAACGCGTCGAGCAGCTCTTCGGTGGTGAGCTTCGCCATGGTGGCGGTCCTTCCTGATAAGTCCCATGTCGCTGATCCGCGACCGATTGGGAGGGTGCATGCCGAGGCATGCCTGGATGTATCTGTTATCGCGGTGATGCAGATTCGCGGTGATGCGGATCAGCGTCAGGCGGCTTCTTCTGCCGCCTTCTTCTCCTGCAGGGCGGCCGCAAGGCGAGCCACCTGGGAAGCGGGAGCATTGAACAGGCCTGCAGCCTTTGCCAAGTTGCCCTTCATCGCGCCGGCGAGCTTGGCCAACAGCACCTCGCGAGACTCGAGGTCCGCGATCTTGTTGACCTGGTCCACGGACAGCACGTCGCCGTCCATGTACCCGCCCTTGATGACGAGTGCCTTGTTGTCCTTCGCGAACGCCTTGATGGCCTTCGCAGCGTCCACCGGCTCGCCCTTGACGAACGCGATGGCGGTCGGACCGACGAACAGGTCGTCGAGACCCTCGACGCCCGCCTCAGCGGCGGCACGCTTGACCAGGGTGTTCTTGGCGACGGAGTAGGTCGCACCCTCTCCGAGCGCGCGACGCAGCTCGGTCAGACTTCCCACCGACAGACCACGGTATTCCGTGACCACAGCGGCCGTCGAGGTCTTGAACTGCTCGGTGATCTCCTCAACTGCGGAGACCTTCTCGGGCTTTGCCATACTTCGCCTCCTCTCAGTTTCAGTCGTTTTCCCGGCGTCCCGAACGGGACGTCCCACCTGCGACAGGCGTTGGGCCGAGAAACGACGAACGCCCCGGCGCAGGGCACACGGGGCGTAAAGGAGAAGGCGGTGGAATTCGGCTCCGGCCCGAAGGCTCGACGCAAATACTCTCGCACTCCCCTAACCTCGTCCTCCTGCGTGGGCCGCCGGACAGATCCGGACCTTCAACCGATTCCGCACGCGGAAAAGGTGACCAACGGTCTTGGGTAGAACATGATCGGGGTGAAGATCGGCACAATGCCGAACTACGTCGTAAAGACTAGCTGACGATAGGGCCGGAATGCAAACGGTCGGCACGGAGAAACTCCGTGCCGACCGCTCGTTGCGTTCGCAGAACGTACGAAGGTGCTACCGCAGCCTATTCGGTAGCTTCGAGGAGGTTACGGGTACGCGCCGGATCCACCGGGATGCCCGGTCCGGTGGACGTCGCGACAGTGACCTTCTTGATGTAGCGGCCCTTCGCGCTCGACGGCTTCGCGCGAAGCACCTCGTCGAGAGCAGCAGCGTAGTTCTCGACAAGCTTGGTCTCGCCGAACGACGCCTTGCCGATCACGAAATGCAGATTCGAGTTCTTGTCGACCCGGAAGTTGATCTTGCCGCCCTTGATGTCCGTGACGGCCTTCGCGACGTCGGGGGTGACCGTACCGGTCTTCGGGTTCGGCATCAGACCACGCGGGCCGAGCACACGAGCGATGCGGCCGACCTTGGCCATCTGGTCCGGGGTCGCGATGGCGGCGTCGAAGTCCGTCCACCCGCCCTGGATCCGCTCGATCAGATCTTCGGCACCGACAACATCCGCGCCGGCGGCCTCGGCCTCTGCGGCCTTCTCACCGACAGCGAAGACGACGACGCGAGCGGTCTTGCCCGTGCCGTGCGGCAGGTTCACCGTGCCGCGGACCATCTGGTCCGCCTTGCGCGGATCCACACCGAGGCGCATCGCGACCTCGACCGTGGCGTCGTAGTTCTTGGACGACGTCTCCTGCACCAGCTTCGCCGCATCGAGCGGGCTGTAGAGCGTGTCCGGGTTGATCTTCTCGGCGGCGGCGAGGTAAGCCTTGCTGCGCTTTGCCATGTTGGTTCCTAACTTCTCACCGGTGGGTGAATGTTTCGGGAGTGGTGCGGGCCTGGCCGGCCCTCCCACGCTTGCTTGCTGAGTCGACTCGGCGGGCGACGCCGCCAGGGTCAGCCCTCGACGGTGATACCCATCGAGCGTGCAGTACCCGCGATGATCTTCGCGGCGGCCTCGATGTCGTTCGCGTTGAGGTCTTCCTGCTTGGTCTTCGCGATCTCGCGCACCTGATCCATGGTCACCTTGGCGACCTTGGTCTTGTGCGGCTCGCCGGAGCCCTTCTGCACACCGGCAGCCTTGAGCAGCAGCTTGGCGGCAGGAGGAGTCTTCAGCTTGAAGTCGAATGTGCGGTCTTCGTAGACCGTGATCTCGACGGGCACCACATTGCCGCGCTGCGACTCGGTCGCTGCGTTGTAGGCCTTGCAGAACTCCATGATGTTGACGCCGTGCTGACCCAGCGCGGGACCGACCGGCGGAGCCGGGTTGGCCTGGCCGGCCTGGATCTGGAGCTTGATGAGCCCGGCGATCTTCTTCTTCTTGGGGGGCATCTCTATTCCTAGTTTCTTGCTCGGTGTGGTTCTTGCGTATTCCTACTGCAAGTTTTCGTGTGTCGAGACGATCAGCTGATCAGAGCTTCGAGACCTGCGTGAAAGACAACTCCACGGGAGTCTCGCGACCGAAGATCGACACCAGGACCTTGAGCTTCTGCTGCTCGGCGTTGACCTCGCTGATCGACGCGGGCAATGTCGCGAACGGACCGTCCATGACGGTGACCGACTCACCGACCTCGAAGTCGACCTCGATCGCGGGCTTGCCTGCTGCTGCGGGCGCCTGCTCGCCTGCAGCAGGTGCGCCTGCGGCGGGCTTCTTCTTCTCCTGCTGCGGAAGGAGGAACTTCACGACCTCCTTGATCGTCAGCGGCGACGGCCGAGACGTCGCACCGACGAAGCCGGTGACGCCGGGCGTGTTGCGCACGGCGCCCCACGATTCGTCGTTCAGCTCCATACGCACCAGGATGTAGCCGGGCAGCACCTTGCGGTTGACCTGCTTCTTCTGACCGTTCTTGATCTCGGTGACCTCTTCGGTGGGCACCTCGACCTGGAAGATGTACTCGCTCAGGTCGAGGTTCAGCACTCGGGTCTCGAGGTTCGTCTTCACCTTGTTCTCGTAGCCGGCGTACGAGTGGATGACATACCAGTCGCCCGGCTCGAGGCGCAGCTGCTTCTCGAGCGCTGCCGCGGGATCGACATCGTCGGCGGTCTCGGCGGCGACCGGAGCGTCCGCCTCCACCGACTCATCGGTCTCGGGGTCGTCGACGACCGCCTGGTCGACAGCGATCTCGTCCGAAACGCGCTCGTCGACAACGACCTCGTCCGAAACGCGCTCGTCGGCCGAGGGCTCGTAGGAGTCGTTCTCGGGGGTGCTCACCGGGGCACTTTCCTCTCGTCGATCACAATTTGCCGGCGCGCGTACGCGCTAGCCGAACAACCAGTTGACGCCCTGGGCGAACGCCAGGTCCAATCCGAAGATGAACGCAGTCATGACGGTCACGAACGCAATGACGACGAGCGTGTAGGTCGTCAGCTGTTTGCGATTCGGCCAGATCACCTTGCGAAGTTCCGCGATGACCTCGCGGAAGAATCGACGCAGGCGCTTGAAGATGTTCTCGGACTTCTGCGCAGCGGGCCGGTCGGCCGATTCGGCAACGGACCGGCGGGCGCGTGAGCCCTCTACGTCGGTAGAAACCGATGTCTGCGCGGCGCCGGAACGGCGAACTGCGCGCTTACCACTCGGACGCGGGACCGAGGAGGAAGCGTCGGGGGTTGCGCCGGTTTCCGTTCCAGCGTCACCGGGTGCAAACCCTCCGGTGCCGCCGTCGCGCCTACCGCGCTCCTCGCTCACATCGTTCCTCTCGATCGCTGGGCAGTCCGGGTGCAGGGGCGACAGGACTTGAACCTGCAACCTGCGGTTTTGGAGACCGCTGCTCTGCCAATTGAGCTACGCCCCTTTGGCCGACCATCAGCGTCGAAACCTCGACACCTCACAGATCGGCCGATCTGCGACCACATGACACGCGCGCCACCCCACCGGTACATCCAAGTACCGAAGAGCAGCGCGCTGCGCTATGCGATCCCAGAAGCCCTAGTGTACTGCATTGCCCCGGGACTACCCAATCCGCAAGGCCGTCAGGCCAGGCGGACCGTTGCAGTGGCTCGCCCGAAGATCTTACGCCCTTCGGACTTCGCCACGATCGCGACCACTGCTGTCTTGCTGACCGGGTCCACCGACTTGACCTTGCCGGAGAACTCGATTGCGGCGGCCTGATCGGCCTCCACGAACACCGGGCTCGTGAAACGAACGTTGTATTCGTTCACGGCACCCGGATCGCCGAGCCAGTCGGTTACGAAGCCGGCGGCGATGCCCATGGAGAGCATGCCGTGTCCGACGACGTTGCGCAAACCGGCAAGTTCGGCAACCTTGTCGCTCCAGTGGATCGGGTTGGGATCACCCGAGACACCGGCGTAATTGAC
The DNA here is from genome assembly GCF_023015605.1 of Rhodococcus sp. F64268. NCBI lineage: Bacteria > Bacillati > Actinomycetota > Actinomycetes > Mycobacteriales > Nocardiaceae > Rhodococcus > Rhodococcus sp. F64268. Next base: position 51,082 of record NZ_JALKAI010000002.1, read on the forward strand.
CAGGTTTCCACGCGTGAGCGTCACGACACGCGAAGGAAGTTCCTCGCCCGCCGTCACGTCATCGAAGCTACGGAGCGTCATGCATCATCACATCCTTGACAGCCTCCGCGATGTTCGCGTCGACCTCACCGCCCGTGCGGCCGACAAGCGTGGTCCACGTGGTGAGCACGAGATTGTCGTACTGGTCGGTGATGACGTTCTTCGTGGTGATGATGTCGCTGCCTGCCACCTGACGGAAGTCGTCGAGGTACACGTCGCAGAACAGTCGATCGCCGACCTGGATCGGGCGGTGGAAGACCAACCGCTGATCGGTCTGCATGATCTGGCTGAGGTCGTATCCGGTGACGATCTCCTCGAACAGCTTGCGCTGGGCGATGATCCCGATGATCGACACGAAGGTCAGCGGCGCGATCAGACCGTCGTATCCGAGGCCTTTCGCAGCTTCTTCGTCGTGATGCGCGGGGTGAGTATCGAGCACGGCGTGGGCGTATTCACGAACCTTCTCGCGGCCGACTTCGTAGAAGTCGTCGACACGGTAATGGTGCCCGACCATGGACGCGGCATGAGCCGCAGCATCGAACGGGATCCCGGCCCGTTCGGTCACGTCCACGGGTTGCTCATTCATGATGGTGCCAGTCATACGCAAAACCTCCGCAATTCCGCTCAACGCCTAACGGCGTGGGCGGCACTGCGGAGAGCTCACGCGTCGACGTCGATCCCGAACAGACTACTTCGACTCGCGATGCGCCTGATGGGTGCCGCAGTTCGGGCAGAACTTCTTCAGCTCGAGGCGGTCGGGATCGTTACGACGGTTCTTCTTCGTGATGTAATTGCGGTGCTTGCACACCTCGCAGGCCAGGGTGATCTTCGGCCGAACGTCGGTGGAGGAGGCCACGGGATGCCTTCTTTCGCGTAAATCTGATCGCTTCGGATCAGGGTGGTTCGTTCTACTTCGGTAGCGGTGACCGGACTTGAACCGGCGACGCAACGATTATGAGTCGTTTGCTCTACCAACTGAGCTACACCGCCTCGGTGTCGAGTGTCGCATATATTGGCGCCACTCCAATCCAGCGAGCCCCCTGACGGAATCGAACCGTCGACCTTTTCCTTACCATGGAAACGCTCTGCCGACTGAGCTAAGGGGGCGCGGCCACCGTGAGCATCTCTGCTCCCTGCGGCCTCCAAAAGATTACACACACTCGCCGTGAGTACAAAATCGGCAGGTCGGTGCACATAAACGTCCTCCGGGCCACGAACGCGCTACCGGTGTCCGCAGGGCGAACGACCCGGACGAACACGTCCGTCGACGACCACCTGCCGATAGCCCTGAGCCCATCACCCGCAGCAGTGCCGTGAACGCAGCACCTGCAGATGCAGAACAACCCCGGTTCGAGGAACCGGGGTTGTTCTGTGTGGCAGATGTAGGATTCGAACCTACGTAGGCATACGCCGACGGATTTACAGTCCGCTCCCATTGGCCGCTCGGGCAATCTGCCGGGTGCGATCGGGGATTGCTCCTCGATGCGTTTGGAAGAATACAACGCAGACCCCCCTCGATTGCAAACCGGGTGGTTACGGGGTTGGGCGAAGCGATAACGTCGGCTGTACAAGACCCCTACCGACCGATCCGAAGTGGAGATTCTCAACGTGGCTGATTCGTCGTTCGATGTGGTGAGCAAGGTCGATCGCCAGGAGGTGGACAACGCCCTCAACCAGGCAGCGAAGGAGATCGCGAACCGCTTCGACTTCCGCAACACCGGTGCCTCCATCGCATGGGCAGGCGAGGAGTCCATCACGATCACCGCCGACACGGAAGACCGCGTCCTCGCAGCACTCGATGTGTTCAAGGAGAAACTGATCCGGCGCGATCTCTCTCTCAAGGCCTTCGACGCAGGTGAACCGGCCCAGTCCGGAAAGACCTACAAACTCACCGGTTCGCTCGTGGAGGGCATCTCCCAGGAGAACGCGAAGAAGATCTCCAAACTGATCCGTGACGAAGGCCCGAAAGGCGTCAAGGCCCAGATCCAAGGCGACGAGCTGCGAGTGAGCAGCAAGAAGCGCGACGACCTCCAGTCGGTGATCTCACTGCTGAAGAACGCAGATCTCGATATCGCACTGCAGTTCGTCAACTACCGCTGAGAACGTCCGCGGACCGATCACATTCCGTCCCCACACCGGACGCGCGGGTGCCTTCTGTGAGCTCGATGAGGGCACCCGCCCTGTGTCCGCAGACTCAGAGCGGGCCCGCCATGCGTTCGAGCCGCGCGATCCGGTCGGCCATGGGCGGGTGAGTCGAGAACAGCCGACCCATCTTCTCGCCGGCCCTGAACGGGTTCGCAATCATCATGTGCGACTGGGCCGCCAGTTTGGGTTCCGGTGGCAGCGGTGCGGCCTGGGTGCCGCGTTCGAGCTTGCGCAGGGCCGAGGCCAGTGCCAGCGGGTCGCCGGTGAGCTCGGCCCCCGATTGGTCGGCCTGATACTCGCGTGAACGCGAGACGGCGAGTTTGACGACGGTGGCCGCGATCGGGCCCAGCAGCGACACCAGCAGCAGCGCGAGGGGGTTCGCACCGCCCCCACGGTTGCCGCCGAACGCACTCGCGAAGAACGCGAAGTTGGCCAGCCCCGAGATCACCGCGGCCATCGCACCCGCGACCGACGAGATCAAGATGTCGCGGTTGTACACATGCGACAGCTCGTGACCGAGTACCGCGCGGAGTTCGCGTTCGTCGAGAATCTGCAAGATGCCCGATGTACAGCACACCGCGGCATTTCGGGGGTTCCGTCCGGTCGCGAACGCGTTCGGTGCGTTGGTCGGACTGATGTACAGCCGCGGCATGGGCTGGTGCGCGGTCGTCGCGAGTTCGCGCACGATGCGGTAGATCTGCGGTGCCTGTACCTCGGTGATCGGCTGAGCGTGCATCGCCCGCAGTGCAAGCTTGTCGCTGTTGAAATACGCGTAGGCGTTCATACCGACGGCCATCACAACCGAGATCACCAGGATGGTCGTGTTCTGGAACAGCGCACCGATGAACACGATCAGCGCGGACATCCCGATCAGCAGCCCCGCCGTCTTCAGGCGGTTGGCATTTCCGTGCACGTCACGCCTCTCCCCGACGATCGCTCGCGTCGGACAGCGTTTGCGCTGCCCGACCCGGCGACATCTGTCCATCTACCTGCCCGTGCAACGGACGAGCGAACCGAGAGGTTCCCGGTGCCTACCCGACGCGAGCGACCGTGAAATCGACCAGGCGACGAAGTGCCTCGTTGGCAGGTCCCTGCGGTAGCGCATCGAGCTCGGCGTGCGCCTGATCGACGTAGGTCTGCAACGTCTTCTTGGCGGCATCCATCCCCGGCGACCGCCCGAGCAGCTTGAGCGCTTCCGCAATCAACGCCTCGTCCTCGAGGGGACCGACAAGAAGTTCTCGGAGACGATCGGCATCGGGTCCCTCGTCCTTCAGCGCATACAGCACAGGCAGGGTGTGGACACCCTCGCGCAGGTCGGTGCCGGGCGTCTTGCCCGAGTCCGTGGTATCCGACGCGATGTCGATGATGTCGTCGACGATCTGGAATGCGACGCCCACCGCGTCACCGAGGCGCTCGAGCCGCTCGATCTGCTCGTCGTCGGCACCCGAGAACGTGCCTCCGAACCGGCCGGCAGCGGCGATCAACGATCCGGTCTTCTCCCACACCACCCGCAGATAGTGCTCGACCGGGTCCTTCTGCTCGCTCGCACCGATGGTTTCGCGCATCTGACCGGTGACCAACTCGGCGAACGTCTTCGCGATGACCTCCACCGCGGACGGTCCGAGTGTGGAGGTGAGCCGGGACGCATGGGCGAACAGATAGTCGCCGGCCAGGATTGCCACGCTGTTGCCCCATCGCATGTTCGCACTGGGCGCTCCGCGCCGGACAGTCGCTTCGTCCATCACGTCGTCGTGATAGAGCGTGGCGAGATGGACAAGCTCCACCACGGTCGCGGCCGTCACGATCGACGGGTCGTTCGGCTTGGGTCCCAACTGCCCCGTGAGCACCGCGAACAGCGGCCGGAACCGCTTCCCTCCGGCTTTCGCGAGATGCAGCGCAGCTTCGGTCAGGAAGTCTTCACCGTCGGACAGTTCTTCGACCATCAACGTCTCGACCGCGGCCAACCCGTCCCGCACGTTCTCGGCCAGGACCGGGTCGCCGAGTTCCACACCTGCGACCATGGTGTTCGACACCGTGCCGGCGGCCGGCGCCGTCCCCTCAGTGCTCACAGAAGTACCCATCCTGTCTGTCGGCTCGGCTCCACGGTAGTGAACCTAGCCGCTCGTTTCGTCGGCCACCTCGTCGAGGCGCAGATCCGCGCCTGAGAAGATGGACGCGTGGTGGCCGAGAATTCCGCGGGAGAACCGCGCCGATCCGTGTTCTACATGCCCGACAGTACCGACGTACTCGTCATCGGCGCTGGTCCAGCAGGGTCATCGGCCGCAGCCTGGGCTGCGCGATCCGGACGCGAGGTGCTTCTGGTCGACTCGGCCACGTTCCCCCGCGACAAGACCTGCGGCGACGGACTGACTCCGCGGGCGGTCGCAGAGCTCGATCGGCTCGGACTGGGCGAGTGGGTGCGCACACGCACCGTCAACCGCGGACTGCGGCTGGAGGGATTCGGAGGCAGCTTCGAACTTCCGTGGCCGTCGGGGGCGTTCCCGTCATCGGGCAGTGCCGTCCCTCGCACCGAACTCGACGATCGACTCCGCCGCACCGCGGTGCAGGCAGGTGCACAGATGGCCGAGGGCGCGAAAGCGGTCGACGTGGTGCGCGACGGTGATCGGGTGACCGCTGTGGTCTTCCGCACGGCCGACGGCCCTCGCACGGTCGCGTGCCGACGTCTCGTCGTCGCCGATGGTGTCCGCTCCCCGCTCGGCAAAGTACTCGGCAGGCAGTGGCATCGCGACACGGTCTACGGCGTCGCGGCCCGTGCCTACGCGACCTCGCCTCGCAGCGACGATCCGTGGATCACGTCACATCTCGAACTTCGGGACGACTCGGGGACGCTGCAGGCCGGATACGGATGGGTGTTCCCGCTGGGAACCGGTGAGGTGAACCTCGGAGTAGGAACTCTGGCGACCGCCGCCCGCCCCGCGAACGGGTCGCTTCGTCCGTTGATCGAGCTGTACGCGTCGAAGCGTCGTTCCGAATGGGAACTCGGCGAGGTGAATCGCGTCGCATCGGCCCTGCTCCCGATGGGTGGGGCGGTCTCCGGTGTCGCCGGGCGCAACTGGGCTCTGATCGGGGATGCCGCGGCCTGCGTGAATCCGCTCAACGGCGAAGGTATCGATTACGGACTCGAAGGCGGACGGCTGATAGCTGATCTTCTCGACAGCGACGACCTCACCGAGACGTGGCCGGCATTATTACGGGAGCACTACGGCAGGGCGTTTTCCACAGCTCGGCGACTCGCCGGACTGCTCACACGGCCTAAGTTCCTGCCCTCGACCGGGCCCGTGGGAATGCGCTCACGCGCCTTGATGACGGTGGCCGTGCGGGTGATGGGAAATCTCGTCACCGACGAGGACCACGACCTGGTCGCCCGTGTGTGGCGGACCAGCGGGCGGGTCTCGATGAGATGGGATCGACAGCCCCTTTTCTCCTGAGCGATCGGCTCGTCCGAGACGCGGGGCTCATCTGAGACGCGGCGTTACCGCACGGCGTGATGCAGCACGGTGATGCCGCCGGTGAGGTTGCGCCACCGCACGTTGCTCCAGCCGGCGGCCTCGATGCGCTCGGCGAGCTCTTTCTGCGCGGGCCACGCACGAATCGATTCCGCAAGATAGACGTACGCGTCGGGATTGCTGCTCACCAGCCGGGCCACTCCTGGAAGCGCCTGCATGACCACTTCCATGTACACCGAGCGCAACGGCTCGTGCACGGGCGTGGAGAACTCGCACACGACGAGTCGACCGCCCGGCTTGGTCACCCGCGCGATCTCCCGCAGTGCCGCGTCGATGTCGGCGACGTTGCGCAGACCGAACGAGATCGTGGCGGCGTCGAACACGGCATCGGCGAACGGGAGGCGCATCGCGTCGCCGGCGACCATGGGCACCTTCCGGAACTCACCGGCGTGGAGCATCCCCTTGGAAAAATCCGTCGCGACAACCCACGCGCCGGAGCGGCCGAGTTCGACCGTCGAGACACCTGTTCCGGCGGCGAGATCGAGCACTCGCTCCCCCGGTTCCAGATCCAGCGCTGCTCGGGTGGCACGACGCCACTGCCTGTCCAGCCCGAACGTCAGCACCGTATTGGTCAGGTCGTAACGCTCGGCGACCCCGTCGAACATGGACGCGACCTCGCGCGGCTCCTTGTCGAGAAATGCGCGCGATCCGTGAGTTTTTGCCACGGCCGAAACGTTACCTTCCCGTGGGGCGGGCCCTGCCGCGACACCACCCCGTATAGAGGTGCTGTGAGACCACGGTTACGCGGTGCGCGGAAGCATGCGGGATGTGTCCCCCTGCACCTCCCGGTAATGCCCGAGGAGTTGGTCACAGATCACCGGCCAGGTGCGGCCGAGCACACTGCGACGGGCCGCACGACCGAACTCCGACCGCAGCTGCGCGTCGGCAAGCGCACTGAGCGCCCCCGGCAGGAGCTCGGCGAACCGGTCAGCGGGCAGCCGGTACCCGTTGCGACAGTGTGCGACGAGATCCCTGGGGCCACCCGCGTCGGGTACAACGGTCGGCAGACCGCTGGCCTGCGCCTCCTGCACCGCCTGGCAGAACGTCTCGTGCTCGCCCGGATGGACGAAGACATCGAGGCTCGCGTACGCCCGTGCCAGATCGTCGCCATCGAGTTGCCCGGTGAACACGGCCTCCGGCATCAGAGCTTCGAGCCGAGCGCGCTCGGGACCGTCCCCCACCACCACGAGCCGGAACGCACCTCCCTGCGCGACGTCGACGAGTCGCTCGACGTGCTTCTCCGGCGCAAGACGACCGACGAACCCGAGGATCGGACGCCCGTCCGGTGACCACTGCGCGCGAAGTGTGTCCTCTCTCTTCGACGGCGCGAACCTGTCGATGTCGACGCCTCGCCCCCACCGATGGACGCGAGGAACGCCGTGAGCGACGAGCGCGTCGACCGCAGACGACGACGGAGCGAGAGTCCGGTCACATCCACTGTGGAGTCGACGCGTCCACCGCCATGAGACCCGCGCCGCGACTCCGAGTCCGTAGCTTTCCGCGAATCCTGCGACATCGGTTTGATAGATCGCAACGGTCGGCACGAGCAGCCTCTTCGCCACTGCGAGTCCGCCTGCTCCGAGGACGAACGGCGACGCGAGGTGAATCACCTGGGGATCGAACGCGCGCAACGTGGCAACCATGTCGAGCTGAGGCACCCCGACCGGCAGCGAACTGATCTTCGGCACGCGTACCGCGGGGACTCGGTGCACGGGGACACCGAGATGCTCGGTCGGCGCGGGATCAAGACCCGCAACGGTGTCCGGCGCCACGATGATCGCGTCGTGACCCCCGCGATCGAGATGCTCGAGTACCCGCAGTACCGAGTTGGTCACGCCGTTGACGTTCGGGAGGAAGGATTCCGCGACGATGGCTACTCGCACCACGCCACCATGAACGATGCGCCGGTCGACGAGGTGCGCGGGAGTTGACCGGCCGACGAAGACGAAGCGAACGTTTCGTACCGGGCGTCGCCTCACGCGAGGGGCGACGGCTCCGGCTCGGTCCGGGAGAACCTTCGCAGGTACACGAGAAGCCCACCGGCGATCACCCAGGTGACGACCATCACCGACCCTGCCGGCACGATCGCGATCCGCGCATCCCGGCCGGTGACCCGGACGAGATCGGGATCACTGCGCGCATATTCGACTGCGATGCGCTGCCCGGTGGTGAGCCCTGTGGGATAGAGCACACCCAGCTCCGGGTTGTGCGTCACCCCATCGGGAGTGACGAAGCTCACCGCAGACCGGAGTGATCCCGCCGACAACACCTCGGCCGATGCGGTGCCCATGTCGGATCGGATCGTGTGATCGTTGCGCCACGCCCCGAGTACCAGGATCACCGACAGTGCGGAAATGCCGATGGCGATGGCGAGAACAACTCGCCGGGCGCGCGCCACCGCTGGCACCGTGCTGGTTGCACCCGCTGTGCGCCCGCTTCGAACGCCTGACTCCGTCATCACAGTTGCGACCGCACCGCGGCGTGAAGATCGCGCAATCCGGCGCGGTCGGTCGTGACTTCGATGACCCGGATGCCACCGGCGGGCGGGCTGACGTGGGTGAGCGCAATCGCGAGTCCGTGAAGATCGACCCGGCTGTGCGGAACGCGATACGCCGCGCAGAGCGCTGCCAGATCCATTCCGTGAGGAGTCCCGAATACACGCTCGAAGACACCCGCGTACTGGGGATCCCCCTGCTCGAGGAGTTCGAAGATGCCACCGCCGTCGTCGTTGGCCACGACGATCGTCAGGTCGCGAGGTCGAGGTTCCGGTGTACCGACCAGCAGACCCGAAGCGTCGTGCAGGAAGGTGAGGTCGCCCATCAACGCGATGGTTCGTCCCTCGTCGTAGGCGAGGGCTGCGCCTACCGCTGTCGACACCGTCCCGTCGATGCCTGCGACTCCGCGGTTGGACAGCACCTTCACGCCCGGTTTCGGATAGCTCACGAGTGCCGCATCGCGCACCGGGTTGGAGGCCCCGAACAACAACTGGTCACCCTCCCGCAGCGAATCGGTCACCACCGCCGCGACATGCAGACCGGTGGCCTCCGGGTGGGCGTCGAGTTGGGTCCGCACCGCCTTGTCGGTGTCTGCGGACAATTGACGGCATCGCTCCAGCCACGCGTCGTCCGGCGAACCCGAGATCACTGCGCGGGTTCCCGTCGCGAGGACGTTCCCGGAGACGTCGGGCCAGCGTGGGCCTGTCGTCAGGGCGTAGACGGCCACGTTCGGGTCGGCGAGCAGACGCGACACCGGCCGATGCAGGGTGGGCCTACCCGTGATGATGGCCTGCTTCGGCGCGATCTGGGTGAGGGCAAGGGGATGAAGGGGAAGCCCGTGCAACGGTGCGGTGGGCTCGGCGACAGTCGGGAGCCCTGCAAGTTCGGGCCGGAACGCCGAGCCGTGCCCCGACACCACGACGGTGTCGGCCGTGATGTCGATCTCCACCGGCACATCGAGGGTTGCGTGCACCGTCGTGGTCCAGGCCTGGCCGTCGGGCCGTCCCTCGGGCACGGCACCTTGTGGGCCCGCATCCGGTACCAGTGGTTCGCGCAGCGGGATATCGAAGTGCACGGGACCTGCGTTGCCGGACCTGGTTCCGCGAGCGGCGGCAAGGACACGGCTCACCGCCGAACGCCATTGGCTGTTCTGGCCGATTCCCTCTGCGAGTCCGAGGCTGATGGTGGCGCGGACCTGGCTACCGAACAATCCGAGCTGCTCGACGGTCTGATTCGCACCCGACCCGAGCATCTCGTAAGGCCGGTTGGCCGAGAGCACCACCAGCGGGATGCGCGCGTAGTTCGCCTCGAGGACCGCGGGCCCCAGGTTCGCGACGGCGGTGCCGGAAGTCATGACGACGGGCACCGGCCGTCCGGACGCGAGCGACAGACCGAGCGCAAGAAAACCCGCGGTCCGCTCGTCGATGCGCATGTGCAATCGCAGGCGGCCCGCGTTGTCGGCGGCCTGGAGAGCGAACGCGAGCGGCGCGTTGCGAGAACCGGGGCACAACACGACGTCCCGGACACCGCCCCGAGCAAGTTCGTCGACGACAGCGGTGGCCTGGGCGGTGGACGGGTTCACGACGACCAGGGTAGTGCGGGCCCGCCGAGCACCCGGTCGCAACCCGAGCCGGGCCCCGCAGGGGCATCCCGAGTCATCCGGCCGACAATGGTGTGATGCGCACCGTCTTCGACCCCTCCGACCTCAGTGCCGGACGGTTCTACCGCCTGCTCACCGCCACAATCGTGCCCCGCCCGATCGCATGGGTGTCGACGGCGTCCGCGGACGGCGTCGCGAACGTGGCCCCGTACAGCTTCTTCACCGTGACGAGTACCTCCCCTCCTGTCGTTCAGTTCACGTCGGTGGGAAGGAAGGACAGTTTGCGGAACATCGAGGAGACCGGCGAGTTCGTCATCAACGTCGCGTCGGTGCCGCTGATGGACCAGGTGAACGCATCGTCTGCACCGTTTGCGCATGACGTCGACGAGTTCGCGGCGGTCGGTCTCGACGCGGAGCCGAGCGAACGGGTACGCCCGCCACGGGTCGCGCAGTCGCCCGCCTCGATCGAATGCACGCTGCATCGGGTGATCGAGGTCGGCGACTCGTTCGTCGTCATGGGCGACGTTGTCGCGATGACCGTGCGCCAGGACGTGCTCGCCGATGACGATGCGCCGGACTTCGCGCTGCTGGCGCCTGCGAGTCGGCTCGGACGGATCGAGTGGGGGCTCACGCCGGCCGTTCGGTGCATCGACCGACCGACGAGCTGACTCACCGCCGGGCCCTCTCACCTCGGGCTGCCGCCCAGACTTGTCCGACAGCGGAACCCGAATTTCCGATGTGGGCGTGGCCGACAGATGACGACCGGAAGACAACGGTGCCGCTGCGGCCGAAGCCGCAGCGGCACCGTCGACGAAAATCCAGGCCTACGCAGCGTGCTTCTGGATGAGGTCACCCAGACGCGGCAGAGCCTCGACGACGTGCTTCTGCGCGGAACCGCGGAGCGAGTCGTAGACCTTCTTGACGGCGGCCTTGTCGCTACCCGCGATCTTGTCGTCGGTCACGCCCAGCAGCGCGTTTGCGACCTCGTCACCGCGCGCGGTGAGGTAGTCGGCAAACGAACCGTTGCCTGCGAAGTCCGCCCAGAACGGCTGGAGCCGCTCGACGAAGTCGGGCAGGAGACCTTCGACGGCACCCGGCACGATCGACGGACCGACCTTCTTCACCGCGGCGTATCCACCCTTGAGTGCGAGGCCCGACGCGCCCTTCTTGTCCGACACCTCAGCGTCGATGAGTGCGAGGACGTCGCTCTGGACCGCCGGGAGTTTATCGGCGCCGAGCAGGGCATCACCGAGAGCTGCAACCACTTCCATGCCTCCGTTTTGTGAAGAATGTGACTGTTGGGACGCCCGAACGATATACGACGACGCACACCGCGCATATTCCGCAGTCACTCGAGCAGGGCGTGGCATCTGCGCACTCGATCGAGCCACCATCGCTCCCGCTCCGCATCGACGCGCACGGCGTCGAGTCCGGACCGGCTCGGCGCAACCCTACCGACCGGCAGTGTGCCGTTCGACATGGCGCGGGGAGTCGCCACGTCCGCCGTGAAGAAGCCGCCGGTACCGAGGCCGCACGCGAACGGGAGGTCCGGCAGTGCCGCGGCTGCCGCGAGTCCGGCTCCCATTCCTACGGCCGAGTCGAGGGCGCTCGATACGACGATCGGCACTCCGCAGTCGGCGAGCTCACCGGCCAGTGCCAGCACCCGGCGGATGCCGCCGAGCGGAGCAACCTTGACGATCGCGACGTCCGCACCACCTGCCCGAACCACACGCATGGGGTCGTCGGCCCGCCGAATGCTCTCGTCGGCCGCGATCCGGATCCCCCCCGGAATGCTGCGCTCCAACCTGAGACGGAGTTCGACGAGTTCAGGCACCGTCGCGCAGGGTTGTTCTGCGTATTCGAGAGGGACCTGGGCAGCCATCTGGGTCAAGGCCGTCACTGCGTCGTCGACACTCCACCCGCCGTTCGCGTCGACCCGCACGTGGGGAACCAATTCGCGCACAGCACGGACCCGGGCGAGATCCTGTGCGAGATCCTGGCCGCGTTCGGCAACCTTCACCTTCGCCGTACGCGCACCGGGAAACCTCGCCAATATGCCGGGGACCTGCTCGGGATCGACGGCAGGCACCGTGGCGTTGACGGGAACGTGTGCTCGCAGGGGCGCGGGGTCGTCGAGCCATGCCGATTCGAGCGCGGAACGGAGCCATTCGGCGGACTCGACATCGTCGTACTCAGGGAACGGTCCGAATTCTCCCCACCCTGCCGGGCCCTCGAGGAGGACGACCTCCCGCGCGGTGATGCCCCGGAACCGAACCCGCATCGGGAGCGACACGACCACCGCGGCGGCCAGCACCTCATCCAGTGGTGGGATCGCCTCGGTCCCGGACGGTGTCACGGCTGTCCCGGAAGCAATTCGATCATCAGCGCCTCGGAGTCGGCGAGCACAGTGCCGTCCAGGTTGCGGAGCTCGGCGCTGCAGAACGCCTTTCGTCCGTCGACGCTGTCCACGCGACCCTCGACCACGAGTTCGTCCCACAACGGCGTGATCTTTCGGTAGTTGACATGGAGATAACCGGTGCGGGCGATGGGTCGCCCGGATGCGTGGATCACCATCCCGAACAGGTCGTCGAAGAGCAACGGGATGGTGCCGCCGTGCACAGCGCCGTTACCCCCGAGGTGGTAGCGGCGGAAGTGGCCTCGTTCGCGTACACCGCCGGCATCGAACTGCTCGATCGTCCACGGCGGGAGCAGCAGACTGCCGCGTCCCGGGAGATCGACGTTGAATCCGGCCGGGGACCTTCCTTCCCGGACCTGGTAGGACTCGAGCAGATCCCCGAGAGCCTCCGCTTGCGCAATGGCCTGGTCCACGACGTCATCGGGTGCGTGTGTGGAAACCGCGAGGTCCTGCAACCGGCGGAACGCGTCGACGAAGCGACCGAAGTTCGGTCCCGCTTTCACCGGTTCGTAGACGGGGAAGCCGCCGTGATGCTCGTATGCGTCGTCGCCGCCTCGAGTGTTCTGCTCGCTCATGATCCTGCACGTTATCCGCCCGACGCGCGCACATCGGCACTACCCGGCCTTAAAGTGACGACGTGACCTTCAATCCTGAACTGTGGCGCCCCGTTGCGGGGTTCGAGAACCTCACCGACATCACCTATCACCGTCATGTCACGCAGGGCACCGTCCGTGTCGCGTTCGATCGGCCCGAGGTGCGCAACGCATTCCGCCCGCACACCGTCGACGAGCTGTATACCGTGCTCGACCACGCACGGACGACCTCCGATGTGGGGGTGGTACTCCTGACCGGCAACGGCCCGAGCAGCAAGGACGGCGGCTGGGCGTTCTGCTCGGGCGGCGACCAGCGCATTCGCGGACGCAGCGGCTACCAGTACGCCAGCGGGGAGACCGCCGAGACAGTCGACAAGGCTCGCGCGGGTCGCCTGCACATCCTGGAGGTGCAACGGCTGATCCGGTTCATGCCGAAGGTCGTGATCGCGCTCGTCAACGGCTGGGCCGCGGGCGGCGGGCACAGCCTGCACGTGACATGCGACCTGACTCTCGCGTCGCGGGAGCACGCCCGGTTCAAGCAGACCGACGCCGACGTGGGCAGCTTCGACGGTGGCTACGGCAGCGCGTACCTCGCGAAGATGGTCGGACAGAAGTTCGCCCGGGAGATCTTCTTCCTCGGCGACACCTACACCGCCGACGATATGCACCACATGGGCGCGGTGAACCGTGTCGTCGCCCACGACGAACTCGAAGATGTCGCGCTCGAGTGGGCCGACAAGATCAACGGCAAGTCGCCGCAGGCACAACGGATGCTCAAGTACGCGTTCAATCTGCAGGACGACGGCCTGGTCGGTCAGCAATTGTTCGCCGGTGAAGCAACCCGCCTTGCGTACATGACCGACGAGGCAGTCGAGGGCCGCGACGCCTTCCTCGAAAAGCGTGACCCCGACTGGTCCCCCTACCCGCGGTATTACTGACACGCCGATCGGGCCGAGGATCACTCGGCCCGGCCGCGGCGTTCAGGGGCGCGGCATCCAGCGATGCGGGCAGGTCAGGCGCAGTCGAGACAGTAGGGATCCTCTGTCGGCGACGACGCCTTCCGGCTGTGATGATGAACGAGGAAGCATCGATAGCAGGTGAACTCGTCCTCCTGGATCGGCACGACATTCACGCTGAGTTCCTCGCCCGACAGATCCGCTCCGGGCAGATCCGGCGATTCGATGACCTCGGCTTCGTCGGCGTCGGCGAGTCCCGTCTGCTTCAGGTCGAGTTCGTCGATCGCAGTACCGGTGCCTGCAAGATCGTTGGTGCGTCGGACGTCGTAGTCGGTGCTCATCGTGGTCTCCTGGTCCGTGCGGGGCATCATGTCCCGCCCCGCGGCCGGGGCGTCGGTGCGTCGGGGCACCTCGGCGGTAGTTATGTCCAGGAGTATGCGGCTTCAAACATCCCGATATCAGACGTCGACCACATTTCGGCGTGATACTCATCACGGCCATCGCGTTGACGCTCCCCGGATCCTCCGATGTGATGACCCGACGGTCGTCCCTTCTCCCGACGCCCTGACTGCCGGCGGTGCAGCAGAGTCGAGGGCATGACCACCGTCGGCTCCACCATGCCCCGCACCCGGATCGCCGCGCTCGATGTCGCCCGGGGGGTCGCGATCCTGGGCACGCTGGGGACCAATATCTGGATCTTCACCGACCCTGCCGGGATCGTCGGCTATATCGAGACCGCAGGATCGGATCCGTGGCCGCAGCGCATCCTGATGCAGCTCGCACAGGGCAAATTTCTCGGCCTTCTCACCTTGATGTTCGGGATAGGGCTCGCGATCCAAGCGGCGTCGGCCCGCCGTGGGGGACGCGCGTGGCCGGGGAACTACCGGACACGTGCGTTCCTGCTGTTCATCGACGGGCTCGTGCACTACTTCCTGGTCGCAGAGTTCGATGTTCTGATGGGCTATGCGGCGGTATCCATGCTCCTGTGCGGCGTGGTCGTGTCCTCGCGCCGCACACGTATGTGGATTGTCGGCACCGCCGCCATCGTGCACATGCTGTTCGTGACCGCCCTCGTGATCGCGCTCGCCGCGACCCCCGCTTCGGGGGACTCCTCGAGCGAGCCGACGGATGTATTCGCGACGGGCAACTGGTGGGACCTGGTGGTGTTCCGCGCCGAAAACTTCCTCGCCTTCCGCTCCGAAGTGATCTTCCTGGTGCCATTGACGATCGCGATGTTCCTCGTCGGCGCCGCGCTGTTCGACGCAGGCATCTTTGACGAGCGAGGTGTTCGACTGCGCCGTCGGCTGTTGTTGATCGGCGCTGTCGCGGCACCCGTCGATATCGCAGTGGGCCTGTTCGGTGGCCCCGCGGGTACGTTCGCGGCGCGGTACGCGATCGCGCCGTTCGTGGCGGCGGGACTTCTGGCGCTGATCGCGCAGTGGTACTCGACTCGCGAGCAGGTCGGCACCGTCGGCGGGTGGATGCAAGGCATCGGTCGCACTGCGCTGAGCTGCTACATCCTGCAGAACATCATCGCATCTGCGATCTGCTACGGATGGGGGCTCGGCCTCGCCGCCAAGATCGACCCCACGTACCGAACGCAGTTCACCGTCGCCGTATACATCGCCGTGTGTGCGATCCTCGTCGTCGCGTCCCGGCTGTGGCTACGTCACTTCCGGCAGGGTCCGGTGGAGTGGCTGTGGAAAGCATCGTTCGAACTGCTCACCCGCGGCAGTTCCGACCGGGCGAAGACGGATCTGCAGAGCGTTGGGTCGGGCACACTCGAAACATGACCGATCGCGAGCGTCCCGATCCCTCGCATACTCGGCCGGAGGGCGTCACCGATGCGACGGTCGCGGCCGTCGGGAAACTGTCCGAGGCACTCGAAACCGTCGAGCGGGCACGCGGACACCTGTACGGCTTCCATCAGTTGATGGGCCACGCCGATTTTCAGGTCGAGCAGGCCGCAGAGATGCTTCGCGCCGCGGGCAACCCCGAGCTTGCCGACCGGATCGAACGCCAACTCGTGGGCCGTAATGTTGCCGAAGGGCGGTGGACGTTCCAGCTCGTCGAGGAGTTCGACGACGGCTATTGGACCGAGCTACGCACCTTCGACGCGGAGGTACGCGACACATTGGTCGCAGGACGCAGGCATCTGTTCGAGGCAGAGTCGAAAGAGGCGCGTCGTACCCACGGCTTGCGGGGGCACGAGGCACGTCCAGCGCCCGAAGGTTAGGCGCGGCGGGCGAAGGTGCAGACATGGAAGATGCAGACATGGAGATACTGAGCAGCCGGACGATCCTGCGTCCACACGACTACGACGCCACCCTCGAGTTCTACGGCGGGACCCTCGGCCTCGCCATTGCCCGCGAGTATCCGGGCGGCACCGTATTCTTCGCGGGCCAGGGCTTGATCGAGATCGCCGCGCACGGCGAACGCGACAGCACTCAACGCTTCCACGGAGCACTGTGGCTTCAGGTCCGGGACGTGTATGCCGCACAAACGGAGCTCACGCTCGCGGGAGTTGTGATCACCCGAGCCGCGCAACAGGAGCCGTGGGGACTGCACGAGATGTGGATCGAGGATCCGGACGGAATCCGTGTGGTTCTGGTGCAGATTCCGCCGGATCACCCGATTCGCACGGATCTCCGCTGACCCCCTCGGCGTGACCTTGCACACGGTGGGAACCGCCGACCTCCCGCTCGAGTGCGAATCGCCCTCGGAACACCCGTGGGAAACCTCCCATTAGCTGTACATTCACCGCCTATTTACCCCACAATCGGAAGACGTGACCGCAGAGTTCGTTGTCCTACTGGTAGTGGTCGTCACTGCCCTCGCATTCGATTTCACGAACGGCTTCCACGACACGGGCAACGCGATGGCCACCTCCATCGCTACCGGGGCGCTGAGGCCGAAAGTAGCTGTCGGCCTGTCGGCCGTGCTCAACCTCGTCGGGGCATTCCTGTCGGTCGAGGTCGCCGCGACTGTCGCCAAAGGTGTGGTCAATCTCGACAACACCGGCGGCCCGGCACTGTTGCTCATCGTGTTCGCCGGACTCGTCGGCGGCATTCTCTGGAACCTTGCGACCTGGCTGTTCGGCCTCCCGTCGAGTTCCTCCCACGCTTTGTTCGGCGGTCTGATCGGCGCCGCCATCGCCGCTCTCGGTATGAGCGGCGTGGTGTGGGACGGTGTTCTGGGCAAGGTGATCATCCCGGCCCTGCTCGCACCCGTCGTCGCTGCGCTGGTCGCAACGGTGGGCACCTGGTCGGTTCATCGCCTCACCCACGACATTCCCGAAGAGTCCCGCGGTAAGGGCTTCAAGATCGGCCAGATCGGCACCGCCTCGCTCGTCTCACTCGCGCACGGCACCAACGACGCGCAGAAGACGATGGGCGTGATCTTCCTGGCGCTTGTGGCATACGGGACGATCACCCCCGAAACCGAGATGCCGTTCTGGGTCAAGTTCACATGCGCTGTCGCGATTGCGCTCGGCACCTATCTCGGGGGTTGGCGGATCATTCGCACCCTCGGCAAGGGCCTGGTCGAGATCACGCCTCCGCAGGGCATGGCGGCGGAGTCCTCGTCGGCTGCGATCATCCTCACGTCGAGCCATTTCGGGCTCCCGTTGTCGACAACTCACGTGGCCACCGGCTCGATCCTCGGCACAGGCCTCGGCACGAAAGGTGCCGAGGTTCGCTGGGGCATCGCGGGCCGAATGGCCGTGGCATGGCTGATCACATTGCCGTGCGCGGGTGTGGTCGGTGCCGTATGCTGGCTGATCGCCCACCTGATCGGCGGCCTTCCCGGTGTCCTCGTGGTATTCGCGATCCTGTGTGCGCTCGCCGGCCTGATGTATCTGCGGTCCCGCTTGCAGCCGATCGATGCGTCCAACGTCAACGCGTCATGGGAAAGTGACGGCGGCACCGAACTCGATCCCGTCGCCCAGGAGGGACGCCTGTGAATCTGCTGGTCTCCACACTCGATTCCCTGTGGCAGGTCGTGTTGGTCGGCCTCGTGCTGGGGGCCGGCCTGCCCGCCGTCTTCGCACTCGGAATGCGATCGGCAGCACTCGGGGACGACGGCACCGGAACGGTCGACGCCGGCCGGCGAGCATTGGGCCGCATCGGAGCGGTCATCTGCTTCATGATTGTCGTCGTCGCGATCATTGCGGGGATACTCCTGTTGACTGCTGACTTCCTGTCCAGCAGCTTCGGTATCCAACTGTTCTGATCGTCACCGAAGAGAAGGATCAACGATAATCTTGCCTCGGTATTCTCTTCGCTCGGTGTTGGACTGGCTACGGGCCGGTTATCCCGAAGGAATCCCTCCCAAGGACCACTTCGCCCTGCTGTCCGTCCTCCGACGCAGGCTGACGGACGAAGACATCGCCGAGATCCTCGAGCTGTCGGTCGCAACGGCACACGAGCACCCGCAGCGGAAGGTGGACTACGACACGCTCCGGAAGATCATCGCGGGGGTGCTGAACGAGCAGCCGACCGACGACGACATCGCACGGGTCACCGAACAGCTGGTCGCGGGAGGATGGCCCGTCGTCGGGACCGACGAACAGGACGACGACATCGAACAGTCCGTTACCGACGGCGCTCGAAACGGTGACCGCGCCACCGGTGACGACCGGCCCACCGGATCGTACTGAGGAGCGTCCGCGATGCTTCCCCCGTTCCTCGCTTCGATCATCGAGTGGCTGCGCGCCGGTTATCCGGAGGGTGTACCCGAACAGGACTACGTGCCGCTGTTGGCCCTCCTCAAGCGGCGACTGTCCGACGACGAGGTCGATCAGGTCGCCGATGCTCTCGTCGACGAAGGCGATCTGCCGATCAGCAAAACCGACATAGCCGTACTCATCACCAAGATCACCAACGAGATGCCGCTCGGGCACGACATCGATCGGGTCCGGGTGCACCTCGAAGCCGGAGGCTGGCCACTGACCGGACATGACTTGTGAGGGCCGAGCTCACCGTCCTCGAAGTTCCGGCCGGAGGCAGGGCCCACGACGTCGTGCCGGCGCTGCAGCACATGCTCGACGGCCAAGGCCCTCCCCTGCTGCCTGTTCCCGCCGGCGACCACCGGGAGATCCGGCGCCTCACCGATGCGCTGCATCCCGGTGAACCGATCGACGACACGGTAGGTCTCGTTGTCGCGACCTCGGGTACCACCGGAACTCCCAAGGGCGCTCAGCTCACTGCGGCAGCCCTGCGCGCCAGCGGAAACGCCACACACGAACGAATCGGCGGCACCGGCTCGTGGCTGCTCGCGCTCCCTGGGCATCACATCGCCGGGATGCAGGTGCTCCTGCGAAGCATTCTGTCGGGCACCGAGCCGGTGATCATGGATGTGTCGCACGGTTTCGACCCCACCGCGCTACCTGCCGCGGTCGCGGCGATGCGCGGGCCGCGACGCTACACATCGATGGTGCCGACCCAGCTCATCAAGGCCCTCGACCATCCGGACGCGGCCGCAGCACTCGCGGAACTCGACGCGATCCTGCTCGGCGGTGCAGCCACCCCCGAACCCGTTCTGCGTCGCGCCCGTGCGGCCGGCATGAATGTGGTGCGCACCTACGGGATGAGTGAGACGTGCGGCGGTTGCGTGTACGACGGTGTACCGCTCACCGGCGTCGATGTCCGTGTCGACGCAGAGAGCCGAGTGTGGCTCGGCGGCACGGTGCTCGCGTCCGGGTACCGCGGCCTGCCTGACCACGGCGCGTTCGCCCGATCGGGGTGGTTCCGCACCGACGACGCCGGACTGTTCGACGACGGGGCCCTCCGCATTCTCGGCCGGCTCGACGAGGCCATCTCGTCCGGTGGGCTCACCGTGGTGCCGCAAGTCGTCGAAGCCGTTCTCATCGAGCACCCCTCAGTGCGGGAGGTTGCGGTGATCGGGCTGCCCGACGACCGACTCGGGCACAGGGTGGCAGCGGTGGTCGTCCCCGAGCACGGCAGCACCCCCACACTCGGGGAACTACGGGAGTGGACGTGCGCAACCCTGGACACGACCGCCGCTCCCCGCGAGTTGCATCTCGTCGACGTGTTGCCGCTGCGTGGGCCGGGAAAGATCGATCGTCGCGCCCTGGTCACCAAGTTCTCTTGAGCGACAGGCCGGGTCCCACCCCCGACGTGCGCGCGCCCAAGTGCGAAGATCGACGAATGGCAACCGCTGGTCAATGGCTCGAAGGAGCCCGCCCCCGTACCCTTCCGAACGCGATCTCTCCCGTCATCGTGGGTACAGGCGCCGCGGCGGCACTCGATGAGGCCGTATGGTGGAAAGCGCTGCTCGCCCTTGTCGTGTCGCTCGCACTGAACATCGGGGTGAACCTCGCCAACGACTACTCCGACGGGATCCGCGGTACCGACGACGAGCGCGTCGGACCGATGCGTCTGGTCGGTTCGGGTGCTGCGTCCCCCGGTGCAGTCAAACGCGCCGCCTTCGCATGTTTCGGAGTCGCCGCGGTTGCCGGTCTCGCGCTTGCCCTGACAAGCGCGTGGTGGCTGATCCTGGTGGGCCTCGTATGCATCGTGGGCGCGTGGTACTACACCGGCGGCCGTAACCCCTACGGCTACAGCGGCCTCGGCGAAGTGGCAGTGTTCGTGTTCTTCGGCCTGGTCGCAGTGCTCGGCACACTCTTCGTGCAGGCCGAGCAACTCACCCTCACCGGACTGGCGGGTGCAGTGGCGATGGGCTGCTTCTCCAGCGCGGTGATGGTGACGAACAACTTGCGTGACATCCCGACCGACACCGAGAGCGGGAAGCGCACGCTGGCCGTCCGGTTGGGTGACCCACGTACCCGCACACTGCACCTGGGGTTGCTCACGACGCCGTTCGTCATGTCGCTCGCGCTGGTGGCGGCGACACCGTGGGCGTTGGTCGGGCTGCTCGCCGCCCCGCTCGCGGTGCGCGCACACGCGCCGGTGCGCTCAGGAGGACTCGGCCTCGATCTCCTGCCCGCATTGCGCGACACCGCCCTCGCGATGCTGGTGTGGGCTGTGACGACGGGTATCGCGCTCGCCTTCGGCTGAACGCTCGGGACGACGGGTATCGCGCTCGCCTTCGCCTGAGATTCTCAGTCCCGGTCGGGAACGATCAGCCCCAGGACGAAGTTGACGATGGCGATGATCAGACCGCCCCAGAAGGCCGCCCAGAATCCCGAGATCGTGAGTCCGCCGTCGAAGAATTCGGCCACCCACGAGGTCAGCCACAGCATCAGGGCATTGATGACGAGCAGGAACAGCCCCAGACTCAGGATGACCAACGGCAGTGACAGCAGCTTCACGAGCGGCTTCACCAGGGCATTGACCACGGTGAAGATCGCGGCGAGGATCAGCAGTTTGATCGCCGTATCGACCGTGAACTCTCCCCCGTCGACGCCGACGATGTCGACACCGGTGACGAGCCTGGCCGCGAGCCACAGCCCGACCGCGTTGATGATCAACCGCAGGATCAGTGAAATCATGCAGACACTGTGACATACGAGCCCCCGAGAGGCGGGCGTGGCTCAAGCGGCAGAATCGAGTTGCTCGATCAGCACCTGCCGGAGGCGGTCGCGAGTCACGTAGGCCTCGATCAGCGAAGTGGTCTCCGAGTCATCGCTCCGGATCACTCCCAGCATGATGTGTTCGGATCCGATCAAGCGGTCGTGATGTGCGATCGCCTCGCGCAGCGACAGTTCGAGAGTTTTCTTGGCATTACGGTCGAACGGGATGTGCCCACCGAACAGATCCGAGAATCGGCCGCCCCGCCCCTTGCCCGTATTCTCCGCCGGCCTGTCGAGCACGCCCTCACCGAAGGTGTCCTCGAGTCGAGCCCGTACAGCATCGAGGTCGATGCCGATCGCCTCTAGGGCCGCGGCGTCGTCCGGCCCCAGCGGCTGACCCTGGTTCATCGCGACCAGATGCGCGCGGACCCCGTCGACCGTCAGACCGACATCCGCGAGCGACGCACGCAGATGCTCCTCGGCGGTGACGAGTACACCGAGCAAGACGTGCCCGGGCGTGATCCGGTCGGCGTTCAGGCGTAGGGCTTCGGCCTGGGCAGCTACGACGGCGGCGCGAGCACTGCCGGAGAATCGTTCGAACATGGATCTACCTGCGCTTCCGGTTGTACTTCTGATGGACGGCCTGTCGGCTCACGTCGAGCGCATCTGCGATCGCCTGCCAAGACCAGCCCTGCCGACGCGCACTCTCGACCTGAATGGATTCGAGTCGTTCGAGTAGGCGCCTCAAGGCAACGACAGCGCGCAACCCTTCGGCAGGGTCGGGACTCGCAGCAGATGCGGCAAGCGTGGTTGCTTCGTCGTTCATGACGTCAATTTAAGTTGACATCATGACAATGTCAACAGAAATTGACGGCGCTGTTCATCAGAAGATCGAAGGGGTGAGCGGTCAGCCGTTCTCGCGCGACTCCCAGCGACCGGTCGCGGCGAACTCCTCCAGTACCGCACCCCACTTCGACGCCTCGAGCCCTTCCGCCGAGAGCCACTCGTCGGAGTAGTACGTACCGGTGTAGCGCTCACCGCCGTCGCACAGCAGGGTCACCACACTGCCTTCCCGACCGCTGGCCAACATCTCGCCGATGAGGCCGAAGGCACCCCAGAGGTTGGTTCCGGTAGATCCGCCGACTCGCCTACCGAGGGCAGTACTGCCGTGACGCATGGCTGCGATGGACGCAGCGTCGGGCACCCGGACCATCCGGTCCACCACCTGCGGCACGAACGAGGGCTCGACGCGCGGGCGGCCTATTCCCTCGATCCGCGATGGCATCCCCGTGGCGTAGTCGACGGAACCGGTCTCGTACGCGCCGAAGAACGCCGAGTTCTCCGGATCCACCACCGCGAGCCTCGTGCGGTGCCGGCGGTATCGGATGTAGCGGCCGATCGTTGCACTGGTTCCGCCGGTACCGGCGCCCACGACGATCCAGTCGGGCACCGGGTGCCGCTCGAGGCGCATCTGCTCGAAGATCGATTCGGCGATGTTGTTGTTTCCCCGCCAGTCGGTGACCCGCTCGGCGTTCGTGAACTGATCGAGGTAGCAACCGCCGAGTTCGTCGGCCAGCCGCTGCGCCTCGGTGTAGATCTCAGGAGGACGGTCGACGTAATGACACCGCCCACCCTGCGCCTCGATCAACGCGACCTTCGCGGGCGAGGTTCGCCGCGGTACCACGGCAACGAAATCGAGGCCGAGGAGTTGCGCGAAGTACGCCTCGCTCACGGCAGTCGAACCGGACGATGCCTCGATGACCGGAGTGTTCTCGCCGATCCATCCGTTGCACAGGCCGTACAGGAACAGAGACCGGGCAAGTCGATGCTTGAGACTGCCGGTAACGTGCGTCGATTCGTCCTTCAGATAAAGGTCGATGCCCCACGCCGCAGGCAGCGGATACCTCAGCAGGTGCGTGTCGGCACTGCGCTGCGCGTCGGCCTCGATCAACCGGACGGCATTGTCGACCCAATCGCGGGACGCGCTGCGATCGACCACGCCCGGACCTGCGTCGGTCACCTCTCGTTCTCGCCGCGGAGGCGACTTTCGAGGTCAGCGCGAGTGGTGCGACGCCGTTCGTCGACCGAGGCAATACCCTCGTTGACCCGTCGGCGCAGCGGAGCGAACAGGACGAGAGAGAGCGGCAATGCGATGAGAACCGCGAACAGTGCCGCGACGAGCAGCGGGATCTCCACACCGAATGCCTGCGGGACGTACAGGATGACAACCGCAAGGACGACGACGAGCGCAAGCCTCGCCAGTGAATACAACGCAACATCACGCACCAGCGTGCCGGTGCCCGAATTGCTCGGATTCGGGATGTTTCGGCCGGAGTCGGACGGGGTATTCGCTGGATCGGAGCGGTGTTCGTCGGTCACTCCACCAGGGTAGCCGTCGATGCCGATTCCGCGGCTTCCGGAAGGCACGCCGATAGCTGGACATCCGTCCGTTTTGTCCATTACTTCCGCTTTACCAACCACTGACCGTTCGAGCAACCAGGGGTTCCGGTGTCAACATGGCGTGGGACAACCCGATCGAACAACCCGATCAAGACAAAACAACCGGGAGGACATTCACAATGAGCGCACCCACCTTCAACGGCGCCAAAGAATCCCTGCTCACCCCCGGCCAGGTCGCCGCCCTCTTCCACGTCGATCCGAAGACCGTGACCCGCTGGGCACATGCAGGCCGCCTCGGTTCACTGCGCACACCGGGCGGACACCGTCGATTCCGCGAGTCCGAGGTCCTCACGCTGCTCCGCTCCCTCACCACCGAAGCCACCCGCTGAGGCGACCCGCCCGGCCTCGGAAACGAAGCCGGGCGGGCCCCTGCCTACCCCACCGCACCTGCCCCACTGCACCCTGCCCCACCGAACTCCGGGCGATCGCGAGAGAACTTCGATGCACCCGCGTCGATGTCACACTCGGACAGGCCGCATAGACTGGGGGAAATCGGACAGTACGACGTCGGAGTCGAAGCGGCGCCGAACGCGGCCAGGAGGTGCATCGTGCTCTATCTGTTGGCACTCATCGGTGCGGTGACGCTCGTCTTCCTGCTGTGGAAAGCATTCGGCCCCGACCTGAACAAGACCCCGACGCGTGGTCTCGGCCCCGACGACGACCCCGAGTTCCTCTGGAAGGTCGATCGCGAGGTGCGCCGTCGGCACACCGACGAATCCGGCCGGACCGACGGTCCGGGCCAGGACAACACCGACTGACCCGAGGTGCCTGCCTACCGTGCGAAACCCGCCGCCACCTCGGCGGCGAGTTGCAGCAGCGCACGTCTGGTTGGAGCCTGCAGTCGCTCCAGGTCGACTTCGGCGCCTTCCTCCAGGTGAGGATCGAACGGCAATAGATGCACCGCTCGGCACCGCTGTTCGAAGTGCCCCACGAGCCGATCGAGGTCGACCTTGCCCGACTTCGGGCGAACAGCGTTGACCACCGCCACCGACCCGGTCACAAGGTCGCGGTAGCCGTGCGCGTCGAGCCAGTCGAGCGTGGCCGACGCACTCCTTGCGCCGTCCACCGAACCCGAACTGATCACCACCAGCGCATCCGTGTTCTCCAGGATTGCGCGCATCGCGGAGTGCATCAGTCCCGTGCCGCAATCGGTCAGCACGATGCTGTAGTAACGCTCGAGCAGCGCGAGGGTCCGTTCGTAGTCCTGCGCACTGAACGCTTCGGAGACAGCGGGATCGCTGTCGGAGGCAAGCACTTCGAGCCGGTGCGCATTCTGCGAGGTGTAGGCACGCGCATCGCTGTACCGCTCGATGCGCTCCTCGTCGCGCAAGAGCGTCCGCACCGTGGCGGACGTTTCCGTCGGCACCTTCTGGCTCAGCGTGCCGCGATCGGGATTCGCATCCACAGCGACCACGCGGTCGCCTCTGAGCGACGCGAACGTCGAACCCAGGGTCGCCGTCGTGGTCGTCTTGCCCACACCACCTTTGAGACTGAGCAGCGCGATCCGATAGCACCCGCGCAGTGGTTGTGAGACCTGCTCGACGAGCTCCCTGCGCCGCTGATCACGTGCGCTGTCGCCCACATCTATCCGTCCCCCGGTCGCGTGGAAGAGCGCACGACGCCATCCTCGTTCGGGCGCAGGGGTGGCCCTGCGGACGAGAAGCGACGAGTCGAGATCCTGAGCCGACAGGTTCCCGGGGCCTGCGCCCGACAGACTTGCCCCTGGTAGCCGTCCGGATCCTTCCGACATCCGCGTTCCCCCCGATCGCAGTTCCTCACGCCGCCGAGGACGATAGCAGGATCAGTTCAGGCCGGCGTACGAGTGCAGGCCGGACACGACCATATTGATGATGAACAAGTTGAACAGCATGGCCACGAAACCCACGACGTTGATCCACGCCGCACGCGTATTGCGCCAGCCCGAGGTCGCGCGGGCGTGGAGATAGGCGGCGTAGATCACCCACGTGATGAACGAGACGGTTTCCTTCGGGTCCCATCCCCAGAACCGGCCCCATGCGGCCTCTGCCCAGATGGCGCCGAGAATGATGCCGATGCCGAAAAGAGGGAAGCCGACGATCGTGGTCCGGTAGGCGAGACGGTCGAGCACCTGAGCGTCGGGCAGTCGCGCTGCAACAGCCCCGAGGATGCCCTTCTCGGAGCCCTTGGGCTGGCGGATCCGCACCAGGAACAGGACGCTCGCAGCGCCGGCGAGAAGGAAGATTCCGCTGCCCACGCTGATGATCGTCACGTGGATCGGCAGCCAGAACGAACGCAGGGCCGGCACCACCGGTGCAGCGTCGGCGTAGAGCACTGTGGCCGCCACGAACATCAACACCGCGATAGGGGCCAGCACGTACACCCACAGGATGCGATAGGCAGGCTTACGCAGCATCACCAGACTGAACACGACCGCCGCAGTGCAGGCCATCGCAACGAACTCGTACATGTTCCCCAGCGGGAAACGTTCGGTCGCCAGGCCGCGCAGCACGATCGATGCAATCATCAACGCCGCGGCCACCACGACGAGGGCGCGGCCCATATTGCCGAATCGCTCCGACAGGGTCCTTCCCGTGGCATTCTCCACGCGTCCCGGGGTCGCCTCGTCGGATCCGACGCCACCGGCAGCGACGAGCTCACGTCGGGCGACCACATTCGAGCGATAGGTCGAGTACTCGACCACGAGCAGCAGCATGGCCAGCACTACAACGGCGAATGCCGCTTCGAAGCTCCAGTCGCTGTACTTCGCGAGGGTGTCGTTCAACGTCATGCTTTCTCCTCCTGTGCCTCGCCGTCGGGCACACGACCGCCTGCTGCGTTCTCACCGAGAAGTCGGGAGACCAGCCGATCGAATTCGTCGCCCCACCCGGCCTGGTCGGTGCGAGCGAGGCCACCGAGCTCTACTACAGTTCGTCGTTCACCGTCAGCAACTGTACCCGCCCGATAGACGCGCACCCACACCCTTCGCCGTTTGACCAGGAGGGACAGCAGCAGACCCGCCATCATCGCGACTGCCGACACCAGCACCCATGATTGGAATGGGTCGTGGGAGACCTGCAGGTTGACGAAGTCGACGGCCCCGTCGAACTTCACCTCGGTGCCGTCGGCCAGTGTGACGCTCTCTCCCGGCGTCAGGTTGACGCGCTCCTGCTTGACCAGTCGACCTTGATTGATCAACTCGGTATTGAGCGAGAAGAGCGACTGCGGGCTGCCGGTGTCGAGACCGGAATCGCCCTTGTAGATGTCGATGGCAACGGCGGGGTCCGTCATCGCCGGGAACGCGGACGACAGCAGCGTCCCGTGGAACGCAGCGGTCGGCGCGAAGAGCCCCTCGATCGCGATCTGATTCTTGCGTCGTTCGTCGGCGTCCGGGAACATCCCGCCGGGCGGATCGAATCGCATCGCACCGCTGCTCAGAAACGTCGTGGCGTCCTCGGGTGCCCACTGCAACGTTTCGGTGCGTGTCTCACCGTTCGGCCAGGTCACCGTGAAGGTCGGCGCGTAGCCGTGGCCTTGGAGATAGACGCGGTCGCCCCCCACTCTGAGCGGATGGTTGACCTTCAGTTGCGCGTCGCTCCAGATGTTCGCCGCGACATCGTCCCCGTACTGGTACTCGATGTTGGAGGTGAACATCTCGGCCTGACCGTTGTCGAGATAATCCGCAACGAAGTCGTGCACCCGCACGCAGATCGGTGTCAGTCCGGTGCCGTCGAGTTCGATACCGGCGATGAACGAGTCGAACGAGGCGGGCGACGTGGTGCAGAACTCCTCGCCGTTCGCGACCAGGATGCGCTGGCCCTCGTAACCGAAGAGCTTGCCGAGGGCGACCGTGGCGAGCAGCGCGACCAGCGAGATGTGGAAGACGAGGTTTCCCGCTTCTCGCAGATATCCTTTCTCCGCCGAGAGTGTCAGCTCGCCGTCCCGGCCTTTCGCGGTTCCCTCGCGCCGCTCGACGCGCCACCCGCGTAGTTCGCCGCTGATCCGGTCGAGTACCGCACCGGGCTCGTCCTCGAACGTGGTCTCGACGTGATGCGGCAGACGCGAGAGGTTGCGCGGTGCATTGACCGGTCGGGCACGCAGAGCGCGGTAGTACTCGGCGCAGCGCGGCAGGATGCAGCCGATCAGCGAGATGAACAGCAGGGCGTAGATCGCGGTGAACCAGAAGCTGCCGAACACATCGAACAGTTCGAGCCGGTCCATGAAGGGCCCGAGCGTCGGGCGGGCGGCGATGTACTCGTCGACCTTTCCGACATTGAGGTTGCGCTGGGGCAGCAGGGCACCGGGAATGGCGGCGAGCGCCAAGAGGAACAACAGGACCAACGCCGTGCGCATCGATGTCAGTCCGCGCCACGTGTTGCGGACGAACGCCACGGCGCGCCCCATCGGGCTCTGTTTCGGGGCGCCCGGCCGAGGCGCCGAGGTCTGCGTGTCGGTGGCCGTCATCTGATGTTCGACGCGGATCCCCCCTCGTTCACCAGGGAGTACAAGCGCCGACCTCCTTCCAAAGGGTGGGGGCTACGTGGAGCGACCGGATCGGGCCGAGAAGGACATGTGGGGCGGCGTCACACAGGCAAGGTCACGTCCGAAATGAAGGAGTCCCGCACCCAGGACACGAACAGGTCCCACGCGCCGGTGACGAGGGCGATGCCGACGGCAATCAGCATGATGCCGCCGAACAATTGGATGGTCCGGGCATGACTTCTCAGCCATCCGACTCCGCGCAGCGCCCGGGCCGAGCCGAACGCAAGGACGACGAAGGGCAGCCCGAGTCCGATGCAGTACGCCACGATGAGCGTGACCCCGCGGGCAGCCGTCGCGCCTTCGGTGCCTGCGGCGAGCGAGATCACCCCCGCGAGGGTGGGTCCCAGACACGGGGTCCATCCGAGCGCGAAGACCGCGCCGAGCAGTGGCGCACCCGCAAGACTCGAAATCTGCTTCGGCGCGGTACGGGTGTCCCGCTGCAATGCGGGGATCAGGCCGATGAACACCATGCCCATGACGACGGTGACGACACCACCGATCCGCATCAACAGCTCACGGTTGACCGAGAGCAGGGAAATCGCGCCGAACACCGATGCCGTTGCCAGGACGAACACGACGGTGAATCCCGCGACGAACAGTCCTGCTGCTCCCGCCACCCGCAATCGCCCGTCGTCGCGAACCGTGGTGGTTCGTGAGCCGGCCTGAGCTGCGGTGACCGCGGGTGCCTCGGCGCCGACCACGCCCGCAAGATACGACAGGTAGCCGGGCACGAGCGGGACCACGCACGGCGAAGCGAACGACACCAGCCCCGCCAGGAGACACGCACCGACAGCCAGGAGAAGCGGGCCGGACGCCGCGGCATTCTGGAAGGCATCGCCTATCCCGGACGCGAGAACTGTCATCACTACTGGTCCTCGGTGGGTTCTGCGGCGATGCGCTCGACGACCGGTTGCAGGTCGCTCGCGAGAAGTTCGGTCAGATAGACCGCCGCGACTCGGTGGTCACGGTCGAGAACGACCGTGGTCGGCACCACGGAGGTCGGATAGTTGCGGCCGAGTGCGAGCAACGAACGCATCGCCGGGTCGTAGATCGACGGGTAGCCGATCTGCTGATCGGTCACGAAGTCCTGTGCCTTGTCCCGCTGGTTGTCGCGCACGTTGATGCCGAGGAAGGCAACTCCGAGGTCCTTGGTCGCCTCGTAGACCTGCTCGAGATCGTCCGCTTCGCTGCGACACGGCGCGCACCACTGGCCCCACACATTGAGGACCACGACCTCGCCGGCGAAGTCGTCGAGGGAGATCGTCTGCCCCTCGTTCATGAGATCCTCCCCCGTCAGCGTGCCGAGGGTGCCGCGGTCCGCGGGCGGATCGTAGAAGATGCGAGTCTCGCCGCCCGGCGAGACGAAGTCGAACGTACCGCCGGTCGCGACCGCGTCGGTGCCCGTCGCGCAGGAGGACAGGAGCAGTGCGCCGCACAACAACCCGCCGATCGCGTGAAGTGCCCTTCTCATGCGCCGTGGACGTTCGGGTCGGAGGCGCCCGCCGGCTCCGAATAGACCAGGTCCACCAGAGTCTCGCCCTCGTACACCAGAGACGTGAGAGAGGCGAGGCTGCACTGCCGGTGACGCGGGTCGTGCCATAGGCGTTCGCCTTCGAGGAACCGGCGCAGCGTCCACACCGGCAGTTGATGGCTCACACACACGGCCTCGCGACCTGCCGCAGCGGCGCGCGCAGTATTGACCGCGGCCAGCATGCGATGCGCGATCTGCAGGTACGGCTCACCCCAGGACGGTGTGAACGGGTCGCGCAGCTTCCACCAGTGCCGCGGGCGGCTGAGGGCTCCGTCGCCGACAGCGACCTTGAGACCCTCGAAATCGTTGCCCGCCTCGATGAGGTTCTCATCGGTGCGGATCTCGAGACCGTGCTTCTGCGCGATCGGCGACGCGGTCTGCTGGGCTCGCTCGAGCGGGGAGGCGACCACGTGCGCGATGTCGTGGTCCGCGAGGGAAGCCGCCACGGCCCGAGCCTGCGCCTCGCCGGTAACCGACAACCGGAAGCCGGGAAGGCGGCCGTAGAGGATGCCGGACGGATTGTGCACCTCACCGTGCCGCAGCACGTGCACGATGGTGCGGGTCTCGGACGGGGCAGCTTCGGTCACGTGCGTGTTCCTCAGGTCGTTGAAGCGGGTGGGTGTCGGGGCGCTCGCGGTCAGGGCCCTCGCGGTCAGGAGGCGGTGGCGGCTGCAGCTGCCTTCGCCGCGTGTGGAAGTGCATCGGCGATCCGGGAGAACGCGTCGTCGTCCAGAACCGAGGAGACGAACCAGGTCTCGAACGCGCTCGGAGGTGCGTAGACGCCGTGCTCGAGCAGGGCATGGAAGAACGCGGGGAATCGCCAGGTCTGCGCGGCCTTTGCCTCGTCGTAGTTGGTGACG
This sequence comes from Rhodococcus sp. F64268, assembly GCF_023015605.1. NCBI lineage: Bacteria > Bacillati > Actinomycetota > Actinomycetes > Mycobacteriales > Nocardiaceae > Rhodococcus > Rhodococcus sp. F64268. The sequence continues at coordinate 81,714 of NZ_JALKAI010000002.1, forward strand.
GGGTCCGCGGTGAAGAACACGCTGAGCATCGTCCCGGCGTTCTGGATCCGGTTCGGAACACCCTCGGCGGTCAGCGCGTCGCCGAGAAGGCGGCCGAGGGTTGCGGCGTTGCGCTCGAGGGCGGCGTACACGTCCGCGTCGGCCGCGCGCAGGCTCGCGAGGCCTGCGGCCACCGCGACCGGGTTACCGGACAACGTTCCCGCTTGGTAGACCGCGCCCGCCGGCGCCAGGTGCGCCATGACGTCGGCCCGACCGCCGAACGCGGCAGCGGGCAGGCCGCCGCTCATCACCTTGCCGAAGGTCATGAGGTCGCCTGCGACACCGTCGATGCCGTGCCAGCCCGTTGCGCTCGCGCGGAACCCCGTCATGACCTCGTCCATGATCAGCAAGGCGCCGTGGTCGCGGGTCAACGCGCGCAACCCCTCGTTGAACCCGGGTGCGGGCGGGACGGTCCCCATGTTTCCGGCGGCGGCTTCGGTGATCACCGCGGCGATCGCCCCGGGATGCGCGTCGAATGCCGCGCGCACGGCTTCGAGGTCGTTGTACGGGACGACGAGGGTGTCCTCGGCCTGCGCCCCGGTCACACCCGGCGACGTGGGCAGGCCGAATGTCGCGAGCCCGGAGCCCGCATCTGCAAGCAAGGCGTCGACGTGACCGTGATAACAACCCGAGAACTTGATGATCTTCGTGCGGCCGGTGAATCCGCGCGCGAGACGCACCGCGCTCATGGTGGCTTCGGTGCCGGAGTTGACCAGCCGGACCTGCTCGACCGGCGCGATCCGGGCGACGATTTCCTCGGCGAGTTCGACCTCACCGGCAGTAGGGGCACCGAAGGACAGACCCGATGCTGCGGTGGTGCGTACGGCCTCGACGACAGCGGGGTGCGCGTGCCCGAGGATCAACGGTCCCCAGGAACACACCAGGTCGACGTAGGAATTGCCGTCGACATCGGTGAGTGTGTATCCGGATCCCGAGGCGATGAACCGCGGTGTCCCGCCGACCGAACCGAATGCGCGGACCGGGGAATTGACCCCGCCGGGAGTCACCTTCGACGCCCGGGTGAACAGTGCCGTCGAATCGGCGTCGTGGACGGAGGAAGCAGCGGGAGTCGCAGTCACGACGTCCAGTGTCCCAGTTTCCCCCGATTTGCCAAAAAGCCGATCGGTGTGCGATAGGCGCTGTGATTCGGATCTCACTACAGTCTTCATGCGTGTCGGAGCGCCGTGAAGCCCCCATGGGACGGTGTTGCGGCCATAGGGTCGGAACCATGGCGACTACAGGTGAACATCTGAGCAGGGCCCTCGACGGCGCATGGCACAGCGCACGTGAGCGCGCCCGGACGAACATGGCCGACCCGGCATTCGCGCCGCACTACACCCCCGACCTCGAACAGGCCCGCGGCATCACTCTGAAACAGATGCGGTTGCTCGCCGAGCACGGGTACGCCGCGTCGGGATTCTCCGTCGAATCGGGTGGTACCGGAGATGCCGGAGGCGCCGTCGCGTCGATCGAGATGCTCGCGATGTCCGATCTGTCCCTGATGGTGAAAGCCGGCGTGCAGTGGGGCCTGTTCGGCGGGGCGATCGAGAATCTCGGCACGAAGCGTCACCACGACAAATACATCACCCCGCTGATCGACCTGGATCTGCTCGGCTGCTTCGCCATGACGGAGACGGGCCACGGCAGCGACGTACAGGCCCTCGAAACCACCGCCACCTTCGATCCTGCCACCGATGAGTTCGTGATCCACTCCCCTACCCCGTCGGCCCGCAAGGACTACATCGGCGGTGCCGCGCAACACGCGAAGATCGCTGCAGTGTTCGCCCAGCTCGTGACGAACGGCGAGTCGTACGGGGTGCATTGTTTCGTCGTTCCTCTCCGCGACGACGAAGGTAACGATCTTCCCGGTGTGACCACCTCCGATTGCGGATACAAGGGCGGACTTCCGGGGGTCGACAACGGCCGGATCGTGTTCGACAACGTGCGGATACCGCGCGAGAACCTGCTCAACCGGTACGCGGACGTCGAGGCGGACGGCACGTACACCTCCGAGATCGAGAGCGCGAGCCGCCGCTTCTTCACGATGGTCGGCACGCTCGTCCGCGGGCGGGTCACCGTTGGCGGGTCGGCGGGCTCCGCGGCCCGGGTCGCGCTGTCGATCGCGACGCGGTACGCGCTGCTACGGCGTCAGTTCGATGCTCCGGGCCAAGACGACGAGGTGCTCCTGATGGACTACCTGGTCCACCAGCGGCGACTGCTGCCGCACATCGCGAAGTCGTACGCACTGGGCTTCGCTCAGAACGAGCTGATCTCGGCGATGCACCGCATACAGTCGATGCCGCCAACCGACGTGGACCCCCAAGAACAGCGCGAACTCGAAGGCCGCGCCGCCGGCCTCAAGGTGGCCAACACCTGGCACGCGGCCCGCGCCATCCAGGGAGCACGCGAGGCGTGCGGCGGCGCAGGCTACATGGCCGAGAACCGGCTCACCGCACTGCGCGCCGACGTCGACGTGTTCACCACATTCGAGGGCGACAACCACGTGCTCACGCAGCTCGTCGCGAAGGAATTGCTCACGGCGTACGCCGACGAGGTCCGCGGGATGAGTCCAGTGGAGTGGATGAGGTTCGCTGCCGACACGATCTCGGATGTCGTGAAGAAGCGCACCGCGGCGCAGCAGATCATCCAGACGATCCTCGACACACGTCAGGACAACGAGGAGGACGGCAGTCTTTTCAATCGGGGTACCCAGCTGACGATGTTCGAGGACCGCGAGCAGTATCTGCTCTCCACCGCAGCGCGGCGACTGCAGGCCGCCACCAAGCGCGAGGACAACCCGTTCGACGCATTCAACTTCGTGCAGGACCACGTGCTGCACGCCGCGCGGGCCCACATCGACCGGGTCGTCCTGGAGGCCTTCGTCGCGGCCATCGACGACTGCAAGGACGAAACCGCATGCGACCTCCTCTCCGATCTGTGCGATCTGTTCGCGCTGACGGTCATCGACGAGGACAAGGCGTGGTTCATGGAACACCGGCACCTGTCGGTCGAGCGCTCCAAAGCGGTGCTGCGTGGGATCAACGAGAGGTGCCGCACATTGCGGCCGCACGTGATGACGCTCGTCGAGGGCCTCGGCGTACCCGAGTATCTGCTCGGGTCCGCCATGCTCGAACGTGAGGGAGCAACCCACTCCTGAATATCGAGAGGGCCTCAGGCGCCGACCAGCTCACCGAGACGCACGCGGAGCCGGTCGGCGTCCTTGGCCCATGCTCGTACGAACGTCCCGCCCCGCAGCCGCAAGCCGATGGCGGTCCGCCCGCGGGGAACGTTGGCGAGTTCTCCGAGTACACGGGCGCTCTCCCAACGCTGCGGTTCGTCCCACGAATCCATCGCGGGAGGCAGCACCGCCTCGATCTCGCCGACCTCGAGTTCCTCGGTACCCTGCCGCAACCCAGTGCGAGTGAGTTCGACACTGACGTGACGCCGCGCCGCGGTGACCATGAGGTAGGCGAATCCGGCGAGCACGATCGCGAGCACCGGCAGCGCCACCCAGTGCACGACGGGACCTGTCGCGAGTTCGACGATCAACGCCACCGTGCAGAACACAGGACCGAACGCGACCGTGCGCCATCTCGCGCCCGGCTCGTAGAACAGCGGCTCGGATACGCCACGAGGTTCGGCCTGGCCGGTCAAGCGGTGAGCGCCCCGGGAATCACGACCAGTAGCGTTGTCACAACACCGAGTACGGCGATCAGACCGATCAGCACGAGTTCGCGACGACGACCGTAGGGCCGGGGTTCCACCTGCATGACGTCCTTACGCTCGACGGAGTGCGGCCACGTGGGCCGACGATGGTGAGCCCACCGTACTCCGCACTGCGCGGTGCGCAAATCCGGTACTGCGCGGTGCGCAAATCCGGGCGCTGTGAGGTCAGTTCTCCGGTAACCGGAGAAAATACGCGTTGGACTCGCGCCGATGCATCAGCACGATCGCACCCACCGTGAGCACGGCCTGGACGATGGAGATGACACCGAGGGCGAGTCCGGATCCACCGCCGACTCCCACACCGAACACCGTCGGTAGCGTCGAGAGGGTCATGAACACACCGATCAGGGTCAGCGCCATGCGTGCCCAGTTCTTGCCCTTGGACATCTGCCGGACCACGAGATAGAGCAGGCCGACGATGGCCAGCCCGAAGACCACGGTGAGGACGACGACCATCGGGATCGCGGCATCGAGGTCGGAGCGGGAGAGTTCCTCCGTCCCGGTGTCGGCTGTCATCTCGACCATCATGTCGACGAGTTCGGTCCGCCCGTTCCAGAGGTCGAATGCCCCGAACAGCAGGGTGACCACGGTGAGAAGCAGAACTCCGCACCACAATTGGTAGGCGGTGACGACGTCCTGCGGGGCCGGCCGGGCGGCGTGTGCGGAAGACCCGGGTGTCGGGGGCAGTGGAAAGCTCACGATAACCTGCCCGCAACTTCGGCAGCCCAGTACGTCAACACGATGTCCGCCCCTGCGCGACGAATCCCGAGCAGCGATTCGTGGATCGCAGCGTCACGGTCGATCCAGCCGTTCGCCGCCGCCGCGGTGATCATCGAGTACTCCCCTGAAATCTGGTATGCGGCAACGGGGACCGGCGACCGGTCGGCCACTTCGCGCAGGACGTCGAGGTACGACATGGCAGGTTTGACCATTATCATGTCGGCTCCCTCGGCCAGGTCGAGGTCGAGTTCGTACAGCGCCTCGCGCCGATTCGCCGGATCCTGCTGGTAGGTACGGCGATCACCTTCGAGCGACGAGCCGACCGCTTCGCGGAACGGCCCGTAGAACGCGGACGAGTACTTCGCGGTGTAGGCGAGCTGGGAGACGTCGGCGTGACCGGCAGCGTCCAGCGCCGCCCGGATCGAAGCCACCTGGCCGTCCATCATGCCGCTGGGCCCGAGCACATGAGCGCCGGATTCCGCCTGTGCCACCGCCATTTCCGCGTACCGCTCGAGCGTTGCGTCATTGTCGACGACACCCGACGCCGCGAGTACCCCGCAGTGCCCGTGGTCGGTGAACTCGTCGAGGCACGTATCGGCCATGATCACCGTGGAGTCGCCGAGTTCACTCCGCAATGCAGCGAGGGAACGGTTGAGCACCCCGTCGGGATCCGTTGCCCCCGACCCGCGCGCATCCTTGTCTTCGGGTCGTGGCACGCCGAACAACATGAGGCCACCGACGCCGGCCTCGACGGCAGCGGTCGCGGCGGTGAGCAGCGAATCGTCGGTGTGCTGGTAGACGCCCGGCATCGACGGGATCTCCCATGGTTCACTGCGGCCGTCGGCGACGAACATCGGAAGCACCAGGTGCCTGGGTTCGAGCGAGGTCTCCCCGACCAGGCGACGCATCGCCGCGGTTGTACGCAATCGGCGGGGACGAATATCGGGGAACATGGCGTCAGGACCCTCATCAGTTCGGGGAGTCGAGCGCGGTTCCGGTAGCGGTCACCACCGGAACCGCGCACGAGTGGGTCAGCGGCGGGCGCGGGACTTCTTCCTCGGCGGAGGCAGGGCGCCCTCGGCACGCAGTCGTGCTGCGTGCTCGGCGAGCGCCTCGACCAATGGACCGACCTGCGCGGTCTCGGGTCGCACGTCCACCCGCAGCCCGAATTCGATCGCGGTCTCTGCGGTCTTCGGGCCGATGCACGCGACGATGGTGCGCGCGTGCGGCTTCCCGGCAATACCGACGAGATTCCGGACCGTGGACGACGAGGTGAAGCACACCGCATCGAAACCGCCGGTCTTGATCATCTCGCGGGTCTCCGCCGGCGGCGGAGCAGCCCGGACGGTGCGGTACGCAGTGACGTCGTCGATCTCCCAGCCGCGCTCACGCAGGCCCTCTGCGAGCGTCTCTGTGGCAATGTCCGCACGGGGCAAGAGCACCCGGTTGACCGGATCGAACACGTCATCGTACGGCGCGAACTCGGCAAGCAGACCCTCGGACGACTGTTCGCCCGTGGGGACGAGTTCCGGGGTGATACCGAACGAACGCACCTTCTCTGCGGTGGCCTGACCGACGCACGCGATCTTCACACCGGAGAATGCGCGGGCATCGAGTCCGAACTCCTCGAACTTCTCCCACACGGCGCGTACAGCGTTCGTCGAGGTGAACACCACCCACTGGTAGCGACCGTCGACCAAGCCCTTGACGGCCCGTTCCATCTGGGCGGGGCTGCGGGGAGGCTCTACGGAGATCGTCGGTACCTCCATCGGAATGGCACCGTGTGAGACGAGCCGATCACTCATCTCACCGGCCTGCTCCTTCGTCCGGGGAACCAGTACGGTCCAGCCGTACAGAGCGCGCGATTCCCACCACGACATCTTGTTGCGCTGCGACACGACCTTGCCGACCGTCACGATCAGCGGTCCGACGAACTCGGAGCCTGCGTCGTTGAGGGTCGCCAGCGTGGCCTCGACGGTACGCTGCTGACGCGTCGTGCCGCGCACCGTGATGGCGGCGGGGGTCTGCGGAGCAATTCCGTGTTCGACGAGCGCGCTCGCGGTCTCGGCGAGATGTCCGGACGTCGCGTGCAGCACCAACGGGCCGGGAGCAGCGGCCAAGGCCGCCCAGTCGACCTCGCCGCGGACGTCGGCCTCGGTGTGGGACGACCCGAGGGCCATACCCGCGTAGCTCGGAACTGCGGAACCGGCGGGCAGTCCGGGAAGCACCTCGAACACCACCTGTGTGCGTGCCACAGCGTTGACCTCGGCGATCACAGAGTCGGTGGTCAACGGATCGCCCGCGACGAGACGCACCACGTCGTGGCCGTTCTTCGCTTCGGCGACCAGCGTCTTGGCGACCTCGGTGGGCTCCCCCAGTGCGGGACGCACGTCGGCGATCGGCTCGCCTGTCTCCGGGTCGGTACCGAGGTCGGTGCCGACCAGAGCGACGACATCCCTGTCGACGTCCGGGTCGGTGAAGGCGATCGTGGCGCCCGTGAGGGCGTCGCGCGCTCGGACGGTGAGCAACGCCGGGTCGCCGGGACCCGATCCCACGAACAGGATCCGTCCGGGAGTGTTCTTACGGACTCGGCTCATCGGTTGTTCTCCAGTGCAATCAAATCTGCGGTAAGGGAAATTCGGGGCTGAACGGAAGCGTCAATCATCGGCGGCCCACTGCTCGTCGTCGACGATCAGTTCTTTCGCGCCGAGGTCGAGCAATTCTCGGGCGAGTGCCCTTCCGAGTTCCTCTGCGCGGTCGGGTGAACCGACGATGCTCGCGCGGAGCACGTCCGAGCCGTCGTGTGCGGCCGCGCACCCGCGTACGGACAGTTCCTCGAAGACACGGCCGTCGTCGTCGAGCGACTCGACGACCTCTGCGATCGCGCCGACCGGCGCGGTGCACCCTGCTTCGAGCTCGGCGAGCAGTGCACGCTCGGCGACAACCGCCGCGCGACTCGCCGGATCATCGAGCCGGGAGAGGATTTCGATCAGGGCGTCGTCCTCGGCGCGGCACTCGACGGCGAGCGCTCCCTGAGACGGCGCGGGCAGCATCTGGACGGGCTCGAGCGCTTCGGTGACCCGGTCGAGCCGCCCGATCCGTGACAGTCCCGCGCGGGCGATGACGATCGCGTCGAGCTCGCCCGAATCGACCTTGCCGATGCGGGTGTCGATGTTGCCGCGCAACGGCTCCAGCTGCAAACCGAGGCCCATCGCCGCCAGCTGGGCGCGGCGACGCGGAGCGGACGTGCCTACCTTCGACCCGGCGGGCAGTTCTCCGAGTACCAGCCCGTCGCGAGCAACCAGGGCATCGCGCGGGTCCTCACGAGGAGGGACCGCCGCGACGACCATGCGCGGATCCTGCTTCGTGGGCAGGTCCTTGTACGAATGCACCGCCACGTCCACTTCGCCGGCCAGCAGGGCCTCGCGGAGTTCTGCGGTGAACACACCCACACCGATGCGCTGCACAGGCCCGGGTGTGATATCGCCCTTCGTCGTGATGACCACGAGCTCTGCCGGATGCCCGGCTGCGATCAGGGCGTCGCGGACAGTGCCTGCCTGCGTGGTGGCGAGCACGCTGCCCCGAGTACCGATGCGCAATGTGCGCTGCTCGCGCGATGCGTCGATCCGGGTGGCTTCGGCGCTCATACCTTGCCGTCCTTTCGTGGAGCACGCAGCTCCGTCGTGATGACCGGATCAAGTGCGGCGGACAGATCCGCCGACGTGGTCGGGTCGGTCAGAGACCCCAGTTCCTTCGTGGGAGTCGCAACTGCTTCGACTGCCCCTGGTCGCAGCTCGAACAACTCCCGCAGTGCCTCGGCATACTGGTCGCCCCCCGGCGTCGAAGCAAGCTGCTTGACCCGCACGGTCGGTGCGTGCAGCAACTTGTCGACGACACGGCGCACGGTGCGCGCGACCTCGTCGCGTTGACCGTCCCCGAGATCGGGGAGCCGGGAATCGAGGCGCATGAGTTCGCCCTCGACAACTTCCGCCGCACGCTGGCGCAGTGCGGTGACAGTGGGCGTCACCTCCGCGAGCCGCTGTGTGGTCAGGTATCCGGCGAGCTCGGACGCCACGATGGCGCGCGCTGCCTCGGCATCGGCGGAGGCGGCACCCGCAGCGGGGTCGCGCTGTAGTGCCTCCATGTCGAAGACCGTCACGCCGGGGAGCCCCGACACCGTGGGTTCGACGTCGCGGGGAAGCCCGAGATCGCAGATGGCCAGCGGGCGTTCACCGCGTTCGGACTGCGCGAGTGCGCGGTGGGCGTCAGCGAGGGTGACGACCGTGCCGACCGCTCCGGTGCAGGTGACAGCGACATCGGCCTGGGCAAGGGCAGCGGCAAGATCACCGAAATCGACGACCTGAGCGTCGACGCCGTTGCCGCGGGCCGTGGCGGCGAGGCGTTCGGCGCGGTCGCGGGTACGGTTCGTGAGAATGATCTCGGCAACGCCCGAACGGGTCAGGTGCGCTACCGCGAGACCGCCCATTGCGCCTGCACCGATCACTGCGGCGGTGCGCCCCTGCAGACCGCCGTTGCCGAACAGCGCACCCGCCTTGTCGAGTGCGACCGACACGACCGACGCGCCTGCTGCGTCGATCCCGGTTTCCGAATGCACACGCTTACCGACTCGCAACGCCTGCTGAGCGAGTTCGTGCAATGCACGCCCTGCAGCCTGCTGCGCATCGGCGGTCGCGTAGGCGGTGCGGATCTGTCCGAGAATCTGCTGCTCACCGACGACCATGGAGTCGAGGCCGCTGGCCACCGCGAAGAGATGCTCCGCGGCAGCCTCGCTGTAGCGCACGTATGCGTGCTTGTGCAGGTCTGCGAGAGTGAGTCCGGCGTGCTCCGACAGCAATTCGCTGACGTCGGCGAGCGCACCGTGGAACGCATCGACGACTGCATAGATCTCGACCCTGTTGCAAGTCGAGACGATCATCGCCTCGGAGATGTGATCCGACGCCATCATCTTGTCGGTCAGCTTGGGTCGATCGGTGTCCGCGACGGCCACCTTCTCGAGAACCGATACCGGGGCGCTCCGGTGCGAAATGCCAACGAGGAGGACACTCACGGTGCAATCACCGATCCGTTTCTGGTCACGGCCGAACCCAAGGGGCCCGCCTTGCCTGTTCTGGATCGCCGAGCCGGACTCGGCGTGGACACAGCAGACCCGTGCGGGCCGCGGGCGGGCTGAACACTCGCAGTGTGCGCTTCCCCGGCAACCCGGAGAAGTTGTTCGTTTCGTGCGCTGTTGAACGAGAGCACCTGCAGTTCGACCGCGAGGTCGACGCGGCGCACCTCGACATGATCGGGCACCTCGAGCTCGATCGGCGCGAAGCTCAGGACACTGCGGACGCCGGAACGCACGAGCACATCGCAGACGTCCTGCGCTGCATCCTCGGGTGTGGCCACGACACCGATGGTGGCGCCCAGCTCGTGAGCGTCGGATTCGAGCCGGTCGACGCCCCGGACCACAAGGCCACCGACGGTCGTCCCCACCAGAGCCGGGTCGGCATCGAACAGCCCCGCGAGGGTGAAGCCGCGACGATCGAATCCGGGATAGCAGGCGAGAGCGCGCCCGAGACTGCCCACTCCTACGAGAACGACGTGGTGGCCGCGATCGAGCCCGAGCGCATTCTCGATGCGTGCCTGCAGGCGAACGACGTCGTAGCCGACGCCGCGCACGCCGTTGGGGCCGAGGAACGAGAGGTCCTTGCGGAGCTTCGCCGAACCGACCCCGGCGGCGCTCGCCAATTCTTCACTCGAGACGATGAGTGTGCCCGCTTCGGAGAGGCTTCCGAGGACCCGCAGATAGTTGGCGAGACGCGTCACAGTAGCCTGGGGGATGTCCCGGTGCTGAAAGCCAGGCGCGACACGATCGGAATTCGGAGTGGCACCCTCGCCGGTCCCGGCGTTGCCGCGGGCGTCGTCGCCCTGCGGTGGGTGCGGTTGCGTCACGTTCGTGGCTCCTCGTCCGGCCGGTGGACACGTCCGGCCTCACGGTGATCCGGGATTTCGTCCTCACCACGGTAACCGCTTGTGAAGCCATGCACAAAGTTGCTCGAAGGCCCCCGAATGTGCTTCCCACCTGCGTCACGACCGGGAGCGACAGCGTCACCGGGCGAGATCTGCGCGCAATCGCTGCTCGTCGACCTCCCAGTAGCTGTGCTCCTTGCCGTCGAGGAGCACAACAGGGAGACGGTCCCCGAACTCGGCCCGCAATTCGGGGTCGTCAGCGGCGGCTTCGTCGACATCGATGCAGGTGACCTGCACCCCGAAGTCCGCACACAGTGCTTCGAGAACGGTGCGCGCAGGTCCGCAACTACCGCACCCCGCGCGAATCAGGAGCGTCACCTCGTGTGCAGATACAGGGGTTCCGGCCGGGCCGGAGTGTCGATCGCTCATGACCTCCACTGTGCGGCATGGGCCCCGGAGACGAACGTCACACCCGGGCAGCACCTGAACGCCGAACCCTGATAGCGCGTCCACCACGGGCTACGCTTGCGGCGGGTCGTGCGTTGGGGTGTGACGACAGGTCGGCACGACCGTCACGACGCTGGAGGTGCGAGTGCCTGAACGTTTGTTGCCATACGGGCGGGGTATGGGTGAAGCGTGGGCACGGTTCATCCGTCCCGGCCGGCGCCGGTTGTCGCGCAAATTCGGCCCGAGCGAAGAAGAGGTCCGCGCGAACCTCGCCGGCGAAGCGAGTGCCGATGCGGCACTCGCCTTGCACGGTGCCCGGACAGAACCGGAAGCAGCGCCCGAGCCGGGAGCCGAGCCCGGCGCACGCGGCGCGATCGATCTGACCGCAGCCGCCTTCTTCGACGTCGACAACACGATGGTGCAGGGCGCGTCGATCATCCACTTCGCCCGCGGCCTCGTTGCGCGCAACTACTTCCGTAAGACCGACCTCTTCGAGTTCGCGTGGCAACAGGTGAAGTTCCGGATCACGGGTAAGGAGAACAGCGCCGACGTCGCAAGCGGCCGCGACAAGGCACTGTCCTTCGTGCAGGGCAGGTCCACAGCCGAACTCCGCCGACTCGGCGAAGAGGTCTACGACGACATAATCGCCGACAAGATCTGGCCGGGCACCCGCATGCTCGCGCAGATGCATCTCGACGCGGGCCAACAAGTGTGGCTCGTCACGGCCACCCCGGTCGAACTCGCCGACGTCATCGCCAAACGCCTCGGCCTGACCGGCGCCCTGGGAACCGTTGCAGAGTCCGAGAACGGGGTGTTCACGGGCCGTCTGGTCGGCGACATCCTGCACGGACTCGGCAAGGCGCACGCGGTGCGTGCCCTCGCGATCCGGGAGGGCCTGAATCTCAAACGGTGCACTGCGTACTCCGACAGCCACAACGACGTGCCGATGTTGTCGCTCGTGGGTACGGCGGTCGCGATCAATCCCGATCCCGATCTGCGGCAGGTTGCACGCACCCGGGGGTGGGAAGTACGCGACTTCCGCACGGCACGTAAGGCAGCGAAGGTCGGAGTGCCGACGGCTCTCGGCCTCGGCGCGGCCGGCGGCGCGGTCGCCATTGCGCTCGGACGGCGCCGCGACCGAGCCGCCTGACCCGGCCTGACCTCAGCCGAGAAATACGTTCCTGCGGCGAGTGAGCAATTTGTAGAGCGTCTGCTGAATCACTTCACGAACGTGGTCGGTGACCTCGAACAACACCATCGGATCATCGGCCGCCACTTCGTCGTGGACGTCGGTCGCAATGGGCGTACCGAATTCGATGTACCACTTGGACGGCAACGGCACCGCACCGAGCGGGCCGAGGGCGGGAAAGAGCGGCGTGATCGGGAAGTAGGGCAACCCGGCCAACCGTGCAAGCGAGGTGAGATTGCCGATGTTCGGGTAGATCTCCTCGGATCCCACGATCGAGCACGGAATGATCGGTGCTTGTGTCTTCAGCGCTGCCGAGACGAAACCGCCGCGTCCGAAGCGCTGCAGCTTGTATCGCTCCTTGAACGGCTTGCCGAGCCCCTTGTACCCTTCCGGGAACACAGCGACGACCTGGTCTTGTTCGAGAAGCCGTTCGGCATCGGGATGGCACGCGAGGGTGTGCCCCGCTTTACGCGCCACGGTGCCGACGACCGGCATGTCGAAGGCGAGATCGGCCGCAAGCATCCGCAGCGGCCGGTGTGCGCGGTCGTGCACGGCGACGGAGGTCATCAGGGCGTCGACGGGCAGAGTGCCCGCGTGATTCGCGACGATGAGTGCACGCCCGTCGGTGGGAATGTTCTCCACCCCCCGTACTTCGACGCGGAACCACTTGTCGAACAGTGGACGCAGCGTGGGCATGAGGATGTTGTCGTTGAAATGCGGGTCGAAACCGAAGTCGTCGACCTCGTAGTCACCTGTGATCCGCCGCCTGAGGAACTCCGCGCCCCCTGTCACGTGCCCGATCAGAGCGGTGCGCAGATCATCGAGGAATCCGTCGACGACGGTGTGCTGCGGTGGGGCATCCCCGGCCGGGGCGCCTTGCGACGGATGCACGTCGAAGGACTCCGCGGGCCGGCCCGAAGCGGTGCGCCGACTTCCTCCGTGCAACGGTATGACCTTGGCAACCTGAGTCATCGCACCTCCGTCCGCTCCCCAAGAGTGGAAAGCAGCATCGATTCGGCCTTGTCGACCCATTCGGACTTCACGATGCGGGACATCCCGATTCCTCGCGCGAAGTCGTCGAGGGCTTCCTTGGTGGTCCAGCGTGGTTCGAATCCGAGTTCTTCGCGCATGCGTGTCGTGTCGAGTCCGCATCCGAAGTGGAAGTAGTCGAGTTCTTCCTTCGTGAACGACTTCATGACCGATCCCACAAGAGCGTGACCCACGTTGCGGAACAGGCCGTAGGGCATCGGCACGGTCAGGCCACCTGCGCGTCGGACGGCCTGTGTCATCATCACGATGCCGTCGCCTGCCACGTTGTAGGTACCGGACGGACCGCCCAGTGTTGCGCACTCGAGAGCGCCGAGCGCATCCTCCTCGTGCAGCAACTGCAATCGTGCGTCGCGACCGAGGACATTGGGAACCAGCGGTGAGGTGAGGTAGTTCGAGACCGAACCGGGCAGGCGGTTCCCGACGGTGGGCGCGAGCCGCAGGATCGTGGTGGCGATGTCGCTGCGTCGCCGGGCCAGACCTCGCAGGTAACCCTCGATCTCGATCATGTCGCGGGCGAACGCGCCGGTGGGGCGGCGCCGCGCGCTCATCTCCTCCGTGAATTTCACGGGGTCCTTGGCGCTCGAGCCGTAGACGACCGACGACGACCGCAACACGACCTTGCGTACCGACGGCGCCTTCTGGCACACCGCGAACAGTTGCATCGCGCCGATGACGTTCATGTCTTTCATCGCGGCGCGTGCTCCCGATTTGGGCGCCTTGGTGACCGCTGAGGCGTGCACGACGGTGTCGACGTTCATGTTTCTGATGACCTTGCCGATCAGTGGATTCCTGATGTCGGCGAGGACGAATTCGGCGCGCCCCATGCGTCGGTGCATGTCTTTGGTGGGCGACTGGGTATCGACCGCGATGACACGTTCGATGTCGGGGTTCTGAGCCAGCCGGGTGACGAGGAAGCCACCGAGGAATCGGCTCGCACCCGTCACCAATACGACACCTGGCGGCTCGGCCTGTCGCCCGTGTGAAGTCACAGCACCCCCTGCTTGCAGAACATCTCCGTCGGCGATCCCACCTCGACCGCAGGACGGTATGCGCTACAACAATACGGTGACATCGGCAACATCGCATGACACCCGGGTAAACGTCCGGTTGCTCACCGTGCAGAAACGTCGAATGCCCGCCACCATGGGTGACGGGCATTCGTCAGGCAGTACTGCTACCGGCGGCAGCTCGCATGCCGATGATCGACAGCGGCCTACTTGCCGAGTTTCCTACGCTGCACGCGAGTGCGGCGGAGCAGCTTGCGGTGCTTCTTCTTCGACATGCGCTTGCGGCGCTTCTTGATCACAGACCCCATGTGGGTTCCCTCGCGTTCTTATAGCGTTCCTGCGCACGCCGGTGACGTACGCCTTCTTCTGTCGGACGCTGGGCCTCGTGGTGACGAGCTCAGCGCCTCACGACACCGGCTGACCGGTACGACGAATTGCAATCGTACCGGTGCAGGAACGACCGGATGAAATCGAGGTCCGCTCCGTGCTCCCACAGCCTTCCGAGCCGGGGTTACCCGACGTCGAAATACGATGTCTCGAGATAGTCGTGAACCGCCTTTGCGTGCACCCGGAACGAGCGTCCAACGCGCACAGCAGGCAGTTCACCGCTGTGTACAAGCCTGTACACGGTCATCTTCGACACCCTCATCAACGACGCCACTTCGGCGACCGTCAGGAATTGGGTACCTGCGAGGACCGACTGTCCGTCTTGGGGTTGACCCTTCGACGGTGTATTTCCTGAAACCATTACACACCTCCGGCACGTCCGCGCCGCCGGCTTCCCCTCCGGCGGAACAGACACGCACGTGCTCATTCGAGCTTAGCGTGACGAATGGTTCCTGTGCGACGATGACGGCCACCAATTCCACTTCTGTCACACCAGTACGGCGTGTCGCGCGGCCCGTCCACCCGATGTTCGGCTAGTCGGAACGGGTGCCTAGCTGCACCGATCGTTGCCGCGCGGCCTCGAGCGCGTCGTAGAACGCGGTACGGATCCCGCCCCGCTCGAATTCTCTGATCGCTGCGGCCGTCGTACCTCCGGGCGACGTCACGGCTGCACGCAGATCCGCCGCGTTCTCTCCGGATCGGGCGAGCATTGCCGCGGAGCCGGTCATGGTCTGCACCACGAGGTCCGTGGCGACGGCGCGGCTGAGCCCGAGCGCGACGCCCGCGTCGATCATCGCCTCGGCGACGAGGAAGAAGTACGCGGGGCCGGAGCCCGAGACCGCGGTGACGGCATCCATCTGCGATTCGGGTACGACCGAAACGGTGCCCACCGATCCGAGCAACTCACGCACGAGGTCGAGGTGTTCGCCCTTCACGTGGCGTCCTGCGGCAAGCACGCTCGCGCCCTGCCCGACGAGCATCGGGGTGTTGGGCATCACTCGGACGACGGGAGCACCTGCGGGGAGTTTGTTCTCGTACTGGGCGGTGGTGACGCCCGCGACGAGCGAAACGACGATCTGCTCGGTGTCGTTGTCGAGATCCGCCGAGGCCACGTCGGCGATCACCGGGTCGACGTCGCCGGGTTTGACCGCCACGACGATCACGTCGGCGCCCTCGACCGCGTCGGCCGTGCCGTCGGTGACGCGGATCGCATACGCACGCGCCAGTTCATCTGCACGCTCGGGCAGTTTCTCGACCACCACGAGGTCCTTGGTGGCGTAGCCGTTCTGCAGCAGCCCCGAGATCAGGGCCTCACCGATTCTGCCGCCACCGATCACCGCAATTCTCGTCATGGGTGACAGCGTGCCACGGGTCCCCTGTGTGGCACGCATCGCAGTCCCGCGGTCGATGGACCGCCGCTTTTTCGAAGGCGGATCGGGTCAGCGCGGAATCATCGCGAGCTGGCGGGACTGCACCACCACTGCCCCCGACGAATCGACCACGGTGTGATCCGATTCGAACCATGTCTGCCCGAGCACGATGCTTTCATTGGTCACGCGCAGCCAGCCCGGCGCGGGAAGCGCGCGCAGATATACGGTCAGCTGCACGGTGGGTGCCCACCCGAACATGCCGCGATTCATCGTCACGGGCGCCGAGATGTCTCCTGCCATGAGTGCGAACAGGGCCAGCGTGTCGAGGTCCGCCTCATCGACGGGGCGGAGCTTGGTCCACATCGCGATCCGTGGATCGCCGTCCTGGTCACCGCGGAGGAATCCGGCGGTCGACTCGTCGACACGGATGTCGACGGACCCGCACAGGTTCACGATCTGCCCCATCGGATGGTCAGGAGTGACCACCACAACATCCTCGGGCGGCGAAGCGGGCATCTCGGTCGCGGGATGCGGTACGGCGTGCCGCGGCTCGCCGCCGTCGGGCACGCCGAGCGTGATGCTCGCGCGCACCGCGACACGGCCACCCTGTCCGATTGTGGCGTCCACGACGGAGACCTGCTTACCCAGCTTCCGGACCACGGTGGTGATCTCGACCTCGCCCGGGTCGGGCGCGGATACGAAGGACGCGCTCACGGCGAGAGGTTGGACGGCGGGGTCGGCTCCGGCCTCGATTCCGGCGCGGCGGGCTGCGGCTGCGCTCACTGCGAGCAGGCAGCCGCCGTGCACCTTGGGTCCGATGGTCCAGGTGGGTGCGATGTGCGCCGACCAGGCGCCCTCGCCGGCGGCCGTGAGTGTGGTCAGGTCACGGAACGGATGGTCGGTGGTCACTGGATCTCCTGCGGGTTTCGAGCGGGTTCTGTGGAGCCTGGCTGGTCGGTGTCTGCCGCCGCGGCGAAGATCCGGGCGGCACGGTGCTGGTGCGCGAGACGCCGCATCGCGGCGAGTACCGGTTCGTACAACGCGGTGCCCAGCACGGCAGCTTCGACGGTTTCCTGCCGAGTCCTCGTCGGAAGAAGGTCGACGTCGAGGTCGGCAATCTCGCGGATGTGCTCGCCGTAGACGTCGATGCGTCGATCGGACATGGTCAGACCGGCCGAGTCGAGTGCTGCGAGCGCAGCTTCGAGTTGGGCGACCGCAGTGAACTTCGGGTCGTACAACTGCCCGAGCCGTTCGAGCAGTGCACGAGTGCGGGGATAGTCGGCGTCGGGTGGGTTGTCGACATACGGGGGGAGCGCCATCACCGCCTTGCCGAGAGTGACGAACAGATCCTCGTCCGGATTCTCAGCGAGCGCCACCACTGCCTTGATCTTGTCGAGCGGCAGCCCCTGACCTGCGAGCGCGCGAATCAAACCGAGTCGGCGTACGTGCTCGTCGTCGTATCGGGCCTGCGTGGCGCTCGTTGCGTGGCCCGGCATCAGCAGCCCCTCGCGCAGGTAGTACTTCACGGTGGCCAGCGGCACACCGCTACGCGCCGCCAATTCCGAGATTCGCATGTCACCTCCGATTTGCTGTTGACATCAGATACTACAGCTATCCAATATTGGATAGCTGTAGTATCTGATATGGAGAGAGGGGCATCCCATGCACCCCGTGCTCGTCATCGCCGTCGGGGTCACACTGCTGACCGTTGCAGGTATCGCCTTCGGGGG
Source organism: Rhodococcus sp. F64268 (assembly GCF_023015605.1). Classification (NCBI taxonomy): domain Bacteria; kingdom Bacillati; phylum Actinomycetota; class Actinomycetes; order Mycobacteriales; family Nocardiaceae; genus Rhodococcus; species Rhodococcus sp. F64268. The sequence continues at coordinate 99,352 of NZ_JALKAI010000002.1, forward strand.
AACCTTCCTACTGCGCATCGCACACGGCGGCGTACCCGTCAACGACCTTCAGAAGTCCTTCTTCCGCGCGGGCCACGCGCACGCCGGAGTCCTCGTGACGCTCGGCATCCTGGTCGCCGTTACCACCGGAGTCACGGGTGCATCACCGGGATGGGGAGCGGCAGGGTCCATCGCCGTGCTGATCTCCGCGATCCTCATTCCGGCCGGCTTCTTCCTCTCGGTTCTCGGCACGGATCCCACACGCCCGGGCCGGATGATGGCCTCGGTGTGGCTCGGCGCCGCGTCGCTGACCGTCGGTGTCGTGATCTCAGGTGTCGCGGTTCTCTGCGCCGGGATCGGCGCCCTCTGACACCTCGGAGCCACCCGGAACCCGCGCTGCCTCCGCATGCGGGACCCGAACGACATCTGCCGCACGCGGGCGCTCGGGACCAGGGGCGATCGCGCTCTGCGCGGGGCGGTCGAGATGCTCTCGCGCGAACGAGAGCGCCCGACCGAGCATCACCGACCGCTCGGACCGGGTCCGCGCGCTCTGCGTACTCACTTCGAGCACGACCTGGCCCGCGTAGTCGCTGCCGGCGAGTTGCCTACACACGTCCGCGCAGGGCTGTTCGCCGTCCCCCGGGATCATGTGTTCGTCCATCGACGACCCTCGACCGTCTGCGAGGTGCAGGTGATTGAGCCCCGCCCCCATCCGGGCTGCGAGCGCGAGCGCATCCATCCCCGCAGTGGCAGTGTGCGACAGGTCGAGCGTGTAGTGGTCGAAGCCGGTGTCGGTCGGATCGAGCGACGGACTGTAGGCCGACACTGCCGGGCCGGGACCGCCACGGCGCCGCAGACGATCGGTACCCCGGTCGCGGAACAGCACGTCCGCACGCATCGGGTACATGTTCTCGACAGACACAGATACGTGGCTGCCCTGCTCGAGAGTCTTCACCTGATCGACGAATCCTTCGGCATATCGACGTTGCCAGCGGAAAGGCGGATGTACCACCACGGTCGATGCACCGAGGATCTCGGCCGCTTCGACCGACCGTCCGAGCTTCGCCACCGGATCCGCACCCCAGACCCGCTGAGAGATGAGCAGGCACGGCGCATGCACTGCGAGGACGGGAACTCCGTATTTGCGCACGAGCCGCAGGACCGACCCCGGGTCCTGACTCACCGGGTCCGCCCAGACCATGAGTTCGACCCCGTCGTAATCGAGGTCGGCGGCGAACCGGAACGCCGCCTCGGTGTTCTCCGGATACACCGAAGCCGTCGACAACCCCACCGGGATTCGCCGCGCTGTCACCACGACCGCAGCCTCATCCGTTGGGCAGTAGGAACAACAGCGGACCGAACGCCACGAACGCTCCGACCCCGACAGCGATCAACTGGCTGGTGATGTCGTCCGTACGGCGCAGAACCCGCACCAGTGCCACGAGGCCGACGATCACGAGCAACGCCAGACCGAACGCCACCCACGGCATCATGTCCCACAGCTTCTCGAAGCCCTTGAACAACAGACCGCCGACGACGATCGCGGCGATACTCTCGCCGACGAGCAACAGCCACTGTTTGGCACTGCTCCCAGACCCGTCGACGACGTCGTCCGAATCGGTGTCGGGCTTGCTTTTGCCGGAGGTGCCCTTCGCTGCTGCCCCGCTACCCGAAGCGGCCTTGCCGGAGGGCTTGCTCGGCGCAGCCTTGTTCTTCGACGGGAACTTGCTCTTGGAAGGCGACTTGCCGCCCCCCTCGTCCTCCGCAACACCGATGGTCGTGGTCTCGTCGTCCTCGTTGTCCGCGGCGGTGCCCTGGAGATCGCTTGCCGGGCCGGAAAGCAGTCGAGGCTCGGGGGTCTCGGATACACGCGGCGACGGCGATGCCTGCTTGACCACAGGGACGGACCCGGTCACATTGTCCAGGTGCGCCCTGGCTCGACGGGGTAGAGCCTCCGGACGGATGACCTCGGTCGGCGATTCGACCTTGGCGCCATCCGCGTTCGTGCCCGGACGATCCGGCGCGGCGGTCTGCCCGAACTCGGTCTTGCCGGCGGCGGGTTTGCGGACCGTCGGCGTGCGGACCACGGGGTCGGCAGCGACCGGCTCGACAACAGCGGGTGTCACAGTCGTCGCCTCCGCGTCGGCCACAGTCGAGGTGATCGTCGTCAGCTCGTTGGCAGACGGTGGCACCGGGGTCGACAACTCCGGTGCCACTACCTTCGGGGTAGCGGGCACGACCGGCTCGACCTTCGGTGTCTCGGGAACGACAGGCTCCACCTTCGGCGTCCTGGGGGTCGCCACCGCAGGTGCCTGTGGACTGCGATCGTCCCCGGCCGAACCGCGCCCGGACTCCGGCGTCGCGGTCGGCTGCGCTTCGGCGGCCGGCCGGGTGATCGGTATTTCGCCGGTCAGTTCCGCAACCGAGATACCACCGGAGGTGCCGCGGCGGCGACGGCCACCGCCGCTGCTGCGCGTACCGACCTTCTTGCCGTTACGCGCGAGCAGTTCCGCTACCGATATCTGTCCGGTATCCGTGCCCTTGCTGTCGGTCACTTGGATGCCACCACCAGTTCCCCGCCCATCTCAGTGTCGAGCTTCCGAAGAATCAAACCCTCACGCAACGCCCACGGGCAGATCTCCAAGGTCTCCACCCCGAGCGCCCGCATACTTGCTTCGGCCACCAGTGCACCTGCGACGAGTTGCTGGGACCGGTCCGAGCTCACGCCTTCGAGCTCCGCGCGGTCCGAGGTGGTCATCCGCGAGATGAACGCGATCAGTTGCCGCAGACCGCTCGCCGTCAACGTTCGTCGGACACGAATACCCGCCGACGAGGGTGCTGCACCCGTCAACCGTGCCAGTGTACGGAAAGTCTTGGAAGTCGCGACGCAAAGATCGGGGTCGCCTGCACTACGCAGATGCTTCGTCGGCCCCGCGAGTTCGGCATCGAGCCAGTCGCGTAACGCCGCAATACGACGCTTGCCGGGAGGATCGTCCCGGAACCAGTCCCGGGTCAGGCGTCCGGCACCCAATTGCAGCGAGTACGCCACGTCGGGATCCTCGTCACCACCGAAGGTCAGCTCGAGCGAGCCGCCACCGATATCCAGATTGAGAATGCGACCGGCACTCCATCCGTACCAGCGGCGCACCGCAAGGAACGTCAATCGGGCCTCGTCGACACCGGACAGCACATCGAGGTTCACCCCGGCCTCGTTCCGAACCCGGGCCAGAACCTCCTCCGAATTTCCGGCGTCGCGGACCGCCGAGGTGGCGAACGCCATGAGTTCGCCGCAGCCGGAGGTTGCGGCGATGCCTGCGAACTCCTCTGCCGTCTCCACGAGCCGATCGGCACCGGAGACCGTCAGGTTCCCGTCGTCGTCGATGTTCTCGGACAACCGCAGCGTTGCCTTGGTCGAGCTCATGGGTGTGGGATGGCCGCCACGATGGGCGTCCACCACCAGCAGATGAACGGTGTTGCTTCCGACGTCGAGTACCCCTAGGCGCACATTGATACGGTACTGGGTCTACCGTCAGGAGTTGTGACAGCAGGTACGTCCGGAACTCGGCCCAAGCTCGTTCCGGCCCCAGAAGTTCCCCTCGACTTTCCACGCGAATGGGTCGAGTTCACCGACCCCGACAATGACGAACACATAATCGCTGCAGACATGACTTGGCTGCTCTCCCGGTGGAGTTGCGTGTTCGGGACGCCCGCATGCCAAGGCATCATCGCCGAGCGACCCGACGACGGATGCTGCTCGCACGGCGCGTTCCTGACCGACAGCGACGACCGGAAGAAGCTGGCCGGAGCCGTGAAGCATCTCACTCCCGACGACTGGCAATTCATGGAGAAGGGCCTCGGGAAGAAGGGCTATCTCGAGGAGGACGAACTCGAGGACGAGCCCGCGCTTCGCACCCGCCGCCACAAGGGCGCGTGCATCTTCCTCAACCGTCCGGGCTTCGCAGGCGGCGTGGGCTGCGCGCTGCACAAGATGGCGTTGCGCCGCGGAATCGAACCGCTCGAGATGAAGCCGGACGTGTGCTGGCAACTTCCCATCCGCCGGACCCAGGACTGGGTCGAACGACCGGACGGCACCGAGATTCTGCGCACCGCGATCACCGAATTCGACCGGCGAGGCTGGGGTGAGGGCGGCCACGATCTGGACTGGTACTGCTCCGGCTCGCCCGATGCACATGTCGGTGCGAAGCCGGTGTGGCAGTCGTACGCACCCGAACTCCGGGAACTGATCGGGAAACCGGCCTACGACGAACTCGCCCGGCTGTGCAAGCGCCGCGAGGGTCTCGGACTGATCGCGATCCATCCGGCCACCGCGGCCGCCGAGCACCGCTGAACCCGCGCGTGGTTTCGATGGCTCCGGCTACCGAAACCACGCGCCGGGCGCCTCGGGCGTCAGCCCTCCAGCTTGTAACCCAGCCCCCGCACGGTCACCAGGTGCTGCGGCTTCGCGGGATCGGTCTCGATCTTCGAACGTAACCGCTTGACGTGGACATCGAGGGTTTTCGTATCGCCGACGTAATCGGCCCCCCAGACTCGGTCGATGAGCTGCCCACGAGTCAGAACGCGCCCCGAGTTGCGCAGCAGGTACTCGAGCAGATCGAATTCCTTGAGGGGCAGGGCCACGTCCTCGCCGTTGACCTGCACGACGTGCCGGTCGACGTCCATGCGCACCGGACCGGCGGCAAGCACCGCGTCATCCTGCCCGATCTCGACGTCCGGGTCGGCGCCTCGACGCAATACCGCACGGATCCGGGCGATGAGCTCCCGCGCCGAGTACGGCTTGGTCACGTAATCGTCGGCGCCGAGTTCGAGTCCCACGACCTTGTCGATTTCGCTGTCACGCGCGGTCACCATGATGACCGGCACGCCCGAACGGCTCCTCAGCTGCTTGCACACATCGGTACCGCTCATGCCCGGGAGCATCAGGTCGAGCAGGACGATGTCCGCCCCACCCCGGTCGAACTCTGCCAGCGCTGTGGGCCCGTCCCCCGCAATCGTCGTCTCGAACCCCTCCTTGCGCAGCAGGAATGCGAGCGGATCCGCCAGCGACTCCTCGTCTTCCACGATCAGCACACGCGTCACCGTTGCGTCCTCCGTTGATTCTCTGTCGTATGCCACCCGATTCCGGGTGCGGATCCGATCGGACTCATTGCCCGACCGTCGTATCGTGCCGCGTTGCGGCGGGCTCGTCGTCGCCCTTCTCGAAATGGGCGGGGATGAGCAGTGTGAATGTCGAGCCTGTTCCCGGCTTGCTCCACAGCACTATTTCGCCGTGGTGGTTCGCCGCGACGTGCTTGACGATCGCCAGACCGAGGCCGGTACCACCCGTTGCCCGCGACCGCGCCTTGTCGACGCGGAAGAAGCGCTCGAAGACGCGCTCCTGGTCCTGACGTTCGATCCCGATCCCCCGATCGGTGACCGCGATCGCGACACAACCGTCGCGCAGCGATCTGCTCACCGTCACCGGACTGCCCGGCGGGGAATAGGCGATCGCGTTCTCGATCAGGTTGGTCAGCGCCGTCACCAGCAGGAGATGATCGCCGAGCATCTGATATCCGTTCGGACGGTCGGTGTTGATCTCGATGTTCGCGTTCTCGGCGGTGAGCCGGGTGCGGTCGAGGGCATCATCGATCACCGTGTCGACATCGACCTCCTCGAGGTCCGGGAGCTTCTCGGCGCCCTGCAACCGCGACAACGCGATCAACTCGGTGACCATGTTGCCGAGCCGGGTCGCTTCGCTCTGGACCCGCTGCCCGAAGTGGCGCACGCTCCCCGGGTCGTCGACGGACTCGAGCAGGGCCTCGGCCAGCAACGCCATCGCGCCCACCGGAGTCTTGAGTTCGTGGCTGACGTTGGCAACGAAATCCCGGCGGGTGGCTTCCATCCGGACCTGCTCGGAGTCGTCGTATGCGTAGAGCACCACGAAACGCGGATCGTCGTCGAGCAGCTTTCTGGCGACGCAACGCACCGCGACACGGTCGCGTCCGTGCGGGCTCTTCCGGCTGAGGTCGATTTCGACAGTCGTCCCGTCATCGAGGACCCGGCCTGCGGCGATCCATGCGCGTTCATCGAGGAGCCGTCGGCTCACCAGGCCGAGTTCCTCGGCGCGCGGGTTGTAGAGAATGACGTCGTGGAACTTGTCGACGACTGCGATACCGGTGGAGGCGCCGTATACGACGCGGTCCAGCACGGTCGCCATCGTGAGTTCGTCGTCGCTGCCTCGGTCGCTACGTCGGCGCGACCACATCACTGAGGCGGCGAGCAGTGCGCCCAGGATTGCGGCGACAACGGCCACCAGGACGATCTGCAGAACATTCACGATTCGAATCGTAATGACACCTGTCCGTGCAGCCACAGGGGGTCGTCAACACTCACTGCACGTCACAAGCCATTTTTCAACGGTTGGTCCGGTGTTCACCCGAAGTTTGCCGGACCCCGCGCGACGGAGAGTCACGCGGGGTCCGGTTTGCCTGTTCACACCTATTTCGCACCCTGGTTCGCGACCGCAGCAGCGCCCGCCGCGGCAGCCTCGGGGTCGAGGTAGGTTCCGCCGGGATTGAGCGGACGCAGATTCTCGTCGAGGTCGTAACGCAGCGGGATACCGGTCGGGATGTTCAGCCCGGCGATGTCGTCGTCGGAGATTCCGTCGAGATGCTTGACCAGGGCCCGCAGCGAGTTTCCGTGCGCGGTGACCAGCACCGTCCTACCCGCCAGCAGGTCCTTCGAGATGGTCTCTTCCCAATACGGGATCAGCCGGGTGACGACGTCCTGCAGGCACTCGGTCAGCGGCACCTCGTCGACGCCTGCGTAGCGCGGATCCTGGTCCTGGCTGTACTTCGAACCGGGCTCGATCGCAGGCGGAGGAGTGTCGTAGCTGCGGCGCCAGAGCATGAACTGCTCCTCACCGAACTCACTCTTGATCTCGGCCTTGTTCTTGCCCTGCAGGGCGCCGTAGTGACGTTCGTTGAGTCGCCAGTCGCGCACCACCGGGATCCAGTGGCGGTCCGCAGCATCGAGAGCGAAGTTCGCGGTGCTGATCGCACGACGCAGCAGCGAGGTGTAGAGAACGTCGGGGAGGACGTTCTGCTCTGCGAGCAGGGCGCCTGCACGCTTGCCCTCGGCCACGCCCTTGTCGGTGAGGTGCACGTCCACCCAGCCGGTGAACAGGTTCATCGCGTTCCATTCGCTCTCGCCGTGGCGGAGCAGAACAAGTGTTCCGATACTCATGGCTCCAATCCTGACACGATCGCGTGGGCGATTCCTCCACGGGCGCGTCGAATGTCCGCTATATCTGACAACGCGCGTTGCCATACCTGTCGGGCGCCGCCCGACAGGCGCCACCGCGAACCGGGGGTATCCAGTTGACCGAATTCCGCATGACCCGCCGCACCGTCCTGACCGCATTCGGCGCACTCGGCGCTGCGGCCGCCTTGCCCGGGATCGCCGACAGCCGGCCACACGCCGGGATCGCACCGCGCTCCCCCGCCCTCCGTTCGACCGGACGCCGTGTCGCCGTCCTCGGCGGCGGGATGGCCGGGCTCGCAGCAGCCCACGAACTCATCGAGCGCGGATTCGAGGTGACGGTGTTCGAACCGACCGCTCTCGGCGGCAAGGCCCGCAGCATGCCGTCTCCGGGCACCGCAGCAGGCGGGCGTCTCGATCTTCCCGGCGAACACGGATTCCGCTTCTTTCCCGGTTTCTACCAGCACATTCCCGACACGATGCGCCGAATCCCCTTTCCGCACAACCCGAACGGAGTCTTCGACAATCTGGTTGCGGGCCCGGCGTTCCGCATGTCGATCCCAGGAGGACCGGATCTGACGGCACCGAGCGCCATCGACCGGCTCGATGTGTACGACGCCGAGTCGCTGCAGCGTTCACTTGCCGCCGCATTCTCACTCGGCGGCGCCATCCCACCGCACGAACTGTCCGTCTTCCTCCGGAAGCTCACGATGTTCTTGACCAGCAGTATCGAGCGCCGCGATCACGAATGGGAACATCAGACGTGGTCGCAGACACTCGAAGCCGAGGGGAAGTCGAAGGGCTATCACGACATTCTGGTATCTGCATTGACCCGGCAGCTCGTGGCCGCGCGTCCGGACAGGGTCTCCACCCGCACCATCGGCATCATGGGGCAGGCCTTCGTCTGGAATGCGATGGGTGTCGTGCCGACCTACGGACACCTCGATCGCCTCCTGTCGGCACCGACGAACGAAGCGTGGATCGACCCGTGGGCCCAGCTGTTGCGAGACCTCGGTGTCAGGTTCGAAATGGGCTGGGCAGCAGAAGGGTTCGACATGTCAGGCGGGAAGATCACCGGCGCCCGCGTCGTCGACACCGCGGGAAGTCGCGCACAGGTCGACGCCGACTGGTTCGTCGCCGCGATGCCCGTCGAACGCGCCGTTCCGCTGTGGTCACACGAGATGCTCGATGCCGAACCACGTTTGGAACTCATGCAGCACCTGACCACCGATTGGATGGTCGGAATCCAGTACTTCATGCGAAGGCCCACTCCGATCGCCGCCGGACACGTCGCCTACCTCGGGACGCCGTGGGCGCTCACGTCGATCAGCCAAGCACAGTTCTGGCGTGGATCGTTCGCCGACCGGTACGGCGACGGCAGCGCGGTCGACTGCCTCTCGGTCGACATCTCCGATTGGGACACCCCCGGAATTCTCTACGGCAAGACCGCGAAAGAATGCACGGGCGAGGAGATCGCTCGCGAGACCTGGGCGCAGATGAAGATGTGTCTCGACGACACCGGCGAACAGAATCTTCGCGACGAGGATCTCGTGTCGTGGTTCATCGATCCCGGCGTGCGCTGGAATGCGGCGGAAGGCCGCAATACCAACGACACCCCGCTGCTGATCAATACGGTGGGATCACACGCGAATCGGCCCGATGCCCGTACTGCGATCCCGAATCTGTTCCTGGCGGGCGACTACGTGCGGACCGACATCGACCTGGCAACCATGGAGTCTGCGAACGAATCCGCCCGTGCCGCAGTCGGCGCTCTGCTCGATGCCGCCGACTCCCCTGCGCCGCCGCCTGCGATGTTCACGCTGCACGAGCCGGCCGAACTGCAGCCGCTGAGACAGATCGACGCCGATCGCTATCGCTCCGGACTGCCACATCTGCTTGCGTGAGCATGCCGCGCGGCCCCTCGAAAGCCCCCAGCGCCCCTCGAGAGCCCCAGCCCCTCGAGAGCACTGTCCCGCGCGTACGGGGTACGCGCGGGACAGGCCACAAATCTGCTGGAGCGACCAGCTCAGAGGCGATCGGATCAGAGGTACTGACCACAGACCGGCCACGCACCGGCGCCCTGGCCTGCGAGAACGTTCTCGGCAACGCGGATCTGCTCGGCCTTCGACGCGTTGCTGGCAACACCGCTGCCGCCGTATGCCTCCCAGGTGCTCTGGCTGAACTGGAGACCGCCGTAGTAGCCGTTACCGGTGTTGATGGCCCAGTTTCCGCCGCTCTCGCACTGAGCGACGGCATCCCAATTGCCGGACGCTGCGCTCGCGGTGCCGGTTCCCAGGGCGAAGGGGGTGACGACGAGGGCAGCCGCGGTTGCGACGGTGCCCAGGGTGCGCTTGATGTTGAACTGTGCCATGTCTGGTGAATCCTCTCGGCTGCTTTTTGCGGGACCCGGGACCGAATGTCGGTCGGATATCGATCGCCGGATTGTCGGCGACCCGATTTGTCTCGCACTGCCCCTCGGGTATGTATTGATCCGGTTTTCCCGCGGGGCAGATTCAGCGGCTGCGGGTCCGGTGTAACGACCGGTTCGTTGTCGGTCGATAACAACGTTAAACGCCAATCACGAAAAGGTCACGGACCGGTTTATTGGCACATTCGTGCAGAAAAATCCTTGATCAACAGGGTTTCACCAGGTGAGCAAATGGAACCAACTGACATCCGACACGGAATTACACGATCATTATGTGGGGACCGTCACAAAATAATCCTCTACAGACCTCTCGAATCGGACAATACAAATGCGTCCGAATCGCGTCGAATCCGAAGTGTGACGTTATTTGCCGGTACTACTCGGCGGTTCGAAATCCGTCCCGGTCTCCTGCTCGATGAGGTGCCGGAACGGTTCGAGATTGCGCAGAGATTCACCGCGGGAGACGCGCCACTCCCATTCTCGCTTGATCGACGTGAGGAAGCCGATCCCGAGAATGATGTTGAAATCGTAGTCGGCGGCCTCGAGGACCTGACCGAGCACTGCGTCGAGTTCCTCCGCAGTGACGGATCCCTCCGAGAACCTGCCGACGAGATAGATGTCGCCGATCTTGTCGAGGGTGTACGCCACCCCGTACAACCGGCGATTGCGCCGCAGCAGATATTTGTAGACACCCTCGAAGTTCTCGTCGGGCTTGCGGCACACGAACGCCTCGACGCGGAGACCGTGCGTTCCGACGGTCAGCAGTGTGGTGGTCTTCAGCTTGTTCTCACCGGGCAGTTCGACCACGAAATGGCCGCCCTCCTTCGTCGAGAACTCCAGCTCCCGATCGCGCAGTGTCGCCTCGATCAGTTCGCTCAGCCGTTCACTCACGCCTTCACTCCGCTCGTACGACGCAACTTCCACAATCCCCGCTGCCTGCGCAACGAATACTCGGTCGAACCGGGCACCCGGTTCCGACGCATACCTGCGCGCCGGTAGCTCTCGAGCAGGCCCTCCGCAGTGTGTTCCCACGAGAAGTTCTCGGCGTGCTTCGGCGCGGCCGCCGCATATGCGGCGAGCCTGCCCGGGTCGGAAACGAGCGACCCCAGCGCGGCCGCCCAGTCGTCGATGCGATGTCCGCCCACGAGCACACCGGTCTCACCACCTCGCACCGCGACACCGAGTCCGCCTACATCGGCCGCGATGACCGGGGTCCCGCAGGCCTGCGCTTCGATCGCCACGAGCCCGAACGATTCCGAATAGCTCGGCACAGCAACGAGATCCGAGGCCCGGTATACCTGGGCGAGACGTTCGGACGGCTGGGGAGGCATGAATGTCACCTGCGCGGCGATCCCGAGATCACGGGCGAGCTCGATCAGTGAATCCGGTCGTTCGAGCCCGCTTCCCGACGGTCCGCCGACAACGAGCACTCGCAACGGAATGTCGGGCGCATCCGCGATCGCCTGCGCCGCAGCGCGCAGCAGCACATCGGGAGCCTTGAGCGGCTGGATCCGGCCGACGAACGTCACGATCGTCTCTCGAGGATCGAGCCCGAGTTCGGCCCGCGCAACATCCCGGTCGCCCGGACGGTAACGCGACAAGTCCGCTCCCGGCGCGACGACGTCGATCCGCGACCGATCAGCACCGTAGATGCGTTCGAGCGCGGCGGCCTCATCGGTGGTGTTCGCGACCATCCGGTCCGATTCGGCGACGACCTGCTGTTCCCCGATCTGGCGCGCTGCGGATTCCGGCTTGTCGCCTGCGGCCAGGGAGGCGTTCTTCACCGCCGCCAACGTGTGTGCGGTGTGGACCAGCGGCACTCCCCAGCGATCGCGGGCAAGCCACCCGACCTGGCCCGACAGCCAGTAATGCGAGTGCACCAGGTCGTAATAACCCTGGGGGTGCCGGGCTTCCTCCCGCAGGACGCCTGCCGCGAAAGCACACAACTGCGTGGGCAGATCGTGCTTGTCCAGGCCTTCGAACGGTCCTGCCTCGATATTGCGTACCAGAACGCCAGGAGCGGCATGCTGCACGGCCGGATCGGCCGACGACGTCGCGCGGGTGAATATCTCCACTTCCACGCCGCGACGCGCCAGTTGGATTGCGGTCTGCAGGACGTACACGTTCATGCCACCGGCGTCGCCTGTGCCGGGCTGGGCCAGCGGCGAGGTGTGGACCGATATCACCGCCACGCGGTGCGGGCGGCTGGGCTGGGACGTCACCCCTCCATACTGCCTTGCCGGTCGGTCCCGCCAGGAATCGACCTCCATGCCGGCTATGCGTCGACCGACTCGACGAACTCGGTCACCTCGGCCACGAACCGCGCGGGATCCTCGACGAACGGACCGTGATCGACCCCCTCCCAATAGGACGTCGACGCGTTGGGGAGCAACGACTCGGCATGGCGTGCTGCGGATACATCCACCACCGAATCCGCGGTGCCGTGCAGGAGGAGAACCGGGATCTCGAGGCTGCGGAGCAGGTCGTCATTGCTCACGGACCGGTCGAACAGCGCGGCACGCACGTGGGGAGCGGTGCTGAGCGAGGCACCGAACAACGCCTGCGACACCACGCCCTTCCCTTGGGGCGGTCCTGTCAGCGCGTTCCCGAACGAGCCGAGCGCCGCGATCGCCTCGCGCGGCTTCTCCGACATCGCTGCGGGGATCGCGGCGCGCATTGCCGCGCCGACCTTTCCACCTCTTTCTCCGCGTCCGATGCTCGTGATCGCGCCGACGAGCACCACACCGGACACCTTCGCGGAGCCGTACTTCGTGAGGTAATCGCAGATCACCAGGCCCCCGTAGGACCACCCGAGCAGCACCGCATCGTCCGCGTTCTCGGCCTCGAGCACCGCATGCACGTCCGCCGCCCAGTTCTCGGAGTTGTCGTAGCCCTCGCGCGGAGCCCCGCTGTACCCGTGGCCGCGCAGATCCAGGGCGATGACCCGGAAGTTGCGTGCGAGATCGCCGAGGACTTCCTCGCCCCAGCATCGCGACGACTGCGCCCAGCCGTGCAGGAGTACGAGCGGACGGGCGGATTCCGGCCCGAACGTGCGGTAGACGATCGGGGTGCCATCGCTGCTGGAGACTTCGCGCACTGTCATGGCGGTCACTGTAGCCGCGCGCGCAGGTGGATCCCGGCCGCGCATGCCACCGCGATCAGGCCTGCCACGACACCGACCCCGTATCCCGCACCTGCGTCGACCCGGTCGATGACCTGGCCGACGAGGGCCGACCCCGCAGCCACGCCCACACCGAGACCCGCCACGGTCCAGGTGATGGCCTCCGTGAGCCGATCGGACGGCACGATCTGTTGGGTGAGCGACGTCGCGACGATCATCGTCGGCGAAATCGCCGAGCCGGCGAGCAGGTACAGCATCGCGAGCACGGGTACGGATCCGGCGAGCAGCAGCGGCCACAGCAGCAGTGCGACCAGGGCGGTCGCGATCAGCAGTTGCCGGGTCAGCGACGATGTCGTCGCTCGTGCACCGAAGATGATGCCGCTGAGCGCCGAGGCGAAGGCGAACAACGCGACCACGACGGTCGCTGCTCCGGGCACACCGTGTTCCGCGGTGAACGCGACCCCGACGACATCGATGACCCCGAAGATCACACCCATCGCGAACATGACGGCGATGAGCGCGACGAGCACCGGCATCCGTAACAGGTTGACGCTCGGCATCTCGGCCGTGCGGGACTGTACCGGCGGCTCGGTTCCGCGCAGCCCTGCGAGAACGAACGTGCCCACCAGAAGCAGGATGGCGCCCAGCAATGGGCCTGCCTCGGGAAACAATGCGATGCTGAGTCCGACGGACAGGACCGGGCCGACGATGAAACACAACTCGTCGATCACCGCTTCGAGTGCGAACGCCGTGCGCAACTGCGATGTCCCTCCGTAGAGCTGGGTCCAGCGGGAGCGCACCATCGCCCCGATCGTCGGCATCAGACCTGCCGGGATCGCGCACAGGAACAGCAGCGGCACAGGCCACTCGAACCGCACACCCAGGAGCATCGTGAGAGTGGCGGCCGCACTGATCGTCGCGGCCGCGGGCAGGACGCGGTACTGACCGAGCCGGTCGACCGACCGCGACACCAGAGGTGTCAGGAGTGCGTACGACAACGCGAATACCGCCGACAGCGCGCCGCCGAGCGCGTAGTCGCCGCGCAATTGCGAGAACATCGTGACGATGCCGATCCCGATCATCGCGATCGGCAGGCGCGCTACGAAACCTGCCGCACAGAATGCGACGGAACCCGGCGCAGTGAACAGATCGCGGTAGGAACCGCCCGATTTCTGTGACACCTCTGTGGGATTTCCTCTCTCGGTACCGCGCACGGCCGCACCGTGCCAGCATGCAGAATATGAGCGTTCTGGTCTGTTTTCACGCGCACCCCGACGACGAGGTCTTCACCACGGGCGGAGTGATGCGGCTGGCCGCCGACGCGGGCCACCGCGTGGTCCTCGTCGTCGCGACGGACGGGGCGGCCGGTGAGCACCCTCCGGGGCTGCTGTCTGCGGGTGAATCGCTTGCGGATCGTCGGATGCGGGAGCTCGAACGATCCGCGGAGGCGCTCGGAGTGGCGCGGCTCGTGCAGCTCGGATATCCGGATTCGGGGATGGCGGGGACCCCGGAGAACGGCAATGCGGCGGCCTTCGCGAACGTCGACGTGGGCGAGGCGGCCGCGCGATTGGCATCGATAATCGAAGCCGAACGCGCCGACTCGGTCACCATCTACGACCCCGACGGCGGCTACGGGCATCCCGATCACATCCAGGTCCACCGTGTCGGGGTTCGGGCAGCGGAATCGACCGGTCACGACGCGGTGTACGAGTCGGCCATGAATCGCGATCACCTGCGACGGCTGTTGGCGGCGAACCCCGAGGTGACGAGCGAGGCACAACCGCCCGACCTCGACACGTTCGGTCTACCCGAATCCGAACTCACCACCGCCGTCGATGTCACCGGCACCATCGCCGCGAAGGTCGCCGCCATGCGTGCCCACGAGTCTCAGATCGGCGATTTCGGCCCGATGCTCGCCATGTCCGAAGACCAGTTGAACGCAGCGTTCGGAATCGAGTGGTTCCGGCGACGCGGCAACGCCCCGGGCCTGCAGGAGACGTCGCTGCGGCTGTGAACGGGAATCCCCCACGAAAGGCGAATCTGTGGAACAACGAATCACTCTCACGCGATCGATCGCTGCGCCGCCGAGCGCGGTGTGGGCTGTTCTGACCGACCTCGACGCCGCTCCGGAGACGCTCCGTGGCGTCACTTCCGTCGAACGCCTCGACGACGGCGAGTACCGGGTCGGAACCCGGTGGCGCGAGACACGGGTGATGTTCGGCAAGGCCGCGACCGAGGAGATGCAGGTCGTGGAGGCGGTGCCCGCGCAACGCACCGTCGTCACCGCAGAATCCGGTCGCGCGCGCTACCGGACGATCTTCGAGCTGACGCCCACATCGGCCGGAACGGATCTGACGATGGAGTTCTCGGGCGTCTCCGGCCCACTCGGCGCCGCGGCGCAACTGCTGATGACGGTTGCCGGTCCACTCGCGAAGCGCGCGACCACGAAAGCGATGCGTCAGGATCTCGACGACATCGCCGCCGCGACGGAACGATTGGGATAAAGGGGTGTCGCTGCTCAGGCGGTACCGCGAAGGCGGCGCGACCCTGCCGTTCGGCGACCTGCTCACCGCGCACGACGTGGCCATGGAGGGCTATTTCTGGCGGTTCACCCAGCCCGACACCGGGAGGGTGGTCATCGCGCTGTGCGGGATCAACCGGGCGCCCGACGGGAACTGGGCGACGCTCGGGCTGGCAGCGCATCCGGGCGGATTCCTCCGCACCGAAGCGCATCCGGAGGGCACCGCGCATCCGAGCAGGTTGGGTGCCCTGGCCGGTGTCGCATTCAGCGGCGGCGCGGACCGCGTGCGGATGGATCTCGGGCACGACGCACAGCTCGATGTCCGCATCACCCCGAGCCTGCCGTGGCCACGGCGCCGATTCGGTGGTTCGAGCGTGTTCCAGTCGGTGCCCGCATTGAATCAGTATTGGCATCCGTGGCTGCTCGGCGGGTATGCGGAGGGTCGCGCGGTGCTGGGCGATGAGGTGTGGGAACTCGACGGCGCGCAGGTATACGGCGAGAAGAATTGGGGACGAGGCGGTTTCCCGGACTCCTGGTGGTGGGGGCAGGCGCAGGGCTTCAGGGATTCCTCGGCGTGCGTGGCCTTCGCCGGCGGAGAGATCCACACCGGGCTCCTACGCACGACCGTGACTGCCGTCGTAGTGGCGCTGCCGGGTGGCCGCGTCATCCGGCTCGGCAATCCGGTGGTGTCCCCGATCCGCGCCCACGTCACCGACGAATCGTGGTCACTGCGCGGCGGAAACCTTCTGTGGAGCGTCGAGATCGAAGGGAACGCCCCACTCGGACGTGCGCACGTGCTGCCGGTACCGCTTCCCGCGGAGCGCCGTAATGTGGCCGGCTCGATCGAGCATCTGGCCGGAACGCTGCGCGTGACAGTCCGGGCGCGCGGCACCGTGGTCTGGGAGGACGAATCCCCGCTCGCCGCACTCGAACACGGAGGCCTCGAACGGGCTGAGGCCGAACTCCGTCGCCGCGGGTCCAGACCGGACGCAACAGACGCATCTCCCTCCCCACCGTAACGAATCCGTAACTGTCGCTAACGGATACATACTCGTCGACGACGATCTCCATGAACCCAGGCACCGTGTCGCGAAGAAAGGTGCGATGTTGACGAACCGCCGAATCGGAGCATCGATCGCTCTCATTGCCGCCGCAGCCCTGCTCACCGCATGCGGTGGCAGCGACACCACGACCCTCACAACGACGACTACAACACCGATCACGACTCCGGCCGACGCCGATGGCCTGCAGAAACCCGAGCCGGCCGAGCAAACGACGACCCCCGGAGCGACGGAATTCATCCCGGCGCCCGCACCTGCCGAGGGCACCGCCCGGCCTCAGGCCACACCCACACCCGACGACACCCCCGTCGCTTCACCGGTTCCGGAAGACCACACCGGCCCGTGCCTGGATCCCTCCTCGTCGGTGGCCTCCGACGCTCTCGCCTCACTCGGAAACACCACGCCGAACGGCGACCCTTGGGTCGCGGGAGCCTCCACCGATGCGGCCGGAGAATGCCCGCAGCTGCTGTGGATGATGGCCGAAACACCCGGTGGAACAGCCAGTTCCCCTTCGCAGGTGCTGTTCTTCCACGACGGCGCCTACCTCGGTACCGCTACCTCGGACTTCTACGCCTACACCCGCGTGGTGGGCGCGAACGATTCGACGGTGTCGGTACAGTACCGGTGGCTCGCTCCGCAAGACGCGAATTGCTGTCCATCGGGCGGCCCGGCGGTGATCGACTTCACCTGGGACGGGATGCAAGTGGTGATGGAGCAGCCCTTGCCACAGGAGATGCTCGACTCCTACGGTCCGCGGTGACCGACCCGGTTCCGATCCTCATGCCGCGACCGCTCGCATGACACCGAGCGGGTCGGAGTACAGCGAACTGAGCGACACCGCACCAGCGGCGTAGGCCTGCACCCTGTTGCCGAACCCGGTGATGTGAACATTTTTGCGCGGAAACGATGATGCACGCTCGAGCGCTCTCACCACATACGTGATTCCCTCGGGATACTCCGTGAAGGCCTGCCCGCCGAGAACAACGCGATCGGGGTTGAACAGGTCGCGCAGGAGCGCCACGGTCCGTCCGAGTGTGGATGCACGGTCGGCGAGGATGACGCGTGCCGCCTCCGACCCTGCTCGCGCCACTTCGTACAGTGCCCGGATCGACCGGTCGCCGGGTGTGAGCACTCCTTCGCTGTGGGCGCGCTCCAGCACTGCCCGATCACTGATCGTTGCTTCGAGGCATCCGGTGGCACCGCAGGTGCACCGCGCCGACGAACCGGTAGGCAAGTGCGAGATCGACCCTGGCCCGGTCGCCGGCGTATGAACCTTGCCGTCGAATGTGATGGCGACACCCGCTGTTTCGCGTGCATAGATGTACAGGTGGGCACCTGCCGTGCCGCCGGAAGCCTTGTTCGGGGTCAGCAGCAGTTCCGCGGCGGCCATCGCTTCGACGTGGGCCGCCACCGACACCGGCAGGTGCAGACCACTGCTCACCGCCTCGCCGACGCGGGCCTGTGACCAGCCGAGGCGCGGATGATCGACGAGGCCGGTTGCGGAGTCGACGCGACCGCCGATCGCGACACCCGCCCACAGTGCGGTGCGGCGGTGCCATCGGGAGACGAAGGCCTTGGCGCTTGCCGTGATCGAGGCGAGTGCGAGGCTCTGCTCTCCGCTCGGCGTGGGGATCTCGACAGCACTGATGATCCGGCCACGCAGGTCGGTGGCGACGATCCCGGTGACGACTGCGCCGATGTGGATTCCGACGGTGAGGAATCGGTCGTGCTCGACCTCCACCGGAACCCTCGGACGACCGACCGCACCGGATTCGGTGAGGTCGGCGCGTTCACGCAGCAGACCGGCCGCGAGTAGAGCGCTCACCTGCCGGTTCACTGTGGCAATGCTCAGGCCGGTGGCCTTGGCGATCACGTCGCGGGATACGGGACCGCGATCGGCCGCGACACGGAACACCGACCCTGCGGCGCCGTCGGCGATGCGCAGATCCGGGACGACGATCCGTGCGCGCGTGGCGGCCGGGGCGAGCGAGAGTCGGGAGAAATCCGGACGAGACAGGGTGGGAGCTGACACGTGTGTTCCTTGGAAAGTCGGTCCCGGGCACCTCGACGCGAGCGTGGCGCTCGAACGTGAATGATCTGACCCGGATGTGGCACGATTCGGACATCGACGCGCCTGACCTCGACGTGCACAGCGCACGCAACCGAAGGATCCCGGCTCGGAGCCCGGAATCGGCGCGGATCTACCTACCGCAGGGGCGACAACAGAGTTCGCGCGCCAGGGGAAGCCGGGAGCCCAGAGCGGCGGTCACGTACGTGACACGCAGGACGGAAACTCGACCGGACGACATGCAGGGAAGGTTATGTCACGGTTCGGATTGTCCACAAGCCGAAGGGAAATAGGTCTGTGGCGGGCACCGCCGATGCCGGGAAGGACTATGCTTTGCTGGTGTCTCGTGCACCGTCTGCGGTGAAATCGCTGCTGCTCGGCAAACCGTTCCGCAGCGACGCGCTGGACCATATGTTGCTCACGAAACGCATCGCACTTCCCGTGTTCGCGTCCGACGCGTTGTCGTCGGTTGCGTATGCACCCGAAGAAATTTTTCTCGTACTGTCCGTTGCCGGCCTGTCCGCCTACGCGTTCGCCCCGTGGATCGGAGTCCTCGTCGCCGTCGTTCTCGCGGTGGTGGTCGCGAGCTACCGGCAGAACGTCCACGCGTATCCGTCCGGGGGCGGGGACTACGAAGTGGCGACGAAGAACCTCGGTGCCACTGCGGGCTTGACCGTCGGCAGTGCCCTGCTCGTCGACTATGTGCTCACCGTGGCCGTGTCGATCTCCGCTGCAGCATCGAACGTCGGATCGGCGGTGCCGTTCGTGGCACACCACAAGGTGTTGTTCGCCGTCGGCGCCGTCGTGATCCTCACCGCCGTCAATCTCCGCGGGCTGCGGGAGGCGGGGATCGCGTTCGCCGCACCGACATACGCATTCATGATCTCGATCATCGTGATGCTCGGCTGGGGGCTGACACAGATCTACGTCCTCGGCCACGATCTTCGTGCCGAATCGTCGTCTTTCGAACTCGTCGCCGAACACTCCCCCGCGACGGCGCTCGCCTTCACGTTCTTGATCGCACGGGCGTTCTCGTCGGGATGTGCGGCACTGACCGGCGTCGAGGCGATCAGCAACGGGGTGCCTGCCTTCCGGAAACCGAAATCCCGCAACGCCGCGACAACGCTTCTCATGCTGGGCGGGCTCGCGATCACCCTGCTCCTGGGGATCATCGTGCTCGCCGAGAGGATCGGAGCGGTGATCGCCGAGGATCCTGCCACCCAGTTGCTGGGCGCTCCGGAGAACTACCATCAGAAGACGCTGATCGTGCAGATGGCGGAGACCGTCTTCTCCGGCTTCCCGCCCGCTTACTATCTGGTCACCGCGTTGACCGCCTTGATCCTGGTGCTTGCGGCAAACACCGCGTTCAACGGCTTCCCGGTGCTCGGCGCGATTCTGGCGCAGGACCGCTACATGCCGCACCAGCTCCACACCCGCGGCGATCGGCTCGCGCTGAGCAACGGCATCCTCTTCCTCGCAGCCTCGGCGTGCGTGTTCATCGTGGTCTTCCACGCCGAGGTCACCCACCTGATCCAGCTCTACATCGTCGGGGTGTTCGTCTCGTTCACATTGAGCCAGACCGGAATGGTCAAGCACTGGACACGGCAGCTTTCGACAGAAACCGACTCCCGTGTGAGCGCGCGAATACGACGATCACGCGTGGTGAACCGGGTGGGTGCGGCACTGACCGCCTCCGTCCTCGTGATCGTGCTGATCACGAAGTTCCTCGCAGGCGCCTGGATCGCTATCGTGGCGATGGCGGCAGTTTTCGCCACGATGAAGGCGATCCGTCGCCACTATGACAGCGTCGCAAAGGAACTCGGTCCGGTCGAGTGGGACGACGTCCTGCCGAGCCGGACGTATTCGATCGTCCTCGTCTCGAGCCTCCACGCACCCACCCTCCGCGCTCTGGCCTATGCGCGCGCGACCCGGCCGGACACCCTCGAAGCCGTCACGGTCGACGTCGACACCGACGACACCAGGGCACTGGTGCGCGCATGGGATCGCAGTGATGTCACCGTCCCGCTGAAAGTGATCGACTCCCCCTATCGGGAGATCACCCGCCCCGTTCTCGACTACGTGCGGCGCATCAGGCGGTCGTCACCGCGTGATGTCGTGACAGTGTTCATCCCCGAGTACGTCGTCGGGCATTGGTGGGAGCAGATCCTGCACAACCAGAGCGCGCTGCGCCTGAAGAGCAGGCTGTTGTTTCAGCGCGGTGTGATGGTGACGAGCGTGCCGTGGCAATTGCGCTCCTCCGCACACATGAGAGAGCACGACGCGCGACCCGTTCCCGGCGCGATGCGCCGCGGAACAGGCACCGGCGACCGTCTCGGATGAGCGCTCAGCGCACCTCGCGGGCCGCCTGTGTTTCCTCGGACAAAGGCGCCACGAGCACGGCCTCCCATGCGTCGACCAAGGCCGACAGCTCGGCGTACGTGGGAGGCCTGCCCACGGCGTCGCACCGCGACAGGGCTCGAACGATGCTTTCGTAGACGAGATCGAGACGCTGCTCGACCACATCGGCCGGCAGGTGCCCGGCCGATGCTCTCAACGTGTTGTCGGCGAGGTAGCCGTTCGATGTCGCCATCGCCGCGGCCACGTGCTCCGCGAGCCGCCCTTCGTCGAGCAGCCGGTAGAGCATCGCAACATAGTGATTGTTGCGACCGAGCGTGTTCGCGAGCGGTTCTGCAACCGCCCACAGGGCGTCACGGGTGGACAGTGTGTGCCTGCTCTGAAGGAATCGGCGAACGAGCGCGCCACGTCCAGCGTCGACCGCGGGGAACCGGTGGTCGGCCACCGCGTCGAGCAATCCGTCCTTCGTACCGAAGTAGTAACCGATGACCGACGAATTGTGCTGGCCCGCAGCCTTCCGTATTTCGGCGAGAGTGACCCCGTCGTATCCGCGCCGCGCAAACAGCTTCTCCGCGGTTTCGATCAGACGGATGCGAGTCCGCTCTCCCGAGCTGTAGCGCCCGCGACTCGTCGTCATAACAGACGACGTTAGTGCCGGTGACGACGATCCGCAGGGCAACCACACTGCTCGGAGCTATCGGAGAATCGGCCGGGCACGCCTGCACCGCCCGCACTACGATTCGACCTATGACCATTAGTGCCGAGTCCCGCATTGCCGTCGTCACCGGAGCTTCCTCCGGCATCGGAGAAGCCGCCGCGCGCACTCTCGCGGCGCAGGGTTATCACGTGGTGGTCGGCGCGCGACGCCTCGATCGTCTGCAGAAGCTGGCCGACGAGATCGGAGGCACGGCCCTCGAACTGGACGTCACGGACGAGGACTCCGTCGAAGCATTCACGACGGTACTGCCGCGTGTGGACGTGCTGGTCAACAACGCCGGTGGCGCGAAGGGCCTCGCCACGGTCCTCGACGCCGTCGAGGACGACTGGCGATGGATGTGGGAAACCAATGTCATCGGCACCCTGCGCATCACCAAGGCTCTGCTTCCCAAGCTCATCGATTCGGGTGACGGACTGATCGTCACGATCACGTCGGTCGCCGCGTTCGAGGCGTACGACAACGGCTCCGGATACACCACGGCCAAGCATGCGCAGGCGGTCCTGCATCGCACGCTGCGCGGGGAACTGCTCGGCCGGCCCGTCCGCCTGACAGAGATCGCGCCCGGTGCCGTCGAGACGGAGTTCTCGCTGGTTCGCTTCGAGGGCGATCAGGAGCGCGCCGACAAGGTGTACGAGGGCATCACGCCGCTCGTCGCGGAGGACATCGCGGAGATCATCGGGTTCGTCGCGTCGCGGCCGTCGCATGTGAACCTCGATCAGATCATCGTCAGGCCCCGAGATCAGGCAAGTGCGGGACGGTTCAACCGCACCACCGACTGACGGTCGTCTCGCGGCAGTAGTCTCGCGAGGTATGCAGCAACAACGCCTGTCGCCCGGTCCCCTGCTCGACGAGAACGGCATCCTCGCAGAAGCAGGCTGGGCCACGAGCGAAGTCCGTGCGTACGAGCGACGACGTGTCGCAGCCTCGAAGCTGCGGATCAAGGAATGGGACTACTACTGCGTCCTGTCCGATGGTGACGCGGGCCCATACGGCATCGCGCTGACCGTCGCCGACAACGGATACGTCGGTCTGCTCGGTATCAGCTGGCTCGATCTGGCGGGCCGCACGGAGGTGACCGAGAACAAGCTCGTCCCGTTTCCCCTCGGACGCATGGGTATGCCGGGCAGCGCCGATACCGGAGACGTCGTGATCCACCGCGGCGCGATGCGGATCGAGTACCGGAACGAGGGGCAGGCGCGGCGCCTGATCGTCGATCATCCGGGCTTCGACGGTGGCCGCGGTCTGTCCGGTGAGCTGCTGCTGTCACAGCCCCCGATGGACCGGATGGCGATCGCCACCCCGTTCCCGCGCGCACCGAAGGCGTTCTACTACAACCAGAAGATCAATTGTCTGCCTGCGTGGGGCTCGATCAGGGTCGACCACGTGACCCACGAGTTCGACGCTACGAGCGCATTCGGGGTTTTCGACTGGGGTCGTGGGGTGTGGACCTACGACAACACCTGGTATTGGGGTTCGGCATCCGGGGTGGCCGATGCCGCGCCGTTCGGCTTCAACATCGGCTACGGCTTCGGCGACACCACAGCGGCGTCCGAGAACATGGTGTTCCACGACGGAGTCGCCCACAAGCTCGACCGCGTGCATTTCCATCGCCCCGCCGACACCTACGACGGCGCACCGTGGCGGTTCACGAGCAGCGACAACCGCTTCGAGATGGAATTCGATCCCATCCTCGACCGCGCCGCAGACGTCAACGCCGTCGCCATCCGCTCGACACAGCACCAGGTGTTCGGCCGCTACACCGGATTCGTACTACTCGACGACGGCACCCGCATCGAGGTCGAGAACCTCCTCGGCTTCGCCGAAGAGGTCCGCAACCGCTGGTGAGGTCAGAGCACGCAGTTGACGGTCACGGGTTCGGGGTGCAGCCGCACGCCGAACACATCCTCGACACCGTCGCGCACCTCGCGGGCGAGGGCCACGAGATCCGCGGTGGTCGCCGATCCTCGATTGGTCAACGCCAGCGTGTGCTTCGTCGACAAGCGCGCGGCCGCCTCGCTCCCCGGGAAGCCCTTGACGAACCCGGCACGTTCGATGAGCCACCCCGCCGACAGTTTCGTTCCCCCCACCGCGTCGTACCGCGGAATTCGGACGTCCGTGCCGACGTGCTCGGTGATTGCCGCGAGCACCCCCGGCAACCGGTCGTCGGGGACGATCGGATTGGTGAAGAACGAACCTGCGCTCCAGGTGTCGTGGTCGTCGGGATCGAGCACCATGCCCTTGCCTCGACGCAGCGCGAGCACCTGGTCACGTACCTGTGCGGCGGGAAGTCGGTCCCCTTCGCCGGCGCCGAGCGACGCCGCCAGTTCGCGGTAACCGAGCGGAGCGCTGGATCCGTCGGAGCGCACCGCGAGTTCGACTTCGAGGACGAGCGCCTCATCGGAATGTTTGAGGATGCTCGTGCGGTATCCGAGCCCGAGAGCCTCCGGACCGACCCACTCGGCGTCGCCGCTGCACCGGTCCAGGAGTCGCACGCGCCGCAGCACGGACCCGACCTCGACGCCGTACGCCCCGACGTTCTGCACGGGGGTCGCGCCGGCGGAGCCCGGGATGCCGGACAAGCATTCGAGGCCGCCGAGTCCGGCCGCGACGGTGCATGCCACGACTTCGTCCCATACCGCTCCCGCCTCGGCGCGGACCGTTCCGCTCCCGAGGTCGACACGTGGGTTCGAGATCTTGACGACCACGCCGTCGAATCCGCCGTCACCGATCACCAGATTCGACCCGCCCGCGAGAACGAGGACCGGGATCTTCTCTGCGTCGAGACAACGCATCACGTCGATCAACGTGTCGGTCGACGTGCAGTCGACGAGGTAGCGGGCGGGCCCGCCGAGCCGCAGTGTCGTCAGCGTCGACAATGGCACGGATTCGGTGACTGCAGCTCCCGCGTCGACGAGCCGGGCCCTGGTACGTGGATCAAGCACCTGCAAACGGTAGCGTGCCGGACATGGGCAGCCCTATCGACCACTCGACGCACTACTCGTTTCCGCCTGCAGCCGTGCATGCGGCATTCGTCGACCCGGAGTACTGGGACAGCCGCCTCGCGGAGGCCGGCGGTCCTGGCGCGGCTGTCGAGAACGCAACGACCGGTGACGGCACGATCGAACTCGACCTCCATCAGGCCATCCCCGCGGAACATCTCCCCGCGGTGGTGACGAACATCCGTCCGGGCGATCTCGTCATCCGACGCCATGAAGCGTGGGGCCGTCTCGAGGGTGATCGGGCGCAGGGCCGATTCTCCGCCGGTGTCGAGGGGATGCCCGGCAAGGTCGAGGGAACCCTCACGCTCATGCCCGACGATGACGGGTCCATAGTCCTGATCGAGGGAACCGTCGAGGTGAAGATCCCGTTCCTCGGGTCCAAGATCGAGGGCATGATCGTCGACGAACTGGTCGGATTGTTCGAGGCAGAGAAAGCCTTCACCGCCGACTGGCTCGGTCGCGCGCAGTCGTCCTGACCGAGGGCTCGATCGACCGGCCTGCGGCCCGCGGACGATTTTCCGGACCGCGCGCAGGCCGGTACGCTGGCCTGCCGTGGCACGCCATAGCGACTACTCTGCCCGCTTTCCGTATTCCCCGGAGCGGGTCTATTCGGCGCTGTCCGACCCCGATCATTGGGAAGCCCGCATGTCGGAGATGCGGAAGTACTCGGAGAACCACGTGGAGGAGTTCACCGTCACCGACAGCGGTATCGACCTCGTCCTACACCACGTGATACCCCGGTCGGAACTGCCGGAGATCGCGCAGACGGTCATCAAGAAGGACATGATCATCACCCGCTCGGAGTCGTACGGCCCGTTCGCTGGCACGGCCACAGGTCGCTACGAGGCGTCGATCCCTGCGGGCCCGGGAAGCCTCTCCGGCACCATGACGCTGTTCGAGAGCGCGCCCGGGTGCACGCTGCGGACCTCGTCGACCGCGAAGGTCGACCTGCCGTTCATCGGCGGCAAACTCGAAGAGATGATCCTGCACAATCTCGTCGAAGTGTTCCGCACCGAGGCGGCGATCACCGCCGACTGGCTCGCACGGCAGTAGGACGGTGCGGTCACGGAACATAGCGGTCGGACGGTCCCCTGAAGGCGTCGTCACCCGCGGTACCACGGGGATCAATCGCTTGCGGCGCAGCGATCGCTGGACGGTGCACGAGCCCGCTACGACACGCATGCTGACGCAGACTCCGAACCCACTGGCCGTCGACCTCGGCTACGGAGCGATGCCGGTGACCACGCTCGAATGGGCTGCGCGTCTGCGCACGGTACGTTCCGACCTGCGCGTGGTCGGCCTCGAAATCGATCCCGAACGTGTCGTTCCGGGACGGAACGGGGTGGAGTTCGCTCGCGGTGGCTTCGAACTTGCGGGCCTGCGGCCGACGCTGGTCCGTGCATTCAACGTTCTTCGCCAGTATCCGGAAGAGGCGGTGGCCCCGGCGTGGGAGCGACTGCGCGCGGGACTGGCACCGGGCGGGTTGATCATCGACGGGACATGCGACGAGTTGGGTCGCCGCTGCGCGTGGGTGCTGCTCGACGAGCACGGCCCACGGACCCTGACCCTGGCGTGGAGCCCGTTCCACATCGACTGTCCGTCGGACCTCGCAGAGCGACTCCCCAAAGCGCTGATCCACCACAATGTGCCGGGTGAGCCGATCCATGAACTGCTCACGGCGGCGGACCGCGCGTGGGCGACCTCCGCACCGCACTCGGCGTTCGGTCCCCGCCTTCGGTGGCGCGCGACGTTGGATCTGCTCCGAAATCAGGGATTCGAGGTGCAGGAGCAGCGACGCCGGGTGCGCGACTGCATTCTCACCGTGCCGTGGAGCACGGTGGCGCCGCACTGAACCGAGATACCGGTCAGTCCGCCGAGAGCAACGCCAGCTCGATGCGATCGGCGACGGCGGTCGGCTGGCCGGCAACGGCAGCATGCAGATCATCTGCGTCTGCCCGGCCGAGAGTGATCGCGTCTCCGACCAGTTCGTCGAGAACTTCCTGCGACACACCACCGGCGGCGAGATCCACGGCGGTGCGGGCGGGCGTGGTGACCCGGAAACACCCCACCAGTTCGACGTCGGCAGCCGCGAGTTCGCGATGGTGCAAGGCCAGTCGATTGCTCGGCACCGTTCGCTGGTCAACCGTCGACAGGTGCAGGAATCGGGGCTGCAGGTGTCCCATTCCGTGGAGATCTGCAGCGCTCTGATGCGAGACCACTGCGGCGCCCTCGTACCAGGCGCACCATTGCGCGAACTCGTCGAACTTGGTCGGCGTGCTGTCGCCGAGGCGGAAAAGTTCGCCCTCCACCCGCAGCCACTGCCCGGAATCGACCCGCGCGGAGAACTGTTCTGTCATGATGCCGTGCCCCACGGCTTGGCGGGCGGTGAAGAAGCCGGCCTGCGTCACCGCGAGGCGCCGAAGCAGCTCATCTGCATCCGCCCGCCCGGATGCGCCGTACTCTGAATCCGTCCACCCAGTCATGGCGCCCACAGTACCCAACGAATGTGTCGAAGCTCACATTATTCACACAGTTGGTACGTGTGTGCTCATGGGAATTTCAGGCTCGTCGGGAACAATCGGCCCCATGACGCAACCGAAGCGCAGCCGCCTCGCCTTGATCGCCGTCATCGTCATCGCCGCGCTTGTCGCGGTCCTGGTGGGCGCCGAGGTCTACGTGCGCAATCGCGCAACGACATGCCTCGCCCAATCCTTCGAGAGCGAACTCGGCACCGGTGTCGACGTCGACCTGAGCTGGAAACCGGTACTCCTGCAACTACTCGATCGCCAGGTGCCGTCGGTGAGATTCGACAGCGACGACACCGCGTTCGGCCCCGCGCAGCAGATGCAGGTGCACGCCGAGGTTCAGGACGTCGATCTGCGCGATTCCGCTGAGGGCGCAGGGACGATCGGCAGCTCCCGCGCCGAGATCGACTGGCCTACGAGCGGGATTCTCGCGACGGTGCAGAGCCAGTCGGTGGGCGCACTCGTCACCGACGTCACCGCCGACGAGTCGGCGGGCACGTTGACCTTCACGGTCGGCGGGCAGGGGCTCGCCGAGTTCACCGCGCGGCCGGTGGTCAGCAATGGAACGGTCGCGGTGGAGACCACCGATGCGTCGCTCTTCGGGATCGGCCTGCCGACGGCACTCGTCGACGGCGTGGTCGAGATCCTCACTTCCGGGCTGCAGCAGTACCCGTTGGGCATGCAGGCCACCGAGGTGAACGTCTCCGATTCCGGCGTGCAGCTGGCGCTCGAGGGCGGGCACTTCGTGATGCCGGAGGCGCCGGAGGGTCAGCAGCCCGAGCAGCAGGGAAGCTGCGGCCTGCTCGCCTGACACCCCCTGGAGCAGGGTTTTCAAAAAAGAGTGTGACTCTCGCCATAAGAAGTACTACATTCTTGCCATGGCGAAATCACATTCTACTTTTTCCAGGCTGTTTGGACCGAGGTGCGCCTCATGACCGTCGCGGTTCCGGACACCCTCGATGAGGCACTGTCGCCCCAATGGCTCACATCGGCACTCCAGCCCCGATTCCCGGGCATCGAGGTCACATCGGCAACTCTCGGACCGATAGTCGACCGGGTCTCCACCAACGCCCGTTTCACCATCGAGTGCACAGGCGGGATACCCGAGGGCCTGTCCCCCGACCTCTGCGTCAAGGGCTATTTCAACGAGGAAGGGCGAACGACCCGCGCCGCCGGCGAACCGGAGGCCTGCTTCTACCGCGACCTCCGCGACCACATCGGAGCGCGCACCCTGCGAAGCCACTACGCGGACTTCGATCCGGACACCCGCCATGGCGTCGTGATCACCGAGGACATCATCAGCCAGAACAGCATCTTCCTCGATGCCGCCAGCAGCTACACCGCCGACCAGGTGGCGGAAAGCCTCGGAGAGTTCGCCAAATTGCACGCCGCCACGTGGGGCAAGCCGAAATGGGGACACCAGCAGTGGCTGGCACCGCGACTCACCGGTGCGATCCGAGCAATGGGCACCGAGGAGATCACCGCGCGGATCGACCGGAACTTCCACGGACCGAACGGCATACGGGTTCCCGACGAGCTGAAGGATGCACCCCGACTACTCTCCGCCTACCTGGGCCTGGTCGACGCCCTCGCATCCGAATACGAGACCTCCGACTGGTGCGTGATCCACGGGGACGCACACGTCGGCAACATCTACCTCGACGGGCAGAGTCGTCCGAGCCTCGTCGACTGGCAGCTCGTCCAACGCGGCATGTGGTACATGGACGTCGGCACCCACATCGCGACCGCCTTGCCCCCGGAGGAACGACGCCGCACCGAGGACGACCTTCTCGCACACTATCTCGATTGCCTTGCCGCCCAAGGTATCGAGCCGCCATCGTTCGACTCCGGCCGACGCGCACTTCGACGAGGAATGGTGCGCGGCCTCTACCTCTGGGGCATCACCGTCAAGGTGGAGCCCCGACTGATCGAGATCCTGCTGCACCGCCTGAGCACCGCAGTTGCCGACCACGACGCCCTCTCGCCCGAGTTGTTCTCGACCCCCTGCTGACATTCCGGTCCGGTATTGAATCCGGACGCGAATCATGGCAGGCTGGACGAGAATCACGTTCTACCTCGACATGCATCTATTGCGCACCAGCGGCAACAGCCCCCTCTACGCCGCGCGCTGATATCGACTGTGCATCTGCGAAAGGTGTTGTGAAAACGTTGGTTACGAATCGACTGAGCTCGATTGTCCGCGAAGTCCCCCCATCCCTGCGCAGCTACTACGAAGAACAAGGGTGGTGGACCGGCGAAACGCTCGGCGAAATACTCGCAGACGGACTGAACAAGCACCCCGACATGGGATTTCACGTGCATTCCGCGGTTCGCCCGTACGAGGGAACCTTCGCCGAAGTCGAAGTTGTCGCACGCAGACTCGCCGCGGGCCTGAAGGCCCGCGGGATCGGCCCCGGTGATGTCATTGCAATGCAATTGCCGAACTGGATGGAAGCAGCCGCGACCTTCTGGGCATCCGCCCTGCTCGGCGCGGTGACGGTTCCGATCGTCCACTTCTACGGTCCGAAGGAACTCGGCTTCATTCTCGAGGACTCCGAGCCGCAGGTGTTCATCACGGCGGCACAGTTCGGGCGCATGACATACACGCCGGAAACCAGCGCACATGTGCCGATCGTCGGCGTGGTAGGGCATGATTTCGACGATCTGCTCGCCGAAGTGCCGTTGCACGGCGTCCTGGAGGTGGACGCCGCCGCCCCCGCACTCGTCGCATATACGTCGGGAACGACACGAAACCCCAAGGGCGTCATCCACACTCATCAGACGCTCATCTGCGAGACGCGGCAACTGATGTCGAACTACGAACCCGGCCGAGGGCGCCAGCTCACCGCCCTGCCGGTCGGGCATTTCATCGGGATGCTGGGCGCGGTTCTGTTCCCCGTGCTCGACGCGATTCCCGCCGACATGTGCGACGAGTGGAACCCCACCCGAGTCATCTCACTCATGGACTCCGAAGGCGTAGCAATCGGTGGTGGCCCACCGTATTTCGTCACCAGCCTGCTCGACCATCCCGACTTCACGCCGGACCATCTACGCTTCTTCGGCCCGATCGGGCTGGGTGGATCCACCGTACCCGCGTCCGTCCCACGCCGCCTGACCGATCTCGGTCTCGTCGTCACCCGCTCGTACGGGAGCACCGAGCACCCCTCGATCACCGGATCCGCCACCACCGCACCGGAAGACAAGCGTCTTCTCACGGATGGTTGCCCACGGCCGGGTGTCGAGATCCGCCTGACCGAGGACGGCGAGATCGTCAGCCGCGGCCCAGATCTGTGCCTCGGATACACCGACGAGTCCCTTACCGCACGCGCATTCGACGACGAAGGGTGGTATCACACCGGAGACGTCGGAACTCTCGACGACGACGGTTACCTGACCATCACCGACCGCATGTCCGATCTCATCATTCGCGGTGGTGAGAACATCGGCGCAGCAGCGGTCGAGGACACACTGCTCACCATGGCATCGGTCGTCGAGGCCGTCGTCGTCGCCGCACCGGACGCGCGTCTCGGCGAGCGTGTGGCAGCGGTCCTGCGACTCGGAGAGGGACAGTCGATGCCCACACTCGACGAGGTCAAGGAGCATTTCGCGGCCGCGGGTGTCGCACGTCAGAAGTGGCCGGAAGAACTGCACCGGGTGGACGACTTCCCGCGCACCGCGTCGGGAAAGGTTCAGAAGAACCGAATTCGGAAGCTCGTCGCAGAGGCTGCACTACAAGATGTACCGGAGACGACACATGCCTGAAGAACAGTACGTCGTCGAACTCGATCGTGAGATCTGTATGGGATCGGGGGTCTGCGTCTCGTATGCCGCAGACATCTTCGCCATGGGCAGCGATGCTGCTGCCGAGGTGACGAACCCGATCGTGACGGATGTATCGGATGTCGAGGTCGCCGCGTCCGGCTGCCCCACCGGCGCCATCACCGTCACGCGCCGAACCCTGGAAGCGGAGAGCAATGATTGAGCAGGAAGCGAATACCGCGCCGCGTGCTTTCGACGGAGTCCGCGTCGTCGAGCTCGCGCAATGGGTGTTCGTACCCGTTGCTGCGGCGCTGCTCGCCGACTGGGGCGCCGATGTCGTCCGCATCGAGCCGCCCGACGGCGATCCGTACCGCGGCCTCGCGACCCAGGGCATCGGCGCCGACCGTGGCGGCCCCAACCTCTCGATGGCACTGGCCAACCGCGGTAAACGCTCGATCGCCCTCGATGTCCGGACCGACGAGGGCATCACTGTGCTGCACGAACTCCTCTCTTCGGCGGACGTGTTCATCACCAGCCTCCGGCCGGGCGCACTCGAACGCCTCGGACTGGACGCCGAGACCCTTCGTCAGCGCTATCCGCGCCTGATCTACGCGCGCGGACACGGGTTCGGTGCCCGCGGCGCCGATTCCGACAAGCCCGGATACGACAGCTCCGCATTCTGGGCACGCGGCGGGGTCGGCCACACACTCACTCCCACCGAACGCGACTACCCCATCAGCCAGCGCGGCGCGATGGGCGACCGCAACGGCGCGATGGCTCTGGCATTCGGAATCTCGACGGCGCTGCACGAACGGGAGAAGACCGGCGCGGGCACCGTCGTCGATGTGTCGCTACTCGCCACCGCTATGTGGATGCTGTCGTCGGACCTGCTCGTCGCACTCAACGGCGGCGAGGTGACCTCAGTGACGGGCCGTGGGCCGCAGGTCAATCCGCTCACGGGGACGTACCGGACCCGCGACCTTCGGCACATCCAGCTGATGTTCCTGCAGGGGGATCGCTATTGGCCGGCGTTCGCTCGGCTCATCGGACGCGACGACCTCATCGACGATCCCCGGTTCGTGGATATGACCGCTCGCCGGCAGAACAGTGCGGCGTGCGTCGAGGAACTGGACGGAATCTTCGCGAAATACACGTTGGACGAGTGGAAACAGATCCTCGGCGATCTCGACGCGCCCTGGGCACCGGTGCAGTCGGTGCACGATGTGATCGACGATCCGCAGGTCGCGGCCAACGGTTACGTCGGCGAGGTCCGGCTCGATGACGGGCACAGCTACCGGTTGCCCGCGGTGCCGGTGCAATTGGGTCAGGAGCCTCCCGCCCTGCGACGGGCACCCGAACACGGTGAGCACACCGAGGCCGTGCTGCTCGAACTCGGCTACGACTGGGAACGGATCGGGTCGCTCGCAGAGAAAGGTGTGATCCCGTGAGGGCACACGAAGCGAAGACACACCGCCCCCTGCCGGTGCCCGACTCGACCTCGGCTCCGTACTGGACTGCCGCAGCGGAACACCGACTCGAGTTGGCACGCTGCGGGCAGTGCCGCAACTTCGCCCACCCGCCCGACAGTGTGTGCCCGAACTGCGGATCCACCGACCCCGGTTTCGAATTCGCTCCGGTGAGCGGGCGCGGCACCGTGCGGTCCTGGACGACAGTGCGGCAATCCTTTCTGCCCGGGTTCGACGAGCTCCTTCCGTTCGTGCTGGTCGACGTCGAACTCACCGAGCAGCCGGAACTCCGCTTGATCGGCCGGTTGCTCGACGGACCCGACGTCGAACTCCGGATCGGGACACCGGTCGTCGCAGCGTTCGAGCAGCTGACCTCCGAGGTATCGGTGCCGGCCTTCGAGCTCGCGTCATGAACGGCTTCGCTCGCAACAAGGTCGCGATCGTCGGCTACGCGCAGAGCGACATTCGACGCACTGCCGGTCGCACACTCGGCGCCCTGACCGTGGACGTGGCCCGCGCAGCCGTCGCAGATGCCGGACTCGAGCTTGCACAGATCGACGGCTATGTCAGTTCGAG
This sequence comes from Rhodococcus sp. F64268, assembly GCF_023015605.1. NCBI lineage: Bacteria > Bacillati > Actinomycetota > Actinomycetes > Mycobacteriales > Nocardiaceae > Rhodococcus > Rhodococcus sp. F64268. Next base: position 132,185 of record NZ_JALKAI010000002.1, read on the forward strand.
CCTGATGCCGAGTGCGAGCGGTCGTGTCTCAGAGGACGGTGTCAACACGGTGTCGTCCGCGTGGCTGGCGGGGCGCCTCGGCGGCACCCCGCGCTATGTCGCGGGGTTCGACGGGATCGGCCAGCTGACCGGCTCGGTGTCGATGGCCGTCAACGCAATTGCCAGCGGTGCCGCCGACTACGTCATCGTGCACCGCGCGCTGCACAATCCCACGGGCAGCTATCACGGCAATCCGATGCAGGAGGTCCACGGTCCACAACAGTGGACAGCGCCCCAGGGTTTCTTCGGGCCGCTGGCCATGATCGCCCTGCCGTACAACGAGTATCTGCAGCGGTACGGTGCCGAACCGGAATCCATGGCGGCCGTGGTCACCGAGGCCAGGAAGAACGGGGCGCGGATCCCGTGGTCGTACTGGTACAACCGTCCACTGGACCGTGAGGACTACCTTTCTGCGCCGGCACTGTTCGACCCGGTGTGCAGGTACGACTGCGATATCCCGGTCGACGGTGCCGCCGCGTTCGTGCTCACGAGCGCCGAACGCGCACAGGATCTCCCCCACCCGCCGGTGTACATCGCCGGATATGCGAACGGAATACCGTCGCGACGACGCCTCCCACTCCACTGGCCGCTGGACGACATCCTCGGCGCAGGAACCGAGTTGGTACGTCGACTCGAGGAATCCTCGGGGATCGGCATGAGTGAGATCGATCTGCCCCAGGTCTACGACGGTTTCTCCCCGTTCGTATGGTTCTGGCTCGAATCCCTGGGCCTGTGCCCACCGGGCGAAGCCCACCAATTCGTCGAGGAAGGCGGTATCGACAGCGATCGCCGCGGTGCGATCCCGGCACTGTCCGGAGGCGGCGCCCTCGGAAACGGCCGCATGCACGGTGTTCCTCAGATGCTCGAGTGCTATCTCCAGCTCTCGGGGCGCGCAGGCACTCGGACGTTGGGCAACATGACGACCGCTGTCGCCTGCCATTCCTCGCCGCACTACGGCGGTGCCGTGGTGTATTCCGCCGAACGCTTCTGACACACATTCTTAAGCAAAACGAAATCATGCTGTTGTCCTAGCAAGAACTATGTTCTACTACTAGCAGGGAAAAGGGGGACAACTTGAGCATCCTCACCGAACGTCGTACCTACGTGGCCGGCGAATGGGTCACCGGCGACCGCGTCATCACAGTGGAGAATCCGGCCGACGAAACCCACGTCGCCGACGTCAGCGAGACACCCGTTGCCGAAGTCGAACGCGCCGTCCTCGCCGCCCGGACCGCCTTCGACGACGGAGTGTGGGCGCAGCGCACACCTCACGACCGGGCCCAGGTACTCCACAGGCTGATCGACCACCTCGAGGCGAACCACGAATCGATGGTCGACACCCTCGTCGCCGAGGCAGGACAACCCGCGCGGTTCGCCGACGAAACCCAGTGCCGCACAGGCGTATCGATCGCACGTCAGACGATCGACCTCTACCTGTCGATGCGACACGAGGAGGCAACCCCGGTCCCGGTCGACGACCTGACGCGGGGGCGGGTCGCGCTCAGCATCCTCCGACACGAACCGGTCGGGGTCGTCACCGCGATCACTCCGTACAACGCAGCACTCATCATGGCCCTGCAGAAGCTGATTCCCGCACTCATGGCGGGCAACTCGGTGATCCTGCGACCCAGTCCGCTCACCCCACTCTCGTCCCTGATCTTCGGGCACGCCGCCGACGCCGCAGGCCTGCCACCCGGCGTACTGAGTGTGGTGGCCGAGGAAGGCACCGAGGGCGCGCAACTGCTGACGACCCATCCCGCAGTCGACATGGTTTCGTTCACCGGATCCACTGTGGCCGGACGCAACATCATCGCGCAGGCCGCCCCGACCGTGAAACGCCTGTCGCTCGAACTCGGCGGTAAATCCGCGCAGATCTATCTGCCCGACGCCCTCGCACGTGTCGGCATCGGCGCAATGGGGGTAGTGGCCCGCACCGCAGGACAGGCCTGTGTCGCGGCGACACGCATGCTCGTCCCGCAGGAACACAAGGAGGAAGTTCTCGAACGAGTTGCCGCCGCGTACAATTCGATCAAGGTGGGGTCGCCCACCGACCCGACTGCATTGATGGGTCCGGTGATCAGTGCCGCACAGCGAGCCAAGTGCGAGCGATTCGTGCAACTCGCCGAGGAGCAAGGAGCCAAGGTCCGGACCGGCGGCAAACGCCCGGAAGGTCTCGATCGGGGTTACTACTTCGAGCCGACCGTCCTCGATCTGCCGAACAATGCCAACCCTGCGGCGCAGGAGGAGATCTTCGGACCCGTCCTCGGGGTCATCGGCTACCGAGACATCGACGACGCGGTGCGGATCGCCAACGACAGCGTCTATGGGCTGTCCGGCCAGGTGTACGGCGCCGACACCGCTACCGCAGTCTCGGTTGCCCGCCGGATCCGCGCGGGCGCCGTCAACGTCAACACCACCGTATTCAGCGCGCTCGCACCCAGCGGGGGCTACAAGCAGAGCGGACTCGGACGCGAACGTGGCCCCGAGGGCATCCGCGAATTCCAGGAAGTCAAGCACATGTCGATTGGAGAGCTCGCACAATGACCACATCGAACGGCACCCCGAACCTCGACCTGGACTGGCTCGTCTCGGTCGACGACCACATCCTCGAACCGCCCAACCTGTGGGTCGATCGCGTGCCGAAGAAGGACCACGATCGTGCGCCCCACATGATCAAGGACGACAAGACCGGGATGGATGTCTGGGTCTACGACGGCAAGAAGTTCCCGAGCAGCGGCCTGAGCGCGGTCGCGGGCAAGTCCAAGGAAGAGTTCAGCCCCGAACCCCTCAACTACGACGAGATGCGACCCGGTTGCTACGACCCGCTCGCCCGTGTGGAGGACATGAACAAGGCCGGCATCCTCGCGTCGCTGTCGTTCCCGACGGTCACCCGCTTCTGCGGTCAGATGTTCATGGAGGCCAGCGACCGCGAGTTCGGATTCACCTGCCTGCAGGCCTACAACGACTGGCACCTCGAGGAGTGGGCCGGCGCGGCTCCGGGCCGCTTCATTCCGTTGATCCTCATCCCGCTGTGGGATCCCGCCCTCGCGGCGAAGGAGATGGAACGCTGCGCCGCCAAGGGCGCCACGACGTTCGCCTTCTCCGAGAACCCCGAACCGCTGGGTCTGCCCACCATTCACGACAAGGACCGCTACTGGGATCCCGTCATGGCTGCCGCCAACGATCTCGACATGGTGGTCTCGATGCACGTCGGCTCGTCCTCCACGGTGCCGCGGGTCTCGAAGGATTCGCCGTTCCTGGCCAATCTGGCATGGGGCGCGACACGGACTTCGGGAGCAATGCTGACGTGGCTGTTCAGCAGCATGTTCCAGCGCTACCCCAACCTCAAGATCGCGTTGTCCGAAGGTGAGATCGGCTGGGTGCCGTACTTCCTCGAACGTGCCGAGCAGGTACTCGACAAGCAGCGGTACTGGATCCAGCGCGGTGCGCAGTGGAGCGACCACGGCAACAACGACCTGGATCTGGACAACCTCGATGTTCGGGAAGTATTCCGGAAGCACATCTTCGGTTGCTTCATCGAGGATCATCACGGAATCGCCAGCATCGACGAAATCGGCGAGGACAACATCATGTGCGAGACCGACTACCCGCACTCCGATTCGACGTGGCCCAACTGCATCTCGGTGGTCAAGAAGCAGATCGAGCATCTGACGCCCGAACAGCAGTACAAGATTCTGCGTGGCAATGCCGAGCGGCTGTACCGATTCACTCCGGCGCAGCCCCCGGTCCTGGCCGGAGTCTGACCTTGCTCCGCCCGAACAAGGAACCGAACAGGAATATGCCATGAATCGATTGCTCGAAGGCAAATCCGCCATCGTGACGGGAGCGGGCTCGGGAGTGGGCCGCGCGACCGCCTTGCGCCTCGCCGAAGAGGGCGCACGGGTCGTGTGCGCCGACATCGATGTGGATGAGGCGAAAGAAACCGTCCGTCTCGTCGAGGCCGACGGCGGCGCCGCAACGGCGGTCGGGGCGGATGTGTCCGACGAAGACCAGGTCGTAGCGATGGTGCGGGCAGCGGTCGAGCAGTACGGCCGACTCGACATCCTCGTCAACAATGTCGGGATCCCCACTCCACGACTGGGCGCAACCTTCGAGGAACACACCCGCGAAGACTTCCAGCGCCTGGTCGGGGTGAATCTGGGTGGCGTCTTCTTCGGGAGCAAGCATGCCGTCCTGCAGTTCAAGAAGCAGGGTTCGGGCGGTGCGATCGTCAACACCGGGTCGGTGGCCGGCCTCGTCGCGTGGGGCGGTTCGGTGTACGGCGCAACCAAAGGCGCCGTACACCAGTTGACGCGCGCGGTGGCGATCGAGGGAGCGCCCCACGGTATCCGGGTCAACGCCATTGCCCCCGCAGGGATGCCGCTGACCGGGTTCATGACAGCGGGCGGGCTCGACCCCGAAGTCAACGCTCGACCCGAGGTCACCGACCGCATCGCCACCCAACACCCCCTCGGCCGATTCATCACTGCTGAGGATTGCGCGGAGGCGATCCTGTACCTGGCCTCCGACATGGCGAAGAACGTCACCGGCGTCGTCCTGCCGGTGGATGGAGGGTATGTCGCACGATGAAGACCACATCGCTCGACCGAGACCGGGTACGCGAGTTGTTCGACCTGCAGGGGTCGTACAACGAGGCCACCGGCGGGAAGTTCTCCGAGGATCCGTATCCGATCTGGAACCGGCTCCGCGGAGAGAAGCCGGTCCACCGGGGTACTGTCCACGAGCTCACCGGGATCTCGGAATCACTGATGTTCCAGGGGCTCCCGTACCCCGATCGCGAGCACTTCTCGGTGTTCAGTTTCGAGGCCTGCAATGAGGCCTTCCGGAATCCGAAGGTCTTCGCGTCGTCTCCCGAGGCCGTGGACATCGACCCCGAGTCGGGTTCGCTCGTCCACAACAGCATGTTGTCGATGGGCGGAGTGCAACACCGGCAGTACCGCAGTCTGGTCCAGCCGTCGTTCCTTCCGTCGAACGCACAGTGGTGGATCCAGAACTGGATCGAGGAAGCGGTCCACCTCTTGATCGACGGGTTCGTCGACGACGGGCATGCCGAATTGAACGTCGACTTCTGCGCTGCCATACCGATTCTCACCATCACCGGAAGCTTCGGTGTGCCGATCGAGCAGGCACTCGACATTCGTGAAGCCTTGACCCGCGACAAGCAGAAGATCATCGACATCCTCGCTCCGATCGTCGCAGCACGGCGGGAGGTACCGCAGGACGACCTGATCAGTGTTCTGGTGCAGGCCGAGCGGGCCGACGAACCCGGTGCCACACAGCGTCTTTCGGACGAGGAGATCTACACCTTCTCGCTGTTGCTGCTCGCCGCGGGATCGGGCACCACCTGGAAGCAGATGGGGACCACCATCACCGCGCTGCTTCAGCGTCCGGACGTGCTCGCTGCGGTACGCGAGGACCGGTCCCTGTTGCGCGCGGCGATCGAGGAGACTCTGCGGTGGATGCCGACCGATCCGATGTTCTCGCGGTGGGTCACCGAGGACATCGACTTCTACGGTCAGGACATTCCGAAGGGTTCGGTCGTTCACCTGTGCGTCGCCGCCGCGAACCGTGATCCGGAGCGGTGGGAACGACCCGACGAGTACGACATCACCCGGACCACGAAGTCGACGCTCGCATTCGGCCAGGGCGCCCACATCTGCCTGGGCATGCACGTGGCCCGCGGGGAGATGACCGTGGGCATCAACGCCTTGCTCGACAGGCTCCCCGGACTACGGCTCGATCCGGCGGCCGAGCCCCCGAGACTTGTCGGGATGTACGAGCGCGGAGCCACCGCGATTCCTGTCCTCTTCGATACGAAATGAGGTGACCATGGCAGAGACCGAGTACACGCAGACGGATATCAGTCTCCGGGGTGACGAGCATATCCGCGTCTATCGCGAAAGCGGTGGAAAGCAGGGGTACATCTGGAACGGTGTGCCGACGCTACTGCTCACTGTGACCGGACGGCGTTCGGGAATGCGGAGGACGTCCGCACTGATCTTCGCCAGGGATGGCGACGACTATCTCGTCGTCGCCTCGAAGGGCGGCGCACCGCAGCACCCGCTGTGGTACGTGAACCTTCAGGCCGATCCGCACGCGGAGGTACAGGTCCTGGACAGGACGCTGTCGGTGGTGGCGCGAACCGCCACCGACGAGGAGAAGCCCCGGCTCTGGAAGATCGTCACGGACGCGTGGCCGAACTACGACCTGTACCAGTCCCGAACCGACCGCGACATCCCGGTCGTCGTCCTGTCACCGACGTGACGACGTCTAGAATCAGAGACCATGTCCCGAGCTGAGGAACGAGCGGTCGAACGATCCGTGGCCGTCCAGCGGTCACGTTCGCGCGTCGAGAATCAGATCCGTGCGATCCTCGACGCGGCGCACCGCCTGGTCGAGGCGAAGGGGGACGCGTTCACGACCCAGGAACTCGCGAAGGAAGCGGGGGTGGCCCTCCAGACCTTCTATCGCTATTTCGCGAGCAAGGACGAGTTGCTCCTCGCTGTCATCAGCGACGGGCTCAGCGACGCATGTCGACAGATGACCGTCGCCGCCGACGATCTCACCGACCCATTGCAGCGACTGCGCTTCTTCATCACCGCTTCGCTGGGGGGCCGGTCGAGGGACCCGGAACGCTATACGCTGGCCCAGTTCATCGTGGCCACCCATTGGCGGTTGCATCGTGTCTTCCCGAGGGAACTCGCCGAGGCCGACCGCCCCCTGGTCGACCTCATCCACACCGAGATCCGGGCGGCCGCGGACGCCGGCCTGGTGACGTCCACCGACACCGAACAGGACGCATGGTTCATCGTCGAGCTCACTCGCTCGGTGTACCACCACTACGCGTATGCGGCGGGCACCGTCGCTGAGGTCCAAGAGCAGCTGTGGCAATTCTGCCTCCGCGCGCTCGGTGGTCCGCTGCGCTGACCTTCGCTCCTCATCGGATCCGACAGGGCCGACGCCCAGTCGTATTCGAGGCCGTCCCGGCCGTAGATCTTTCCGCTCGATTCGTCTCGTCGCGCGCACTCACAGCCGGCATCCGAGTCGTCACGAGAACCATCGAGCATCGCTCGTCGAAATCTCCCAACCCACAACCTGATCGAGAGGTCGTCGATGATCCGCCGTAGACGAATACGGAAGTTACCGGCCGCACTACTGTCCCTCACGTTGTTCACGTTCGTCGCCGCGTGTGGCAGTGGCGACGCCTCCGACGGGGGCGCCACCGGCAACGACGGAGAACCCGTCGCCGGCGGCTCCGCCACGATCCTGGAGATCGCGGAACCACCGACGCTCGACCCCGCCAAGCTGTCGAACACCTGGGCTCATATGGCCCCCTTGGGAAATGCCCTCTACGGCACCTTGATGGTCAACAGCACCGAAGACTTCGAAATCGAATACAAGATGGCCACCGACTTCGCCACCACCGACGGCGGAACCACTTTCGATCTGAAGCTGCGGCCCGGTCTGACCTTCACCGACGGCACCCCTCTCGATGCTGCGGCGGTGAAGTACAACTGGGATCGCCTGAAGGAACCGGCAACCGGTTCCACTGCGATCCGGGTCGCCAGTCAGATCGCGAACACCGACCCGATCGATGCCGAGACCCTCCGCGTCACTCTGGTGGCGCCGAACCTCCAATTTGCACAGGGCATCGCTGCGACGTCGTTGAACTGGATCGCTTCTCCCACCGCGCTGGAGAAGGGCGCAACAGCATTCGACGATGCTCCGGCCGGGGCAGGACCGTTCAAGGTTGTGCGCTGGACACGCCAGGGCGAGATCGAGATGGAGAAGAACCCGGACTACTGGGACGCGCCCAAACCGTACCTCGACACATTGACGATTCGCACCGCCCACGAAGCCACTCAGCGTATGAACGCAATGACCACCGGTGCAGCAGATCTCGCATCCGAGTCCAGTGCCAACAACATCATTGCTGCCGAGGCGCAGGGGTTGAACACCGAGGTGGTTCCGACCGGCGGTGGTCAGATCATCGCAATGAACCATCGTCGAGCTCCGTTCGACGACATCCGTGCCCGGCAGGCCGTACAGCTCGCACTGGACACCGACAATCTGAATCTCATCGTCTACAACGGTGAGGGTGTCGTGCCGGAAACCCTGTTCGCAGAGGAATCGCCGTACTATCAGGACCTTCCCTTCCCCGAGACGAACTCCGAGGAAGCGCAGAAACTGTTCGACGAACTGGCCGCCGAGGGCAAGCCCGTGTCGTTCACGTTCATGTCGTATCCGGCCAGTGAGAGCAAGACGCTTGCCGAGGCCGTCCAAGCCCAGCTCAGCGCCTACGACAATGTCGATGTGAAGGTCGAGATCCACGATATCACCAACGCCCACGCGCGCACCGCGGCACGCGACTTCGACATGTCGATCACGTCGGCGATCGTCCAGGATCCCGACTACGGACTGTGGTCGGCCTTCCATTCCACGTCGCCCGGCAACTTCATGGGCGTCAGCGACCCGGAGCTCGACGAGGCACTCGACCGCGGGCGCGAGTCCGCATCACAGGACGAACGTGTCGCGGCCTACAACACGGTCGAGGAGCGTCTCGCGGATCTCTCGGTCGGTGTCTTCTACACGAAGGCGACACCGGGCGTCATCTACGGCGAAGATGTCCACGGTGTGGAGCTCTATACTCTGGGTTCGCCTCTGGTGGAGGAGATCTGGATCAACTGAGTCGACAGGTCAATCCGGGAGCCCGTCGAGCACCGCGCGGCTACCGGACAGACCCAGCCGAGTGGCTCCGGCTTCGAGCATCCGCACCGCGGCCTCCGCGGTGCGGATGCCGCCGCTCGCCTTGACCCCGAGCCTCCCACCGACCGTTTCCGCCATGAGCTGCACCGCGTGCTCCGATGCTCCCCCGGCGGGATGGAAGCCGGTGGAGGTCTTGACGAAGTTCGCACCGGCTTTCTCCGCCGCTCGGCATACCTCGACGATCGCTTCGTCGGAGAGCACAGCCGACTCGATGATCACCTTGAGCACCGGATCGAATCCGGTCGCCTCGCGGACGGTGAGGATGTCGGCGAGCACAGCGTTGTAATCGCCTGCGACCGCGGCTCCGACGTCGATGACCATGTCCACCTCGCGGGCACCCTGCTCGACGGCGAGGCGCGCTTCGGCGCCCTTGATGAGTGAATGGTGCTTACCCGACGGGAAGCCCACCACCGTTGCGACAACCACGCCGTCCGCACGCACCGGCAGCATCGACGGTGAGATACATACCGCGTACACACCGAGATCCCGGGCTTCGTCGACGAGGGCCTGCACGTCCGCCGTGGACGCTTCGGGCTTGAGAAGGGTGTGGTCGATCATCGAGGCGACCTGTGAGCGGGAGAACGTGATATCCGGCATGCTGTCAGCTTTCCACACGTCGGAATCGTGTGCCGCAGTCGGCGACGCCGGGATATATCGTCCGATATCCCTGCCCGTTCGACGAGTTCAGCGAACGTTCCAGAGTGTCTACCCCTCCGGCCCCTGCCCTTCCGGTGACGCTCCGAGCGCTCGGAGAATGAACGGGAGCGTGCGGGCCACCGCCTCGTCCGGTCGACCCCCGGCGATCAAGACCGAGCGTTGCGTCTCCAGGCAGGCCATGACAAGCCGGCCCGTATCGGTCGGATCCGACTCCTCGAACACTCCGTGGTCCATGCCGTCGCGCAGGAGTGCTTCGACAAGTTCGACCAATGGTGCGATATGGGTGACGAACTGTTCACGATCCTTCGGGGACAGCGCCGACGCCACCGACTCTCCGACACCGCGTTGCAGCGAGAACTCGATCAGTACGAGCTTGATCAGCACCTGCAGCCGGTCGAGGGGGTCTGCCCGGTCTTCCAGTTCTCGCTGTGCCAGGGCGATGAAGCGCGTCATCTCCCGCTCGGACCATGACATGAGCAGCGCGGTCTTGTCGGGAAAGTAGTTGTACACCGCAGTCCGCGCGACGCCCGCCTTCTCGGCGATCGTCTGCAATTTGACGCCTTCCCAGCCATTCTCGTGGAACTCGACCGCGAACGCATCGAGCATTGCCTCCCTGGTCGCGGCTTTGTGCTCCGCCACTGTGGCACCACCGGTCAGTTTCGGCATGGCAATACCCTCACACTCACTTGTCGTCGGCAGATCGAACAGATCGGCCACCACCCGATAGTCACCTTGCCACGCAGCAACATGGTCGAGTACCAGCACCGATGACAGGCGGGCCAGTGATTCGGCGACCGTGTCGACCTCGGCGACACCGAGTTGCGTGCGTCGGGCGAGGCGCTCCAGTTCGGCGGTGATGGTCCGCCGCACTTCGTGCTGCACGAGGTGGACGATTCCCGACGGGGTAACCAGCAGATCCACCGGCTCCTCCTTTGTGATGACGTGTCGTCACATAAATCTCGCAGCACGGACCTCACACAGCCGCATTGTTGTGACGAATTGTCGTCAAAAACACACTCCTCGGCCCCGCTCGCGGACGGTGCGACAGGCCGGCGAGCGTCGCCGAGGCCGGTAGATTGACGAAATGAGCGACAATCCGGCAGAGACGGCCCGCACATTCGACGACGCGAGCCTCACCTTCGACCTTCTCACCGACACGGTATGGGGCCCGACCGGAAACGCACTGTCCTTCCAACTCGGACTCGGTCCCGGCGCCACAGTGCTGGACGCATGCTGCGGTGCGGGTGCGTCAGCACTCCCCATCGCGGCAGCAGTCGGCCCGACGGGCCGCGTGCACGGCGTCGACATCTCCTCCGACCTACTCGAAAAGGCCCGGTTGCTCGCCGAGGCACGAGCATTGCAGAACATCGACTTCGTGTGTGCGGACGTGACGACCTGGGAGGCGCCGTCCAACATCCCCACCGACGGGTACGACGCCCTCGCGATCTCCTACGGCGTGTTCTTCCTTCCGGACATGCACCGGGCGTTCGCACGCCTCGCCGGTCTCGTGCGACACGGCGGCCGGGTGGGTGTGACGGTGTGGCGCGAGGGGGCACTGGAGGACTACTCACGAGTCGTGTTCGATGTCGCATCGCGCTTCAATCCCGACCTCACCGAACGCGGATCACTGCGTGCGAGGACGCCCCTCCACGAGATCGACACTCCCCACACGCTCGAAGCGTGGCTCGCTGACGCAGGCACCCACTCCGTGGACGTGCGAGTCCTGTCGAACCTGTTGCCCGCCACCGACGAACTCTGCTGGAACCTCGTCACCGGCACCGGTTACCGGGCAGCGCTGAACGGTCTTCACGACGACGAGGTCGCGGCGGTCCGGCGCGGCATCGCCGACGAGGTGACCGCGCGCGGTATCCACACCATCGACTTCACCACGCTCGTAGGCACCGCCACCGTACGACGTCCCCCGACAGCCGCTTCCAGGCACCTGAGACAATCGCGAGCATGACTCGTTCCACCTCGACCGACGACCGCCGTTACGTGTTGACCCTGGGCTGCCCCGACAGCACCGGGATCGTCGCAAAGATCTCCACCTTCCTCGCGGAGGTCGGAGGGTCGATCGTCGAGGCTGCCTACCACGCAGATCAGGACAGCGGCTGGTTCTTCACCCGTCAGGCTGTGCGGGCCTCGTCCATCCCGTTCGGCATCGACGAACTGCGGGAGAAGTTCGCCGTGGTGGCGGACGGAATCGGCCCGGAGACCGAATGGACGCTGTCCGACACCGGACAGCGCAAGCGCGTGGTGCTGCTCGTCAGCAAGGAAGCGCACTGCCTGCACGATCTGCTCGGACGGGTCGCAGCCGGTGAGCTCCAGGCCGAGGTGTGCGCGGTCGTCGGCAACCACCGAGACCTCGAGAAGGTCGCGCGCCGCCACGGCATCGACTACCACTACGTCTCGTTCCCGTCCGACCCCGCCGAGCGCGGTCCTGCGTTCGAGCAGGTTCGCAAGATCGTCGACTCGCACGATCCGCACGCTGTCGTCCTCGCTCGGTTCATGCAGGTCCTGCCTGCAGACCTGTGCGAGCATTGGGCCGGACGCGCCATCAACATCCACCACAGCTTCCTGCCGTCCTTCGTGGGCGCCCGGCCGTACCATCAGGCCTTCACCCGCGGCGTGAAGCTCATCGGCGCGACGTGCCACTACGTGACGGCGGAACTCGACGCGGGCCCGATCATCGAACAGGACGTCATTCGGGTGAGCCACCACGACAGCGTCGGAGACATGGTTCGGCAGGGACGCGACGTGGAAAAGCTCGTCCTCTCCCGCGGCCTGCGATGGCACCTCGAAGATCGGGTGCTCGTGCACGGCCGGAAGACCGTGATCTTCAACTGAAGATTCGTCGTCCGGTCTAGGAGACCACGGCTCCGGCGCGCTCGACGAGGTGCAGCACTTCATCGTCGAACGCGTCGATGGCTTCGACGGAACTCATGTGGCCGATGCCGTCCAGCACGACCAGGCGCTCGAGATTTCCGGCCTCCTCCAGGCCGGCCGCGAGCCGTCGCGCATGCACCGGAGGTGTGAGCCGGTCGGCGGTGCCGACGAGTACCGTCGTGGGAACGTTCAGATTCTCCAGGCCTTCGTGGATATCGAGGGTGCTCAGGGCGAAGCCCCAGCCGCCTCGCGTGCGCGGAGGGCACCCGAGCACGATCTTCTCGCAGAAGTCGACCTCTGCCGCACTCGCCGACGGTGAGAGTGCCACGTATTTGAGGGCTCGAGTCGTGAACTTCGACTCCACCAGCGGCAGCTGTGCACCCAGCAGCGGGCGTGCCACCCTCACCGGCACCCGCGGGAACCGTTCGGGGAGCGCGATCAGAGTGGCGTGCGCGACGAGGTTGTCCATCCCGGTACTGGCCAGAAGCACACCCGCGGCCTTCTCCGAGACCTGCTCGGGGAACCGCTCGGCCCACGCGATGATGCTCATTCCGCCCATGCTGTGCCCGGCAAGCACCGCTTTGCGGCCGGCCGGGACCACCGCGTCGAGGACCGCAGCGAGATCGTCGGCCAGGACGTCCGGTCCGAGTGGGCGTGTGCCTGCCTCACTCGAGCCGTGTCCGCGCTGGTCGTAGACGACAACTCGGTATCGGTCGGCGAATGCGTTGATCTGCGGGGCCCAGTACATTCCGCTGCACGTCCACCCGTGACTGAACACCAGCGGTTGTGCGCCCGGATCGCCGTAGGCGAGCACGTGGAGCAGCGCACCGTCGTCCGTCCGGACCTCGATCTGCTCGGCTTCCATACTCGGGGTGGAGAGCAGTGCGTGGGGAGCGACATCCGTTGTCCGCACCACGGTGGAGCGGGAGCGACGCGCGGCGACGACGCCCGCCACGACACCGGCGAGCGCACTCGCGCCTGCCGCAAGCAGCATTGTCTGACGACGGGTGGGCTTGTTCACGTATGTTCTCCTGCGTGCGCGTCCGGGTGGTCCCGGTGATCGATTGTCGGTGTGGTCGGGTCAGCGTCGGGTGGGCACACGGATCACAGCACGTGCGCCTTGCGAAGCAGGTGCGCCGACGGACCGCCGATCAGGCCCACCGAGTCGAGGAACTCGACCGTGCGTCGCGTCCCCTGCCGCAGTTTGTCGTGGTAGTGCGTGTTTGCGCGTGCGGCGGCCTTCGCCTCGGCGATGTCCAGGCCTGCCGCCGCGTATACCTGGTCGTTGATCAGGTTCGTCACGATCAAGTAGCCCGATACGCCCAGATGCATGCGGACGTACGCGCGCTGGGCTCGCGTGGCCGTGCGCATCCTGCGTTCGGTTTCCTCGCGCGCGTACCGAATGTGCCGCGATTCTTCGACGACGTGAATATGGCTGACCGTGCGGGTGAGTGGCTGCACCCGTTCGTCGCGCATGAAGTCGCGCTGCATCATGTCCAGGATTTCCTCGGCGAACAGCGTTGCACCGAATGCAAGCGCACCCGACGCGACGGCCTTGAAGCCCCGTCCGCTCACGCGGATCCACCGCTTCGGGCGGTAGGACGGCACACCTAGTCGCTGCGCCGAACGCGCGAACATGATGGAGTGACGGCACTCGTCGGCGATCTCGGTGAGACCGAACTGGACGTACGCGCTGGAAGGATCCTGCTGGTAGAGGTCTCGGATGAGCATCTGCATGAGGATCATCTCGAACCAGATGCCCGTTCCGGCGATACTCGCTGCTTCGTGCGTGGTGAGAACGATCCGTTGCTGCTCCGACATCCGCTCCCACAGGTCCGTGCCGTAGAGACTGGACCATTCGGGAGTCATCCCGTATTTGTCGCCCGGGATCGGAGCGTCCCAGTCGATCTCGAATGCGGGGTCGTACGACTTGCGTGCCGCTGAGTCGAGGAGTCGTTGTGCTGTGCCCTGCTTACCGTCGGTTGCGGACGACCCGCGTACCCGACCGGGCGCACTCTCGATCGACCCGTTGGTTCGAGTGATGGACATCGCGAACCACCTCGTCTCGAATAATATCCGTTACTCGAAGTGTCATTATCTGAATCACACTTGTCAAGAGGTAGGGTCGGACGATCGCCGATCGAGGCAGCCGGGCGCTACCAGCGCGGCTTCTGCACCTCTTCCACGCGCGGGCGGACATCGACCAGGTATACGCAGACCGCAACCACGGCGATGATGCCGAGCATCCCGACGGCCCCGAAGAGCAGCAGGACTATCAACGCGGCCACGAGAATTCCGAGCCATACGGGTTTGGTGAGCTTGTCAACCGCAGGAAACGCCTCGGCGGGTTGACGAACTGCATGGAACAAGGCGAAGCCGGCCCCTACAAGCGCGAGGACCTGTAGAGCGAGCATGATCAGACCGGCGAGGGAATCGACATTGGGCACAAGACCCAGTCTACGAGAATCGGCTCCCGCGCAACTTCGTGCGCGAGAGCCGATCCAGGTCGACCCGGTCCGGACCGAATTACTGCAGTCAGTTGCCGGTGGTCTTGCGAGGCGCAGCCGTCTTGGCGGGCGCCTTCGCCGCAGTCTTGGCCGGGGCCGTCTTGGCAGGTGCCGCCTTGGCCGGGGCCTTCTTCGCCGGCGCCTTCGCCGCGGTCTTGGCCGGGGCCGACTTCGCGGCAGGCTTCGTAGCCACCGTCTCCGGCTTCTCCACAGCCTCCGACTTCTCCAGCACCGCCTCCGCTGCCTCGTCCACATCGTCCTTGACGGACTCGACGCGCGTAGCCGCTCCGCCGCTCGCCTCCTCGGCCTGTTCGCCGAGCTCGAGGACGCGAAGGGCAGCGTCATCGCCCGCATCGGCGATCACGGTGCCGACCTCGGCGGCCGTGTCGGAGATGCGGTCCGCAGTGAGTCCTGCGAACTTCGCGGCCTGTTCGCCGACCACGCGCGTCTGCCGAGCGACGGTGCCCAGAGCTTCTTCGGTGAGATCGACGACGTCGCCGAAGGCGGCCTCGGCGCGACCGAGGCGCTCTTCGACGGCCGGCTGCTGACGCAGGCGTTCGATGGTCTCTTCGCCCCGCTCGGCGAATGCAGAGTAGAGGTCGGAAGCGACCTTGAGGTATGCCTCGGCGACCCTGCGCAGCTCCTCGCTGCTGAATCGTTCGCGGAGGTCGGCGATTTCCTCGGGAAGTTCCGAAGGCAGTTCGCTCAGCCGGGCCCGCAGCGACTCGATGGTCTCGGTCAGATCTGCCGGGACCGACGCGATGCGCTCGCGGGCCGTCTCGACGCGGCCGTTCACATCGGTCTGGGTGTTCTCGGCGCGCTCGCGCACCTGGGCCACGACATCGGCAACAGCCTGGACGACGGCGTCGCCGGCACCGACCGCTGCGTAGAGGGATGTACGGAGTGCAGCGTTGGGATCGGTCATGTCAATTCTCCTCGTCTAAGTCTGTGGGATTCGCGCGATCTGCTGGAACCACACGGGCGGTGACGCTCCCGGGCGCCGATTCCGGCGGTACCGACTCGTTCTCGCGACAGAACGAGTCGTAGATGTCGAGCAGGACCTGCTTCTGCCGCTCCGACAGAGCGGCGTCGGCAAGCAGCGCGTCGCGCACCGCGCTGTGAGGTCGCTCCTCGAGAATTCCCGCTCTCACGTAGAGAACTTCGGCCGACAACCGCAGTCCCTTCGCGATCTGTGCAAGCACTTCCGCGGACGGTTTGCGCAGCCCACGTTCGATCTGACTGAGGTACGGGTTGCTCACCCCGGCCAGCTGCGACAGCTGTCGCAGTGACACCTGGGCGGCCTCACGTTGTGAGCGGATGAAGCCTCCGATGTCCTGGGCGGCGTGGTTGACCACACGTGCAGCGATATCGGTAGGCCCCGCATTCTCGGTGGACCCCGCGTTCCCGTCCTGGTCGTCCCCGGCCGACGCGGCCGAATCTCGAATCGTGGACATGGCGCCCAGCGTACGCAGAGGTGCTAACTACAGCAAGCGCTCTGCTAGCACGTGATGCAGATCATGCGAACAGCAGCTCGGAGACCGTGTAGATGGCGAGCCCGGCGAGCGCCCCCACAACGGTGCCGTTGATACGGATGAACTGCAGATCGCGCCCTACCGCGAGCTCGATCTTGCGACTCGCCTCCTCCGCATCCCAGCGTTCGACGGTCTCCCTGATCACCGAGGTGATCTCGTCGGCATAGTTTGCGGCAACGAAGCGAACACCGGCGAGCAGCCATCCGTCGACCTTGCCGCGCAGATCGGTGTCCTCGCGCAGCCGGATACCGAAACGTTCGACGTTCTCGCCCACTTTCCTGCGCAGCGTGCTGTCCGGGTCGTCCACCGACTCCAAGATCATGCGCTTGGCGACCTTCCAGGTCGCCGAAGCCAATTGCGTGATCTCTTCGCGGCCCATGATCTCGGCCTTGAGTTTCTCTGCCTTGGCGATCGTCACCGGGTCGTACTGCAGATCACGGGCGTAGTCGACGAGGAACCTCTCGACCGCAAGCCGTACCTCGTGCTCAGGGTTGGAACGGACCTTCCAGGTGAAGTCGACCAGTTCCCGATGGATCTTCTCGCCCAGCATCAGGTCGACGAACTTCGGGGACCACGCCGGCGAATCCTTCGTGATGATGCGGTCGATGGTTTCCTGACTGCCCAACGCCCACTGATGTGCTCGTTCTGCGAGCATGTCGATCAGCGGACGTTGCCGTCCCTCGGCGAGGAGCTCACCCAGAATGCGGCCGAGGGGCGGCCCCCACTCGGGCTCGGCAATCCTCTTGACGATGGTGTGGTCGATGATCTGGGCGATATCGTCCTCGCGGAGGATGCCCACCACCCCGCGCAGGATCGTCGAGGTCTCTTTCGCAACCCGCTCGGCGTTCTGCGGCTGCGCCATCCACCCACCCAGCCTCAGGGGAATCCGGGCGGATTCGACCTTCGCCGACACCACATCGGGTGCAAGGAAGTTGGTTCCGACGAAGGAGCTCAGGCTCGCGCCGAGCTGATCTTTCTTGCGCTTGATGATCGCGGTGTGCGGGACGGGAATCCCGAGCGGATGACGAAAGAGCGCAGTCACAGCGAACCAGTCGGCGAGGGCGCCGACCATACCCGCCTCGGACGCAGCGCGAACGTAGCCGACCCACGCACCGGCACCCCGGGTCTCCTGCCACCGGCAGAACAGGTACACCACTGCGGCCACGATCAGAAAGCCTGTCGCGACCGTCTTCATCCGGCGGAGATCCCGGCGTTTGGTGTCGTCCTCGAGATTCATGTACTGCACCGGACCATTGTGCCGAAATTCGATCGCCGTCACCGGACCCCGAGCGTCGCGGCGGCATCGACTCTGCGGAGACATCACCGGGCACACCACCGAATCGCCGGATGAGCACGCGCCCGTAGACTGAGCGGACGATCGAGACCGAATGGATGTGCCGAAACAGATGCCTTCTTCCCCACCCCCCGCGACCGACACCCCGCCCACGAAGCAGGACGGTCGCAAACGTCGTTGGCACGACCACAAGATCGCGCGACGCGAAGAGCTCGTCGAGGGCACCATCAAGGCCATCCGCACCCGCGGACACGAGATCGGCATGGACGAGATCGCCGCCGAGATCGGTGTCTCCAAGACCGTGTTGTATCGGTACTTCACCGACAAGAACGATCTGACGACGGCGACCATGATGCGGTACGTCGAGACAGTTCTCGCGCCGCGCATCTATTCGGCGGTATCCGAGGACCTCGACGAGTACAACCTCGCCCGGGTCGCGATCGCGACGTATGTCGAGACGGTTGCCGAGGATCCCGAGGTCTATCTCTACGTCATGTCGAACAGCTCGTCGGCGAGCCGCGACGTCGTCGCCGATTCCGAGCGAATGATCGCAGAACTCGTGTCGGCGGTGCTCGGCGAGCGACTGCGGTTGCTCGAGATGGATTCGGGCGGCTCGGTGCCGTGGGCGTACGGCATCGTCGGCGCGATCCAACTGGCGACGCACTGGTGGATCTCGAACAAGTCGATGACGGCCGAAGACCTCGTCGACTACCTCACGATGATGGTGTGGGGTGGGATCACCGGAATCGCCCAGGTCGCGGGATCGCCCGGGCGGTTCAAGTCGCGGCCGCACCCGCTGCTCCCGACCGAAGAATAGTGACGCCATTCACGTTACTGTGAGTTACGTGTAATCTCGGGTCATGCCAGATTCGACGCCGCCGCACGGAGATGAGAACGGGCACGAACCGACCGACGGCTACAAGGGACCGGCCGACATCACGGTCGGAGAGCAACACGCCACCGTCGAGGTCGAATTGTCCGGGCACTTCGATCCGATCGTGGGTCGGCATGTGTGGCGCGGTCGCCTCCGCGAGTTCGGTGGCGCCCTCACACCAGGAACCCCCTCGGGCCCGGGCACCGAAGTGACACTCCGGATCCAGGCCGGCGACGGCAGAACGGCCACGGCCACCGGACGCATCACCGAGATCGACCTGTGGGGAAGCCACATGATCGACGGCATCTCTGCACCACCGTACTGAAGTCGGACCGAACCGACGTGCGTGTGGCACGCTCGTCGCCATGGGAAACAACGGCGACGGATGGCACACCCCAGCACGAGAGGTATTACGCGCGGGACCACACAACCAGGTCGCCGAGCTCGACACCAACGGCACACCGGGCTTCAGCGGAGACAAGGAACTCGGGACGACGCTGCTGGAGGAACGTGGCGCCGTGCTCTCCGATCTACAGGAGATGCTCTTCGCGAACGGGCGCCTGGGCGACGAACGTTCGGTGCTTCTCATCCTTCAGGGCATGGACACCGCGGGCAAGGGCGGAATGGTCCGTAGCGTGATCGGACACGTCGACCCCCAGGGCGTCGATCACAAGGCATTCGGTGTGCCGACCCCGGAAGAGAAGCGTCACCACTTCCTGTGGCGTGTCCACAAGGCTCTCCCCCGGGATGGCCAACTCGGGGTATTCGACCGATCGCACTACGAGGACGTCCTCGTCGCCCGCGTCCGCAATCTGGTACCCGAGACCGTCTGGCGTAGGCGCTACGACGAGATCAACCGCTTCGAGAGCGACCTCGCGGGCAACGGCACCACCATCGTCAAGGTCGCGATGTTCGTCTCCCTCGACGAACAGAAGCATCGATTGGCCGAGCGACTCGAGCGTCGAGACAAACACTGGAAGTACAACCCCAGCGACGTCGACGAGCGCGCACTGTGGCCCGAGTACCAGCAGGCCTATCAGGACATGCTCGACAAGACCGACACCGAGCACGCTCCGTGGTACGTCGTGCCGTGCGACCGGAAGTGGTACAGCCGAATCGCCGTCATGGAATTACTCATCGACGCGTTCGAAGGTCTCGACCTCGATTGGCCGGAACCGAACTTCGACATCGAGGCCGAGAAGCGACGACTGGAAGAATCCTGACGACCGGTCAAAACAAATGCGGCGTCTCGATATGACGATGATGATCGCGCCGGATGGTGCCTGCCACCATGCCGAATGCGAGGAGGAGGGCCGCGGCTGCCGCAATTCCACTGGCGAGGGCGAACGCGGTATGTCCGGACCCCGCTGCCACCAGTGTGAATGCGATCGTGAGCACTGCGATCAGCGCGAGCGCGTATCCCGACCACGCGACGAAGAGATTGAGCTTCATAGCCTGTCTCCTTCCCCGAGGACTGCGTTTCGGTTGCCCCCGACGGTACCCCCGAGTGGCGTCCGTCACAAGGTCGGATGGTCGTCGCCGGAGGTCAGCGGTCCGGCGTGACAGGCGGTTTCACGCGATAGGTCACGATCGCGAATTCCCCGTTGCGGGTGAGATCGGTCAGTTCGAGTTCGACATGCCTCGGCAACAGCGGCTTACCCGCGCCGATCGTGACCGGAGCAAGGGACACGATCAGCTCGTCGAGCAGGCCGTGATCGGCGAACTGACCCGCCAGGTCTCCCCCTCCGATCATCCACAGCTCACGATCACCGGCGGCCTCGGCCATCTCGGCGTAGACCGTGCGAACATCGTCCTGCGTGAACCGGATGTCGCCCGGCCCGTCCGGCCCCTGCGCCACCGGCATGCCATCTCGGTGAGTGAAGACCCAACAGGGAAACGTGTACTCCCACTTGTCGACCCCCGCGTGGTCCAACACCCATTGATACGTCGAGGCGCCCATTGCAGCTGCACCGATCCTGGACATGAAGGCCGAGCCCCCTCCGGGTCCGTCGTGGTCGATGTGACGCGACAGCAACCAGTCGAGGCTGTGATCCTCCGTCGCGATGAATCCGTCGAGCGTGCTTGCGGTGAAGAAGACCATCCGAGTCATGTCGTGCTTCCTTCCGTCTCGTCGCCGAGACCGAGTGGGGAGAGTCCGCGCTGCCATTCGAGCGGGTCTCCGTTGTCGATGCTGCGGCCGGCAGTTCGCAGCATGTGACGCACCAACTGCCGCCGGTGCGCCGAGAATGTGAGTACGTGCGAGATGACACCGCCGAGCATGAAACTCTCCGGCGGGTCACACAATGCGTCGATGAGGCGATCGTTCCAGGCGCTGCGGCGATCGATGTCGCGTACGGCTTCCGCCCACTGCGGCGCGATCACTTCGAATTGCTTGCACAATGAGGCCGCGTCCCCGTCCGAACGCATGGGTTCGTCGGCACCGATCATCGATGCGAGCCAGATCTGTTTCGCCCACACCAGATTGCCGAGCACCTGTGCGATCGACTCTTCCGGGCCGTCCCATTCGAGCACCATAAGACCCGGGAATCTCACTCGTTCGTAGTCGTCCACGTCGAGATCGGTCGCGACGTTCAGCAGCGCCCGTGTGTCGTCGAGATCATGATGAACCATCTGCGCAGTCACCTGACCTGTTCCTGCGCGGTGTCCGTATCCGCCGGCGTCATCCTCCACCCACAGATGCATGGGGGGATGAAAGTGGACTCCGTTGGGAGCGGGTAGCCAGTGCGAGTAGCCGGACGGCGCGAGTGTACGACCCTCGGTCGCACTCGGTGGATATCCGTACGCTCGGGAGAACGCGCGACTGAACCCCTCCACCGAGCTGTATCCGGCAGAGAAAGCCGCGTCGGTCACGCCGTAGCCGTCACGCAACTGCCACGCAGCACGCTCGAGCATCACTCTTCGTCGCAGTGCGACGGGGGATTCCCCTGTGCCGAGAGAGAATTGGCGACTGAAATGCCACGGTGAGGAGAAGGCGCCACGCGCCATGTCACCGAGGTTCGTGTGGTCCTCGTCGAGGACGGCATCGAGCAGTTCGCGCAGTCGGTCGCGCCCGGATCCGGTCATGAACCCAGTGTCGCGCAGTGGACGCGCAGCGTGCTTGACCGTTCTTGCTCAGCTCCGTCTAGTTCCGCCGGGTTGAGAACACCCGAGGCGGGTACCCGACCACACATGACATCCCTGACCGCACTCGCCTTGACCTGCTCGCTCAAACCGTCACCGGCTCCATCGAGCAGCGACCTGATCGCCGAGCAGGTGCTCACCGAACTTCGGAAGCACGACGTGGCCGGCGACAAGATACGTCTGGTCGACTTCGACATCCGGCCCGGAGTCGAAGCCGATATGGGTGACGGCGACCAATGGCCGCAGATCCGCGAGCGCATCCTGGCCGCCGACATCCTCGTGATCTCGACCCCGACCTGGCTCGGGCAGATGTCCAGCGTCGCCAAACGCGCCCTCGAACGACTCGACGCCGAGCTGTCCGAAACCGACGACCGCGGACGCCCCGCCCTGTTCGACAAGGTGGCGATCGCCGCGGTCGTAGGCAACGAAGACGGAGCGCACGCCATCGTTGCCTCCCTGTTCCAGGCGCTCGACGACTGTGGGTACACCATTCCCGCGCAGGGCTGCACCTACTGGAACGGCGAGGCGATGACTCCGGGTGATTACAACGATCTCGCCGGCATACCCGATGCCGTCGCCTCCACCAACGCCACTGCTGCCCGCACAGCCGCGCACCTGGCCCGCGCACTTCGAGCACAACCGTACCCCGCTGAGGAGTCATGACAGCACGAGCAAGCAGCTGCACACGTGCGATTCGAGGTGCCTCGCCGACTACGGGCCGAAGGTCGAGGAGTTCCGCTGCGTAGGATCCTGCTCCGCCCCAGCGTCATATCGGTGGTCAAATGCACTGTCGCAGTGCTGATCGCGTGGTTGCTGGCCGATCGTGGCCTGAACAGTCCGGAAGCCTTCCTCGCCCCCTACGCCGCCCTGTTCATCATCGGTACCACGGTCCGTAGCTCGGTCACCGCCGCTGTGCGACAGGTTTCAGTCGTCGTGCTCGGTGTGTTCGTGGCGGCGCTGGCCGCGACCACGCTGCCCGAGCTCGCGGCACTGGCTGCTGCAGTCGCGGTCGGTACTGCCCTGGGCCGCAGCCGATGGTTGGCACCGGACGGAATCTGGGTGGCGATCACCGCGCTGCTCGTCCTGCTGTACGGCACGGCCACCGATGCCGTCGTGGTGTTCCATCGTGTCCTCGATGTCACACTGGGAGTGCTCGTCGGTGTCCTGGTCAACGCCTTGGTTCTGCCTCCGGACCGACTGTCCCCTGCCCGCGACCTCATTCTGCACCGTGCGCATGAGCTGTCCGTCCTGCTTGCCGACCTTGCGGACGGACTGCGCGACGGCAAGCACGACGGTGACCGGAAGCAGCAATGGGTATGGGAGCTCTACAAATCCACCGGTGCCCGGGCTGCACTCCACGAAGGCAGGGAAAGCCTGCGGGGCAACATCCGCCGCGCGAGCTGGGCCAGGGTCGGTGGCTCACAGGTATACCAGCCGGTTGCAACGATCCTCGACCGGTCCCTGCTACATGTCTCGATGATCCAGGTTGCAGTCGAGACGATCGTCGCCTCCGATGCTTCGGTGGAAGGTTCGACTGTCCCCGGCCGCGAACAACTCCATCAGGACGGAGCAGAGTTGCTCGAGACTTACTCGACCGCGTTCGACCAACTCACGTGGGATCCCGCCCACCATCGAAAGCCCTACCTCCATGTGGTGGACAACGCTCTCCCCGATGCACGCTCGCGCCTCGCGTCGTTCGACAAGACAGTTCGACGCGAGCAGCCGCTACCCGGTGCGTGGTCCGTGATCACCGTGGCAGCCGAGGGCCTGTGGAACGCCCTCGCTGCCCTCGATACGTACGAAGGACATCCGCGCGACGGTTCCAGACCGGCCGAAACAGGTACTCGCCATCCATGACATCGCAGATCCGTCCCTGTGACGTGCATTCAGCGCCTCTGCCCAAGACCGCTGGGGCCGATATCCGGCGAGGTCATCTCGCCGTTACGTGCACCCGCCGCTATCGGGCCGTGGCCGATCCACGTAACCGGCGAACCGTACGACGAAGACGTACAGCTCGCGCTCAGGTGCTGTACGAATTGCACTAACGCGGATTCGACGGTGGCGCCGCCGAATGGGTGCACTCTCGGCTGTTCACAGATCTGTTGGTTGCGGCCGGTCTGAGCGACGACTATCTCGGCTATCTCGTGTGTGTGTCTGTCGAGACGGACGCCGTACATGAACTGGTCCTGCCCTTCGATGTGGTCGGTGATCCGCTCACGAAGGATCCGAGTTGTGCTGGCAGACATCACATTCGGTGCACGCCACCGAATTTCTGGAGGGTCGCCTTGCGCAACATCTACTGACCGCGTGAGCGGAGGGTCGGTCGTCGCTCGAGACTCCGGCATTTCCGGACTTTTGACCCGATGCAATGACGCTAGAGCCGGCGGCGACGGAAGTTGATGGCGATCAGCACCGCTCCCAGCAGGAACACGACCACTCCTGCGATGATCCCCACTGTCACCCAACCTTCGAATCCGCCACCCGCAGCGGCGAGTACCAGCGCGATGATCACGATCCCGATGAGGACGCAGGCGTATCCGCCCCAGCCCGCGAGGCGGCTGACCGTGGTGGGTCGCTGGCTTTCGGGTGATTTCGTCATACCTGCGTGCATACCCACAGCGAGAGGGATGCAAAACTCCGGCGTCTACGGAGGGATGCGCCGATCGATGCGACCGCGTTCGACCAGCACAGCGGCCACCTGCCGCGCGGTGCGCTCAGCGCGCCGACTTCGCAGCATTCTTCTCCGTCTGCGCGTCCGCGTTGGCCAGCGTGCCCGAGGCGCTCTCGAGGTGTGCGCGCACGAACCACTGGAACTTCTCCAGCTGTCCCGTCTGTCCGATGAGGACGTCCTCGGTGATGGGGTCGATCTTCCCGACCTTCGAGATCGCCTTGCGATTGTCGGTGATGAGACCGTCGTACACGAGGTCGAGTGCAGCGAGGTGCGCCTGTGCGGTGTCGCGGACAACCGAATAGTCGTCCCACGTCCGGTACTTCGTGATAGCACCGGGCGTTCCGAGCGGCGATTCACCCAAGGCCGCGATACGCTCGGCCACCTCGTCGGCGTAGCCACGTACGAGTTCCACCTGCGGATCGATCATCTCGTGCACACCTATGAAGTTCGGCCCCACGACGTTCCAATGAATGTGCTTCAACGTCAGGTGCAGATCGTTGTAGGCACTGAGCCGCTCCTGCAGAACGCGGGCGACACCGGCGCCGTCCTTGTCGCTGAGGCCCGGCACGGTGTAGTTCGACGTGGATTTCGACATATTACCCCTCCTCGGGTGCTGTTGTAGGTCGGCGACCGCATACCCTCCACAGCACTGCTCCGAAACCTCCAGCAGAGCAAAAAGCTGTCCGCGCATCCCGCTGGTCTGCTGCTTCGCACTTCAGCGACGTCGATGGGTGTTTCTTCTCGGCGAACCCGGGCATCCGGTGAACGACAACACCACCGCAAGGAGGAGTCCCGTGATCACTGTCGAACCCGGCACCGTCGTCGTCTACACGGACGTGGTGTGTGGCTGGTCCACCGTTGCGCTCGCCCGCTTCATCCGGGAGCGGGACGCGGCAGGCCTGTCGGAGCATCTCCGCCTCGACCACCGACTGTTCTCTCTCGAGGACATCAACCGGTTTCCCGTCCCGAAGCGCTATTTGGACGCGGAGTTCCCCGTCCTGGGTGCCTGTGAACCCGATTTCGGCTGGAAGCCGTGGCAAGAGGACGCTGCGACGTGGCCGTGCACGTCGCTGCCGGCGAACGAGGCCGTGCATGCCGCCAAGCTCCAGTCTTTGCGAGCCGCGGAAGAACTCGATATGGAGATCCGGCTGGCATTCTTCCGCGACAGCCGCACTATTTCACTGCATCACGAACTCGTCGACATCGCGTCACGATGCCCGCACGTGGACGTCGATGTCCTTGCCGAGACGCTCGACGCAGGTACTGGCCGGGCAGCGATGATGCGTGACTACCGAACGCACGCCTCGCAGGTCCAGGGCAGCCCTCACTTCTTCCTGCCGGATGGTACCGATGTCCACAATCCGGGCATATCCCTGCATTGGGTCGGCGAGCCCGGTGCAGGTTTCCCCGTGGTCGACCACGACGACCCGCAGGCCATCCGAACTCTCGTGGAACACGCTGCGCAGGCCTGACGGCGACGCGCCCCACCGACCGGGACGACGACTCGGCCCCTCAGTCCTCGGGGCCCGAGTCGTCCTCATCGATTCGGTGTACAGCCGCTTCCTCTGCGGTGGCCGCTCCTCCGTCGACACCGACGTCGGTACCGATGAGATCTTTTTCTGTGTCCGCTGCGACTCCCTCGTCGGGTGCCACGAGCCGACCGGAGCGCTCGTCGCCGACTTCGTCTTCCCGAGACGGATAGTCGGCACGTTCGCTGTCCTCCGAGTCGTCGAGCGCAGGGTCGGGCACTTCCTCCTCGAGACGTGACTCGAGGTTGTCGTGGGGTTCCATCGCGAGCGGCCGCTCCGGGGGTGAATATCCCTCGTCCAGAATGTCGTCCTGGCCGCGGTCGATGAGCGTGTCCTCAGGCTGCAATTGGTCTTCGTCGTCGACGCTGTACTCGCCGGGAACACTCGCCCCGGGATTCTCAGATGTAGGCATATATCCGACCTTGCCACTCCGCACAGCTCGCCGCCATCGTTTCACGATGTGGGGAGAGTCCCGACGGCCTCGGTTTCGCGACCGGCGCAAAGGGGTACCTGAAGTTCACCTCCGATGCCGACCGGCGACGGAAAACAAGCGAGGTGACACGATGATCATTCTGGGATTGGTGCTGCTGGTGGTCGGATGGCTCACAGGAATCTCCATTCTCACCACGATCGGGGTGATCCTCCTGGTCGTCGGGGTGATCCTGGCAATGCTGGGGGCCACCGGCCGAGCCATCGGTGGCCGCGCCCACTGGTATTGACACCCTTCGGTGTCGACAACCGGCAGAGCTGCCTGCGGGGGGCTGAGGCGATGATCGCCTCCGCCCCCGCCGCCGGGTACATGTCATACCTGCGTGGAGATACCGGGTGCCGTCACTGCCGAGGAGTCCGCGCTCTACGATGACTGGTGTCGCACAACGGATATGACGCGCTCCGTCGACATCGGCACACCGCCACCAGGAACCGATCGGATTCGGTGACGGTGCCGTCCTCCGCCACGATACGCACCGGCCCTTCGACAAGCGCCGGGCCGCCCTTCACCAGCCGCACCTCACGCACATCACGGCCCCCGTCATCCTTCACAGAGGGCGCAGTCGACGGTGCCGCGGGAACGGGTTCTGTCTGCACGGATCACCACCACTTCCTCATTCGTCGTATCCCGGTCCGCCAGTTGCGCGTGCTGGAGGTATCCAACCCTGCTCTGCAGCACCGGACCGAACGGGATTCGCTGCCGAGCAACGACTGCTGCTTTCAGCCCCCCGCCGCGCAGCCGCCCGAGGGTTTCATCGACTCCACTGAAGCCGGAGTGGACTACCAGGGCGAAACCCTTGACCGACAAAAGGTTCGAAAGCTCGTCGCACAACGGATCGAGAACGCTCCGACCGTCGGGGCCGGCGTCCCATCTCGGATCGGCGCGGCCACCCCCGTGCGGTACGTAGGGCGGGTTCGACAGTACGACGTCGAAAGGCCCGGTGCGGGCGGCAGCGTCCAGACCGCCACGCAGCACACGCACGGGCAATCCGCGTGTGCGGGCGTTGAACCGGGCTGTCAGTACAGCACGCGTCGCAATATCGACCGCTGTCACCGACGCAGCTCCCAGCTGAGCCGCGGTCACGGCGAGAAACCCTGTGCCGGTGCAGAAATCGAGCACCCGCGCATCACGGGCTCCACCTGCCTCTCGTAGCGCCTGCGCGAGCAGGAACGAATCCTCTTGTGGCCGGTAGACCCCGGGCATTCGCCACACACGGGCATTTTTCGTGCGGAGAAGCATCGGCGGAGCTGTCACGACGTCATCACCTCGGATCGTGGGGGTGCGAGAGGGTTACCCAGCGCCGGCGAGATCCAAACCGCATGCCGCAACGATGCCGGAATTCGTGGGTCACGACTACGTCAGGATCCGCCGCGTCAGGCCGTGTAAGCCACGTCGCAGCGTCCCGGACGGTTTCTCGTCCCCGAGCGCGGCCCGCGCAGCATTCCACCCACACATTCCGTGCACGCCCCCTCCCGGGTGGGCTCCTGCACTTGCGAGAAACAGACCGTCGACCGGTGTGCGCGGACCACCGAATCCCGGAAGAGGCCGGAAGAACAGTTGCTGCTGGATTTGCGCGGTGCCCCCGTTCACAGCACCTCCGACCAGATTTGCGTCCGCGGCCTGCAGGTCGAGCGGTCGCTGCACGGTGCGGCCGAGAATCGAGTGCCCGAATCCCGGCGCGTACGCCTCGAGCTGGGCGTCCACACGCTCGGCAAGTCGGTCGGCCGAAGCGTCGTCGACGATGCCCCGGGGAAGATGCGTATAGGCCCAGCAGCTTTCGGTGCCGACCGGAGACCGGGACGGATCGGCGGTTGTCATCTGCCCCACCAGCATGAACGGCGACTCAGGCACCACACCCGTCTCGAGGTCCGCTGCCCACCGCACCATGGCGCGCGTATCGGCACCGACGTGAACCGTCCCTGCTCCAGCCAACGACTGCGAGCGCCAGGGAATGGGGCGGTCGAGTGCGTAGTTCACTTTCACCACGGGCGTGTCCCATTGGAATCCACGAAGATCCGAGCGCATCCGGCCTTCGAGGACGTCGGCGGGAAGCAGCTGCCCGTAGAGAGCAGGCGCTGACACGTCCGCGAGCACCGCGCGACGAACTCGGATTCGTTCGTCGGTGGCTGTCCGGACGGCCGTCGCGCGTCCCTTCTCGACCTCGATGTGGGTGACATTCTGTCTGCACAGGACGCGAGCACCCGCACTCTCCCCGCGCCGCACGAGCGCTTCGGTGAGCGCACTCGCACCGCCTGTCGGCGCCGGAAAACCCACATCCTGCGCAAGCATGGTCAAGATGTAGCCCATGACGCCGCTTCCGGGAGCGTCCGGTGGCACATCCGTATGCATGGCGTTGCCGAGCATCAGCAGTCGCGCGGACGCCCCGCCGAACAGTTCCTCGGACATCCGCAACACCGGCAACGCGAGCAGCCTCGCGAAGCGCAGCGACTCTCCGGATCCCAATTCGCGAACCAGGGATGCCACGCCGCGCACCGGCGGAAACGGACGAAGGAGTGCCTGAAGGAACGGCTCACGGATCCGCATCCACTGTTCGACCAAGGTCAGCCATGCCTTCCCGTCGCCGGCGCAGCGGCGTTCGAGGTCGGATGCAGTCTCGTCCGGATCCGGTCGCACCACCACGGCATCGTCATCTTCTGGCCCCGAGGGGTGCCCGAACGCCGCGGCGGAACGACTCCAGCGCAGACCGTACGATCCGAGATCCAGAGAGCGGAACGCGGGCGACACGGTCGCGAGCGGGTGGAACGCACTGAACAGGTCGGTGGTGAATCCGGGAAACAGTTCCGCGCTTCGGACCGCACCACCAGGCATCGGTTGTTCCTCGAGGACGACAACGTCCCAGCCCGCATCGGCGAGCACCGCGGCCGCCGTCAGCCCGTTGGGACCGGCACCGACGACAACTGCATCCACCGTGCCCAGCCCTGTGTGGCGGGGAGCGTCGTTTTCGGAGTTCATGCCGTCGCCTCCTCGAGCGTCTCGGAGTGCACGGACCGCCGTCCGGGCCGTAAGCAATGTCCTTCGCCTGCGTCTTACGCTACGGGAGACGGGTGTGGCGCCACGCCGGTGTGGGTACCAACTACTCATGGCGTCCTTGACCGACAGTACGACCGATTCCGACCCACGCGAAGCATCCCGATGTGCTTTCGTGTTCGCCCCCTCACCGTTGTTGACGGTAACTATCGAGGAGGCTCCTGATAACGGACACGAGCTGCACATCCATGCGGGCGGGCAGGGATTCTGGATCGGGCGGATGGCAGCGATCCTGGGCATGGATGTCCACCTCTGTGGGCCGTTCGGTGGCGAAGCGGGCCGCATCCTTGTCGATCTCATGACCCGCGAGAACGTGACCGTCCACCCTGTGGAGACGGCATCCGAGAACGGTTCGTATGTCCACGACCGCCGAGGCGGAGCACGCACCGTGGTGGTGGAAGTTCCTCCACCTGCTCTCACACGGCACGAGACGGATGACCTGTTCAGCACGTCGCTTGCTGCTGCACTGGCCGCCGACATCGCGATACTGGGCGGGCCACATTGCGATCACGCCGTTCCGACCGAGGTCTATCGGCGGTTGTGCGCCGATCTGACCGCGCTGGCAATTCCGGTCGTAGCGGATCTGTCGGGATCGGCTCTCACAGCCGCGCTGAGCGGTGGTGTCACAGTACTCAAGGTCAGCCACGAAGATCTCATCGAAGACGGCAGGGCGCAGTCGGACGATATCGGCGAGCTCGTCACCACCATGCACCGACTGCACGAGGAAGGCGCAGAGACGGTGATCGTCTCCCGCGCAGGAGACCCTGCCATCGCGCTGTGCGAGGGTGAGGTGTGGGAGGTCGAGACACCACCGGTCCAGATCGTCGACCATCACGGTGCCGGCGACTCCATGACCGCCGGGTTCGCGGCAGCCTTCTCGACCGGAAAATCCCTCCTCGAAGCATTGAGGCTGGGAGCCGCGGCCGGCGCTGTCAATGTGACCCGTCGAGGACTGGCGACCGGACACAGTCTGGCGGTCGCGCGCATGACGGACAAGATCCAGGTGCGCCGGATGCAAGGAGCACAGAGGTGAAAGCGCTCATAGTCAACGACGACGGCATCGACAGTCCCGGCCTCGCGTCGCTGGCACGAGTTGCAGTCGACGCCGGGCTCGACGTGAGCGTGGCCGCACCACACCTCGAGCGCAGCGGCGCAAGTGCCTCGTTGTCCGCGCTCCAGGAGGACGGCACGTTGTCGATGTCGCGGCGGAAGCTTCCTGGCCTCCCCGATCTCGAAGTCTTCTCTGTCGAGTGCTCCCCCGCGCTGATTTCGTTCCTCGCTGCGGAAGGCGTATTCGGCCGGCCCCCGGACATCGTGCTCTCAGGCATCAATCTCGGGCCCAACACCGGCCATGCCATCCTGCACTCGGGTACGGTGGGCGCCGCGCTGACCGCCGCGAGTCATGGAGCCCGCGCTGTCGCGCTGTCGTTGAACGGAACAGCGCCATCCCTGTGGGAGACAGCGGAATCGGTCGCGACTCGTGCAGTCCGGTGGGCCATCGCGCATGCTCCTCCTGGGCAGGTACTCAACGTGAATATCCCGGATATCCCTCTCGCAGAATTGCGTGGACTACGGACTGCTCCCCTTGCGGAATTCGGAGCCGTGCAAGCAGAAATCGGCGAAATGGAGGAGGACGGTCTCGATACCCGCAGTGTGCCGGTGACCTTCCGAAGCGTCGCCATCGACGAGAGCAGAGAGAGCGACGCCGCACTACTGCATCACGGCTGGGCCACCGCGACGATGTTGACGATGCCGTTCGAAGTGTCCGGGATCGATCTCAGCGCGTTGACCTTCCGGGCATGATCCGATCGCGGGTCCCTGCGTCGCCCTCGATGGTCCGTCCACAACATCCGAATCGCGCCCCGGCCATTGGAATCGGGCCCCGGCCTCGGCCAGGACCCGAATCCGAACCACGTCCTGGTCAGGCGATCTCCCGGAGCCGTGCCGCAAGTAGCGCCTTGCCTTGCTCGGCACCCTTGCGCGATTCCGCCTGGGCACGCCGGAAGAACTCCGCAAGTTCGGTGTCGCCGTCGCGTTCTGCGTCACCGACATACTGCTCCATGCGCAGCGCGTTGCTCAGCGAGGCTTCGGTCAACCAGATGAGGTTGTAATCCTTGTCTTTCGTGCCGGTGATCGTGCCGGTCTCCGTGTGGTGTTCAGTCATGTCGGTCCTCTCTGTTCGATGGGTCCGGTGCCTGTCGCATACCCACTCGCCGTGGGATGAATCTGAATGTCACCGGAGATTTCGCCTCAGGTGACAGGCTTTCACCTTCCTCGAATTCCGGCAGGTCTGATCGCCATCCCCTCTATCGAGGACGCGGGGGCAACTCCCGGGCAGAGCCTTCCTCGGGCCCACCGGCAAGTCCGGTCTCGAGGAAGACCACGCGGTGACCGATCGCCACGGCATGATCACAGAACCGCTCGTAGAAGCGGCCGAGCAGCGTCACATCCACTGCCCCCATGACGCCGTGCTCCCAGCGGTCGGAAGTGACGCGCTCGAACAGGGCACGATGCAACGCATCCATCTCGCTATCGGCCCGCGCGAGCGCCGCTGCCCGCACCGGATCTCGCTGCGTCAGCACACGGTGGGTCTCGCCGGCAACCGCGACAGCGACCCGGCCCATGTCGGCGAGGATGTCATGTGCCTCCGGGGGGACCACGTGCGCGGGATGGCGCCGGAGGACGGCCTCCGCAATGTGGGTCGTCAACGTGCCCATGCGTTCGAGGTCCGCGGCGATGTGCATGCCGCCGGTCATCAGCCGCAGATCGGACGCGACGGGAGCCTGCAACGCGAGCAGGGCGAATGCGGTCTCCTCCCAATGCCGAGCTGCGGAGTCACATTTTTCCTGGGTCGCGATGACCTGCTCGGCGAGGTCCGGGTCTGCCGACATCAACGCGCGCGACGCATCCGCCATCATCGATTCCACACCGGTACACATCGCCGCGAGGTTCGCGGCGAGACGATCGACATTCTCAGCGAAGCGACTACGCACGGCCCACCCGCCTACGCCTCGGCGATTCCGAATCGGTTGACCTGTGTGAGCCCGGTCCGGTCCTCCCGAAATCGAAACACCCCGACCCGCACCTGGACCGGTTACCCCGTTCGTGCCGGGCCGAACCATCCGCCTGAACCGGGTGCACTCTGATCCTCGCCACGTGAACTCTGCCCGCTCTACTGTTCATCCGACGAAAAATCGGGTACACGCGGATGCATGGAACTCATTGCTATTGCCGCCCTGGTCGCGATGGTGGCGTTCGTTGTGGCCCGCCGCAAGATCAACAGACGCCGGTAGCGCCGTCCAGGGCGTCTCCCGACAGTGAATCACCGACGATCGGGGATCCGGGCGTGTCAGCCCTTCACGTTGCGGGGATCGTTTCCGTAGCTGTTGCCTCACCAATGATCACGTCGAGGTTTCGGATGATGTGTTCGGCCCGGCGTCGGTGCGCCTGATCACGCCCCACGCGAACGGCCTCGTCCTTCATCGAGAACGTCCCGAAAACACCTCCGCCCGAGCCCTCGATCCGGTTGTGCCAGTTACCGTGCAGATGAAACGTTTCGACGTCACCCGTAGGCATGGAATTCTCTTCTCGTTGCGATGACTTTGTACGCGTACCCGCAGCCGTGCTCGCCTGAACCCGATTCGCACTTGCAGAACGCCCGCACGGGCACGCGGGAACACAAGGGATTACGAGGTAAGAGAACTGGGTAGCCCCAAGAGCATGGATCAGGCGGAAACACCATTGCTTACGGCTTTGGAGAAGTATCACCGACTCGGCCGATACGGATTTTCTCCGCCTGGGCATCGTCAAGGGCGCGGTGTCGATGCGCGCGTCACGAAGGTACTCGGCGGCGACTCGTTCCGTTCGGACGTACTCGCATCCGGTGGACTCGACGACCGGAGATCGGGTAACGGATACCTGTCCCACGCCGAGCAACTCATGGCCGAAGCAGTCGGAGCCGAGCGTGCCTTCTTCTCGACCTGCGGAAGCTCACTGTCGGTCAAGGCCACAATGATGGCTGTTGCCGGCAACGACCCCGGTGGATTGTTGCTGGGCCGTGATTCGCACAAATCAGTCGTCGCTGGGTTGATCTTCAGTGGCGTCACCCCGCGATGGATTGCGCCGAGATGGGATGAAGAGTTGCATTTCTCTCATCCGCCGTCGCCGGAAGAGGTACGGCTGGCGTGGGAACGGCATCCCGACGCCGCCGGAGCACTGATCGTCAGCCCGAGCCTCTACGGCACGTGCGCGGACATCGCGGGTATCGCCGACATATGTCATGAACGGAGAAAACCGCTGATCATCGATGAGGCATGGGGTGCGCACTTACCATTTCACGACGATCTCCCGACCTGGGCGATGGACGCCGCGCCGACGTGTGCGTTGTCAGCGTCCACAAGATGGGGCCGGCTTCGAGCAAGGCTCTGTCTACCACGTGCAAGGTGATCTGGTCGACAGCGCGCATCTGTCCGCCTGCGCCGACTTGCTGACGACCACGAGTCCCAACGTGCTGATCTACTCCGCAATGGACGGCTGGCGGCGCCAGATGGTCGAATGCGGCGCCGAGTTGCTCGGTAGTGCGCTCGGCCTGGCCGAGCGCACGCGGAACCGGATTTCCGCTATCGAGGGGTTCGACGTTCTCGACGACCGGCTACTCGGTCAGGAGGCTTCGCACGAGCTGGATCGACTGCAGATCCTCATCGACGTCTGCGAACTCGGAGTCTCCGGATACCAATGTGCAGACTGGCTGCGCGAACACTGCCACGTGGATATGGGAATGACAGATCATCGCCGAATCCTGGCGACAATGTCCATGGCCGACAACGACGCGACCGCCAACCGGTTGGTCGAATCGCTCGAGTTGTTGGTTCGAGCGGCAGAGTCGTTCGAACCGCCGCCGCAAATGCATCTACCGAGCCCCGAGGAAATAGAACTCGAGTCGGTGTTACCGCCGCGGGAGGCGTTCTTCGGTCGGACAGAAATGGTTCCTTGCGATCGCGCTGCCGGACGGGTCGCAGCCGAACAGATCACCCCGTATCCGCCGGGTATACCCGCCGTCGTACCTGGCGAGCGCCTCGACCAGGCGGTCGTCGACTATCTGCGAAGCGGCATGGACGCCGGGATGAACCTTCCCGACGCAACCGATGCGTCACTGGAGCGATTCCGGGTGGTAGTCGAGGATTGACCCGATCCGAGGCAATACCGACAATGTCGAATCATTCCCGCCGATGCCCGCAGGCGGCACCGATGTTGCGGGCATCGGCCAGCGGTAACGGTCCAAAGTCTTCGTCGATCCACAGTAGTTGTGGCTTTCATCAGGAATTTCGGATTATTTTGCGAGCGTGTCGATCACAGCAGCAGCACGACCAGCGGCTCCCGCTGCCTGCCCCCAGACGGTGCGCCGAATCGGTGTGGACCCTGGAATGGCCGTCCCCGAGAACAGCGCCGACGGCAGCGTGGTGACCGGAGTCGCCAGCGCAGCGCACCCGGCGCTTTCCGCCCACCGGCCGGCACCGAGGCAACCCAGCTCATGTTCATGCCCTCTATGAGGAGGGGCATGAACGAGAGACTCCTCAGACCGCGAATCGAAGTAGTGCTGCGCATCCGTCGGTCGGGACGATCCTCTCGTCGGTGCGGATCAGTACCGATGCGTTTGCGATGGCCGCAACAGGCAACGCTTCGTCTGCACGCTGCGGTACTGCCTGGGAGGATCCGAATTCGGAGAGCTTATCTGGGTCGGTGGCCACAGAGGTCGGTTCGTCCCCCACCAGCACCGTTCGGGACCCGAGGTCTCCGACGATCAGCGTGTCGACGCTTCCGGCGCGCAGTGCGGCGCACACCTGGCCGAGCCCCTCGACGGCCAACCCCGAGCTTCGGCCCGATTCGGCGCGGAACCGTTCCGCGGCATCGTCGATCACAGCCAGCCGTCGGTTGGCCAACTCTGTATCGAGTTCGTCCTCCACGACGTCGGCACCGGCTCCAGCGGTGCGGGCACCGCCCTCGAGCGGCACCGCGACGTCGCGGGCACGTTCGGGAAGAGCATCGAGAAGGTCTGATCGCGAACGGATCTCGCCGATCACAAACACCGGGTCGGCGACCTGATCGTCGACCAGTTCGGTCACTCGGTCGGCGACTGCGGCGATGTTGCGGCGTGCCGCCTCCTCTGCCGCAGGCTGGGGGTCCCCGTAGCCGGCAGTCTCTGCGCTGGACGCCTTGTGTACCGGGTACTCGCCGCGCGCTACGGTTTCGGAACGGACGAGATGCCCGTCGGTGTCACGGACGGAAATGTCTGCGCCTTCATGATCGACCGCGACCAGCAAATACGGTGTGGCGGTCGCATGTTCTATCACGGGCACGAGGTACGGCATCGCCGAATAGCGCGCTTCCGGCTGCGCGGGTGGGCGCAGCAGGTGCACGTCGAGGACCACGTGATCCGACGCTGCGATCAGGCCTCGACCGCTTCGGCCGACCGCCGGCGGACTGTCGAGCACCGCCTTCTCGAGCGCGGCCAGGACCCCGTCGGGGGCACCGCCCTCTTCCAGGGACTCCCGGAGGGACCGCCAGGTCAATTCCCGCTGTTTCGCAGCGTCCTCGGTGACGTGGCTGTCGTCGAAGTACACCGACGCAAAAGGTCCCTCAGCGTCAACTACCCGACGGAAACGCTCAGCGTGCACGGTTCAACACCTCTTCCTGTGAGAACTAGTCGGACTGTGACAACTCTGAAGCCCGCTCTCTACAGGTGCCCGGATCGGTATTCACCCAAACAAGCCGGTCGTTTGAACGGCGGTGAGGTGCGGTACCCGGAGCGGCACGAGTCCGACTGGCGCCGTCGCAGCCGCCAGCGGTACGAGATGGAGATCTGGAGAGACCGATGAGCGAGCACACACCGCACACAATCGAATATCCCGGCCATACCGCTGACATGGCCGAGCAACCGCACGACGAGATGCGGGCCTACCGGGGGCGCGATCTACTGGCCGGAAAGAAGGCGCTGGTGACCGGTGGGGATTCCGGTATCGGGCGCGCAGTGGCCGTCGCCTTCGCGAAAGAGGGCGCCGACGTCGCAATCGCGTATCTCGAGGAGGGCGAAGACGCCGCCCACACCGCGACGCTGGTGCAGAACGAGGGGCGGCACTGCCGCATGTACGTAGGCGACCTCGCGTCACCGGACCATTGCCGAGACGTGGTCGAGCGCACGGTCTCCGAATCGGGCGGTCTCGACATCGTCGTCAACAACGTCGCCTACCAGCAACCTGTCGACGATTACCTCGAACTGTCCACCGAACAATGGCGGCGTACGTTCGCGGTCAATATCGACAGTTTCTTCCACGTCACGAAGGCCGCCGTACCTCACCTGGCCCCGGGTTCCGCGGTGATCAACACCGGGTCGGTCAACGGCCTGCGGGGCAACAAGTCGCTGATCGACTATTCCGCCACCAAGGGCGCTGTGACCGCCCTGACGTACTCGCTGGCGCAGGCGTTGCAGGACCGCGGGATCCGGGTGAACTGTGTTGCGCCGGGCCCGGTATGGACACCGCTCATACCGGCCACGATGGACAAGGACAAGGTAGCGGACTTCGGCACCCAGGCACCATATGGACGCGCCGCTCAGCCGGACGAGATTGCACCCTCGTACGTGTTCTTCGCGTCGGGACTGCTTTCGTCCTACTACTCGGGCGAAGTGCTGGCGCCTCTCGGAGGTGAAACGCTCCCAGGCTGAGTAATCCACGTCGATCCAGTTCTCGAATCGGTCGAAGCGTCGTGCACACTGGCGACGGACCGGCTGGAATCCGCCACGCACGAGAATGTTGACCGCTGACGCTGGCCACGACGACATGAACGAGCTGGTCCGCGGGCCGACCGCGGTGGTGCATCTCGCTTGGCTCTTCCAGTCCACTCACCGGCCGGTAACGACGTGGTCCAACAACGTCCTCGGCGCGGCCGAGATCCGTGGCCGGCACGTTTCGCGGTTCGCCAAGCGTGTACCGGACCACGCACCGGTGCAGACTGCACCGGTACAGACTGGCTCAGTGCATCGATCCTCGAGGCGCCCATGAGCAACGACGATCCCGCATTCGCGGCTCGGTCACGGGTACAGGGCTACGCGTTTGCCGTTGCCCTGGTCTTCTGATGATCGGTTCGCTCGGCTTCGTTCCCGGGTTGACGTCCAACTACGGCACGATCATGCACGTGGGCGCTGCCTCGCAGGCCCATCTGCTCGGATTGTTCCAGGTTTCCGCTGTGCACAACGTCGTGCACCTCGTGTTCGGCACAGCCGGTCTACTGGCGGCCCACCGACTGGTCTTGTCCGCATCTACCTCCTCCTGGGAGGAGGCGCGTCATGGTGCTCTGGGCGGTCTACCCCGGAGGTGGCACTCGGCCACTCCTGCCGGGGAGCGTGCCCCGCAGAAGGTGGCCTCGCCCGAGTGGGGGTAGCAGACCGGATCAGGCTTTCTCCTGTGCGCTGCTCCGCGCGGGGTTCGCTTGTTGCCCTGCCTTCGGGTCCTTCGCCGTCTTCTTCTCGGAGACACCGCTGACGATCCGGTCGCCGAGGGGCTTGTCGATGTTGCGCCAGTACTCGAACGCCCGCTCGAGAACGGGTTCGGTGACACCATTGAGAAGATGCCCGACGACGTTGTCCACCAACCGATCCCGGGCTTCATCGTCGAGAACTTCCCGAACCATCGTTCCGGCCTGGCCCCAGTCGTCATCCTCGCTGTGCAGCGCGTAGGGTGCGCGCACCATATCGCCCGAGCTCTGCCATGTGGCGGTCTCTCCGACCTGCGACGGATCCGCGTGGGGCCCGCCCTTGGAATTCGGAACGTAAACCGGGTCACCGGGATTGTGGTGCCGCATGTTTCCGTCCTTCGAATAGGACCGGACGGGGACATGCGGTTTGTTGACCGGCAGTTCCTTGTAGTTGGCGCCGATACGATACCGGTGGGCATCGGGATACGAGAACAACCGTCCGAGGAGCATCTTGTCCGGACTCGGGCCGATGCCGGGAACCAGGTTGCTCGGCTCGAACGCGGCCTGCTCGATCTCGCAGTGGTAATCGGTGGGATTACGATCGAGCGTCATCGTGCCGACCGAGATCAATGGATAGTCGCCGTGTGGCCACACCTTCGTCAGGTCGAACGGGTTGAAGCGGTAGTTGTCCGCATCCTCGAACGGCATGATCTGCATATTCAAGGTCCAACTCGGGTACTCGCCCGCTTCGATGTGTTCCCACAGGTCACGCGTGTGATAGTCCGTATCCATCGATGCCATCTGGTCGGCCTCGTGCTGGGTGAAGTACTCGATTCCCTGGTCGGTCTTGAAATGGTACTTCACCCAGAATTTCTTGCCCTCGGCGTTCACCCACATGTAGGTGTGGCTCGAGTAGCCGTTCATATGGCGCCACGTGCGCGGAATACCGCGGTCACCCATCAGCCAGGTGACCTGGTGTGCCGACTCAGGAGAGAGCGTCCAAAAGTCCCATTGCATGTCGTGGTCGCGCAGATTGTTGTCGGCGCGGCGCTTCTGGGACCGGATGAAATCCTGAAACTTCATCGGGTCACGCATGAAGAAGATCGGGGTGTTGTTGCCGACCATGTCGTAGTTGCCCTGGTCGGTGTAGAACTTGATCGCGAAACCGCGCGGGTCGCGCCACGTGTCGGGGCTGCCGCGTTCCCCGGCAACGGTCGAGAACCTGATAAGCAGGTCGGTCTTCTTACCGGGCTGGAACAGATCTGCCTTCGTGTAGGCGGAGACGTCCTCGGTGACCTCGAATCGCCCGTAGGCACCGCCACCTTTCGCGTGAGGTTGGCGCTCCGCGACGCGCTCGCGGTTGAACTGGGCCATCTTTTCGATCAGGTAGTGGTCCTGGAGCAGGACGGGTCCATCGGTACCGATGGTCAGCGAATGCTCGTCACTCGTAACCGGAATACCGGCGTCGTCGGTCGTGAAGTTGGGATCCGTCATCGTGGCCTCCTTCAGCAGACAGTGTCTGACATCGGGTACCCATGCGTGCCACGGCCAAACGGCCACCGGCCACGGTCAAATGATGTCCGGATGTGCCGACTCGTCGGCCCCTCCCTCGGCCCGGGTGAAGAACGATACGCGTCCATTGGTCTCGAGGACAGCGAGTTCGATCTCGTCGAAA
This sequence comes from Rhodococcus sp. F64268, assembly GCF_023015605.1. Taxonomy (NCBI): domain Bacteria; kingdom Bacillati; phylum Actinomycetota; class Actinomycetes; order Mycobacteriales; family Nocardiaceae; genus Rhodococcus; species Rhodococcus sp. F64268. The sequence continues at coordinate 171,784 of NZ_JALKAI010000002.1, forward strand.
CGCCGAATACCTTTCTGACGTGCACTGCTCATCAGATCGTCGAGCGACATCCGTTCGGTACGCAGTCGGTGCAAGTCGGGGACTCCGTCGCGGACGATGATGACAGGAATTCCGTGCGTGATACCCCGCATGCGGGGAAACCGGGAATTGATCCATGACAGTCCCATGGTGAGCAAGGCGAACACGCCGACCGTCAGGACAGCCGCAGTGACGGAGTAATCCTGCTGCGTGACTCCCTGCTGGATGAGATCTCCCATCGCGATGTAGAGGATCAGCTGGAAGGTACTCAGTTCGCCCACCGTCGACCGCCCGACGATCCGCGTGACCACCCACAGGAACAGAAAGAGAACCGCCGCGCGGACGATGATCTCCATCAGGGCACCACCCACGTCTTGAAATCCACAGTGACCACATCGATTCCGTTCTCGTGCACGGATACCGAACCCGATGCTCCTCTCTGGCTGGACGGTTGGATATACGCGTCGAACCCAAGTGAGAGCGTGTCACCGGGAGGCGGGTCGAGGGTCATATAGATGCGGTCGGCATCGGAGGTCTCCGCCGACGGTTCAGGCGCCCACCCCTGACTTTCGAAGATATCGAAATAGTCGGAATCGACGGCGATCACCACAGGCTCGGTGAATCCCCCTGGTTTCCGGACCGTCAGATTCCAAGGGACGTCCAGTCCGGGTCGCGCGATCCGCGGATATTCGAGGTGGAGTTCGTATCCACCGCCGGATGCGTGGGTGGTCGCGCTGTACACGCCCAATCTGCCGGTGAGACCGACCAGGACGATCACGGCAAGGAGCACGACCGCACCTCGTCGAATCCAGGCGACGGTCGGCGAACGTGCAAAAGTACCGACATCGTCCAGTACCGAGTCGGGGATTCGATCGGCAGTGCCCACCGTCCGAATCTCCCACGATCAGGACGCACGCGCCGGACTTCGTGAGAAACGCGGACCCGGGTTTTACGGTGAAGCCGCCGGGTACGCGTGGAGGTGACCAACGAGGAGGACTGTCATGCCGGAAAAGGGCTCTGATCCGCATCTGAAGGATCAGGAGTTGTACGAGGAACTGCGCGACGAAGGTGACTCCAAGGAGAAGGCCGCACGTATCTCCAATGCCGCGGCGAACGAAGGACGCTCGTCGGTCGGACACAAGGGTGGCAAGGCCACCGATTACGAGGAACGGACGGTCCCCGAGTTGAAGGAACGTGCCAAGGAAATCGGTGTCACCGGATACTCGAAGATGACAAAGGACGAGCTCATCGACGCTCTGAGGGATCACTGACGTTCGCCGGAAGCTCGGTCCGAAATGCATACCTGGTGACGAATCCAGGGTTCGTTCCTGTGCGCCGCGGGTACGCGACATTCATGAACACACGACACACCACCATGATCGCGGCGGTGTCACTGGCCGCTCTCGTCGCCGCCGGCTGCAGCGACGACGAAGCGACTACCGACGATGCCACCGTCGAAACACCACCCCTCACCACCGCCGAGACGACCACCGACGACATACCCACCCCGGCGCCCGGGATGGCCGGCGCCTTCCAGACACCCGGAGAGTCCGTAGGCGACGACGACGACGATGCCTTCACCTACGACGAAGCCGCCGTGCCAGTCGGCTCGGTGGTGAGGGTCGACTCCGAGGACGAGGACGGCCGCACGACGATCACTCTCGACGCGACGGGTCTGGCACCGAACCGCGACTTCGGCGTGCACGTGCACACTCGGCCGTGCGGGCCGCAACCATCCGACTCGGGTCCGCATTACCAGAACGACCTCGACCCCGCGGCAACCCCGGACGCGCCGTCGACGGACCCGGCCTACGCGAACCCACAGAATGAGATCTGGCTCGATATCACGACCGACGAGAACGGCGCCGCCCAGGCGTCGACGACCGTCGACTGGGAGTTTCGCGACGATGAGGCCAACTCTGTGGTCCTTCATGCACAGCACACCATGACTGGACCGGGTGAGGCCGGAATGGCCGGTGACCGCCTGGCGTGCATCGACACCGATTTCTAGATTTCCGGAAATTCTGAACTTCCGGTGTGAGCGAACGCTCCGCCGTGGCCGTCCCCTGACGGTACCGTCTGCGCTGACGTGCGGTTGTTCGACCTCCGGTCTTCGGTCGAAGTTCACCGGAGACCGAATAACACTGCACGCCAGTGGTAACGGCGACCAGCGAACCGGGTGACACCATCGAGTGACACCGCAGTCGCGCAGCGTCGAGTATTCGGTCAGTTCTCGTTTTGCGTACGCGGGAGGAATTCCTGGCCTCGGTCTTGATACCGGTCTTGATGAACCCCCAGACGCAACCGTTCGAGTAGGTAGTCTGCGACATTCTGACCGGCCATCGAACCCTCCTCAGCGCAATAAACGCGTGCGCGCGATTGTCAGCGGAGCACAGCACGTGCAGCGACTGCCTCTCCAGCTACCCGGCTGACAGTGTCCGAAACCGGATCGGGCGAACAATCGCCATTGCCGGGTGTTTCGAACCGTTCATCCGAGGTACTCGCGACCCATGACGGGATTGTTCTCGACACTCGAATCCGCCACAGCACTCGATCGACCCTCGACGGCCGTCCGAGATGTTGTCCGACGTATTACCGCAGGCGTACCGGGTGATCTGTTGCGCGGTGACGTGGCTCCGGGCCATCCACTGCACCCCGCACTGGTTGCCATCCCGATCGGTGCCTGGTCGTGTGCGCCGCTGTTCGACTTCGTCTTCCGCAAACCGGAGACCGCACGGCAGCTCATCGGGGTCGGGCTGGTCGCAGCTCTGCCGTCCGCGCTCACCGGCTGGGCCGACTTCGCCGAATGCGACCTACAGCAACGACGGGTCGGGATGGTTCATGCTGCGGTCAACGGAACCGGCATCGCCCTGATGGGCCTTTCCTACCTGGGGCGACGGCGAGGCGACCGTCCCGCTGCGGTAGCAGCGAGCACGGTCGCAGCCGTAATGATCGGCTTCGGCGGCACCCTCGGCGGGCACCTCGCGTTCGCGCTGGGTGCTCGGGTGGAGCGCCGAACCCAGCAGCCTCCGGCCGATGGGCCGGCGTTCGATCCGGTCCTGGCATAGATCGCGGGCGATCGCCCCCACGGGGCCTTGCGTCCGGTCGGTCGGTCAAGGCGTGAAGACGACCTTCACCGCGCCGTCCTGCTTTCGCTGGAAGATGTCGTATGCATGGGGTGCCTCTGCCAATGACAACCGGTGGGTGGCGAACGCATCCACTCCGAGTGGGTCGTCGTCGGTGAGAAGAGGCAATATCCGGGGCACCCAGTGCAACACATTGGCCTGGCCCATGCGAAGCCGAATCTGCTTGTCGAACATGGTCAGCATCGGCATCGGATCGCTCATTCCGCCGTATACACCGGACAGAGATATGGTTCCTCCGCGGCGCACCACGTCGATCGCGGTGTACAGCGCATTCAGCCGGTCGACTCCCATCCGCTCCATCATCGGGGCGGCAATGGCCGACGGAAGGTAGCCGGTGGCCGTCTGCGCCAACTTGGCGACGGGTGAGCCATGAGCTTCCATACCTACTGCGTCGATGACCGAATCGGTGCCCCGGCCATCGGTGCGGTCCCGGATGAGATCTGCGAGTCCGGAACCGACGTCACCGAGATCGATGACGTCCATGCCTCTAGCGGCGGAGCGTGCAAGCCGTTCCGGCACGAGGTCGACGCCGATGACCCGAGCGCCACGGTGCATCGCGATACGACCTGCCATATCGCCGATCGGGCCGAGTCCGAGCACGGTGACCGTGCCGCCCTCCGGGATCTCGGCGTATTCGACGGCCTGCCATGCGGTCGGAAGTACGTCGGAGAGATACACGAATCGATCGTCGGCGGGGCCGTCCGGGACTTTGATGTGGGTCGTGTCGGCGTGGGGAACGCGCAGATACTGCGCTTGCCCGCCGGGAATACTGCCGTACAGCTTCGAGTATCCGAACAACGCGGCCCCGCTTCCCTGCTCACGCACCTGGGTGGTCTCGCACTGCGAGTAAAGACCGTGATCGCACATGAAACACCCCCCGCACGAGATCTGGAAGGGGATGACCACCCGGTCGCCGGGCGCCAGTTTCGTGACGGCAGAGCCCACCTCTTCCACGATGCCCATGGGCTCATGACCGAGGATGTCGCCGGGAGTCATGAACGCACCGAGCACTTCGTACAGGTGCAGATCGGAGCCACACAGATTGGTGGTCGTGACCTTGATGACAGCGTCGGTCGGCTCTTCGATTCGCGGGTCGGGGACGGTGTCGACACTCACGTGACGTCGTCCCTGCCATGTCACTGCTTTCATCGTTCCTCCGCTCGTCGATTGGTGCACACCGGCGTACCCGCAGTCCGGGAAGGCAAACGGACTGGGCAGCAGAAGAATCCGGTCAGCTGTTCGGGCCGACCCGGCACCGACTCACGCGCGGGTGTCACGTTTGCTCACCAGCTGGCAGCGGGTATGCGGAAACCATCGACTTCGAAGAAGGGTGACCATCATGGACACAGCACAGCCTGGACGTCTGACCGGCCGGACCATCGCCATCCTCGCGACCGACGGCGTCGAAGAAGTGGAGCTCGTCGAGCCCCGGCGCGCGGTTGAGCGGGAGGGTGCCACAGTGCGGTTGCTGTCGCTGGAGAGCGGGGAGATCCAGGCGATGGAGAAGGATGTGCACGCCGCGGGCAAGTACTCGGTGGACCAGCTTGTGGCAGACGCGTCGGTGGACGACTTCGACGGTCTCCTCCTACCCGGTGGTACAACCAATCCCGACCACCTCCGTCAAGACGCAAAGGCGGTCGCATTCGTCCGTGATTTCGTCACCTCGGGCCGACCCGTCGGCGTCATCTGCCACGGTCCGTGGACGCTCGTCGAAGCCGACGTCGTGCGTGATCGGACGTTGACGTCGTATCCGAGCGTCCGCACCGACATCCGGAACGCGGGTGGCACGGTGGTGGACGAGGAAGTGGTCATCGACAAGAACCTGGTGTCCAGCCGTAACCCTGCAGATCTGCCCGCGTTCTGCTCGGCAGTGATCGACGTCTTCGCCGATCGGCAGCCGGCCGGGTGAGGGGCCGGAGCAACAAGCATGAGAGGAGCAAGGCCGAGCGATTTCGTCGTGGTGGCGAACCGCCTTCCCGTCGATCTCGTCGAGCAGTCCGACGACGGTCCCGCGCGATGGCAGCGCAGTCCCGGTGGACTCGTCACGGCTCTCGAGCCGGTCCTCCGCTCCGTCGAAGGCTCGTGGGTGGGATGGACGGGCACCGCCGGTGTAGCACTCGATCCGTTCATCGAAGACGGACTGGCCCTCCATCCGGTGCCCCTGGATGAACACGAGGTCGCCGAATACTACGAGGGGTTTGCCAACTCGACGCTCTGGCCGCTCTATCACGATGCCCTGGTTGCCCCGACCTTCCGCCGGGAATGGTGGCATACCTACCAGGAAGTCAACCGCCGCTTTGCCCGAGCCGCCTCGCTGGCCGCCGCACAGGGTGCCACCGTGTGGGTCCACGACTATCAGCTCCAACTCGTTCCCCATATGCTCCGCGAGTTGCGGCCGGATGTCAGGATCGGTTTCTTCTTGCACATTCCGTTCCCACCGCCAGAACTGTTCCTGCAACTGCCGTGGCGAAAGGCGATCGTGGAGGGCCTGCTCGGCGCCGACCTCGTCGGATTCCACCTTCCGGGAGGCGCCGAGAATTTCCGGTACCTCGCACGACGACTTTCCGCGCCGTCCAGCACCCATCTGTCCGCGGGCGGCCGCATCGACCTCGGTACACGGAGTGTGCGCGTAGGCGCCTATCCGATCTCCATCGACTCGGCGCGGCTGCGCGACTCCTCCACCGAGCCGAACACCGTGCTGCGCGCCGAACAGATCCGGGCGGAACTCGGTGATCCCGAGATCTTTCTGCTGGGCGTGGATCGGCTCGACTACACCAAGGGCATCGAGCTGCGTGTCGAGGCCTTGCGGGAGTTGTTCGTGGAGGGAGAACTCGATCCCGAAAAGACTGTGATGGTGCAACTCGCCACCCCCAGCCGCGAGCGTCTCGAAGCCTATGCCTCGTTGCGCGACGACGTCGAGCGGGAAGTGGGCCGGATCAACGGCGAGTTCGGTCGTCTGCGCGGCCCTGTCGTGCACTACATCCATCGTCCGGTCGCACGGGACGAGCTCGTTGCGATGTACACCGGCGCCGACGTAATGCTCGTGACACCGCTGCGCGACGGCATGAACCTCGTCGCGAAAGAGTACGTGGCCTGCCACGGAGATGGTAAAGGTGCACTTGTTCTCAGCGAATTCGCCGGGGCCGCGGCAGAATTGCGCCGCGCTTTGCTGGTGAATCCCCACGATCTCGAGGACGTGAAGAACGCGATACTCACCGCCGTCCGATTCGACGATCCCGGGTTGACTCGGCGTATGCGCGCGATGCACGACCAGGTCATGAAGCACGATGTCGCCCGGTGGGCGCGCACCTTCCTCGACGATCTGCAGACGGCATAGCCCACCACGGCGCGTCGCGCCCCGTATGCACCTTCCGGTGAACCATCCCGGTATGGGGTGACGCATAATCTGACCTATGAAGGAAAGTGTCTCTACTTCCGACACGGCTGCCGTAGCGCGCCGCTTCGAGGGCACCCAGTCCCCGCATGTCGGAAGCTTCCGTTACCTGCTCGCCGACGACACGTGGGAGTGGTCCGACGCGGTGGCGGCGATGCACGGCTACGTACCGGGCACAGTTCATCCCACCACCGCATTGCTGCTGCATCACAAGCATCCCGACGACAAGAAGAAACTCGCAGAGCTGCTCCAGGCGGTCCGGACCACGGGCGAACCGTTCAGCAGTAAACATCGCATCATCGATACCGCTGGCAACGTCAAGAGCGTGGCGGTGATCGGCGACCGGCTGTTGGACAGAGATGGCACCATACTCGGCACCAGCGGGTTCTATCTCGATCTTTCCGAAGCCATCGAGGAAGATATCCGGGAAGGCGTGGATGTGGCTGTGTCGGCCCTCGCCGGCGCCCGCGCCGTGATCGAACAGGCCAAGGGGATCTTGATGGTGGTGTACGCCGTGTCCGCCGAACGCGCCTTCGAGGTACTCGCCTGGCGTTCCCAGGAGACCAATGTCAAGGTGCGAGCGCTTGCGGAACAACTGGTCGCCGAGGCAGCAGGCGGTTCCGGCGCACAGCCGATCGCGCGCACCGAATTCGACCATCTCCTGATGACACTGCACGACCGAGTGCCCGAGGCCTGATCCAGACCTCGGGCACCCCCCGACAATTACGGTGCGAGCTACTGCTGTGACCGCTGCCGCGCTTCGTCCGCCTCGGCTTCGGCGCGGGCCTTCTCTGCCTCGGCTTCCTTCTTGGCTACTTCCCGCTGGCTTTCTGCTTTGTCCTGCTGGGCGCGCCCCTCGCGAGCGAGGTCGTCGTTTCCGACCAGAGCCCCGGCGGCTTCCTTGGCCTTACCCTTCACTCCTTCGACTGCACCTTTGATGCCCTCGCTGGGGCCGCTCTTGTCATCAGTCATTGCGATTGATCCCTTCTCGTGTGGATTCAACTGCTGTTGATTCACCTGTTCGGGCCGTGTCTTCCGTTCCACCGGCCATGCAGTGCCACCACTCCTTCAGAGCAGCAGTCCGATGATCAGAGCCACGAAGATCAGAACGATCACCACGACCGCAGCCATCGTGAGCCACCCGGTGGGTGGAAACCTGAAGCTCGTACGTGGTTCCGGCGCAGACAGACCCGAGGTGCCCGACGACTCGGGCGGTGTCGACCCAGGGCGCACGCCACCGCCTCCATCCAGATCGGGCGTGCTGTCGGGGCTCGGATCGGTATTGCCGTGCGGTTCAGGATCGGAGACGCTCATGTGCCCTCCTCTGGTCGTTTCCGCATCGTGTCGGACGAGTACCCGAACTGGCTGCCGCAACCCTCGGATCGCGGATTCTGTCGGCCGGACCTATACCGGATGCCCGATGTCGGCTGTTCCAAACCATCGCTCGGGGGGCGACCCGGGTTCCTCTGTGTGAAACCCGGGATTCCCCCGGGTTTGCTCAGCGACGAAGCGGGGCATCCGGTGGGGGACGGAAGTTCACACGAAAGGAGCTTCGGCATGCCTACGTGCGACACATGCGGCAACGACTACGACAAAACCTTCACGGTCACTCGAGAGAACGTGACCGGCACATATGACAGTTTCGAGTGCGCAGCGGTCGCGATGGCGCCCGAGTGCGCCCACTGTCATTGCAGAATCCTAGGACACGGAGTAGAGGCGAACGGCGTGATGTTCTGCTGCGCCCATTGTGCCCGTCAGGTCGGTCAGGACCAGCTCACCGACCGCGTCGGAAGTTGACCTGCGGTATGAGCCAGGATGTGGAGAAACGCTGGCGCGACCCGAAGGCCTTCCGAAGCGCCGTTCGGTATGCGGCTGCTGTGATCGTGATCGCCCTACTGATCATGTTCGGAGTGATCGTATGGTCCGCTGTGTCAGGTGACAGCTGCGCGGACGCAGAGTTTGCCGTGTGCACCGATCCCGCCCGCCAGATCCTCATGTTCGGCCCTGTTGTCGTGCTCCTTCTGGGGGGGCTCGGTGCCTTCGTACGCACCTATCAGGTGTGGAAGGCCGGCGGCAGGTGGCCTATCTGGCACGGAACCGGTTGGGCGCTCTTCGTTCTGATGGTGATGTACGCCGGCATCTCGGCGACGGCAGCGACGTAGTCCGACTTTCGAACAAGCTGCGCCTCGTCGCCCAGGAAGGAAGCCGATGCACATCTCCATGGTGTCGGAAGATGCGAGTCCGCTCACTGCACTCGACGATGCCGATGTCGATGGACGACACGTCCACATCGCCGAACTGTCTTCTGCGTTGGCTCGCGCAGGGCACCGAGTGGTGGTCTACACCCGCCGCGACAGCACCGACCTTCCCGAGCGAGTGCGCACCGAAGCGAACTACGAGGTAGTGCATGTTCCGGCGGGTCCGCCCGAGCCACTCGGGAAGGACGAACTACTTCCCTTCACGGGTGAGTTCGGTTCGTTCCTCCGGAAGGAATGGTCACGTGAACTTCCCGACATCGCACATGCCCATTTCTGGATCTCGGGAATCGCGGCACAGTTGGCAGCGAGAGAACTGGGAGTTCCCACCGTACAGACCTTCCACGCACTGGGAATAGTCGAACGCAGACATCAGAACGGCCGGCATCGGAGCACCGGGGATGCCGGCCGGGCGGATCGGATCCGGCTGGAGAAACTCGCCGCCCATGGGGCCACCAGAGTATTGGCAGCCTGCTCCGACGAAGTAACCGAACTCGCTCGCATGGGGCTTCCTCGCACTCGTACGTCCGTCATTCCTTGCGGCGTCGATGTGAGACGATTCGAACCCGACGGGCCCACGCTCCTCCCCCGCCGAACGAAGTACCGCATCGTCACGGTCGGAAAGCTCTTGCCTCGAATGGGTTTCGACATCACGATCGAAGCATTGCGGGCACTTCCCGAGACCGAACTCGTGGTGGCCGGGGGCTCTGCGGGCGGCGACCTGTCCGACGACCCGGAAGCAGCACGGCTTGCCGACGTCGCACGGCGGTGCGGCATAGCTGACCGCGTGCGAATACCCGGCCGGATCGCGCCCTCCCAGGTACCCGCCCTGTTGCGTTCGGCGGACATCGTCGTGAGCAACCCCTGGTACGAGGCGTTGGGCGTTGTGCCTCTCGAAGCGATGGCGTGTGGACGACCCGTGATCGCGGCGGCAGCAGGCAGCGTGCTCGATATCGTGGTCGACGGTATTACGGGCATTCTCGTACCACCCCGACTTCCCGAGGCACTCGCGAAGGCCGCACGGCGGCTACTCGGCGATCCGACGACGCGCGACACCTACGGGATTGCGGGCCGCGACCGCGCCGTCGCACGGTACTCGTGGGATCGCGTCGCAGCCGACACGGCGCGGGTGTACGAGCGGATTCTGCCTGTGCCGTGCGAAGAATCCCCGCGCGAAGAATCCCTCAGCGGCATGAAAAAGAAATAGCGTGCCGGACGCTTATCATCGCAACAGTATCGGCGTAGAAAAACCGTTGCCGTGCAAGCCTCCACCCTGCACGGCAACGGTGTCGCGACACACTGACCACTACAGTCTGCCGCGCTCTTCAGGTGGCATCAGGCGGCGAAACTCAGCGATCTCATGGCACTTTCGAGAGAGAGATGCTGAGAGATCCGCTTGTCGGGGTCGGCGATACGCAGCAGTCGCTGAACCGGTCTCCCGCCAACGAGCGCCCAACGTGCACCGCTCTGGCGGCTTACCTCATCGAGTTCACGGAACACCGTCAAGCCCGCCGTTCCGTAGAACCCCACTTCGGACAGATCCAGGATCATCCGCTGCGAGGAGCGAAGCTGTCTACAGGCGTAGTCACTCAGTGCAGAAGCGTTACGGAGGTCGATCTCTCCGGTGACGCCCAAACGAACCAAGGCCGAACTGATCTGTTGCGCGCGAAATTGTGCACCGACGGCCCAGCTGATCGCGGCAAGGCTCGGAACGGCGCGAATGGTGTGGCTCGGCTCGATATGGCTTTCTGTAGCAGTCATTGCACTTCCCAACGTCTGAGAAATTTCAAAGGCGCTACAGGCGCGGCAGCAGCAACAGTTCGCCCGCCGGAATACCACCCATAAGCGGCACCTTCGACTTCAGGCTGTGTGCTCAACCGGACTCAACACTAGTGCAGATGCGCCCGGCACTCAACTGGATCACTCATCTCCAACCCGCAGCGGAGCAGCGTCGGAGGGCGGTGTTTCGAGAACTCACAGGCTGGGTAGTCTTCCCTTCGAAGAAACTGGAAGAGGACACCCAGCACCGCTACATGCAGTCACGGAGAACAGGCACTCATGGCGAAATCCGCGTCGGTAGATTCGGCACACAAAGATGCTTCACCCACAGTCGAGCTGCGGGTGAAGGCCGATGCCGACCAGCTTTCGGTGCTGCGCGCTGTCGCAGCAGCGATCGCCTTGCAACACGACCTCGATCTCGACACCGTCGAGGACGTCAAACTCGCGGTCGACGAGGCAGCAACACGGTTGATCGTGAATTCTGTTGAGCTGTCGACCCTTCTGTGCAGCTTCCAGGTTTCGCCGACCGGAGTGAAGATCAGCTTGTCGGCCCCCACCCGCCCGGACGCTCCTACCCGGCAGCCCCGCTCGTTCGGATGGCATGTTCTCAACTCGCTCACCGATTCAGTGTCCGTATCGTCGGGCGTCGACGAGCGCGGCGACACAGTGAGCACTATCGAGATGGCCATCTCCGACCGTAGCGCGGCTCGGTGAAAGAGAAGAACCGACGGTCGAATGACGATTACGCCGATGTCTTCGACGATCTGAAAGGGCTCTCTGTTCTCGGCGAGAAGGACGCGGCACGATCCGTGATCCGCGAACGCGTCGTCGAACGCTGCCTCCCACTCGCAGAACACATCGCGCGGCGTTTCGACGGGCGCGGTGAGTCGTTCGAAGACCTGCTGCAGGTCGCGCGTCTCGGGCTGGTCAACGCGGTCGACAGGTTCGATCCAGAGCGCGGCGCCGACTTCGTGTCGTTCGCGGTGCCCACGATCATGGGTGAGGTCCGGCGGCACTTCCGCGACACCGCGTGGGCGGTGCGGGTTCCCCGCCGCATGAAGGAACTGCACCTGTCACTGAGTCACGCCACCGCAGATCTGTCGCAGCGTCTCGGACGCGCGCCCTCAGCGAGCGAGCTCGCGCAGGAGTTGGGCATCGACCAGGAGGAAGTGCTCCAGGGGCTCGTCGCCGGCAATGCCTATACGACGATCTCTGTGGATCGCTCGTCGTCTCAGACCGACGACGGTCTCACTCTGGCCGAAACACTCGGCGAGTACGACACGGCCCTCGACGAGGTCGAGAACAACGAAGCTCTGCGCCCGTTGCTCGACGCGCTACCGGAACGCGAACGCTCCATCGTCATGCTGCGATTCTTCGGAAACATGACGCAGACGCAGATCGCCGAGCGAGTCGGAGTGTCCCAGATGCACGTCTCCCGTCTACTGGCGAAAACTCTCGCGCAGCTGCGGGATCAGCTCGGCGACAACTTCTGAGCCGAGCCGATCCCTCCGCCCCGGCTCAGAAGGTCGCGGCATCGATGACGAATCGGTACCGCACGTCGCTCGCCACGACCCGGTCGTAGGCCTCGGCGATGCGGTCGGCAGAGATCAGCTCGATCTCTGCGGCAATGCCGTGCGCTGCACAGAACTCGAGCATCTCCTGGGTGGACGCAATCCCTCCGACGTTCGATCCTGCGATCGCCCGGTCGTTGTTGCCGAGTGAGAATGCCCGCAGCGACAGTGGATTCTCGGGTAGCCCCAGTTCGACGAGAACACCATGCAGCGACAGCAGCGACAGGTACCGGTCCAGGTCGAGGTTCACCGACACGGTGTTGAGGATCAGGTCGAACTTGCCGCGAAGTTCCTTGAAGATCTCCGGGTCGGTGGTTGCGCGATAGTCGACGGCGCCGAAGCGCAGGCCATCCTCTTTCTTCGCCGAGGAATGGCTGAGCACGGTCACCTCCGCCCCCATCGCAGCGGCGATCTTGACACCGACGTGCCCCAGCCCGCCCATCCCGATGATCGCGACCTTGGTGCCGGGACCTGCGTTCCAGCGCTTCAACGGTGAGTACAACGTGATACCTGCACACAGCAACGGTGTCGCTGCAGCAGGATCGAGCCCGTCCGGCACCTTCAGTACGAAGTGCTCCGTGACGACGATGTGTGTCGAGTAGCCGCCCTGGGTGACCTGGCCGTCGCGGCCGACGGAGTTGTACGTCGCGGTGACTCGCTCGAGGCAATGCTGTTCGAATCCGGTCGCGCACGGATCGCACTCACCGCACGAATCGACGAAGCATCCCACGCCGACCCGGTCGCCGACGACGTGCTTCATGACGTCGTCGCCGGTCGCCGCGACGCGCCCGACGATCTCGTGTCCGGGCACAACCGGATACTTGGTACCGCCCCATTCGTTGCGGGCCACATGGATGTCCGAGTGGCAGATACCGGCGAATTCGATCTCGATCAGAACGTCACGCGGACCCAGCGGACGGCGCTCGATCGTGGTCTTCGTCAAGGGAGCATCTGCAGCGGTGGCAGCGAACGCCGTCGCGGTGATGGTCGGAACAGGAACAGCGGAGTCACTCATGTTCCTATACCTACTCCCCCACGAGTGGCCGCTCTCCCGCGGGTGCACGGCGTCAGAGTCGTTCCGAGGATTCCGCCGCGGCCACAGCCCGGCGACGCAACCGACGTGCCGCTGCGACGAGGTTGCGCAGCGACGGCTCAACCTGCCAGTTCCGCCGGGATTTGAGTCCACCGTCCGGGTTCGCCCACAGCCGGTCGAGGTCGACGGATTCGGCCGCTTCGGTCAGCAATTCGTCGAGTTCGTCGATGTCGGGAATACGCGCCGAACGCGACTCGTAGACGCCCGGTCCGACACCGTGCGTCAGGACCCGATCCTCGAGCGCCCCGAGCACCCAGCTGATCGACCTGGTCGCGACGATCGCGGTGACATCGGCATCGAGCCGTTCGATGGCGTCGACCACCGATTTCTGACCCGAATAAGTCAGGTGTGTGTGGATCTGGGTCTCGGGCCCGGCCCCACCGGTCGCGAGGCGGAACGCATCGACGGCCCAGTCGAGGTACTCGGCTCGCCCGTCCTGCCGCAACGGCAGCAATTCACGGATCGCCGGTTCGTCGACCTGGATGATCGCGATCCCCGCCTTCTCCAGATCGGAGATTTCGTCCCGGATCGCGAGTGCCAGCTGGTCGGCCGTCTCATGACGCGGCTGGTCTACCCGGACATAGGACCGCGCCAGCATCGTGACGGGTCCGGTGATGATGCCCTTGACCGGTTTTTCGGTGAGGGACTGCGCGAATGCGGTCCACTCCACCGTCATCGGTCTCGGCCGCACGATGTCGCCGTACAGAATCGGCGGGCGTGTGCAGCGCGACCCGTAGGACTGCACCCATCCGAAATGGGTGGTCGCGAAGCCTTCCAGCCGTTCGGCGAAGTACTGCACCATGTCATTGCGCTCGTGTTCGCCGTGCACGAGAACGTCGAGGCCGATGTCCTCCTGCAACCGGATCGTCGACTCGATCTCGGCCTCGATGAGCGCGGCGTATTCCGCGTAGGACAGGCGTCCCTGGCCGAGCTCGTACCGCGCCGTGCGTGCCTCCGCGCTCTGGGGGAACGACCCGAGGGTGGTTGTGGGGACGGGTGGAAGTGTCAAACGCTTCTGCTGGGCGACACGACGTTCCTCGTAGGGCGCGCGGACGCGATGCTCGGCGGTGAGCGCGTTGAGTCGGGCCCGCACGGCGTGCCGCTGCTTGAAATGCACCGAAACGGGCGGCCGGCGCCACTTCTCCTCGGCTCCGCTGGTGAGAGCCTTCGCAAGCGAGACGACCTCACCGACCTTCTGTTTCGCGAACGCCAGCCGATCGGCGACGTCGCCGGGAATGTCGTACTCGACCAGGAGGTCGTACGGCACGTGCAGCAACGAGGAGGATGTGGAGACGACGAGATCCGGGGCGACCGCGGCGAGCGACTGCAGATAGTCGAGGGTATGGCGCCGATCGACCTTCCACACATTGCGTCCGTCGACGACGCCTGCGTAGATCCGCTTGCGTTTCAGGCCCGGCACGGCGGCGAGCTCGTCGGGAGTCATCCGGCCGTTGACGAGGTCCAGGCCGAGTGCCTCGACCTTCGACGCCGCGAGGATCGGCAGTGCCGCACCGAAATGGCCGTACGGCCCGGTCACGAGGATGCGAGGGCGCAGCGGTGCGTGCGAGAGCACGTCGTAGGCCCGTTTCAGGGCAGCGAGTTCGCCGGCAGTGCGGTCCTCGGTGAACGACGGCTCGTCGAGTTGCACACAGGTGGCACCGCGCTTCGCAAGTTGCTCGAAGAGTCGCTTGTACTGTTCGAGTAGCGGATCGAGGAGCGCGAGTGTCGAGAACCCGCCCTGTTCGGACGTCGGCGCAACCTTCGACAGCAGCAGCAGCGACACGGGACCGAGTACGACGGGCCGCAGTTCGACGCCCTCGGACATCGCCCGATCGAACTCGTCGAGCAATGCGTCCGAGTTCAATCGAAATGTGGTGTGTTCGTCGAGTTCGGGCTGACGATAGTGGTAGTTGCTCCCGAACCAGCGGACGAGTTCGAGGGGCGGGAAGTCTGCGCGGCCCCGGCACATCATGAAGTAGAAGTCGAGCGGGTCGAGTTCGTCGACGAGCGGGCGGAACCGTTCCGGAACCGCACCGAACAGCAGTGCATTGTCGAGCACGTGGTCGTAGAAGGAGAACGTGTTGCCGGGGACCTGCGTCAACCCGGTAGCGGACAGTTCACGCCACAGGTTCTCCTGTAGCTCACGGCCGATCTCGAGGATCTCCTTGCGGGTGCCCTCGCCGTGCCAGTAGGAGTCGAGAGCACGCTTGAGTTCGCGACGGGGTCCGATACGCGGGTACCCGAGAATACTCGAGCCGTGGCCTGCCATGCCGGAATCGACCTCTCCCTCAATACCTATCGCGGTAGGTGTTGCCTGCCTAACCGGCTTTCTTGGTCGCGCGGCCGTTCTCGGCGTACTCGTAGAATCCGGCGCCCGACTTCTTGCCGACGAGCCCCGCCTCGACCATACGGAGAAGCAGCGGAGGTGCCGAGTAGAGGGGCTCCTTGAATTCGTCGTACATGGAGTCCGCGATCGATTTGACGGTGTCGAGCCCGACGAGGTCGGTCAGTTCGAGAGGTCCCATCGGGTGGGCACAACCGAGCACCATCGCTTTGTCGACGTCCTCTTTGGTGGCGAAACCGGATTCGACCATCCGGACCGCCGAGAGAAGGTACGGCACGAGCAGGGCGTTCGCGATGAATCCTGCCCGATCGGACGACCGGACGACCTGCTTGCCGAGGATGTCGCCTGCGAAGGCCTCCGCGCGTCCGGATACCGCGCGGCTGGTTTTGAGGGTGGTCACGACTTCCACGAGGGGAAGTACCGGGACCGGGTTGAAGAAGTGCATCCCGATGACGCGTTCGGGTGCCGTTGTCGCAATTCCGAGCTTCATGATCGGGATCGACGACGTGTTGGAAGCGAGCACGGCGTGGGGGTCGGTGACGACTTTGTCGAGCTCGGCGAAGATCTCGGCCTTGACCTTCTCGTCCTCCACGACCGCTTCCACCACGAGCTGCCGATCTGCGAAGTCCTCGAGGTCCGAGGTGAAACGAAGCCGCCATGCGGACTGCTCCCGCTCGCGCTCAGTGATCTTCCCGGTACTCACACCGCGGTCGAGCGACCGGAGGATCCGCGCGCGTCCGGCCGCCGCGAGCTCGCGAGTCTGCTCGAACACCAGCACGTCCACATGAGCCCGCGCACACACCTCAGCGATACCCGAGCCCATGATGCCGGCGCCGATCACACCGACGCGCTGAATCTTTTCGCTGGTCACGTCGAATCTCCTCAACTACCTGTGCTCGGCGACTACGGATTGGGCGAGTACACGGGTAACTCACCGGGTACGGCCGAATGCCCCGGATTCGGGACAGGCGGCCCGCAATGCTGATTGCGGGCCGCCTGGCTGGTTCGCTGAAGCCCCGGAGAGGCTGTGCGAGCTCCTAGTGGAACTGACCTTCTTCGGTGGAGCCCTTCAGGGCAGCCGTGGAGGTGTTCGGATCGACCGTGGTGGCGATCGAGTCGAAGTAGCCTGCGCCGACCTCACGCTGGTGCTTGATGGCGGTGAAGCCTCGCTCCTCTGCAGCCTTGAACTCGCGCTCCTGCAGGTCGACGAAGGCGGTCATGCCTTCACGGGCGTAGCCGTGGGCCAGGTCGAACATGCCGTAGTTGAGCGAGTGGAAGCCGGCGAGGGTGATGAACTGGAACTTGAAGCCCATCGCGCCGAGCTCCTTCTGGAACTTCGCGATGGTCGCGTCGTCCAGGTGAGCCTTCCAGTTGAAGGACGGCGAGCAGTTGTACGCCAGCAGCTGGTCGGGGAACTCGCTGCGGACTGCCTCGGCGAACTTCTTGGCGACCTCGAGATCCGGCACACCGGTCTCCATCCAGATGAGATCGGAGTACGGTGCGTATGCCTTGGCGCGGGCGATGCACGGCTCGATGCCGTTCTTGACGCCGTAGAAGCCCTCGGCCGTGCGGGTGCCGTCGAGGAACTCGCGGTCGCGCTCGTCGACGTCGGAGGTGAGCAGCGTGGCAGCCTCGGCGTCGGTGCGGGCGATGACGACCGTCGGGACGTCTGCGACGTCGGCGGCAAGGCGCGCCGAGGTCAGGGTGCGGATGTGCTGCTGGGTCGGGATGAGCACCTTGCCACCGAGGTGACCGCACTTCTTCTCCGACGCGAGCTGATCTTCCCAGTGCGAACCGGCGACGCCGGCCGCGATCATGGCCTTCTGCAGCTCGTAGACGTTGAGCGCGCCACCGAAGCCTGCCTCACCGTCGGCGACGATCGGAGCGAGCCAGTTGTCGACCGAGGTGTCACCTTCGACCTTGGCGATCTCGTCGGCGCGCAGCAGCGCGTTGTTGATGCGGCGAACGACCTGCGGCACCGAGTTCGCCGGGTACAGCGACTGGTCCGGGTAGGTGTGGCCGGACAGGTTGGCGTCGCCCGCGACCTGCCAGCCGGACAGGTAGATGGCCTTCAAGCCTGCGCGAACCTGCTGAACGGCCTGGTTGCCGGTGAGTGCGCCCAGCGAGTTGATGTAATCCTCGTTGTTCACGAGGTCCCACAGGATCTCCGAACCACGACGGGCGAGGGTGGCTTCCTCGACGACGGTGCCCTGCAGCTTGACGACCTGCTCGGCCGTGTAGTTGCGGGTGATCCCCTTCCAGCGGGGGTTCGTGTCCCAGTCCTTCTGGATTTCTTCAGCGGTCCTCGGGGTGCCGGTGGTCGACATCAAAGCTCCACTCTCTAGATCTACTCCGCTCGGCGTTCAGGCAGTACATTCGTACTACTTCACATCCTTTGCGGCCCATTCGGATGTACATGAAGACAATGACACACCAGAAAACACCCCGCTACCTGTTGCTAATGCCAATCTCGGCAATTTTCGCCTGCCGCTTTGCAAAGATTGCTAATCAATGGTGAGACCAACAACTGCGTCGCAGGACATGAAAGTTACCCACCAGTAGCACTGACCTCGACTTTTACTCCCGCCTTGCCGCCGTCCGCCGCACATCTCCCCGCCACGCCCGCCACCTCACAGAGACCCGCCGGCGGTTCCCCGATGTGTCCTTCTTCACAGAATTTCCAGGCCCGCACACGCCCTGTAAATGACCTTGAAAGCACCCTGCTCGGTCGTACTATGTGGCGCACGACCGGATCGGGGCCGGTCGCGCAGAGTGCTGCGCGCCTCCTGCTTCGGTTGACATCCGCACAACCGAGGAGCAGTCATCCTTTCAGCCACGTCACGTCCGATCGTCGAGATGACCCTGCCCGTGGTCGGGGCAAGCATCGGCGTGATCTCCGAGGTCTTCTACGAGAAGCTGTTTGCCGCAGCCCCCTCGCTGCGCACCAACCTGTTCAACAGCGCGAATCAAGCCGATCGCTCGCAACAGCAGGCACTCGCAAGCTCCGTTGCCTCGTTCGCAACGCTGCTCGTGACGCAGGAGCCCGACGATATCGACGCGATCATGAGCCGAATCGCCGCCAAGCATGCGTCGCTGGGCGTGACATCCGATCTCTACGAGGTCGTGCGCACCCACCTGTTCGCTGCGATCGTGGAGGTCCTCGGCGACGCCGTCACTCCCCAGGTCGCAGCGGCCTGGAACGAGGTGTACTCCCTGATGGCCAATTCCCTGGCCGAACAGGAGTCACAGCTGTACCGGAATGCGGGTGTGGCCGCGGGCCAGGTGTGGAGGCAAGCACTGGTAGCCGCGCGCGAGTACGACGGCCAGCACTCCGCAACCCTGTTCCTGCGCCCCCTCGATGGCAAACCGTTCCGCATTCATCGCCCCGGCCAGTACACCTCTGTCCGCATCCGCTTCGCGGACGGGACAGAACAGATCCGCCAGTACACGGTGACGCATGGTCGCCAGATGGGTGAGTGGGCCCTGTCCGTCAAACGGGTGCCGGGCGGGCTGGTGTCACCGATCCTCGTGGACCAGGTGGAGGAAGGAGACCAGCTCACCGTTTCGCAGCCGTTCGGCGGAGTCGTCGTCGAGAGCGACGACGACCGTCCATTGCTCCTGGTGTCTGCCGGAATCGGCGTGACCAACACCCTCGCGACACTCCAGTATCTGGCCACGTACAACCCCGGCCGCAAGGTGACCATCATCCATGTGGAGCGGTCCGCATACGAGCACGTACGGCGAATCGAATTCAGCGCGGTGGTGAAGTCACTACCCAACGCACAACTGTTCCTGCGCTATACCGAGTTCGACGGCGAGCACGAGGACGGAAGAAACCCGCTCACCCGCGTCCCGTTGCCCCCTGACGCGCAGACGTACGTATGCGGACCGATCGAATTCATGAGGTCTATCCGTCGTGAACTGATCGGCGCAGGGCTGTCGCCGGCAGCGATCCATTTCGAAGCATTCGCGCCCGGCTCGTGGCTCGGCCTCGAGAGCGAGCATGCACCCGTTCCTTAGCCATGTTGCGAACCCTACATTGCAAAGCTGGTAGAACCGCCTTACGCTGGGCGAATGGCCAAGACCTACGTCGGCGCCCGCTTGCGCCAGCTACGGACCGAGCGTGGACTCAGCCAAGCCGCACTCGCCAAGACACTCGAAATCTCTGCGAGCTATCTCAACCAGATCGAACACGATGTCCGGCCCCTCACCGTGCCGGTGCTGCTGCGGATCAGCGAAGTGTTCGGCGTCGACACGACCTTCTTCTCGTCGCAGGACGATACCCGCTTGATCGCCGAGATGCGTGAGGTCGCGCTCGACCAGGAAATGGGGATCGACGCCGACGCGCAGGAGATCGCCGAGATGGTCACCGCCCATCCCGGTCTGGCCCGCGCGATGGTCAACATGCACCGCCGATTCCGCAACACCACCGCGCAGCTCGCCGCCGCGACAGAGGACCGCTACAGCGATGGCAGCGGAAGCGGTGCGATCACGATGCCGCACGAAGAAGTCCGCGACTACTTCTATCAGCGACAGAATTACCTCCACGAACTCGACACCGCCGCCGAGGAGCTCGCCAACCGGATCCGATTCCATCGAGGTGATGTCGGCGGCGAGATCGCCAAACGCATGGCTGCACTCCACGACGTACAGGTCGTCAAACGAATCGATCTCGGCGAGAACGTGCTGCACCGCTACGACCCCGAGACCCGGGTCCTCGAGATCGCACCGCAGCTGTCGGGAGGACAGCAGGTGTTCAAGCTCTCGACCGAACTCGCCTACCTCGAGTGCGGCGATCTCATCGACAAGCTCGTCGACGACGGAGGCTTCACCAGCGACTCGTCGCGCACCCTCGCACGGCTCGGACTCGCCAACTACTTCGCAGCAGCACTGATCCTCCCCTACTCCCAGTTCCACGAGATCGCCGAGGACTTCCGCTACGACATCGAACGCCTCTCGGCGTTCTATGGACAGAGTTACGAAACGGTCGCGCACCGCCTTTCGACCCTGCAACGCCCGAAGCTGCGCGGTGTGCCGTTCTCGTTCGTCCGCGTCGACAGGGCAGGCAACATGTCCAAGCGGCAATCCGCCACCGGGTTCCACTTCTCGACGAGCGGTGGTACCTGCCCGTTGTGGAACGTGTACGAAACCTTCGCGTACCCGGGCAAGATCATGACGCAGATCGCGCAGATGCCCGACGGTCGCCGCTACCTGTGGGTCGCACGCACCGTCGAACGCCGCGCCGCGCGCTTCGGGCAGCCGTCGAAAACCTTCGCGATCGGCCTCGGCTGCGAACTACGCCATGCGCACCGGCTCGTCTACGCGGAAGGCCTCGACCTCGACGAATCGAACCCCGGCACTCCGATCGGTTCAGGCTGCCGCGTGTGCGAGCGGATGAATTGCCCGCAGCGTGCGTTCCCGCCCCTCGGCAAGGACATCGACATCAACGAACACCGCAGCTCCGTCTCGCCGTACCTCGTGCGCTGAGTATTCTCTACCCACATGTCACGCACCCCCGACGCGCTGGGCGACAAAGCCCTCGATTTCCTGTCCGAATACCACCTCGCGACCCTCACGACGTTGCGCAAGGACGGGACGCCCCACGTCGTCGCCGTCGGATTCACATGGGATCCCGCGACCGGCCTCGCCCGGGTCATCACCTTCGAAGGATCGCAGAAGGCGCTCAACGTCGAACGAGGTGGATACGCGTCCGTCAGCCACGTCCACGGCGGGCGGTGGCTGACGATGGAAGGTCGGGCACGCGTCGCCCGCGACAGCGACTCCGTCGCCGAGGGCGAGCGGCTGTACGCAGCCCGCTACCGCGAGCCCCGCCCCAACCCCCGACGCATCGTCATCGAAATCGCGGTCGAGCGGGTCATGGGGTCCGTCCTCGACCCCGCGTAGCCCCCTCCCGCGCGCAGGTCGGCCTCCCACAGTAGGCACATTGCAATCTCGGGAAGCCGGTCAGCGCGCGGGGGCAATGTGAGCACGTCGTAACACCGGTGTCATCAACTTCACGGAACGGTCACTGGAAGACACTCCGGCGCAACAACACCCACCTAGGGTATGGACCCACGGATACAGCGCTGTATACGCCGCCCCGGTCCCCTTCCACGAAGGACACCCCCATGACAGTTGCCCGATCCAAGTCCGCCATGAGCGCCGCCGCCCTGGTCGCCGTCGGCCTCGTCCTCACCGCGTGCGGAAGCAAGGCGGCGGACACCTCCACAGCGGGTGCATCCGCCTCCGACGGGCCATCGTGCGTCGACACCTCCGGTGCCAGCATCAAGGTCGGTTCCTTGAACTCACTGTCCGGAACCATGGCGATCTCCGAGGTCACCGTGCGCGACTCGATTGCGCTGGCAGTAGAGCAGATCAACGCCGACGGCGGTGTGCTCGGCAAGCAGATCCAGATCGTTGCCGAAGACGGCGCGTCCGAGCCCACCGTGTTCGCCGAGAAAGCGGAGAAGCTCATCAGCTCCGACTGCGTCGCGGCAGTGTTCGGCGGCTGGACGTCGTCGAGCCGCAAAGCGATGCTGCCGGTGTTCGAAGACCGGAACTCGTTGCTGTACTACCCCGTCCAGTACGAGGGGCTCGAGTCGTCGTCGAACATCTTCTACACCGGGGCGACAACCAACCAGCAGATCGTCCCTGCACTCGACTACTTGAAGGAGCAGGGCGTGAAGTCCCTGTATCTGGTGGGTAGCGACTACGTCTTCCCGCAGACGGCCAACCGGATCATCCGCGCCTACGCCGATGCGAACGGCATCGAGATCAAGGGCGAGGACTACACCCCTCTCGGCTCGACCGACTTCTCCACCATCGTCAACAAGGTCCGCACCGCCGACGCCGACGCGGTGTTCAACACTCTCAACGGCGATTCCAACGTCGCGTTCTTCCGCGAGTACACGAACGCCGGCCTGAAGGCTGCCGACATGCCCGTCGTGTCGGTCTCGATCGCCGAGGAAGAGGTCGTGGGTATCGGGGCGCAGAACATCGAAGGCCAGCTCACCGCGTGGAACTACTACCAGACCGTCGACACGCCCGAGAACACCTCGTTCGTCGAGGCGTACAAGGCGAAATACGGTGAGGCGAAACCGACGTCCGACCCCATGGAAGCCGCCTACACCTCGGTGTTCCTGTGGAAGAACACCGTCGAGAAGGCCGGATCGTTCGATGTCGCAGCGATCCAGGAAGCGGCCGACGGGGTGAGCTACGAGGCACCCGAAGGCACCGTGACGATCGACGGCGACAACCACCACATCACCAAGACCGCCCGTATCGGTGAGATCCGCGGCGACGGCTTGATCTACACGATCTGGGAATCCGACGGACCGGTCGACCCCGACCCGTACCTCGAGACCTACGACTGGGCCGCATCCCTTTCCGGGAACTGACCGGCACCACCGTCGACGAGGAGTACCGATATGGATATTGTTGCAGGACAGTTGTTCACAGGATTGAGTATCGGTTCGATCCTGTTGCTGGCAGCACTGGGGCTGTCGCTGACCTTCGGTCAGATGGGTGTCATCAACATGGCCCACGGCGAATTCATCATGGCCGGTAGCTACACCGCGTTCGTGGTGCAACAGGTGATCTCGTCCGCCGGCGTCTCTCTGTTCGTGTCTCTCCTCGTCGGTTTCCTCGTCGGCGGTGCACTCGGCGTCCTCCTCGAAGTCACCCTCATCAGGCGGATGTATCACCGGCCTCTGGACACGCTGCTCGTCACCTTCGGCGTCGGTCTGCTCCTCCAGCAACTCGCCCGCGATATCTTCGGCGCTCCGGCCGTCAACGTCGCTGCACCGAACTGGCTTTCCGGTGGTGTCGAGATCCTCGGTGCGGTTGTTCCCAAGACTCGCCTGTTCATCCTCGTTCTCGCCACAGTGTGTGTGGTCGCCTTGATCACCGCGATGAAGTACACCCCGATGGGACGAAGGATTCGCGCGGTCGTGCAGAACCGCGACCTCGCGGAGACCGTCGGAATCTCGTCGCGCCGCACCGACCTGACCACCTTCTTCATCGGCTCCGGACTTGCAGGCCTCGCCGGAGTCGCACTGACGCTCATCGGATCGACGAGCCCGACGATCGGGTCTGCCTATCTCATCGACGCTTTCCTCGTCGTTGTCATCGGCGGTCTCGGCCGCATCGAAGGTGCCGTCATCGCCGCGATCGCCCTGGGCCTGCTCAACTCGTTCATCGAATACTCGACCACCGCCTCGATCGCGAAGGTGATCGTGTTCGTGCTCATCGTGATCTTCCTCCAGGTCCGTCCGCAGGGCCTGTTCGCGGTCAAGACAAGGAGTTTGGTCTGATGTCGATGACCTTCCACCCCCGCGACCTCACCCGACCCGGCCCGTTGCGCACAGCCGCGGGATTCACCCTCGCCGCAGTGATCCTCTTCGCCGTGGCGCCCGCAGTACTGTCCGACTTCCGCCTGGGACTACTCGGCAAGTTCCTGTGCTTCGCGATCGTCGCGGTGGGCATCGGACTCGCGTGGGGCCGCGGCGGCATGCTCACCCTCGGCCAGGGCGTGTTCTTCGGCCTCGGCGCCTACATCATGGCGATGCATCTGAAGGTGGCCGACGCCGAACTCCGCGGCGACACCGTCCCCGATTTCATGCAGATCGCAGGCATCCGCGAACTACCCGCATACTGGGTTCCGTTCTCCTCGCCCCTGGTGACCATCCTCGCGATCGCGTTGCTGCCGGCCCTCGTCGCACTTGTGCTTGGCCTCGGCGTCTTCAAACGTCGCGTCAAGGGCGCCTACTTCGCGATCCTGTCACAGGCCCTCGCCGCAGCCTTCGCCATCCTGCTCATCGGGCAGCAGTCCACCGGAGGTTCCAACGGTCTCAACCGATTCCGGAGCTTCTTCGGGTTCGACCTGGCCGATCCCGCCAACAAACGGATGCTGTTCTTCATCGTCGCCGCGATCCTGCTTCTCGTCGTCGCCGCGACCCGCCAACTCATGCAGTCCCGCTACGGCGAACTGCTTGTCGCAGTCCGCGACCAGGAGGAACGCGTCCGGTTCCTCGGGTACGACCCCGCCAACATCAAGGTGGTGGCCTACACGGTCGCTGCGTTCTTCGCCGGCATCGCAGGCGCGATGTTCGTGCCCATCGTCGGCATCATCTCCCCCGCCGACATCGGGATCGTCCCCTCGATCGCGTTCCTCATCGGTGTCGCCATCGGCGGTCGCACCACCCTGCTCGGCCCCGTTCTCGGTGCGATCGGTGTCGCATGGGCCCAGACCGCCCTGTCCGAGAGTTTCCCGTCGGCATGGACGTACGCGCAGGCCCTGTTGTTCATCGTCGTCATCGGCTTCTTCCCCGCCGGAATCGCCGGGCTCGCCAAGCTTCGCCGACGTCGCACGAAGGCGAATTCCACCGAGGACCCGACGACGTCCTCGTCCGAACCCGAATTGGAGCCGGCCCGATGAGCGCACCCGAATACGGCGGCAACGCAGGTATGTCCGCCGAGTATCTCGAAATCTCCGACCTACGAGTCACATTCGATGGCTTCACCGCTGTCGACGGCGTCGATCTCACCCTGTTCCAGGGCGACCTGCGGTTCCTCATCGGCCCCAACGGCGCAGGTAAGACGACACTTGTCGACGCTGTCACCGGGCTCGTCCCCGCAACCGGGTCCGTCACCAGATCCGGCGTCGAACTGCTCGGCCGAAAGACTCACAAGATCGCGCGCCTCGGCGTGGGCCGCACCTTCCAGACCGCGTCGGTGTTCGAGGAACTGTCGGTCCTGCAGAATCTCGACATCGCCGCCGGAGCCGGCCGCTCACCGTGGCAACTGCTCCGCCGACGCAAGGAGGTCCTGCCCGAGATCGAACATGCCCTCGAGACGATCGGCCTCACCGCACACCGCGACACACCCGCAGGGATCCTCGCCCACGGCCAGAAGCAGTGGCTCGAGATCGGGATGCTGCTCGTGCAGAACGCCGACGTCATGCTCCTCGACGAGCCCGTCGCAGGCATGAGCAGCGAGGAACGCGAAGAGACCGGGCACTTGCTCCGCCGAATCGGCGCGCAGCGCACCGTGGTCGTCGTCGAACACGACATGGACTTCATGCGCGCGTTCGCGACATCGGTGACGGTGCTCGCCCGCGGCAAGGTCATCGCCGACGGCACCGTCGAGGAAGTACAGAACAACCCGCAGGTCCAGGAGGTCTACCTCGGGACCACCCCTGCAGTACAGGAGGCGTGAGATGCTCGAACTCGTCGACGTACGTGTCGCATACGGGCGCACCGAGATCATCCACGGTGTCTCCCTCGACGTGCCTCAGGACGGCGTCGTCGCCGTGATGGGACACAACGGCGCAGGCAAGACCACACTGTTGCGTGCCGCGGTCGGGTTGCTGCCCGTCACACGAGGAAAGATCCTGTTCGACGGCGAGGACATCACCGGACTGCGTCCCGCCGCTCGTGTCGCACGCGGACTCGCGTACGTGCCGCAGGGTCAGCAGTCGTTCGGTCAACTCACCTGTTCCGAGAACCTGCAGGTCGTCGCCGACGGACGCAGGAACGGCAGGAACCTGATCGCGAATATGCTCGATCTCTTCCCCGCTCTCGTCCCGCTTCTCGACCGGCGCGCAGGTCTGTTGTCCGGTGGCCAGCGACAACAACTCGCCATCGCCCGAGCTCTCATCACCGAGCCGCGCATGCTCATTCTCGATGAACCCACCGAGGGCATCCAGCCGTCCGTCGTCGCGGAGATCGAGAACACCATCGTCGAACTGAGCCGCTCGGGCGACCTCGGCGTGTTACTCGTCGAACAGCACATCGGATTCGCGCTCGACAACGCACTGCGCTACTACGTCGTCGAGTCCGGCCGCGTCACCTCCACCGGCGCCGGTGGCACCGAGGCCGCACGCACTGTGCGTGAAGCGATGGCGATCTGATGACGACCGCAACTCACCGGGATCGGGTATATCGAGCGTTGCGTGACGACCTGATGTCCGGCACCTTGGCGGCGGACGAACGACTCGGCGAGGAGAAACTCGCGGATCGCTACGAGGTATCGCGGACACCGGTACGGGAGGCGTTGGCCAGGTTGGTCTCCGACGGACTCGTCGAACGCCGCACCGGTGGCTTGTTTCCGTACCGCCCGCGCTTCGACGACCTCGCCGACCTGTACGAATTGCGCATCACCCTCGAGCTTCACGGAATTCGCCGGGCACTCGACAATCCGACGATCCGCCACGACCCGGCCGTCCTCGGCCCGGAACTGGACCTCTGGTACACGCTGCGTGCCGACCCGCCCGCGCCCGATGCCGGTTTTGTGACCCTCGACGAGCGGTATCACCTGGCAGTGCTCGCGTCATCCGGAAACCGCGCGTTGTGTGACGCCCTCGCTACGGTGAACGGCAAGGTCCGGCCGGTGCGAATGTTCGATTACCTGACTCCGGACCGCATGACCGCGACCATCGATGAACACATCGAAGTGGCCGAACTGCTTCTCGACGGGAAAATGGACGACGCTCACCGGGTCCTGCTCGGACACATCGATACCTCCCGGACCGTCGTGATCCGACGGGCCGAGGAGGCACGCGCGATGGCACGCTTCGCGCAAGCACTGCGGGACTGACGAGCACGTGTCGCACGTGACTGATGCGCGACGTTCGTGCACACTACGACCGTGACGCCACGAATCCAGCCCGGACGGCTCAAGGAACTCGGCCCGATCAACTGGGTTGCGTGGAAAGCACTGTCCCGCGCCGCCGGCACGCCCGACGCTCATCTGTTCAGCACTCTGGGCCGATCGGGCCGGCTGTTCCGCGGCTGGCTGCACTATTCGGGCATGCTGATGCCGTTCGGCAAGCTGACGCGCTTCGAAGCGGAGATGGTCATCTTGCGTGTG
This sequence comes from Rhodococcus sp. F64268, assembly GCF_023015605.1. NCBI lineage: Bacteria > Bacillati > Actinomycetota > Actinomycetes > Mycobacteriales > Nocardiaceae > Rhodococcus > Rhodococcus sp. F64268. The sequence continues at coordinate 199,252 of NZ_JALKAI010000002.1, forward strand.
GCCCACTTGCGCGCCTGCGACTACGAATTCGACCATCACACGCGTCTCGGCGCGCGAGCCGGAATCACCGACGAGTTGCGCGAACGGATCGTCACCGGGCCGTCCGCAGAGAGCCTGAGCCGACGGCAGCGTGCCGTCCTGACGGCCGTGGACGAATTGGTCGGCACTCGAAACCTCACCGATGAGACGTGGTCGGCGCTCGCGGAGTTCTTCGACGACCGGCGCATGATCGAATTCTGCCTCCTTGTCACCCAGTACGACGGTCTCGCCACCACCATCGGTGTGCTTCGACTCGATCGCGATTTCGGCGGCGAGTAACGCTTCTTTCTCCTGACGTGCGGGCTCTTCCTGCATCGTGCGCTCCACCCGGCATCAGCGGTGACAGCTCTTCCTAACCGACGCTTTACCGCAGGAAACCGGGACGAAACACCGGGCTCATAGCGTATACAGCAGTGTCCACAGCGGCGGATACAGAGGTGGCACAACCACTTCTGCATTTCTCGATGTGAATCCTGTTCGCCCGCCAACTTCGAAGGAGCACGCCGTGGCATTCGGATTCGATACCCTTCTGGTCGCGAATCGCGGTGAAATCGCGTGCCGCATCATGCGCACCGCGCACCTGATCGGGCTGAAGACGGTGGCGGTCTACTCGGATGCCGACGCATCCGCCGCACACGTCGAATCGGCCGATATGGCAGTACGTCTCGGTCCCGCGCCTGCCGCGGAATCCTACCTGCGTGCCGACCGCGTGATCGAGGCGGCACTCACCTCCGGTGCCGGCGCGATCCATCCCGGCTACGGCTTCCTCTCCGAAAACGCCGAGTTCGCCGCTGCATGCGAAGCCGCAGGCATCGTCTTCGTCGGCCCGACTGCCCACCAGCTGAGCGTGTTCGGCGACAAACACACAGCGCGCGAAGCCGCACGCGCGGTGGGAGTTCCCCTGGTCGCCGGAAGCGGACTCCTCACCTCCCTCGAGGACGCGCTCGCCGCGGCCGACGATATCGGGTATCCGGTGATGCTCAAGGCCGTCGGGGGCGGCGGCGGTATCGGAATGCAGGCCTGTCACCACCCCGACGACCTACGCGAGGCATACGACCGTGTGCTGCGACTGGCGTCGGCGAACTTCTCGTCCTCGGGAGTCTTCCTCGAGCGGTTCATCGTGCACGCCCGCCACGTCGAGGTGCAGGTCTTCGGCGATGGCCTGGGCCGCACGGTCAGTCTCGGCACGCGCGACTGCTCACTGCAGCGACGCAACCAGAAGGTGGTCGAAGAAGCACCCGCACCGAATCTGCCCGACGAACTCGTCGAGCAGATGCTCACATCGTCGCGGGCGCTTGCGTCATCGGTGCAGTATCGTTCCGCGGGCACGGTCGAGTTCGTGTACGACACCGCGCGCGACGAGGTGTCGTTCCTCGAGATGAACACCCGTCTACAGGTGGAACATCCGGTCACCGAAGAGGTGACCGGCGTGGATCTCGTCGAGTGGATGCTACGGCTCGCCGGTGGCGAGACGACGTTGCTCGACGCGATTCCGGATTCGGGGCCCGAGATCACGGGACACGCCGTGGAGGCCCGCGTGTATGCAGAAGACCCAGGACGGGACTACCGGCCCAGTTCCGGCTTGCTCACGCACGTCGAGTTCCCCGCGCACACCCGCGTCGAGACCTGGGTCGATACCGGCACCGAGGTCAGCTCGTACTACGATCCGATGATCGCGAAGGTGATCGTACGCGGCGAATCGCGCCGCACCGCGTTCGCCGGACTGGCCGAAGCCCTCGACGACACCAGCGTGTACGGCGTGCAGACGAACCTTTCTCTGCTGCAGCAGATCTGCTCCGACGAATCGCTCCTGCGCGCCGAGCACACCACGGCAACACTCGCCGGTGTCTCCGGCATCGGACGCCGGATCGATGTGCTGCGCGCAGGCACCATGACCACCGTTCAGGACTTTCCGGGACGAACGGGGTTGTGGAAGGTCGGGATTCCCCCGTCCGGGCCGATGGACGACCTGTCGTTTCGCGCTGCGAACATCGCGGTGGGCAATGCCGAAGGTGCCCCGGGATTCGAATGCACGCTCCAGGGACCGCGACTGACCTTCTCGGACAACACCATCGTGTGTGTTACCGGAGCACCGGCCGACGTCACGCTCGACGGTGCGCGGATACCCATGTGGGAACCGATCGAGGTCTCCGCTGGTGCTGTGCTCGACGTCGGAACTCCGGTCGATGCGGGCCTGCGCACCTATGTGGCGGTGCGCGGCGGTCTCGACGTGCCGCTCTTCCACGGCAGCGCCTCCACCTTCACACTCGGTGGTTTCGGTGGACCGACCAGCGCGGAGGTCGCCACCGGCGATGTCCTCGGACTCGCGGACACCACCGTCGTCACCGATCCAGCGCCCGTGCCCGACGATCGACGACCCGAATTCGGTCACACCTGGCATCTCGCGGTCACCGAAGGCCCCCAGCCCGCGCCCGCGTACTTCACCCGAGAGGACATGGCGCAGTTCTACGACACGACATGGACCGTCCAGACCCACGCCAACCGGACGGGAATCCGCCTGGACGGCCCCAAACCGACGTGGTCACGCACCGACGGAGGCGACGCCGGACTCCACCCGTCGAATCTGCACGACAATCCGTACAGTGTCGGGTCACTCAATGTCTCGGGTGATACGCCGATCCTGCTCGGTCCCGACGGCCCGAGTCTCGGTGGTTTCGCGTGCCCGCTGACCGTGGTGTCGGGACATCGGTGGAAACTCGGTCAGATCCGCCCCGGCGACTCCGTCCGGTTCGTGCCGGTTACGGACGAGGACGCAGCCGCCCTCCGCCACGGTGCGCACCGATCGCTCGACGTACCGCCGATCGTGCCGAGCACCACACTCGACGCCGGACGCCTCGGCGGTTTCGACTCGATGCTCGACCGACCCGAGGTCGCGTACCTTCGCGGCGGCGACGACAACATCCTCGTCGAATACGGCGAGATGACCCTGGACCTCGGCCTGCGGATGCGCGTCCACGCATTGTCCGAAGCACTGGCCGCGACGCAGATCCCCGGCATCATCGACGTCACCCCCGGTGTGCGGTCGCTGCATATCCACTTCGACCCCGATGTCCTCCCCCAGTTCCGATTGCTCGGCGTGCTACAGGATCTCGAAACCGAGCTGCCGGCGACCCACGATCTCGTAGTACCCAGCCGCACGGTCCGGCTACCACTCTCGTTCGACGACCCGTCGATCTCCGAGGCGTTGTCGCGGTACCGCAGCGGCGTGCGCGACGACGCTCCCTGGCTCCCCTCCAACATCGAGTTCATCCGCCGCATCAACGGTCTCGACTCCGTGGACGAAGTCCGCGACACCGTGTTCGACGCCGAGTATCTCGTTCTGGGTCTCGGAGACGTGTATCTCGGTGCTCCCCTGGCAGTCCCGCTCGATCCGCGGCATCGGCTCGTGACCACCAAGTACAACCCGGCTCGGACGTGGACACCGTCGGACGCCGTGGGCATCGGCGGAAAGTACCTGTGCGTCTACGGGATGGAGTCTCCCGGCGGTTACCAGCTCGTCGGCCGTACCGTGCCGATCTGGTCCGGCTACCGGCAGTCGGGGCCGTTCGAGGACGGCAAGCCGTGGCTGTTCCGGTTCTTCGACCGTATCGTCTGGGAGCCCGTCTCTCCGGAGCAGTTGCTCGAGTACCGGGCCGCGTCGAAGGCCGGGCGGTTCGACGCCGACATCTCGGAGGGAACGTTCGTCCTCGCCGACCATCTCCGGTTCCTGGAGAACAACGCCGGCTCCATCGCCGAGTTCGATGCGAAGCAGTCCGCCGCCTTCGAGCTCGAGAAGAAAGCGTGGCACGACTCCGGCGAATTCGACCGCGCCGAGACCTCACCCATCGAGGTCTCCACCACGGCCGACCCGCTTGCCGGGATGCCTGACGGCTCCACCGTCGTCGAAGCGTCACTCGTGGGCAACGTGTGGCGTGTCGAGGTCGCCGAAGGAGAGTCCGTCGACGTCGACACCACCGCCGTGATCCTCGAAGCCATGAAACTCGAAATGCCGGTCCCCACCGGACGGACCGGAACAGTCCTGAAGGTGCTCGTCACACCGGGCGCAAGAGTCGCGCCGGGCACCCCCCTTCTCGTGATCGGACCCGAAGCATGACAACCGATTTCGCCACGTCCACCGAAACCGCGACCGAGCGCGCGCGACGCGCTCTCAGCCGCATCGCGGAGGTCGACCGTCCCGAGGTGTGGATCACGCTGCGCGATGCGGACGACATCCTCGCCGACGCCGCTGCCGTCGACGCACGTGTCGCGGCCGGTCGGTCACTTCCCCTCGCAGGCTTTGTGGTCGCGGTCAAGGACAACGTCGATGTTGCCGGCCTGCCGACCACTGCCGGGTGCCCCGAATTCGCGTACATACCGACGACCACGGCTTCGGGTGTCACCCGTCTGATCGATGCGGGCGCGGTGATTCTCGGAAAGACCAATCTCGACCAGTTCGCAACGGGCCTCGTGGGCACCCGCAGCCCGTACGGTGCGGTGCGATGTGCATGGGATCCCGAGCGCATTTCCGGTGGGTCCAGCTCGGGTTCAGCAGCTGCTGTGGCCCTGGGCATCGCCGACATCGGGATCGGCACCGACACCGCGGGTTCGGGGCGAGTGCCTGCGGCCCTGCACGGCATCGTCGGCATCAAGGCCACGCTGGGAGTGATTCCGACGCACGGTGTGGTGCCCGCGTGCGTCGACTACGACTGCCTCACCGTACTCGCAGAGTCTCTCGACCTCGCGACGAAGGCGGCTGCGGTGATGGCGGCACCGGACGAGCGCGATCCGCGCAGTCGCGCATGGCCGACCGCCGTACGGCTCGCCGCTCCCGCACAGATCCGGCTCGCCGTGCCGCGACCGGAGGATCTCATCGTACTGTGCGCCGAGTACCGCAACGCGTTCGATGCGACGGTCGCCGACGCTCGCCGCTCGGGCATCGAGGTCACCGAAGTGGACATCTCTCCGCTGCTCGACGCGGCAACCTTGCTCTATGACGGAGCCCTGGTCGCCGAACGGTATGCGGCCGTGGGCAAGTTCCTCGAGACGGCACGGGTCGGTGCGGACCCCACGGTCGCCGCGATCGTCGCATCGGCGCAGAAACCGGCCGCGCACGAACTGGTGACCGACCTCGACTCCCTGGTCCATACACGGGCGTACGCGAGCGTGTTGTTGGACGGCTTCGACGGCCTGCTGCTCCCGACCACCACCGAGCATCCGACGATCGCTGCGGTGCAAAGTGAGCCTGTGGTCATCAACCGCCGGATGGGTACGTACACCAACTTCTGCAACCTGCTGGACATGGCTGCGGTCGCAGTGCCCGGCGCCGTCACGTCCGAAGGACATCCGTTCGGGGTGATGGTGGTGGTGCCGGGGTTCGACGATCAGGTGGCGATCGACATCGCGGCGCGCCTCACCGGTGTGGAAGCACCGCAGTTCGTCGATGCGGGCGTCGAGATGGCCGTATTCGGGGCCCACCTGCGGGGTCAGCCGTTGCACTTCCAGTTGGAGGCCATCGGTGCCCGCTTCTCCGGACTGGCGCACACGTCGGACGCGTACCGGCTGATGGCACTGAACACCGCCCCGCCGAAACCCGGCCTGGTGCGACACGGTGGCGGTGAGGGCGCTGCGATCGCCGGTGAGCTGTTCCGAGTCTCCGAGGCCGGGCTCGGCAGGTTCCTCTCGACCCTGCCGGCACCGATGACTCTCACGAGCGTCGAACTCTCGGACGGGCGGTGGGTCGTCGGGTTCGGTTGCACCCACGACGCATCCGCAGATGGACTCGACATCACCGAATTCGGCGGTTGGTTGGCCTACACAACGAGCTGACGGTCACGCAGCGTCGGTTCGTATGCCGGTCGCACGACCCGAAGCAGGCCGTTTCGCCGCGGTTCGAGCCAGATGTCGACCGCGGTGGAGCGAGCGGACTATCGTCGACCAGGTAGGCGAAGAAAGGTGCCGGACGATGTCGGATCAGGACGAACGATTGAGCGGGATCATGGCTGATCTTGCTCGTTCGATGACAGACGCTACCGATCTGGAGTCGTCGCTCGATCGCCTCACCACGACCGCAATCGCACTGATTCCGGGTGCGGATTCTGCCGGGGTTCTCATGGTCACCGGACCGTCCGAGTTCGAGACCCACGCCGCCACCTCCGAACTGACGAGGCGGGTGGACAAGATTCAGGCAGAACTCCAGGAGGGCCCGTGCGTCGATGCCGCACTGGATGCGGAGATGACACACACCGCCGATCTGCGATCGGAACCACGATGGCCGCAGTTCTCTGCAGCCGCGGTCGAGGCGGGCATACTCAGTATGTTGTCGTTTCGCCTGTTCACCCACGGTGCTGAGTCCGGCGCCCTCAACCTGTTCGCGTCCGAATCCGGGGCATTCGATGCCGAGTCGATGCACGTCGGCGGGGTTCTCGCTGCGCATGCGGCCATCGCGGTCCTCTCTTCCCGCAAGGAGCTGCAGTTCAAGTCCGCGCTTGCCAGCCGCGACCTGATCGGCCAGGCCAAGGGCATGCTCATGGAGCGGTTCGCTGTGGGGGCCGAACAGGCCTTCCAGATGATGGTTCAGCTGTCACAGGAGACGAACACACCTGTTTCAGTGATCGCGGCCCGCATAGTCGAATCCGGTCCGGGCCGCCGCTGACCCCCACTTGCGATGCGCCGAGTCAGCGCAGGATCGTCAGCATCACGACGGAGTCGGTGTTTGCGACGAGTTTGTGCATGATGCCCTCGTCGACATGCACCGCGGTACCCGGGACGAGCGAGACCGTCTCGTCGGCGGTGCTGAACGACACGTCTCCACTGGTTGCCTGCACGAGAATCGGCGCGGGCGCGCGGTGGTCCTTCAAGATCTGCCCCGCAGCGAAACTCATTCGGATCACCGTGGCACCCGGCCGCGACACAAGCTTTTCGAGGCGTGGGGCGTCGCCGTCCTTGACGTCGAGATGCGTGAGTCCTTCGATCACGGTCATCGTGCCGTCGGAGTCGGTTGTTTCGGTCATCATGCCGCCTTCTTCTTCGCGATGATCTCGATCGCGACGAGGTGTTTCTTGTATTTCGTGAAGGTGGACCGCATCTGCAGCACACGCGCTCGCGCGTCGGAGTCCCGTAGTACGTTGCCCACGAATTTGACTGTACCGACAAGCCCTTCGTCGGCGAGGATGCGCTGGGGTTCGAGCAGTGCCATGGGTGCGAAGCCCACGGTCTCGACCTCGAATCCGGCGTCGGTGAGAAGCGTCGTCCATTCGGCCGCGGTGAGCGGACGTGCGTTGACCTTGATGGACCGCGCTAGAGACTTGCGGATCTCGGTCTTGACCTCGTCGTCGACCTCGTCGGGCTCGATCGCCAATTCGTGGATCGCGTAGCGACCACCAGGTCGCAGCACGCGTAGTGCTTCCTCGATGATCTCGCTCTTGTGCTTGTCGGTCTGCATGGTGAGCATCGCCTCACCGACCACGACATCCGCGGTCGCATCGTCGAGCCCTGTCTTCGACGCCTCACCGCTGACGACCGTGCCGGAGGAGTTGATGGCCTTGCGGGTCAATTCGGCTGCACTCTCGTCGGATTCGACGCCCACATAACTTTTGGGAGCGAACTCCAGGATGTTCTGCGCCGTGCGGCCGAGGCCCGGCGCGAACTCGACGACATCGACGCCGCGCAACTTCGCGTCGGAGAGCATCCGTTCCGTGAGTTCTTTCCCACCGGGACGCAGGACGCGCTTTCCGAGGCGCGCGAGCAGCCAATGGCCGGGTAGATGTGCGGCATCCCGGTCGGCCAGCGGCAGTGCGTCGTCGGTTGGGCGCTTGTCGTTCATGTTCTTTCGACCTCTCTCACGTCTCATTCTATTTACAGGAATAATGTACGGTAAATTCCCATGGTGGTGAAGACGTCCGTGATCTCATGCGCAGTCATCAAGATGCCTGCGCCCTCTGCCGCGGCGCGTCCGAGCGCGACCCCCACAGTTTTCGCGGATGCAGAGTCCAGGTGCGCGAACGGTTCGTCGGCGAACACCACCGACGGACGCGCATACAGCGCCCGGGCCAGTGCCGCGCGACGCTGCATTCCGCCGGACAGACGGAAGGGCGGTAGGGCGGCGACGTCCGTGAGCCCGACCTGCTCGAGCGCACGATCGACCTCCGGGTACGAACCCGACGACCACACGCTCCGCCCCGGCGCACCGAGCCGGACGTTCCTCCCCACCGACATCCACGGCAGCAGCCGTGCTTCCTGGAACAGGATTCCCTGTCGCTCGGCCCGGCGGGTGACGGTGCCCGTGGACGGTTCGAGTAGTCCGGCGGCGGCATGCAGCACCGTGGTTTTTCCCAACCCGGATTCGCCGAGTACGACCAGGATTTCACCGGAGTGGAGCCGTAAGGACACATCATCGACGATCACCCTGCTGCCGCGGGACAGACCCACCCTGTCGAATTCGATCAAAGGATCTCCGTGAACCGTCATCATTTCCCCTCGATGATTCGTGCGCTGGTCGTCGCACTGTCTGTCACCACGATGCTGCTCACCGCATGCGGCACCGACGACGACGCGTCGGCGTGTGGAGCCGAGACCACTGCGAGCGGCGCCGGCTCCGGTCTGCCCGACTCCCTGAACGTCGGTGTCGCGAACAATGTGGCGATGGCTGCGCCGTTGACCGGACTCGACGACCTCGGCGTCGAAGAGACCTCGACGAGCACCGCGAGCACCCCGGAAGAGTTGCGCACCAACTTCATTGCCGGGAATTATGACCTCGCTGCCATGCCGATCAACATCGCCGCGAATCTGTGCGCGCAGGGCATCGACCTCGTCCTCGTCGGCACGGTGAGCGGCAACATCGTGTACCTGATGGGCCCCGAAGGCACGACGCTCGACGATCTGCGCGGGCAGACCGTCCACATCCCGTTCGAGAACGACATCATCGATCTGGTGACCCGGCAGATCCTCGACAGCGCCGGGATGACCTATACCGGTGAGAATCCCGACGTCACTCTGCAATACCACCCCACACCACTCGATATCGCCACCGGATTGACGTCGGGCTCTATGCAGTACGCGATCCTCCCCGAGCACCTCTCGACGGTTGTCGCCGGAGCGGGCGGCAACATCGTCGAAGCGCAGAGCATGCAGGACCTGTGGGTGGAACAGACCGACGCGTCGTCCCTGCCGTTCGCCGGATTCGTACTCCGCGGCGAAGTGGCTCGCGAATACCCGGATCTCGTCGGCTCCCTGCAGACGAACCTGCTCGGCTCGGTCATCGAGGTCGTGTCCGACCCGCAGCGGGGCGCGATCGCGATCGCCGACATCGTCCCGATCCCCGTGGACGTGGTCGGGCAGGTGCTGCCGGATCTGCGGCCGACCTATCTGCCCGCCGCAGAGGGGCGCACCGATACCGAACTGCTTTACGAGTCGCTGATGACCACGGTGCCGGAGTCCATCGGCGGCGAAATGCCTGCGGACGGCTTCTACGGAGGAAACTGACGATCGTGAACGCACCGTCTGCAGGTACCCGGTCTCCGCAGTACGCGCTCGGCGCCGCGCTGTGCGTCGCCGTCCTTCTGGGCGTCTGGCATTGGTTGTCACTGGGTCAGTCCCCCGCCGTGATGCCGAGCCCAGCACAGACACTCGAGGCGCTGTGGGAGATCCTCTCCGACGGCTCCCTGCCCACCGAGCTGGCGATCACCCTGCTGCGCGCGGGTACTGCGACCGTGCTCGCGCTCTGTGTCGGCCTCCTGTTCGGCTGGGCCGCGACCGTGTCGCGGTTCGCCGACGGTGTGCTCGCACCGATCCGCGCGATCCTGCAGGGTCTCCCCCCGATCGTGCTGATCGTATGCCTCGTGCTGTGGATGGGCAGCGACCCGTCGATCACGATCATCGTCTGCGCGACCGTGATGGTGCCTCTCATCGCGGCGGCGACCGCGTCGGCGTTACAGTCGGTCGACCCGCATCTACTCGAGCTCGGTACCGGACTGCAGTTGAGTCGATCCCGACGACTCGTGTTCATCGTCGCGCCGTCGATCCTTCCCCCGATCGTGGCGACGACGGGAGCAGTGGCCTCCGGTTCGGTGCGGGTCGCGGTGATGGCCGAGCTGCTGTCGGCACCGGACGGAGTCGGCGCGGCCATCGCGCAGACGCGCACCCTGCTGCAGACACCGAAGTTGTTTGCATGGACGCTCGCGATCATCGTCTGCGCGCTGCTGGTCGACCTGGCCATCCGAGTCGTCGTCAAGAGGTGGACCGCCCTGTTCTCACCGAGCGACCGCGCCGCTACCGCACGTACCCGGACGGGCACGCGAATCCGTTGAACGACGCCACATCGCACACACTGCGCGCCGACAACTTCCATGTCCCGTCGAGGTATACGAAGGACAGACGCAGTGGGGTCTCAGGCCCGGGTGCGCCTGCGAAGGTCACCTGGAGCCGGCCCGACGCGTTCGTTCCGTCGAAGTCGATCGGGTCGATGACGCGGGGCCGGACGACCTGCAGCATCGTCCCGGCGCGCGCCCCGATCTGTTCGAGCACCGCTCCGGCCTCGGTACCGCGTTCGACCTGGGACTGGCGGTACGCGAGCGAATTGGACGGGTCTACGGCCGAGTGCAGTGTGGCCGTGAGCTGTTCGGCGCTGGGCGCGGGCACCTGCGGTGCCGCGGCGGCAGGTTCGGGCGCCGGGGCAGCCGAGACCTGGGGTGCAGCGGCAGGGCCGGGCGCCGGAGCCGTAACGGCGGGGGCAGCCGCCGCGGGGGCAGGCACTTCCGGCGCACCCACTTCCGCGGCAGGTTCGGCCTCGCCGGTGGGCACTGCTTCACCGGCCGGGACCCCTGCGGCGCCGGCGCCCCGATCTGCGGCGAGCGACTGGAGTGCGGCGAGGATCGCGGCGTTCGACGTCGACTCAGCGACCGGCCGGCGGCCCTGCTCACGCACCTCGACGGCAACGAACACCGACGCCACCGCAACCACGACCGACGCCACGGCGATGAGTGCGAGAGCAAGGGTAGCCGCAGTTCCGAGTCGATTTCGACCTGGTCGTACCGTGGACGGCGAATCGGTCGTAGCCTTCATGGGGACGACTATAGAGGATTTTCGTCCTCTTAATAAGGTGAGCCTCACCTGAGGTCACCCGGGAGCGCGACAGGAGTGCGAGTTGACACGGCGAGTGAAGCAGCGCGAGCGGGTTCTCGACCTGCTGCGCGAGTCCACTGGTCCTCTCGATGCCCACCTCCTCGCAGACGCACTCGACCTGCACGTAACGACGATCCGGTTCCACCTCTCCGGACTCGTCGACGAGGGTCTCGTCCGCACCCAGACATTGCCGGCCGAGAAGGTCGGTCGACCCCGCACGGGATACGTCGCGGTGCGCGAGCCGTCGTACACCGACCTCGTTGCCCTGCTCGCGGCCCGTATCGGCGGGAGCGCAGCCGAGCGTGAACGCGCAGCGTTCGAGGTCGGCGGCGACTGGGCGGGAATGCTCGGGCTGGCCCCGAAGCCGACGACCGACGCAGGCGCACTCGTCATCGAATCCCTCGAACAGTTGGGTTTCGAAACACGCACGGCCACCAATGCGTTCGGCACGCACAGCATCACCCTCTGCACGTGCCCGCTGGCCGAGATCGTCCGCAGCAATCCGGAGGTGGTGCGCGGAATCCAACGCGGCCTGATCCAGCGAGTCCTCGACAACTACGCCACCATCCTGGGCGCGTCCTACACGGTCGACGTCTTCCCCGACGCACAGGACGGAAACTGTCTCGTGGAACTGGTCCTGCGCCCCGCGCCCGACGTGCCCCGAACGACAACAGCCCGCGGCGACGATCAAGTCACCACGAGCTGAGGCCAGTACATCCGAGCGGGGGTCTACCCGCGCGGAAGATCAGAAATTGATCATGTGTCCTGCAAGGCCGTGGATGGCCTCCTGCAGTGCTTCGCTGAGCGTGGGGTGCGTGTGGACGTTTCGTGCCAATTCGTTGACCGTGAGGTCCCACTTCTGCGCGAGGGTCAGCTCGGGCAGCAACTCGGAGACGTCGGGGCCGATGAGGTGGCCACCGATGAGCTCGCCGTGGGTCTTGTCGGCGATCAGCTTCACGAAGCCGTTCGGATCGCCGAGACCGTGCGCCTTGCCGTTGGCGGTGAACGGGAAGGTCGCGACCTTGATGTCGTAGCCTTCGGCCTTCGCCTGCTCCTCGGTCAGACCGAACGACGCGACCTGCGGCTGGCAGAACGTAGCGCGCGGCATCATGCGGTAGTCACCGAGTTCGAGGGTCTCGGCGTTGCCGATGGTCTCGGCGGCGACGACGGCCTGGGCCTCGGCGACGTGCGCGAGTTGCAGCTTGGCGGTGACGTCACCGATGGCGTAGACGCCGGGGACGTTGGTGCGCATACGCTCGTCGATCGCGATCGCGCCGCGATCGGTGAGCGCGACACCGGTGTTCTCGAGGCCGTAGCCCTCGACGCGCGGAGCGAAACCGACGGACTGCAGCACCTTGCCGACGGTCATCGTCTCGACGTTGCCGGTCTTGTTGTCCTTGATCTCGACGGTGACGTTCGAGCCGTTGTCGGTGATCTTCTGGACCGCAGCACCCGTCTTGATGGTGACGCCGAGCTTCTTGTAGGCCTTGGTGATCTCCTTGGAGATGTCGGCGTCCTCGTTGGGCAGCGCCCGGTCGAGGAACTCGACGATCGTGACGTCGACCCCGTAGTTCTTCAGGACGTAGCCGAACTCCATGCCGATAGCGCCGGCACCGACGATGACGATCGAGTCGGGGAGGTCGCGGGTGAGGATCTGCTCCTCGTAGGTCACGACGTTGTCGCTGAGCTGCGTACCCGGCAGAAGCTTGGTGACCGAACCCGTGGCGATGATGACGTTGTCGAAGGTCACCTGTTCGGTGCCGCCCTTGGTGAGCGCCACCTCGATGGTCTTGGCATCGACGAACGAGCCCTTACCGTCGTACTCGGTGATCTTGTTCTTCTTCATGAGGAAGTGCACGCCCTTGGTGCGACCGTCTGCCACCTTGCGGCTGCGGTCGAAGGCTGCACCGAAGTCGAACGACACGTCTCCCGAGATACCGAACGTCTTGGCCTCTTTCGTGAAGAGATGTGCCAATTCGGCATTGCGGAGAAGCGCCTTCGAGGGGATGCAGCCCACATTGAGGCAGACACCACCCCAATACTTCTGCTCGATGATGGCGGTGCTCAATCCCAGCTGTGCCGCGCGGATAGCAGCGACGTACCCACCGGGGCCGGCTCCGAGGACAACGACGTCATAGTGTGAGGTCACAGCCATAGAGGGTAGTCCTGCCCGATCCGGCTGTCTGCCGATGGTCCGGTTACCCGCCGGTAAGGAGTTTTTTCGCACTCAACGCTGCGCGCCGTACCGCCCCACAGCGAGGGGTACCGTCACCGCGAGGATCACCGCGATCCATCCGAACGCAGCAGCGACAGGATGGTGCATCGGCAACGCCGAGTCGGCTGCCACCGCGGTTCCCGAACCGAACAACTCCCGCAGTGCGGCCACCACCGAGCTGATCGGATTCCACTCCGCGACGGCGCGGACGACGGACGGCATTGCCTCCGTGGGTGTGAACACGTTCGAGAACATGATGAGTCCGAAGATCATCGGCGCCGCCTGCTGGAGCAGCTGCTCGTCACGGATCGCCATACCGAGGAGGAGGCCGAGCCAACTGAGCGCCGCCCGGAACGCGAACAGCAGCACAATCGCCAGAACGATATCCTCGGCAGGGGCGTCTATGCGCCACCCGACCAGGTATCCGACCCCCATCATCACGGCGAGCGCGACCGCACCGATCACCGTCTCCGCGAGCGCCAGACCCGTCGGCACCCCGGCCCGCGCAATGGGCAGAGCGCGAAGCCTGTCGGTGAGGCCGCTGCTCATATCCGCATTGGCAGTGCTCGCGGTGCCCATGAGACCCAATGCCGCGACGAGGACGAACACGCCCGGCATCAGGTACGAGCGATAGTCTGCGGGATCGGCACTTCCCGCCAGCGAGCCGCCGAAGACGTAGCCGAACAACACGACCATGCCCAGCGGCGCAGCGAGCGAGACTGCGAGCAGCGCCGGCGAGTGCCGGTATGTGGCGACGGTGCGACCGAACACCACTCGTGCTGCCGCGACGGTGCCTACTGAGGGCTGCACCTGCTGATCGATGGTCACGATGCCGGGGTCCTTTCCGTGAGCGCGAGGAATGCCTCGTCGAGGCTCACGCGGCGTCTGCCTATGTCGTGGACGTCGATTCCGTCGGCGTCGAGGAGCCGCAGGATCGGGAGCAATTCCGGCTCACCATCCATACCGAAAGCCAGCCTGATCGAGTGTTCCTGCACCACAGCCGATCCCAATTCTCGTGCACCGAATTCGTTCAGGACCTTCACCGCCCGGCCACGATCGGCAGATGCGACGACCAGGTCGAGACCCGCGCCGACCGCGGCGGTGATCTCGGCAGGCGTACCGGTGGCGACGGTGCGGCCGCCGTCGAGGATCGTGATTGCGTCGGCGAGGCGTTCGGCCTCGTCCAGATACTGGGTGGTGAGCACCACGGTGGTTCCTTCTGCCACGAAATCCAGGATGTATCCGAATATGTCGTTGCGGCTGCGTGGGTCGACGCCCGTGGTGGGTTCGTCGAGAAACAGCACTGCGGGGCGTACGACGGTTCCCGCGAGGATGTCGAGGCGGCGCCGCATGCCGCCGGAATAGCTCTGAACCTGCCGATCGGCCGCGTCGGCAAGACCGAAGCGCTCGAGCAGGTCGCGGGCGTGGCGCCGGGAGTCGCGCGCCCGCATTCCGGAGAGTCGTGCGAACATCGTGAGATTCTCAGCGCTGGTAAGCCGTGGGTCCACCGAGTGGAACTGGCCGACCAAGCCGATGCGCTGCCTTACCCGGATGGCGTCGGCGACGGTGTCGAATCCGAGGATCCTGGCCTTCCCGGAGGTCGGGCGCAACAGGGTCGACAGCATGCGCACGGTGGTGGTCTTACCCGAGCCGTTCGGTCCGAGCAATGCGTGCACGGCTCCTTCCCGCACCTGAAGGTCTACGCCGTCGACGACCGCGCGTTCGCCGTAGCGGCGGGTCAGGCCTTCCGTTTCGATGACGTTCACGCGCATCTCCTCATCTGTGAACAATGTTCGCAGATTCAGTGTAGGCATCTGCAAACGCTGTTCGCAACTGGCTTCTCGAGGCATGCTGAGGTCATGTCGACCTCACTGTGGCTGCGATCCGACGAACCGAAGCGCGGACCACGCCCCACGCACACGCTCAGCGATATCGCCGAGACCTGCGTCGACCTCGTCGATCGAGAAGGTATACGCGCACTGTCCATGCGCCGCGTCGCCGACGCCCTCGGCACCTCCGCGGCATCCCTGTACCGGTACGTGTCCGGGAAGGACGATCTGCTCGCTCTGATGGCCGACTGCGTCGCAGGCGAATACGAGTTCGCACCGCTCACCGGCGACGTGCGCGCCGACGTCCTGGCCGTAGCGGAACAATCTCGAACGCTACATCGGAAACATCCGTGGCTACGTGAGATCCCCACCACCGACATGGGACCGAACACCATCGCCTATCTCGATCACCTCATCGGTGCACTCGCCCCGGCGAAGCTCGACCCGACGGCCACCATGATGGGTGTCGCGCTACTGAGCGGATGGGTGGCGAACTTCGCCCAACAAGAATCCGCCGGGGTGGTCGTCTCCCGGTCGGGCGGCGGTGCCGGACATCTGGGGTCCATGATCGAGCACGGCGACTATCCGCACCTGGCAGCGCTGTTCACCAGTGCCGGCGAAGACTCCCCCGCCGCACCGCTCGACAACGACGCGGCGTTCGTCGCGGGCATCGACGCGATGCTCTTCGGCATCGCACCCCCGCACGCCACCGACACGACCCCCCATGGCCGAAGGTGACATTCATGCAGTCCAACTGCATCGAGGTGACGTTCGGCCATGCCGGGTTCAGCCGAGGATTCCGAGCTCGTAGGCAGCGGCCACTGCCGCGGCGCGGTCCGACACGTCGAGTTTCCCGAAGATGTGGATGAGGTGTGTCTTCACAGTCGCCTCGCTGACGAACAACACCCGCGCGATCTCCCGGTTGGACGTCCCCTTCGCCACGAGCACCAGAACCTCACGTTCGCGGGCGCTGAGTGGCTTCGGGGCGCCCGCACCGCGCACCCGCGACATCAGACGCGACGCGACCACCGGCGACAGCACCGTGCGTCCTTCTGCAGCAGCCCGCACCGCGGCGAACAGCTCGTCGCGCGGTGCGTCCTTGAGCAGGTACCCGGTCGCGCCTGCCTCGATCGCAGGAATGGTGTCGGAGTCCGAGTCGTAGGTCGTCAAGACCAGAACCCGGCTGCGGGCACCGCTCGAGGTCAGCTCGGCGATCGCCTCGACACCGCCGCCTCCCGGCATCCGCAGATCCATCAGCACCACGTCGGGATCCAACCGGGCGACCAGCGCCACCGCTTCCTTCCCGTCCCCCGCCTCACCCAGGACCGCGAACTCACCCGAGGCAGAGAACATTCCGCGCAGTCCATCACGGACGACGGGATGATCGTCGACGATCAGTACGGTGATGCCCGGTTCGTCGCTACTCACGACACCGACCCCGCCTTCACCAGCGGCACTCGCACCGATACGGCTGTTCCGGTGCCGATTTCGGACTCGACGTCCAGAACCCCGGCAATGCGGGCGATGCGGGAATTCATGCCCCTCAAACCGAATCCGTCCACCGTCTCCGCCGACAGGTCGAATCCGCGCCCGTCATCACGGATATCGATGCTGACCTCGTCGTCCATGTACGACACGGTGACACCGACGCGGTGCGCCGACGCATGTTTGGCGACGTTCGCGAGCGCCTCCTGAGTGATCCGCAACAGCGTGGCAGCGATGTCGTCGTGCAGGGGTTCCACAGTTCCCGTCACCGTGAAGTCGACCCGGATCCCGTGCTCGGCGGACCAGCGGTCCACGGATCCGGCCAGGACTGTTTCGAGGGTGTCGTGCTCGAGGACTTCCGGTGCGAGATTGTGCACAGAGCGTCGCGCCTCACCGAGGCTGCGTCGGGCAAGGTCCGCGGCCTCGGCCACATGACGTCTCGCCGCGTCGGGATCAGGGGTGGCGCCGGCGGCCTGCAGCTGGGTGACGATTCCGGCGAGGCTCTGCGCCAGGGTGTCGTGGATCTCCGCGGCAAGACGACGCCGCTCGTCGTCGATTCCGGCTTCTCGTGCATGTGTCAACAATTGTGCGTGCAGTGCCTGGTTCTCCGACAGCGCCTGTTCGAGACGGGCATTCGCACGTTCGAGCTCAGCGATCGCATCGATCCGTTCTTCGGTCCTACGCAGGTCGCGCTCCCCGATCCGGTACGCCACCATCGCTATCGCCGCGTTGAGGAAGAACAGCAGGACGAAAACGATCCAGATCGCCGGATCTCGCGGAGGCAATCCCCCCGCTTGGGAGCCGGCCAACGTCACCGCCGTCGCGACCAATCCGACGCGGGCCCACCGTTCCCCGACCAACCAGGGCGCGTCGAAGTAGCCCATCACGGCGTAGATCGCGAAGAACGGGTTGAACAAGCTCAGGACGAACGCCGAGACCGTGCGGGCGACGTAGTAGACCGCTCCGGAACCCGTATGACCACGCAGCCGCAGGATCTCCCAACCCGTCAGCACCACGACCAGCAGCGACGCCGGGATCCGTTGACCAGGGCTCATCAGCAACGATGCGGTGCCTGCGGACAGCAGTGTTCCGGTCGCAAGCAGCGCGATCGGACCCCACCGGTGGAAGCGGCTCCACGGGTCGTCATCCAACTCGTGCGTCGTTGTTCGCTCTGTCGCCACGGTATCCAGGATGACGGGTGGGGACGTCACTGCCAACGGAACCAGCGGATCGCGGCGGCGGTGAGCACCACCGCCCAACCCAAGATCACGGCCAGACCACTCCAGGCGGGCCAGTCGCCCGCTGCAGCCTGATCGAGTATCTGCGCGGCCGCCCCGAACGGGGTGAGTTCGACGATCCGTTGCAGTACCTCGGGCATCGCCTGCACCGGAATCCACACCCCCGCACAGAACATCATCGGGAAGAACACGATCGTGCCCAATGTCTGCGCTACACGCTGCGACGACGACAATGCCGAGATCGCGGCGCCGAGGCTCAGTGCCGCAGCGAGGGTCACGAGCACCGCGAGAGCAAAGCCCCACGGCTGCGCGGGAAACGCCACATCGAACACCACACGGCCGACGACGAGCGCGAAGACCACCGACACGGCAATCGCCACGGCGTGCACGACGATCTGCGCCGCCAACAGGTACGCCGGGCGGGCCGGAGTAACGGCCAGCCTGCGGAGAATGCCCTGCTCACGGTACGCCGACAGCACCGCGGGCATCGTCTGGATCCCACCCACGATCATCGCCAACAGCAATGTCACCGGCACGTACAGGTCGATCACCCGCAATCCGCCGAGGTTGGGATCAGGTTCCCGGAACGACGGGATCAGACCGAGAATCGTCAGGAGCAGAACAGGGAAGACGAGGATCCAGAACAACGCCGCGGGTTGGCGTGCGAACAGTCGCGTCTCGGTGCGCAACACCGCGATCGCCGGTCCGGTCGTCGCGTTGCTCATGATCGAGGTGGTCATGATGTGCCTTTCGATCCGGTGATGTCCAAGTAGGCGTCGTCGAGGGTGGCGTCGGCCACGCGGAGCCGTTCGGCGCTCAACCCTTCGCCGGCGAGCACCGAGAGCACGGCCTCCACCGAGTCCTCACTGCCCTCCACCACGACCCGATCGTGATCCGTTCGTACTGCGGCGACGCCGGGCAACGACTCCAACCTGCCGACGTCGAACGGGCCTGAAGGCCGGAACGAGACGACGACGGCGGTGGTCGATCTGCCGATCAGTTCCGTAGGTGTGCCCAGCGCTTCGACCCGGCCCGAGCGGAACACGGCGACTCGGTCGCACAACCTCTGGGCCTCCTCCATGAAGTGGGTGACCAGTAGGACGGTGACACCGGCGTCGCGGACCTCCTCGATCAACTCCCACGTGTCGCGGCGTCCACGGGGGTCGAGACCAGTGGTGAGCTCGTCGAGCACTACCACGCGTGGTGTGCCGATGAGCGCAAGGGCGATGAACAGGCGCTGCTTCTGCCCTCCGGACAGTTTCGCGAACTGGGTGCGGAGCAGAGCCCCGAGCCCGAGACGTTCGGCCAGGGCATGACCATCAGCGGGCCGCGCGTAGAACGAGGAGTACAGCTCGAGGGCCTCGCGCACGGTCAGTTTCGGCTGCAGCTGACTTTCCTGCAACTGGGTGCCGAGCAGTTCGGTGACGGCGCGGTGATCACGGATCGGATCGAGTCCGGCGACGCGGACGACACCGGAATCGGGTGTGCGTAATCCGGAGAGGCATTCGACGGAAGTGGTCTTCCCCGCGCCGTTGGGGCCGAGAATCCCGAAGACCTCACCGTCGTCGACATGGAAATTCACGCCGTCGACGACGGTGCGCCCGCCGTACGACTTACGCAGGTCTGTCACTTCTACGATTGGCATACGTCGAGCGTGCCCGCCGGCACGGGTCGTGCACATCAACCGAGCGGTTCGGATCCGCATCAACCGATCGGATGATGCGGGCAGGTAGGCCGTGTGTCAGGAACGGAACCGGAACATCTGGAGAAGGTACCGCGGCACTCCACTGAGTGGAACGGCAACAGGCCAGTCACCCGAACGGAAGTACGCCTCTGTCCCGCCGTCGACCGTCACGATACTTCCCACCATGAAATCCGCTGCGCGCGACAGCATGAACTCGACCCACTCGGCGATCTGTTCGGCGTCACCGAAACCACCGATCGGCACCGGGAAGCCCTCGACCCGCTTCGCTTGCGGACCCGCAAGCTGCGCTTCCAGCAACGGTGTCGAGACTGCCCCCGGTGCAATGATATTGAGACGAATACCGGAACCGGCCCAGTCGTCGGTGACGGCGATACGACGAGCCCACCGGGTGACCGCGATCTTCGTCGCCGCGTACGTGAACGGGGCTGCCGCAGCGGAAATGCGCCCTGCACGCTTGACACCCTTGTCGAGGTCGCCCGCGAGGAAAGCCTTCACCGCAGAGTTCGGCACACCGGGTGTCGCCGTCGTCGAGTTCGATCCGAACACCACCACTTTGCTGTTGCCGGTCGCGGCGAGCGCGGGCCGCCAGCCGACGAGCAGGTCTATCACACCTCGCACGTTGACCTGGGCGATCACCATTTCCTTTCCTGCCACGGGCCCCAGCCCGGCGGCGAGCACGGCTCCATCGAGGCGTCCGCCGGCAAGCTCGAGCGTCTGCCGGATCGCCGTGGAGCGCCCCTGCGGCGTCGACAGATCCGCGACGACGTCGGCGTCCGATCGGTCGACGCCGATGACCGTGTGTCCATTCGCGCGCAATCGCTCGGCGCTTGCCTTGCCCATCCCGGATGCTGCCCCGGTCACTACATAGATACCCATGTGTCCCCCTTCACTGCGTGCGGACCAGTAAAGCATGGGGCTCGGCGTCCTCAGCGACAGGCGATGACCTCGGCAAGCACCGCCCCGGCACGGAGCAGTGCAAGTGTTCGCGCTGCGATGTCGTCGATCCTCGAGTCCAGTGCCTTCAGCGACACATCGATGTCCCGGAGGTCGCGAAGATCGGTGAGGGCTCTGCGGACGTCGGGGATGCGGTAGCCAGCGGCACGCAACGCCACGACGATGCGCGCCTCGCGGATCGCAGCGAGTGGGTAGCGGCGGGCGGATCCCGCGTTCGTGGCTACCCGCTGCGGCGTCACGAGTTGCTCTTTCTCCCAGAAACGTAACGTCGAGGTACGAACACCGAGAGCCTCGGCGAGTTCGGTGATCGTCATGGTGTCGTTCTCGGTGGGCTCGACCTCGATCTCCGCCTCCGTGCGGATCAGGAGAAGCGCCCGCCGTGCCTGGAGTGCGCGATCTCGCTCGTGAGCAAGTTCGACGTGGAGCGATGCCACCTGAGCAGGCGCATCGGCCGGCGCGACGACGCGGATCTCACGCATCACTCTCCGCGCCTCCACCGGACCGACGGCCACCGCGAGGTCACGGTAGGCGTGCAGGTCGCGGATGTGTCGCGCGGAGAAGACGCGGTATCCGTTGCGTTTTCTGGGTGCAGCGCCGATGACGCCGTGCGCTTCGAGGTCTCGGATCTGCTGTACCGAATAGCCCGTGGCCGCAGCGACAGTGACTGTGCTCAGGTCGACCGCATCGCTGCGCGCCATTGCTGAAACCCTCCATAAGCACTTCAACTACACACTTGAACCATGAGTATGAAGCAGATTCTCGAAACGGTGCGCGGCTTCGAAGGGGTCGTCGAGCTCGCTCCCGAGGTAGGCAGTGAGTTTCCGGAAGTCGCATGGGGCGATCACTTCTTCTATTACGCCCCCGACGGGCAGGTCCCCCAGCGCGGGCAGCCCTTCGCGACCATCGTGACGAAGGACTACCCCGGCGACACCGAGTCCGAACTGGACCCGCCGGACCGGTGGAGACTGAACATCCACGTCGGCCGGGCGAGCTTCACCGAACTCACCGGCGAAGAACCCCGGGCAACGGAATCCGCGGTGGACTTCAGCGCCGCCGACACCGTCCTTCCCCATCCGGTCTATCGAGCTCAGGGGTGGATTGCGATCGTCAACCCCGGTGCCCGGACGTCGGGCATCGCCGGCGACCTTCTCCGCCGCGCCCACGACGACGCGCGCCGCCGGAAGACACCACAGAGCCGCGACTCGCACGGATAGAAGCACCGTGCCGACAGGGTGCGCGTGTCTTCCGAGCACGTGTATGTCTCGGTCACCCGCCGAGTGCGACCCGGACCTCGATGATCGCCTCCCGCAGCATCGACTCGTACTCGTCGATGTCGGGCACCGCACGGGGACTCGAGTTGATACCGATCGTGACGGTGTCGCCGAGGCCGTACACACCGTGCGTCAGGGCCATCACCGGTGACAACCCCGGAAATCCGGCGCTGAACATGACCGGGGCACCATCGAGTTCGAGGTCGGCACGGCCGCGATTCACGCTCGACACCACCGTGTTCCCTGTGACGGTCTCGGGGACCTCGCCCAAAGAGTACCGATCGATCCCGAACTTCAGCAGCGGCGCGGGAACGAACGCGTTCGCCGAATCACGTTGCATCAGAAGCGGGCTCGACAGTCGCGCGCGACGATCAGCGATGTCGTCAGCGATCAGCGCGGCCCGCGCGGACAGATCAGGTTCGGTGACGAACAGGTCGATGCCGGCATTACGGTAGTTGTTGCGCGACTCCCCTGTCGCGTCGACCGCGATGGTGACCTCGGCGCCGAGCCGATCCGGCACCGTCTCACCGCGCAACTCCAGGAATCGGGGCAGGGCGACGGAGATCGCAGTCAGCGCCGCCACGGTGACGGTGACGCCGGTTCCTCGGAGTTCCTCGGCGGGGCACACCACCATGCGCACGGCCCGCTCGTCGCCGGGGGCGGTATTGATACCGACGAGGGGGCGCCCCGCGGCCGGCTCGGGAATCTCTCCTGCGGCAGTTGCCTCCGTCAACGCTCGGTCAGCAGCGGCGGCTCGGCGGCCTGCCGCAACGAGTCGTGCGAACCGGACCGGGAACCGGAGCGACCGTATCAACATCATGGACATCGAGACAGCGTCCGGAGCCGGCGAGCGCGGTGGCCCCTCGGTGCCGAACAATGCGCGCACCAGTGCAGTCGCCCGAGCCCCGTCGGCGAAAGCGTGCGACACGTGGAACACCACGACAACGGCGGTCCCGTCACAGCGAGGAGCGTCGCGCACACCCGCGAAGACGTGTACCCGCCACGGGCTCGTCCGCGCGTCGATCGAGGTCGCCACCAGCGACCCCAAGCGTTCTTGGACCTCAGCCCACGTGTGGTTGGTCAAGACGTGCTCGACCACCAGGTCGTCGCTGTACTCCCTCGGTTCCCAATACGGGTAGTCGAGGTTCTTCGGAACCTCGCGGATCCTGCACCGGAGTTCCCCCACCTCCGCGACACGTCGCCGAACGGCGGCACGCATCGCATCGGTGTCGACGTCACCTGCGAAGCAGTAAAGCAGGAACTGATCACTGTGGATCCGCTCCGCGAGCCAGTACATCTGCGCGTCGGAGGGGGTGAGTTGCACGGCCGCGAGCGTACCGTCGACGCAGCCCCAAGGTCTCACCGTCGCCACCCCACCGCTCGGGTCCAGGTAGAAATAGGGCATGAGCGACACCACCGACCCCCACCTGTGGCTCGAGGACGTCACCGGCGAAAAGCAACTCGACTGGGTGCGCGCACGTAACGACCGCACGGTCGATGCGTACACCCGCACCGACGATTTCACGACGCTGGAATCCCGCATCCGGGAGATCCTCGATACCGACGCGCGCATCCCCTACGCGCGACGCCGCGGCGAGTATCTCTACAACTACTGGCGCGACGCCGAGCATGTGCGCGGACTGTGGCGACGCACCACCCTCGACCAGTATGTCCTCGACAATCCGGAGTGGGATGTCCTCGTCGACCTCGACGCGGTGGCCGCCGAGGAGAACGAGAACTGGGTGTGGTCCGGTGCCCAGGTTCTCCGTCCTGACCAGAACCGCGCGCTCATCAGCCTGTCGCGGGGCGGTGCCGACGCAACCGTGATCCGTGAGTTCGACCTGGTCACACGCCGGTTCGTGTCGGGTGCCGACAGCTTCGAACTCCCCGAAGCGAAGACCGATATCAGCTGGATCGATATCGACTCCGTCTTCGTCGGAACCGACTTCGGTGACGGCTCCCTCACCGATTCGGGATACCCGAGGATTGCGAAACGCTGGCGCCGCGGCACACCGATCGCCGACGCCGAGACCGTGTTCGAGGGGGAGGTCACCGACGTCGCCGTGGGCGCCGGATACGACAACACTCCCGGGTACGAACGCAGCTTCGTAGACCGCGCCATCGACTTCTATGCCGCATATCAGTACGAACTGAAGCCGGACGGCACTCTGATCAAGCTCGATGTCCCCGACGACGCGCGGGTGAGCGTCTACCGCAACCACATGCTCGTACGACCCCGATCCGAGTGGCTCGGGCACCCCGCCGGTTCCCTGCTCGCGACCGACTACCCGTCATTCCTCGAAGGTTCGCGTGAGATGACGGTGTTGTTCACACCCGACGAACACACTTCTCTCGAGCAGTACACCTGGACGCAGAACCACCTGCTGATGGTGACCCTGCGTGATGTCCAGACCCGCATGCGTGTCCTCACCCCCGGTCCCGACGGATGGACCGACGAGGAACTCGAAGGGCTGCCCGACGCGACCTCCACGGCCATCATCGACGTCGATCCGCGCGAGGGCGACGAATTCTTCCTCAACTCCAGCGGTTTCACGACCCCCGCTACCCTCCTCTCCGGCACGGTCGGGCAAGCACTCGAGCCGATCAAGCAGGCGCCATCGTTCTTCGACTCCGACGGCATCACCGTCACACAGCATTTCGCGACTTCCGACGATGGCACGCAGGTCCCCTACTTCGTCGTAGGCGCCGACACCGATACGGCATCCCCGACCCTGCTGTACGGGTACGGCGGATTCGAGAACTCGATGGTCCCGGCGTACAGCGGCGGCGTGGGGCGGGCATGGCTCGAACGCGGAAACACCTATGTGATCGCGAACATTCGCGGAGGTGGAGAGTACGGCCCCACCTGGCACACCCAGGCCCTGAAAGAGAACCGTCACAAGGTATTCGAGGATTTCGCAGCGGTCGCGAAAGACCTTGTCGACCGGGGCATCACGACGACCCGGCAACTGGGAATCCAAGGCGGAAGCAACGGCGGCCTGCTGATGGGTGTGATGCTGACTCGCTACCCACACTTGTTCGGTGCCATCGTGTGCCAAGTGCCGCTACTCGATATGAAGCGCTATCACCTGCTGCTCGCCGGCGCATCGTGGATGGCCGAGTACGGTGATCCCGACGATCCCGACGAGTGGAAATTCCTGTCGGAGTATTCGCCGTATCAGAACACCGACCCGGACGCGACGTACCCGCCGATCCTGATCACGACGTCCACGCGCGACGATCGTGTTCATCCTGGCCACGCGCGCAAGATGGTGGCGCTCCTCGAGGAGCAGGGTCGAGAGGTCTGGTACTACGAGAACATCGAGGGCGGGCACGGTGGTGCCGCAGACAACGCGCAGGCAGCGTTCAAATCTGCGCTGACCTTCACGTTCCTGACAGAAGTGCTCTAGCAAGATGTGGATCCGAGCCCGGTTCCGGGCTCGGATCCACACCGCCGGTCACCGGTCGCGCAGCCAGGCGACGATCCGTTCGATCGTATCGCCGTTGTCGCGGATCCAGCCGTTGTGACCGAGTGCTCGTTCCAGGTGCCATGTGGTGATATCGGCCGCAGGCAACTTCTCCACCAGGTGGCGTGCCGACGTCACCGGAGTCATGTCGTCCCCCTCGACGGTCACCGAAAGAATCGGAAGGTCCAGCGAGGCGAGACGCTCCTCGTAGTCGATGTCGGCACCGGCCGGCTCGAACCGGCCACTGCGCGCCAGCCTCGCCCAGTCGGAGATCAGGGGCCGGGACTGCCGTCCGAAGCCCGCGACGCCCAACCGGTCGCCGGGCCAGAATCCGGCGACGCTCGCGGTGAGCGACATCGCCGTCGAGCCGAACAGGAGGCGGGGAGCGTGTCCCCCGGGGAATCGGCGGTAGTACGGGGTTCCGGAGGCCACGAGCACGAGCCCACCGAGGCGACCACGACTACGCGCTGCGTACAGCACGCCCAATTGACCGCCCATCGAATGCCCGAGCAGGAACGGCGTCGAATCGGGGAATCGTTCGCGCACCACTTCGAACATCGCGGGGAAGTGCACTGCGACGATCTCCTGGTAGCCGTACGCGCTGTCGGGCCCCGGTCTGGGGCGACTATCGCCCTGGCCTGCGAGTTCGCAGATCGCGGCATCGAATCCGCGTTCGGCGAGGGCGCGCGCGAACGGTTCGTAGTACCCCGCGGGGATGCCGAGGCCCGGAACGATCGCCACGACGGCCCGCGACGAGTCGAGCCGGTTCTCATGTTCATGAGCCGGCCCCGGAAACAAGCGCACCGCGGTCGTCGTGCCATCCGGAAGCTGGATCGGTACGGTCTCCACCAACTCAGACTAGGCCCGAATCACCGTCCTGGTCAGCAGACCGAGATGCGGTGCTTCCGAGCCCCGCGGCGTCGAGCGCGGCCTCGGTGAGCGACCGACCGAGGGCGATCATCTCGACAGCCTTGTGGAAATCGAGACTGCGGCACGCCGTGCGGGGGACTTCGACCAGCACATCCGGCGGATACGCCGCAAGCTGGTGGCGAGCAAGAGCGGACTGCATGATGTCGAGCGAACGGTTCATGACCGCAACCCGGCTGAACTTCGGAGCTACGGCTTCCTCGTGGCCGACGTGAAAATCGGAATCGGTGTCGTCGGGAGACTCGGGTTGGAGATCGTCACGGCCGAACTCTTCGTCGGTCGCTGCTGTACCGAACCTGCCGACGACCGAACGGACGATGTCGCTGTCGAGCAGCAATGACGCCGACCGCCGGAAGCGTCCGACCCATTCTTCCGCAGGACGCGGTTCCGCACTCGCGTTCTCCGGCGCTTGTGTACGACCGCGTTCTTCGGCTCCGAGAGTGACCCCGATCGTCAGATCCGCCGGGACACCGGCTATCGGGGCCACCGGCAGCGGAGCGAGTGTGCCGCCGTCGGTGAGGACGAGGCCGTTGAGAACATACGGGGTGATGACACCGGGTATCGCGATCGATGCGCGGATCGCGACGTCGACAGGTCCCCGCTGGAACCACACCGGGCGGCCCGCCGCCAGGTCGGTCGCCACAGCGGTGAACGGGATCGGGAGGTCTTCGATGACGACATCCCCGATGAGCTCGCGCACTTTGTTGAGGACCTTCTCTGCGTGGATGACCCCCGGAGACGTGACGGACACGTCCAACAACCGGACCACATCGAGCTGGGACAGACTCTCCGCCCACTGGGTGTATTCGTCGAGTTTTCCCGCAGCACGGACACCGCCCACAAGCGCGCCCATCGACGACCCCGCGATACCGACGATCTCGAAGCCGCGCTCCTCGAGGACCTGGATGGCTCCGATGTGGGCGTAACCTCGGGCGCCCCCGCTGCCGAGGGCGAGTGCGACGCGTTTCCGATCGGCCATGGCCCGATGGTGTCATGTCCGGACGCTCTGCGGTGCGGCGGGACTCTGCACTGTAATACTGCCGCAGCCGGCCGAGCGGAGATACCCTGACACCATGATCAGGCTGCTTGCCACCACAATTGTTGCGTTGATCGCCAATGCGATTGGCTTGATCGTCGGCGCGTGGGTCCTGCCCGGCATGACGCTCAGTTCGTTCGCGTTCGTCATCGCCGTGGTGATCTTCACCGTGGCCACGGTTCTTCTCGACCCTTTGATCCGTCAGGTTGCGATGACGAAAACCCCGGTACTCATCGGGAGCAGCGCGCTGATCTCGACACTACTCGCGCTCATCGTCACCGCGATCATGAGTGACGGCCTCCGGATCGACGGCATCACGACCTGGATCCTCGCCACCGTCATCGTCTGGGCTGTAGCGCTGATCGCGCGCTTGCTGCTGCCGTACATCATCTTCAAGAAGACACTCGCCAAACGCAGAAGTGCCTGACGCTCTCCGTCGAGCACAGCACACTCGAAGCACCCGTACGGGAAGTCCCGTGCGGGTGCTGTCGTAGAGAACCCTGACCAAAAGTTCAGGGTACAGACGGGGGTCTGTCCCCGATGTGCCCGAAGGGGTCCGAGGCGCACGATCGATACATCGATTCGACGAGCCTCACACCACCACTCGGGAGACCTCATGCGTAAGACGATCATGACCGCACTGCTCGCCGGTGCCGCAGCCTTGACGATCGGAACAGGTGTTGCCGCAGCAGAATCCGCGCCCAACGTCGTCGGGATGGAGGAGCACGTAGCCGCCTCGACGCTCTCCGCCGCCGGTACGCCGTACTCGGTCACCAACCGCTCGGGGAACATCTCCGGCCGGTGCGCGGTAACCGCGCAGCGCGACCGGGGCTACCGGACCGAGGTCGAATCGACGTACAACTCCCGCACCGACAGCTGGGATCGCAAGGAAACGAAGATCTGGCGCGGTATCGGATTGACCGTCGTTTGCCGCTGACACCCACCGTTGCGTCCGACGTATCGACACCGACGCAAGACACCCGTCACACGAGACCCCGAGAAGAAAGTTCAGGGTGAAGATCGGGGCCGGCCCTGATGTGCACACACTCGACAAGGAGCACGATTACCTCATGACCTTCGACGACAACACACCCCGCACCTTCACTCGCTCTACCTCGCAGCGCATGCTCGGCGGCGTCTGCGGCGGAATCGCCGAATACTTCGGCATCGACGTCAACATCGTCCGCGCTGCTGCCGTGGTTGCGTCCTTCATCACCGGCGGCACCGCAATCCTGCTGTACCTCGCACTCTGGGTGATCATCCCGGAATGACAGCGCAAAGGCCGTGAATCCCGAGAGACGAGATCCACGGCCTTTCAACGCTTCCGACCTACAGCGACCCGGTGAGCAGCGCCGGGGCAATGGCCAGCACAAGCCCGATGAGCTGGTTGATGACTTCGAGACCGTTGGTAATACTGCCCATCTTTCCTCCAGTGTGTCGCCGGAAACCTCACGCTTCCGGAGTTCGGATCAACAGATTCAGTGAATTCAGCTGAGGAATTCTGCGCTCTGCGAAAGCAACGAGAAGATGAAGGTGATGATTTCGGTGATGGTAGTGCTACCCATTGATCCTCCTACGCCCGAATGGTTGAGGTGATGTGGCACTACCGAACTCGAGACCACGGTGTGCCGTAACTCACATTACGACACGGCAACGAACTCGTCAATGATGTTGCGTAAGAAAAAATTTGAAACTGTAAACTCCGAACACAGTGCACTGCAATAGATCTCGAGTGAGGCATCAGCAATCGACCGCCCGGCCGGAGGCAGGGCCGCGAGCCACTCACACGATCACAATCCGATAGAGCCCGCAATCATCGGCCAGGAAGCGTGGAGATCGTCCTGCCAATAGCCCCACGAATGTGTTCCCCGGGAGCGGAATTCGAACGTTGCAGGGATACCCAGCTCATCGAGCCGCGACGCCAGACGGTGCGTGCAGTCGTTCACTGCGGCCTCGATGACACCCCCGACAACGATCTGATTCAACAGAAGCCCGGGATCGCCTTCGACCGATCTCGCCCCCAGGTTCTCGTGTGGCCCCGGCAGCCCGGTCGCAGACGAGATGTACAGGTCGATACCCCGCAACTTCTCCGCGTTGACGTACGGGTCGTTTGCGACCCAGCCGGGCCCATCGAGCGGGCCCCACATGTTCTCGACATCCGCCTCCCCACGACTCTCGACGACGGTACGGACATAGAGCTGCCCCAGCTCCGTACTGGTCTCGGCACACCCGCTGTACGCCCCGACCGCCTCGTACAGCGACGGCTCCTCGATCGCCAGACTCAAGACAGAGGTTCCCGACATCGACAGCCCCGCAATTGCATTCACACCCGTGGTACCGAACGTCTCGTCGACAATCGGCGGCAACTCCTGCGTGAGGAACGTCGTCCACTTGTTCCGGCCGAGCGCCGGGTCGTCGCGCTCCCAATCGGTGTAATAGGTGAACGACCCATCGAGCGGAGTGACGACATTGACGTTCTTGTCGGCGAAGAACTCATCGATATCGGTACGAGCGTCCCATGTAGCCTTCCCCTCCCCACCTCCGGCCCCGTTCAGCAGGTACAGCGTGGGCCGCGGAACGCTGGTGTCGGCCGGCGTCCGCACTCGGAGCGGGACGACCCGATCCATCGCAGCCGACCAGACGTGCACGATTACCGTACGATCACTTTCGACCTCGATACTGGACAGAACCGAAACCGGTTCGGCGGCAACCTCGGTCGCACACATCACTGACCACACAGATGCGAGCGCAGCAACCGACAACGCCGCACATGTTCGTCGGAACGAGACCACCCGACCCCCTCCCGAATCCTTGGGAACCTGCCGGACGAACGTCGGTCACGACACCCCGCCCGGCCGGAGTGAAACCATTTCTACACCATAAAGCTCCGCAATGGTCACGAAACGGTCAAATTCGCGGAACTCGAGTAGCAGACACAGAAACGGCGAGGACCGGTCAAGAACCGGCCCTCGCCGAAGATGACTGCCGCCACCGTCACAACCCGACGGCTACCGCCACCGTTACAACCCGATGGCCGCTTCCATCATGGGCCACGACTTGTGCAGATCGTCCTCCCAGTAATCCCACGAATGCGTCCCGTTCCGCCATTCGAAGTGCGCGGGGATCTCCAACTCCTCGAGCCGATCCGCGAGGCGCGTCGTGCAGTGGTGAACGGCCGCCTCGATGGTTCCGCCCACGACGAGCTGACCCACCAGACCGAGGGGGTCGTAGTTGATCGACCTCGCGCTCAACCGGTCATGCTCACCCGGAAGGCCGTTCGCCGACGACACATACAACGCGACCCCGCGCAGTTTCTCCGCATTGAGATACGGGTCGTTCGCGATCCAGCCCGGCCCGCCGACCGGACCCCACATGTTCTCGGGATCGCCCCCCTTGACCCGAACCACCGCCTGCACATAGGCCTGGCCCACCGGCGTGCTCGTCTCGGCGCAGCCACTGTACGCACCGACAGCGCGATACAACTCGGGCGCGGCTGTTGCCAGGCCGAGCACCGATGTACCCGACATCGACAGACCCGCAATCGCATTGACCCCGGTGGTCTCGAACTGCTCATCGATGATGGGCGGCAACTCCTCGGTGAGGAACGTCGTCCACTTGTTCCGGCCGAGCGCCGGGTCGTCCTGCTCCCAATCGGTGTAATAGCTGTAGCGTCCGCCCAGCGGAGTCACCACATTGACATTCTTGTCGGCGAAGAACTCATCGACGTCCGTCTGTTCGTCCCATGTGGCGACACCCTCGCCACCACCGGACCCGTTGAGCAGATACAGCGTGGGTCGCGGCTCGCTGGTATCGGCAGGCAACCGCACCCTGAGCGGCACGACGGTGTCCATCGACGCCGAATACACGTGCGCAATGACAGTACGGTCGTTCTCCACCTCGACGTGCGACAGTGCCGAGAGCCGCTCCCCCACGGTCGACGACCCCGGAACCGGCTCGGCCGATACCCCTGCCGGCACACACACCGCAGCCGCCAATCCGACCGTCACGGCACCACACGCACGTCGGAACCACATCGACAAAAGACCCACACCCCTCGAAAAACCGTCCCGTCCCACGGCGAGTCCAACGCTCGCCCCGGCGGCGCTCCCCGACCAGCCCCGAATTACACCATCGTTCTTACACGATTCCGATGTGAAGGTCACGAGAAGGTCAAGATCTTGGTATGCGACACAAACCACACTTCGAACATGCAGCGAGGCCCGACCCCACCGAAGTGGGATCGGGCCTCGCTGTGCAGCTCGGGTGGAGCAGTCAGGACCGGATCAGAAGTCCATGCCGCCCATACCGCCGGTCGGGTCGGCCATGGGAGCAGCGGCCTTCTCCGGCTTGTCGGCCACAACGGCCTCGGTGGTCAGGAACAGAGCCGCGATGGACGCAGCGTTCTGCAGCGCCGAGCGGGTGACCTTGACCGGGTCGTTGATGCCGGCCTCGAGGAGGTCCTCGTAGTCGCCGGTGGCAGCGTTGAGGCCGCTACCTGCAGGCAGGTTGCGAACCTTCTCCGCGACGACGCCGGGCTCGAGACCTGCGTTGAACGCGATCTGCTTCAGCGGAGCCTCGAGGGCAACCTTGACGATGTTGGCACCCGTGGCCTCGTCGCCCTCGAGCTTGAGGTCGTCGAGAACCGGAGCGGCCTGCAGCAGAGCCACGCCACCGCCGGCGACGATGCCCTCTTCGACAGCAGCCTTCGCGTTGCGCACGGCATCTTCGATGCGGTGCTTGCGCTCCTTGAGCTCGACCTCGGTCGCAGCGCCGGCCTTGATGACTGCAACGCCGCCGGCCAGCTTGGCCAGGCGCTCCTGCAGCTTCTCGCGGTCGTAATCCGAATCCGATGCCTCGATCTCGGCGCGGATCTGGTTGACGCGGCCTGCGATGGCGTCGGGATCGCCCGCGCCCTCGACGATGGTGGTCTCGTCCTTGGTGACGACGACCTTGCGGGCCTGGCCGAGCAGCTCGAGACCTGCGGTCTCGAGGGAGAGGCCGACCTCTTCGCTGACAACCTCGCCACCGGTGAGGATGGCGATATCGGCGAGCTGAGCCTTGCGGCGGTCGCCGAAGCCCGGAGCCTTGACGGCGACGGACTTGAAGGTGCCGCGGATCTTGTTCAGGACGAGGGTGGACAGAGCCTCACCCTCGACGTCCTCGGCGATGATGACGAGCGGCTTGCCCGACTGGATGACCTTCTCCAGGAGCGGCAGCAGGTCCTTGACCGTCGAGATCTTGGAGCTGACGAGAAGGATGTACGCGTCCTCGAGGACGGCTTCCTGGCGCTCGGCGTCCGTAGCGAAGTAGAGGGAGATGTAGCCCTTGTCGAAGCGCATGCCCTCGGTCAGCTCGAGCTGGAGGCCGAAGGTGTTCGACTCCTCGACGGTGATGACACCTTCCTTGCCCACCTTGTCGATGGCCTCGGCGATGAGCTCACCGATCGCGGGGTCGCCAGCGGAGATACCGGCGGTCGCAGCGATCTGCTCCTTGGTCTCGACTTCCTTGGCGGTGTCGAGCAGCTTGGCGGTGACGGCCTCGACGGCCTTCTCGATGCCGCGCTTCAGACCCAGCGGGTTGGCGCCGGCAGCGACGTTGCGCAGGCCCTCACGCACGAGCGCCTGAGCGAGAACGGTGGCGGTGGTGGTGCCGTCGCCCGCGACGTCGTCGGTCTTCTTGGCAACTTCCTTGACCAGCTCGGCGCCGATCTTCTCGTACGGATCCTCGAGCTCGATCTCCTTGGCGATGGAGACACCATCGTTGGTGATCGTGGGCGCGCCCCACTTCTTCTCGAGCACGACGTTGCGACCCTTGGGGCCCAACGTCACCTTGACTGCGTCGGCGAGGCTGTTCAGGCCACGCTCGAGGCCGCGACGGGCCTCTTCGTCGAACGCGATGATCTTGGCCATTGCGAAGTG
Organism: Rhodococcus sp. F64268; assembly: GCF_023015605.1. Classification (NCBI taxonomy): domain Bacteria; kingdom Bacillati; phylum Actinomycetota; class Actinomycetes; order Mycobacteriales; family Nocardiaceae; genus Rhodococcus; species Rhodococcus sp. F64268. The sequence goes on from NZ_JALKAI010000002.1 coordinate 232,454, forward strand.
ATCCTCCGGATATCGGGGTGACACCTAGGACGGCCGCTCGTCGGGACGCCCCGTTGTTGTGCATTCGGTCGGAATCAGTGCCCGCGACGGACGACCAGGGGTGTCGATATTTCCCGGCCTCACCTTCCCGACCTGGCACTCCCTCATTGCGAGTGCCAACTGCATTTTTAGCACTCGAGGGTGGCGAGTGCAAGGTTACCGGCACTCGACCACCCTCGTCGCGGTGCAGAAGTTTTCTGCACGCATCAACTAACGACGCTGCATCGACTAGCGACGTGTAGAGCCCACACCCACGGCGCACCACTGCCCCGTGGCGGTGTTGACAGCGAACGACTGGGCACCGACGCAGGTGACACCGGTCGTGTCCGCCGTCGCTCCCGAACCCCAGCCCGCCACCGACAAAGTGGTCGCCGGACCCTGCGCCCACGAATGACTCAGGCCGCCACCGAGCGCGAACGCGTACGACCGCCCACCGTCACGCGCTGCGCTGAGCGCCGTACCGAACCCGGTTGCCTGGGATTCGGCCGTACCCGCGGACTCGGCGACCGACACCGCAGTGCCGCTGTCGGCTGCCGATGCCCGCGCAAAACCCTCACCGGTGGTCGTCGCACCACAGCTCGCCGTGTCCGACACCAGGATCTGATTCTCGGACGGCGGCGACACACACGTCACCGGCGCGGCCGACGCCGTACCCGTGCCCACCAAGGCAAACGATGCTGCCCCGACTGCAACCGCCGCGAAGGCCTGCGCAATACGACGACCGGAAAGGACGGACCGGAGAGAACGAATGGACAAGAAGTGCTCCTCTGCGCTGGAAGAAGGAGGGAGAAAGCCCCCGCGCGCAGGGTACCGGGCAGCGATGCAGGACGCGAGAGCCCGATCACACCGCTCGAAGAAGTTCCGGAAGATCGGCGACCGAGTCGAGCACGTGATCGGGGCGGTCGACGGCGAGCTCGAGCACGGACTGCCGAAATTTTCCCGTACGCACCAGAACTCCTGTCATTCCGAGCCGCTGCCCGGGAAGCACCTCGCCGTACAGATCGTCACCGACCACGACCATGCGAGAGGGGTCGACATCCATGATGTCCGCAGCTGCAAGGAATCCCTGCATCGATGGCTTCCCTACCGCCACTACCGACTGACCGGCGAGCTCCTCCAACCCGGCAAGGTAGGCACCGGTATCGAGGTGCAGCCCGTCGGTTCCCTGCCAGCTCGCCGCGCGGTGCATCGCGACGACAGGTACACCGTCGAGCATCAACTCGGCAACGCGGCTCAAAGTCCGATGCGTGAACATCTCCCCTGCACCGCCGAGCACCACCACCTCGGGCTCGTCTTCGTCCCGTTCGACCCCATCGAGGTCGGCATCGACATTGCCGTCGTTGAGCACCCAGCACCGGCGCCCCGGATAGGTTTGCTTCAGATACTCGGCCGTGAGCGATGCGGCGGTGACGATCTCGCTCGGCTCGACGGGCATGCCGAGATCGCTGAGCGTTGCAGCGATCTCGGCACACGTCCGTGACGTGGTGTTGGTCAGGAAGGCTCGCGCCACACCATCTTCTCGGAGACCCGCGAGGACCTCGGCGGCGCCCGGGACCGGCTTCCAGGACGTCACGATCACGCCCTCGATGTCGAACAGCACTCCCGCCACGTCAGTCATACCCCCGAGCCTATCGCCCCGAGAGGGCCTGCTTCAGACCGTGCGGGCAAGCCGGTCCGCGAGCAGATGAGTGAAGCGTGCGGGATCGTCGACCTCGCCGCCCTCGGCGATCAAGGCCATCCCGTACAGCAACTCCGCAGTCTCGGCGAGAGCCGGATCGTCCGGATTACCGCCGTGCGCCGTGCGCAACCCCGAAACCAGAGGGTGCCCGGGATTCAGCTCGAGGATTCGCTTGGTCTGCGGCACCGGCTGGCCCGACGCCTTGTACATGCGCTCGAGCGCAGGCGACATGCTGAAAGTGTCGCCCACGATGCACGCGGGCGACGTCGTCAGGCGGGACGACAGACGCACCTCCTTGACGTACTCGTCGAGGCTGCTCTTCATCCACGTCAGGAGATCACCGAACTCTTTCTCCTGCTCCTCACGTTCGGCTTCGGCCGCCTTCTTCTCGTCCTCGGTGTCGAGATCCACCTCGCCCTTCGCCACCGACCGGAACGCCTTGCCCTCGAACTCGGGTACCGAGGTCACCCACATCTCGTCGACGGGGTCGGTCAGCAACAGCACCTCGATTCCCTTCGCCGTGAATGCCTCCATGTGCGGGGAGCTCTCCAGCAGCTGACGGGACTCGCCGGTGAGGTAGTAGATCTCGTCCTGGCCGTCCTTCATGCGCTCGACGTATCCGGCGAGCGTGGTCTGCTCGTCGGCGCTCGCCGTGGAGTCGAACGACGAGATCGCGAGCAGCGTGTCGCGGTTGTCGGTGTCGGAGATCAGACCTTCCTTGAGGACGCGGCCGAACTCGTTCCAGAAGGTCCGGTACTTGTCGGCATCCTGGATCGCCATGTCCTTGACGGTGGACAGGACCTTCTTCGTGAGACGACGACGGATGGCCCGGATCTGGCGGTCCTGTTGCAGGATCTCGCGGGAGACATTGAGCGACAGGTCCTGCGCATCGACGACACCCTTGACGAAGCGCAGGTACTCGGGGATGAGGTCTTCGCAGTCGTCCATGATGAACACGCGCTTGACGTAGAGCTGGATGCCCGTCTTGCGCTCGCGGGCGAACAGGTCGAACGGCGCATGCGACGGAATGAACAGCAGCGCTTGATATTCGAAGGTTCCTTCGGCGCGCATCGGGATGATCTCGAGCGGTTCGTCCCACGCGTGGGCGACGTGCTTGTAGAACTCGTGGTACTCGTCGTCGGACACCTCGTCGCGCGAGCGTGCCCACAGGGCCTTCTGCGAGTTGAGGGTCTTGGTCTCGAAGGTGACCTCGTCGGCGCCGTCCTCGCCCTTGGTGGTCCGGGAGACCTCCATGCGGATGGGCCACGCGATGAAATCGGAGTACTTCTTGACGATCTCCTCGAGTTTCCACTGCGAGGTGTAGTCGAAAAGATGGTCGTCGGCATCCTCGGGCTTGAGATGCAGGGTGACCGATGTTCCCTGCGGCGCGTCTTCGACGTCTTCGATCGTGTAGGTGGATTCGCCACTCGACTCCCACCGGGTTCCGAGGTCCTGCCCCGGCTTGTGGGTGACGAGCGTGACCTTGTCTGCCACCATGAACGCCGAGTAGAAACCGATGCCGAACTGGCCGATCAGTTCCTCCGATGCCGCGGCGTCCTTGGCCTCACGAAGTTTCTTTCGCAGCTCCCCGGTGCCAGACCTTGCGAGGGTGCCGATGAGTTCGACAACCTCGTCGCGCGACATGCCGATACCGTTGTCGCGGATGGTCAGCGTGCGGGCGTCCTTGTCGACATCGAGCTCGATGTGCAAATCGGACGTATCGACCTTCAGGTCCTTGTTCTGGAACGACTCCAGGCGGAGTTTGTCCAGTGCGTCGGACGCATTGGAGATCAACTCACGCAGGAAGGTGTCCTTGTTGGAGTAGATCGAGTGGATCATCAGATCCAGCAGCTGGCGCGCCTCGGCCTGGAACTCGCGCTGTTCGACGTGTGTGCTCAACTCACTGTCCCCTTCGACAAGCAGATTTCCCCCTCGAATATTAGGACGGCCCGCGACACGCGTGCAGAAGCCCCCGATGGCGCCATGATGGAGGGACGTACCTCTGCGTCGACAGGAGTTGGTCATGACGATTCGTCGAGTGGCCGTGGCCGGTGCCGGCATCGTGGGGCTGTCCACCGCGTGGTTTCTGCAGGACCGAGGTGTGGCCGTCACGGTCGTCGACCGGGCAGCCGTCGCACCGGACGCCACTGAGGCGAGCGAACGCGCGTCGTGGGGCAACGCCGGTTGGCTCGCGCCGGCCCTGACCCTGCCACTACCCGAGCCGTCGATCCTGAAGTACGGGCTGCGAGCGATGCTCACGCCGTCGTCACCGGTATACGTGCCGCCCACGCTCGACCCGAAGCTGATCCGCTTCCTCGCGGATTTCGCCCGGCACTGCACCACACGACATCAGATGGCGGCACTGGAGGTGTTCGCTCAGGTCAACAGGGTTGCACTGGGGGCATACGACGACCTGGCGGACGGTGGCGTTGCCGAGCAGACCCGCGACGCCGACCCCTTCCTCGCGGCGTTCACCGCGGAAACCGACCGCGACCACCTGCTCGAGGAATTCGATCACGTGCGAGCAACGGGAGGCGAGGTCGACTACGAGGTCCTCGACGCCGAGACCGTGCACTCCCTCGAACCCCTGCTCAGCGACAAGGTGCGCGCGGGAGTGAGGATCCGCGGTCAACGATTCATCGATCCCCCACGGTTCGTCGCCTCGCTCGCGGATGCGGTGCGAGCACGAGGTGGTGAGATCATCACCGGCTTCGACGTCAGCGAGGTGCGCGACCCCGGCAACGGCATGGTCGACGTGATCTCCGCCGACGGGAGTGACGTGTCCGTCGATGCGGTGGTCCTCGCGACGGGAGCGCGGCTGAATGCACTTGCCCACGACTTCGGGGTGCGCACCCTGGTTCAGGCCGGTCGCGGGTACAGCTTCAGTGTGGTCCCCGGCGAACTTCCCAAGAACCCGGTGTATTTCCCTGTGCAGCGCGTCGCCTGCACTCCCCTGCACGACCGGTTCCGCATCGCCGGGATGATGGAGTTCCGCCGCCCCGACGCACCGCTCGATCCACGACGGGTCCGCGCGATCGTCGACACGACCCGCCCGCTCCTGCGCGACGTCGACTGGGCCGGCCGGAGTGAGGAATGGGTCGGTTCGAGACCGTGCACGGCGGACGGGTTGCCGTTGATCGGCGGCACCCGATCACCGCGCGTGTTCGTCGCGGGCGGTCACGGTATGTGGGGAGTCGCGCTCGGACCGCTGACGGGTCGGCTGCTCGCGGGTGCGATGACAGGCCACACCGATCCGGTGCTACGGCATTTCGATCCGCTCCGTTGACGGACTCTGCTGCCGGTTCGCGAGACGTGCGTCCATGCCCTCGAGCCACGTGAGCGCCGCGCGTTCGTATGCGATTCCGAACTCGACGGTGGCAGCGGAGAAGTCCGGCAGGTCGTGGTGGGCCATGAGGTCTTCGTAACCGGCGAGTTGCTTCTCGTGTGCGGCCCGATAGTGCGCGAGTATCTCGGCAAGCCGTTCCGGACTCAGGTGGTCGGCGAAAGCGACGGTGAGGAGCAACGGGTGCCGGATGTTCTCCGGTCCGGGGTCACGCTCGATCCATTCGGCGAACGCCTGCCGGCCGGTGTCGGTGAGTGTGTAGGGCTTGCGGTCGCGCGGTCCCTTCTCACCGGGCACGATCATGCCGTCTCGTTCCATCGCGGCAAGTTCCCGATACACCTGGCTGGTAGTGAGCGACCAGAACTTGCCGATCCGCTCCTGCGCCGTGGTCACCAGGTCCCACCCCGTCATCGGACCCTCGTGCAGAAAACCCAGCAGCGACGCTGCCGTCGCGTTGAGCGGACGTCCGGCCATCACGCGCTCCCTTCATCCCGTCATCGGGGAAACCGTTGACATTCCACTGTGTCATATCCATCATGGAAGCAACGACATTCCACAATGGAAGCTCATCAGGGCAGGAAATCTCCGCTGGAGGACCCATGGCCACCGAGAACCCCTACATTCCCGACTCCGACGGGATTTCCGATTCCGAACGCGAGCGGTTCGTCGACGAACTTGCACAGCATGTCGGCAGCGGGCGCCTCACCATCGACGAGTTCGACACCCGTGCCTCCGCCGTCTACGCATCGACGACCGTCGCCGAGGCGCGCGCGCAGTTCACCGACCTTCCGCGGTCCGCTCCTCCAGCGCCGACCACAGCACGTGCTCGTCGACGACTTCCCGTCCATCAGAGGATCGAGTGGACTGCGTGGCTCGGCGTAAGCGCGATCAACGTGCTGGTCTGGGCCTTGGTGTCGCTCGGGACGGCATCGATGGTCTACCCGTGGCCGCTGTGGGTCATCGGCCCGTGGGGCCTGGTACTCCTCGGCCGGACCGTGCTCGGAATCGAAGGAGGCGGATGCTCCTCGCGCGCACACGACCCACGACGAGACGCCGCCCGGGCAGCAATGCTCGCCCGCCGGGAGGCGATGCGCGCCCACTCGATCGCGCACCGGGGACAGCTCCGCTGCGCACCGCTCGCACAGACACAGACACGACCGCTCGCAGCGACCTCGCATCGGCGTTGGTAACTCCGTCCCCCCGCGAGGTAGCCGTCAGCTTTGACGTCCTCCCGGCCGTGAACGACCGAGATTCCTACCAGCGCCCGCTCGGCGCTTTCGGTGGGTTCCTGTTTCACAGGGACATACCTTCCGCTATGCGGCAGGATTTACAGTCCCTCCGCAGGCGTTTCGCCTCTCCGCCCGTCCGGCGGCGAGGATGTTCTCGGCTGCATTCAGATCCCGGTCATGGACCACACCACACCCCGGACAGGTCCATTCCCGCACCGACAACGGTTTCGGACCGTCCGACACGCCGCACACCGAGCACAACTGACTCGACGGGAACCACCGGTCCACCCGCTGGAAGGTCCGCCCATAGCGGGCGGCCTTCTCCTCCAGCATGCGGGTGAACATCCCCCACCCGGCATCGTGCACCGACTTCGCCAACCGCGTCCGCCCCAGGCCCGCGACACACAGATCCTCGACATACACCGCTTGGTTCTCGCGGACGATCGTCGTGGAGTGCTTGTGTGCCCAATCCTTGTGGGCGTCGGCCACCTTCGCGTGAGCTTTGGCGACCTCGAGGCGGGCCTTTGCCCGGTTCTTGCTGCCCTTCTCCTTTCGGGACAGATTCTGCTGCGCTTTGCGGAGTCTGCGTTCGGCACGTCGGAAGAACCTCGGCGACTCGATGACCTTCCCGTCCGACAGGACCGCGAACGTGGTGAGCCCGAGATCGATCCCCACCTCGCGGTCGAGTTCGGGCATCGGTTCGTCGGTGGTCTCCACCACGAACGACACGAAGTACCGACCCGCCGAATCCCTGATGACCGTGACGCTGCTCGGCTCGGACGGCAACTCCCGTGACCACGCCACCTTCAGCTCGCCCACCTTCGCGATATACAGCTTCCGGTTGCCTCGGATACTGAACCCGTTCCGAGTGAGCCGTATCGACTGCCGATTGTCCTTGCGAGACCGGAACCGCGGAGCCCCGACCTTGCGGCCCTTCCGCTTCCCCGACAGCGAATCGAACCAATTCCGATACGCGCGCCGCGCGTCCTGACAGGCCTGGACCAACACCACCGACGCCACCTCGGCCAGCCACACCCGCTGCGGAGTTTTCTTCGCTGCGGTGACCACCCACCGCTGCACGTCGGTGTCCGAGACCCTCACTCCCGCTGCGTACGCGTCCTGCCGGGCGCGCAGTGCATCGTTGAACACCACCCGCGCGCAGCCGAACGAACGGGCCAGCATGTCCTGCTGGCCGGGCGTCGGATACACGCGGTATTGGTATCGCAGTTGCACGCCCGCACCGTACAAGCGACCACCGACACACACCGGTCGAGAGATCAGCTGTCCCGGCCGTGAACTGACGGGCTCGCGCCGACGATAGTGCTGTCACCCGCGTCTGCCATAGTCGGGCAACGACACCACGCGGGAGGCGGCGCCGATGTTTCTGCTCGACGATGTGCTGGTCTACAGCTCGCGCGATCTGGCCGATGCCGCCCGGTGCGAGTTCTCACTGCTCAGCACGGTCGACGCTGTCCTCGGTCGCGGGCCACGACCCACTGCCGTCGACGATCCGATGCTCGATCGCACCGCCCGTCTCGGTGGCGCCCACGAGCAACGCGTCCTGGACCGCTACCGTGACGAATTCGGCGACGGTGTCGTGCAGATCGCCCGCCCCGATCACACCCGCGAGGGCTACGACGCTGCTGCCCGCGCCACGTTCGAGGCCGCCCGATCGGGTGCCGACGTCATCTACCAGGGCACGTTCTTCGACGGCCGGTTCGTGGGGTTCTGTGATTTCCTCGTCCGCACCGGCGAGACATACGCCGTGTACGACACGAAACTCGCCCGACACGCGCGAGTCGAGGCGCTGTTGCAGCTCGCCGCCTACGCCGACGCCCTCGCACACACCGGAATCCCGGTCGCGCCGCACGCACACCTGATCCTCGGCGACGGCACGATCGCGTCGTACCCCCTCGCCGACATCGCTCCCGTCTACTCGCAGCGCAGGCTGCATCTGCAGCGCCTGGTCGACGGCCATCACCACTCTGGCCTTCCCGTGGGCTGGGCCGACGCGGGGCACACTGCGTGCGGCCGCTGCGACACGTGCGAACCTCAGGTGGCCGCCCACCGCGATCTGCTGCTGGTCGCGGGAATGCGGTCCATACAGCGCGCCCGCCTGATCGCCGGCGGCGTCACGACGATCGACGATCTCTGCACGCGGGAAGAGCCCGTTCCGGGAATGTCGCATCGCACATATGCCGCACTGCGTGCACAAGCGCAGGTACAGCTGCGGCAGGAGCAGACCGGCCAACCGGTCGTCGACGTCTACGAACCGGGGTCCCTTGCCGCACTGCCCGCGCCGGACGACGGAGATATCTTCTTCGACTTCGAGGGCGACCCGCTGTGGTGCGAGGACGGTGGCCCCGACTGGGGACTCGAGTACCTGTTCGGTGTGTTGGAAGGACCAGGTTCGGGCCCGAGTGCGACCGATCCGACGTTCCGCCCGTTCTGGGCTCATACGCGCGCCGAGGAACGACGCGCACTGCTCGATTTCCTCGAGTACGTCGAACAGCGCCGCCGAACGCACCCGAAGATGCACGTCTACCACTACGCACCGTACGAGAAATCCGCACTGCTGCGCCTGGCGGGCCGGCACGGCGTGGGCGAGGAGCAGGTCGACAGCCTGCTCCGCGACGGCGTTCTGGTCGACCTGTATCCGATTGTGCGCGCTACTCTTCGGGCCGGCGAGTCGTCGTACAGCATCAAGAAGCTCGAGCCGCTGTACATGCCGGCGCGGCAGGGTGAGGTGCTCGATGCCGGTGCGTCGATAGTCGCGTATGCGGACTACTGCGATCTCCGCGACGCCGACCGGACCGAAGAGGCCGCAAAGCTGCTCGACTCGATCGCGTCGTACAACGAGGACGACTGCGCATCGACGTGGCGGCTGCGCAACTGGTTACTCGACCGGGCCGCAGAGCACGGTATCGCCACCACCGGGGTCACACCCGAGGAGACCGCGCTCCCCTTCGAACCGCACCCCGCAGAGGTCACGCTCTGGGAGTTCGCGGGCGAGGCAACGAGCAAGCGCACCGACGACCAGCAGGCCGCAGCATTGATGGCGGCCTCGCTCGGCTACCACCGGCGGGAGCGGAAACCGTTCTGGTGGGCCCACTTCGATCGCCTGTCGAATCCGGTGGACGAATGGGCCGACACCCGCGACACGCTCGTCGCGACCTCCGTCGCGGTCGAGGTCGACTGGCACCTGCCGCCGCGCAAGCGCAAGGCCCGGCGTCATCTGGCCGTCACGGGTGATTTCGACACCGGGAGCACGGTGCGCGCCGGGGATTCTGTGTTCGTACTGTACGAAGCGCCGGCACCGGACGGACTACCCGACGGCGGCCCGTGGACGCGGGCGTGGTCGGGCGGGACGATTCTCGAACGCCGGTCCGGCAGCGATTTCCACGATGTGCTCGTGATCGAGGAGTTGCTGCAGACCGACGATGAATATTCGGCTCTGCCGATGGCGATCACGCCCGGTTCCCCGATCGGGGCGGCCAGTATCGAGAAGGCGATCGAAGCGGCGGCCGGCGCCATGTGCGCGTCATTGCCCGATCTGCCGTCCACGGCCGGTGTCGACATCCTGCGAAGGACCCCGCCACGCACCCGTTCCGGCGCGCTCCCTCCGGTCGGCGACGGCGGGTTCCCCGCCGCAATCACCGCTGCCGTCCTCGACCTCGACGACTCGTACGTCGCCGTGCAGGGTCCGCCCGGCACCGGGAAGACGTACACGGGGTCCCGCGTCGTCGCCGCACTCGTCCGCGAGCACGGCTGGCGGGTCGGGGTGGTCGCGCAGTCGCATTCGGTGGTCGAGAACATGCTGGGCGGCATCGTCGAAGCGGGCGTGCCGGGCGAGGTCGTCGCGAAAGCCAAGACAAAGGCCACCGAGCCCACCTGGACACCCGCGAAGGACACCAAGACCTTGACGGGATATCTGGACGGACTCCACGACGGCTACGTCGTCGGCGGCACCGCATGGGATTTCACGAACGCGAACTGCATCACGCCGGGCAGCCTGGATCTGCTGGTCGTCGACGAGGCCGGGCAGTTCTGCCTGTCCAACACCGTCGCCGTCGCGACGAGCGCACGGAATCTATTGCTCCTTGGCGATCCTCAGCAGTTGCCTCAGGTCAGTCAGGGCACACACCCCGAACCCGCCGACGAGTCGGCCCTCGGTTGGCTCGCCGAGGGGCACGGTGCACTGCCCGCCGACCGGGGGTTTTTCCTGTCGCGAACCTGGCGCATGCATCCCGACCTGTGCGCGCGGGTGTCGGACCTGTCGTACGACGGGCGGCTGCTGTCCCAGTCCGGCCACACCACGGCACGCGTCCTCGACGGGCTCTCGCCCGGCGTGCACACCGTCACGGTCGAGCATTTCGGCAACGCGACGTGCTCGGTCGAAGAGAGCGACGAGGTGGTGCGCCGGGTGCAGGCACTGCTGGGCACCGCGTGGCGCGACGACGCAGAAACCGCACCGAGACCGCTCGGGGAAAAGGATGTGCTCGTCGTCGCGCCGTACAACGCGCAGGTAGCGATGATCCGGTCCGGGCTGTCCGATGTCGGGCTGACCCGGGTGGATGTGGGCACGGTCGACAAATTCCAGGGTCGCGAGGCTCCAGTGGTGCTGATGTCGATGACGGCGTCGGCGATCGAGGACGTACCGCGCGGGATGTCGTTCCTGCTCTCACGCAACCGGCTCAACGTCGCGCTCTCACGAGGACAGTGGTGTGCGATCGTCATCCGCTCGCGCGCACTGACCGATCACCTGCCGTCGACGCCCGAGGAGCTGGTCGATCTCGGAGCGTTCCTGCGATCGACCCGGTGACCGTCGCCACGTCGTCGGATACGATCGACGCCAGAATTTTTGTGACCACGAGTATCAGATACCGAGCAGGAGCAGACATGTCGAAGACACTCGAAGCCACCATCGACGTAGCAGCAGACCCGAACCGGGTGTGGAACGTCGTCTCGGATCTACAGCGCATGGGCGAGTGGAGCCCCCAATGCCGGAAGATGATCATCCGAGGGGGCAGCGTCGGCGCAGGAACCTCGACGATCAACATCAACCGCAAGGGTCTCCTCGTGTGGCCGACCACATCGAAGGTCCTCACTTTCGAACCCGGTCGCGAATTGCGTTTCCGCGTCAACGAAAACCGCTCGATCTGGTCGTTCGTCCTCGAACCCACCGCGACGGGTACCCGAATCGTGCAGCGTCGCGAAGCCCCCACCGGCACCAGCAAGGTCTCGCAGACCCTCATCAAATACATCCTCGGAGGTCAGGAGAACTTCGACGACGACATGGTCATCGGCATGAATTCCACACTCGCCCGGATCAAGAACGAAGCCGAGGGGAGCGCATCCGTCTGACCACGCGCGTCTATACTCACGTACTCTCGAGTGTCCTGGGGGCAACCCGGCCGGGTAACCCGATGAACGTGAGTGAAGAGGAGCCGTGGCACGTAAGCCCACACCCGTCGGAACACCACCGACCAGCGGTGCAGCACATGTCGTCGACCTGATCAAGAAGGCGATTCCGCCGCTTCACCCCGGTGGCGTGCCGTTCGTCGCTGCACCCCTGGTGGTGGCCGCACTCGGCCGCAACCGCAAGTGGGTCCGCCGCGCCGGCCTCGCCTCCGCCGCCGCGACGGCGACCTTCTTCCGGCACCCACACCGAGTGCCACCGAACCGGACCGGCATCGCAGTCGCACCCGCCGACGGTGAGGTCGCGCTCGTCGACACGGCCGTCCCACCCGCCGAACTCGGACTCGGCACCGAGCCGCTCCCCCGCGTGAGCATCTTCCTGTCGGTCCTCGATGTACATGTACAGCGCAGCCCCGTCGGCGGCATCGTCCGTAAGGTCGTACACCGCCCCGGGCAGTTCCTCTCCGCTGATCTCGCCGACGCGAGTGAAGTCAACGAACGCACGAGCATGCTGCTCGAGATGCGCGACGGCGCGCTGGTCGGGGTCGTGCAGATCGCCGGTCTGCTTGCCCGGCGCATCGTGTGCGACGCACAGGTCGGCGACACGGTTCCCATCGGCGACACGTACGGACTCATCCGCTTCGGTTCCCGCGTCGATACCTATCTGCCCGCGGGCAGCACACTGCTCGTCGAGCGTGGTCAGCGCACGATCGGAGCCGAGACGGTCATTGCTGCGCTTCCGTCCGCCCCGGTGCTGTGACTCCCCTCAAACCGAACGTCCCGGCAGAGGATGACAACCACGCGACCAGAAGTCGCCCGGCAGCGGTGCGCCTGCTTCCGAGCGTGATCACGATCCTTGCGCTCTCTGCCGGGTTGTCGGCCGTGAAGTTTGCGCTCGACGGGGAACTCGGCATCGCCCTCGGCATGATCGGGGCTGCCGCGGTCCTCGACGCGCTCGACGGTCGCATCGCGCGCTTGCTCGATGCGACCAGCAAGATCGGCGCCGAACTCGACTCGCTTTCCGACGCCATCGCATTCGGCGTCGCGCCCGCGCTCGTGCTGTATGTGACGTTGCTCGACGGCAGCGCGTTGGGCTGGATCATCGCGTTGCTGTACGCGGTGAGCATCGTTCTGCGTCTTGCCCGATTCAACACCCTGCTCGAGGACGACTCCGTCCCCGCCTACGCCCGCGAATACTTCGTGGGCGTGCCGTCACCTGCCGGCGCCATCATCGCGTTGAGCCCGATTGCGGCGTACATCCAGTGGGGAGACGGATGGTGGACCTCGTTCCCACTTGTCGTCGCGTGGACGCTCATCTCCGCCGGCCTGATCGTCAGCAGGATCCCGACCCTCGCGATGAAGTCCGTATCCGTACCGCCGCGTCTCGCGATCCTTCTCCTGGCGCTCGTGGCCGCCGGTGCGGCAGCGCTGGTCACCTACCCGTTCGTCCTGATGCTGGTGCTGGTGGGCGTGTACTTCGTGCACATTCCCTTCGCGATCCGCTCGAAGCGGTGGGTGGCAGCGCGCCCGGCGACATGGGACATCAAACCGTCCGAACGTCGGGCGATCCGCGCCGAGTCCCGCGCGCTGCGGCCCCGCCGCGCCGTCGGCCGGCGCATGCTCACAGCCACGGGGCGTTCCTCGGCGCGCCTCGGGCTGCGTCGCCCGCGCGGAGGCTGACCACGATCTAGGCTCGTGCGGGTGACCACCCCACAACTCGCGCTGACCGTCCGGCTCAACACTTCCGCGGCCGATGCCCGCCGCGGACTCGTCCGCCTGCACCCGGAGGTGCTCACCGCGCTCGGACTCCGCGAATGGGATGCGATCGCGCTCACCGGGGCGCGACGCACCGCGGCCGTCGCGGGGCACGCACCGGCGGGTACCCCCACCGGGACGATCCTGCTCGACGACGTGACGCTCTCCAATACCGGGCTACGCGAGGACGCCACGGTGATCGTCGGATCGGTGACCGTGTACGGAGCACGCTCGGTGACCGTCTCGGGCTCTGCCCTGGCCAGCACCGCGATCCCCGACGCCACCTTGCGGCAGGCGCTGCTCGGCAAGGTCGTCACCGTCGGCGACGCGGTGTCGCTGCTGCCGCGCGATCTCGGCCCCGGAACCAGCAGCGCCGACACCACGCGCGCACTGTCACGGACATTCGGCATCGCCTGGACAACAGAGCTGCTCACCGTCGCGGCGGTCGATCCGTCGGGGCCGGTCAGCATTCAACCGAACACCGCGGTCGCCTGGAGCCACGGGGGTAGCGCCGTGCCCGCGCCCGCGGCGGCCACCACCATGTCGGTCACCGCACCAGTTTCCGGACACGTATCCGAGGCGGAGCCTCAACGGCCGTCGCCGCGTTCCGTCGAAGACCTCGTCGGGTTACAGGCGCAGGTGAGCAAGCTCTCCGAATGGCTCGGGCTCGCCCTCGACGAACCGGAACTGCTGCGAACCCTCGGTGCATCTCCGCACCTGGGTGTGATGATCACCGGCCCCGCGGGGGTCGGAAAGACCACCTTCGCCCGGGCGGTACTCGCGAAGCGTCGCGTCGTCGAAGTCGACGGCCCGAGCGTCGGCGCCCTCGCCGCCGCCGATCGGCTGGCGCGGATCACCGCGGCCGTCGACGCGGTGCAGAGCGGCGGTGTCCTGCTCGTCACCGATGTGGACACCGTGCTGCCTGCCGACGCGGAACCGGTGGCGGCACTGATCGTCGAGCAGCTCCGCCGCGCGGTCGAGACGGACGGTGTTGCGCTTGTCGCGACGTCCGCCGCACCCGACGGCGTCGATCCGCGGATGCGGACACCCGAGCTCTGCGACCGCGAGTTGTCGCTGCCCCTGCCCGACGGGGCCACCCGCCGGGCCCAGCTCGAGGTGCTGTTGAGGGCGGTGCCGTCCACAGGTCTCGACCTCGATGCGATCGCCGAACGCACCCCCGGTTTCGTGGTCGCCGATCTGGCCGCGCTGTGCCGCGAGGCTGCGCTGCGCGCCGCGTCCCGCGCGAGCCGCGACACCGACGAGCCGAAGCTGACTCAGGACGACCTGGTCGGCGCGCTCGAGGTGATCCGGCCGCTGTCCCGCTCGGGCTCGGAGGAGCTGGCGATCGGGAGCGTAAGTCTCGACGACGTGGGCGACATGGTCGAGACGAAGCAGGCGCTGACCGAGGCAGTGCTGTGGCCACTGCAGCATCCCGATTCGTTCGCCCGACTGGGTGTCGATCCGCCTCGCGGGGTGTTGCTGTACGGCCCGCCCGGCTGCGGCAAGACCTTCCTCGTCCGCGCGCTGGCGAGTACCGGGCGATTGAGTGTGCACGCCGTCAAGGGCGCCGAACTGATGGACAAGTGGGTCGGCGCGTCGGAGAAAGCGGTGCGAGAGCTGTTTCAACGTGCGCGGGACTCGGCGCCCTCACTCGTGTTCCTCGACGAGATCGATGCCCTCGCTCCACGCCGCGGCCAGAGTTCGGACTCCGGGGTGTCGGATCGAGTCGTGGCGTCGCTGCTCACCGAGCTCGACGGCGTCGAGCCGCTACGCGACGTCGTCGTGGTCGGGGCGACCAACCGCCCGGATCTGATCGACCCGGCATTGCTGCGTCCCGGGCGGCTCGAACGCCTGGTGTTCGTGCCGCCGCCGGACGCCGAAGCACGCGCCGCGATCCTGAAGACCGCGGGCCGGTCGGTGCCGTTGGACCAGGACGTCGACCTCGATGCGCTCGCCGAAGAGCTCGACGGCTACTCCGCAGCCGACTGCGCCGCGGTGCTGCGCGAAGCCGCGCTGGCCGCGATGCGGCGGCGGGTCGATGCGGCCGCGGTGACCTCCGAGGATGTCGCCGCCGCCCGCGAGGCAGTCAGGCCGTCGCTCGATCCCGTCCAGGTCGAGCATCTACGGGCGTACGCGGACGGACGCTGACATGTCGCCGACCTCGACGTCCGTGCGAGCGAGCGTGCCGGCTGCGCTCGCTGCGGCTGCGTGCGCCGGCGCGGTCGCGGTGTTCGTCCTGATGGTTGGCGAGGCCGCACTCCCGGCCGGCACCCGCAGTGATTTCTCGCCGATGATCACCGCGGTGCTCGCCGTGGTGTCGGTGGTGGGCCTGCAACGGTCGGGATCCCCGCGGACGGCGTGGTCGTTGGGCGCAGGCGCCGTTCTCGTGCTCGGCTCCATCCGCTACCTGGTGCCTGCAGGGGCTTCTGCCGACACCTCGACCGCCGTAGGCCTGGTCGCTTCCGGTACCACGGGAGTACTGCTGGGCACGGCCGTCGCCGGTGCATGGGCGGTGCCGAACGGACCGTGGGCGCTGCTCACCGGTGCGTGGTCTGCGTTTCTCACCGCGGCAGCGGTCGGCATCGAGGTGCCGATCGATTCGGTGCGGTGGACGATCACGCAGTGGCTGCTGGCGCTCGCATTGGTGACGCTCGTTGCCGCGGCACTGACCGCGACGTCCGGCGGTCGTACCCAGCGGTTCGATCCGCAACTTCTCACGGTCACGGCGCTCGCTGCGGGCGTGCTGGCCGTCGGCTACCGCTTGCTCGGCGAACTCGTGACCTCCGAGTCCGGTGCCGGAGGGGCAAGGATGTGGGTGGTGGCGGTGGGCGCTCTCGTGGCGGTGGTGATCGGCGCCGAGGTCACCGCCCGTGTCGTGCCTGCCGGAGACGACCGGTTCGTGCTGGCGGTCATCGGCGCGGTGGCTGCGGCATACCCGGTGATGCTCGAACTGTTCGGTAGCGAGCAGTGGTGGCTGCCGTTGCTCGTGGTCGCGGCCGCCGCTCTCGGCGTGTGTTGTTCCCCGTACATTCCGTACGCGGCCGCGGGTCTCGCGCTGGCCCTGGCGGTCTCGACCGCGGCAGTGTTGTGGCCACAATTCGCCGACAACGTTCCCCTGCCGGTTCGTCTGGCCCTCATCGCCGCGGGCACAGGCCTGGCCCTCGCGTCGTCGCTACCCGGATCCGCGCCGGTTGCCGCACTCGGCTTGTCGCTCCCGGTGCCACTGACCGCCGTGATCGGAGCAGTCTGGTTACTCCCGGCGGACACCATGTGGACGGCTCTCGCACTCGCCGCGACGGGCGCCGTCTGCGCCTGGCAGGTGCGCTGAGCCACACTTTCGCGCACGCAACCCCCGATTCGCAACGATGCGAAGCCTCTCGTTAGTATGGGGTCATTCCGGTTTGCCCATTAAACGGCGAACGGCGCGCATGTCGGGGCGTCCCGCGTTTCGGCTCTTGTGTCGAACGCATTGTCAATTCTGCGACGGTCATCGCCGCTGCAGACTGCTGAGAACAGAACAGTTTCACGCCGCCGCCTGGCCCGACCCCGACGGAGTGCCTTTTGCTCGCCATACTCATCGCTCACGCGGTCGCCGCGATCCTGGCACCGCCGCTGGTCAGAGTCATGGGGAGAAATGCTTTCCTGCCGTTGGCGCTCGTCCCGCTCGCGAGCCTCGGCTGGGTCGTCGCGAACTGGGGCACCGAGCAGGAGTTGAGCATCCGGTGGGCGTCGGCGGTGTCGATGGACATCGACATGCGGTTCGATTCCCTCTCCGCGATCATGTGCCTGCTGGTGCTGGGCATCGGCGCACTGATCTTGCTCTACTGCGCGCGCTATTTCGAGGACGACGAACCGCGTCTGGGAATCTTCGCAGCCGAGATGGTGGCATTTGCCGGCGCGATGTTCGGCCTGGTCACCAGCGACAACATGCTGGTGCTCTACACCTTCTGGGAATTGACCACGGTCCTGTCGTTCCTGCTGGTAGGCCACTACGCCGAACGTGCGTCGAGTCGACGAGCTGCCACCCAGGCGCTGCTCGTGACCACTGCCGGTGGCCTCGCGATGCTCGTCGGCATCATCATCCTCGGCCAGCTCGTGGGCAGCTACAACCTCTCCGCTGTGATCGAGGTGGCACCCGAAGGCTGGCTGGCCGGTGTTGCCATCGTGCTGGTGCTCATCGGTGCGCTGTCGAAGTCCGCAGTCGTGCCGCTGCATTTCTGGCTCCCCGGCGCGATGGCCGCCCCCACTCCCGTGTCCGGATATCTGCACGCCGCCGCGATGGTGAAGGCCGGCATCTACCTGGTGGCACGATTGGCACCGGCGTTCGCCGACGCGGCGCCGTGGCGCCCGATCGTGATCACCCTGGGCCTCGCCTCGATGATCCTGGGTGGCTGGCGCGCCTTCCGTGCGTTCGACCTGAAACTGATCCTCGCGTTCGGCACCGTCAGCCAGCTCGGATTCCTCACCGCGCTCGTCGGCATCGGCAGTCGTGAAGCCGCCCTGGCCGGTATGACGATGGTGATCGCGCACGCCATGTTCAAGGCGTGCCTGTTCATGGTGGTCGGAATCATCGACCACTCGACGGGCACCCGCGACATCCGCAAGCTCGCCCACCTCGGCTTGCGAACTCCGATACTGGCGGTGGTGGCGGCCATGGCCGCTGCGAGTATGGCCGGCCTACCACCGTTCATCGGTTTCGTCGGCAAGGAAGCCGCGCTCGAAGCAGCGCTGTCCGCCGACGTGGTTCCGGACTGGGCACGCATCGCCATCGTCAGCGGCATGGTGCTCGGGTCGATCCTCACCCTCGCCTACAGCATCCGGTTCATCTGGGGAGCATTCGGCCGCAAGCAGCTCAAACGGCCCAGCCCGTCGGTGCAGAATCTTCACGCTCCCGGCATGTTGCTGCTGTCGGCGCCCACCCTGCTCGCGGTCGCCGGACTTGCAGCCGGTTTCGCGGCGCCGTGGGTCGACGCTCTCGTCGCGCCCTACGCCGACACGCTGGCCGCCTCACTCGCCGAGCCCTACCACCTGGCGTTGTATCACGGCTTGACGTTGCCACTCGCCCTCACCGCCGTCGTGATCGTGGCCGGCGTCCTCCTCTATCTCGCGCACCGCACGGCCGCACGACTTCGTTTCGAGCACCCGCCACTCGGCAACGCCGACCGCATCTACGACGCAACGCTGCGCGGCATGGACAACCTGTCGACGAGGTTGACGAGTTTCATCCAGCGAGGTTCCCTGCCGCTGACACAGGCCACGATCCTCATCACGCTCGCGCTGCTCCCCACCGTGCTGTTGTTCGTCTTCGGTGCGAGGACCACACCGGAGCTACGCGCGTGGGACACGCCGTGGCAGTTCGCCGTCGGTCTGATCATGATCGGTGGAGGACTGGCCGCGACGGTCATGAGGAACCGGCTCGCCGCCGTCCTGATGGTCGGTGTCACCGGTTACGGTCTCGGCGTTCTGTTCGCGTTGCAGGGCGCCCCCGACCTGGCGTTGACGCAGTTCCTCGTCGAAACCGTCACCCTGGTGATGTTCGTGCTCGTGCTACGGAAACTGCCTCCCGAAAACGATCGACAAGCCGAGATCGGCAAACGCGCCCCCCGGGCCCTGCTCGGCATCGTAGTGGGTTCGGTGGTGACCGTTGTGGGAGCGTTCGCCGTGGCCGCGCGCACTGCCGACCCGATCTCACTGCAACTTCCCGAACTCGCCTACGAACTCGGCCACGGCAAGAACGTGGTGAACGTATTGCTCGTCGATATCCGTGCGTGGGACACCCTGGGCGAGATCTCCGTGCTGCTCGTCGCCGCGACCGGCGTCGCGAGCCTGGTATTCCGGACCCGCAGGTTCGGTACCGCACCGCGTGTCTCCGATGCACCCGCCGCCCAGCTCGATGCGGCGGGGTCGAACTCCGAGATCACGTGGCTGCGCGGAGGCGATCTGATCGATCCGCGCTACCGGTCACTGGTCCTCGAGGTCACCACACGGCTGGTGTTCCCCACGATGATGGTGCTGTCGGTGTACTTCTTCTTCGCCGGGCACAATGCCCCGGGCGGCGGATTCTCCGGAGGCCTCGTCGCAGGGTTGGCTCTGGTCCTGCGCTATCTGGCAGGGGGACGATACGAACTCGGAGAGGCGGTTCCCATCGACGCAGGCAAGATCCTCGGACTCGGACTGACATTGTCCGCAGGCACCGGATTGTTCTCGTTGTTCCTCGGAGCGCCGGTGCTCTCGTCTGCGGTTCTCGAGGTGACACTGCCGTTGATCGGCGACGTCAAACTCGTCACCGCGCTCTTCTTCGACCTGGGTGTGTACCTGATCGTCGTCGGCCTGATCCTCGATGTGCTCCGAAGCCTCGGAGCCCGGCTCGACGCCGAAGTCGTGGGTGAGCGCCGATGACCACCAATCTGACCCTGGTCGTCATCGTCGGCGTACTCGTCGCCTGCGGTGTCTATCTCCTGCTCGAACGCAGCATCATCAAGATGCTGCTCGGCCTGCTCCTCATCGGCAACGGCGTCAATCTGCTGATCATCGCCCTCAGCGGCCCGGCCGGGGATCCCCCGATCGTCGGGTCCGACAATGCGAGACGCGAGGACATGGCCGATCCGCTCGCACAGGCCATGGTGCTCACGTCGATCGTGATCACCATGGGTGTCGCAGCGTTCGTGCTCGCACTGACATACCGCTCGTACTCCATCCGCGCACGCGACGAAGTCGAGAACGACCCTGAGGACACCATGGTCTCTCAGCGGCGGACCCTTGCCGAGGCCCCGGGCCGCGACCGTTCCGACGACCCGGTCACCGGCGAACCGAGCATGAGCGGCGACGCCTTCGACGCCGAAGGCAATCCGATCCCGCTCGAGGCCCTCACCAACATCGAGGACCTCGAGGTCTACGAGGATCTGCACGACGGTGATTTCGACGATCCCACCGACTCCGCCTATGACGATCCCCGCAACCCCGGCAGCGGCAATCCGCCGCACACACCGAAAGACAAGCGCGCACCGAAGAACAAGGGCGAACAGAAGGACAAGGGCAAGGACACCGACGACAGGGGCGGGATCAGCGAAGTCGAGGCAAAGACCGAGGACGACGGGAAGGAGAGCGACCGATGACCTTGGAAACCGCCGTTCTCATTCCCCTGCCGATCCTCATTCCGCTGCTCGCGGCCGCGGTCACCCTGATCCTGGGCCGGCGGCCACGGGCTCAGCGCTTCGTCACCATCTCGGCTCTCGTCGCGTCGCTCGCTGTAGCAGTGGCACTGCTCTACTTCGCCGATCAGGATGGCATCGAAGTGGTGCAGGTCGGGGGATGGGAAGCACCGTTCGGTATCTCTCTCGTGGCCGATCGGCTCGCCGCGCTGATGCTCGTGATCGCGGCGATCGTGCTGCTGTCGGTCATGTGGTTCGCCGTCGGTCAGGGTATCCACGACGGCAACGAGCAACAGCCGGTGTCGATCTTCCTGCCCACCTACCTCGCACTCACTGCGGGCCTGAACATCGCGTTCCTGGCAGGCGACCTGTTCAACATGTTCGTCGGATTCGAGGTGCTCCTCGCCGCGTCGTTCGTGTTGTTGACCTTGGGTGCGAGCGCCGACCGCGTCCGCGCCGGTGTCTCGTACGTCATGGTCTCGATGGTGTCGTCGATGATCTTCCTGATGGGTATGGCTTTCGCCTATGCCGCTACGGGAACGTTGAATCTCGCGCAGATGGCACTGCGCATGGACGAGGTGGATTCAGGCACCCGTACCGCGATCTTCGGTGTGCTGCTCGTGGCGTTCGGCATCAAAGCCGCGATCTTCCCGCTGTCGTCGTGGTTGCCCGACTCCTACCCCACCGCACCCGCCCCCGTCACCGCGGTCTTCGCGGGTCTACTCACCAAAGTGGGCGTCTACGCGATCATCCGTGCGCACACCCTGATCTTCCCGCAGGGTGAACTCGACGACGTCCTGCTCATCGCCGGTCTTCTGACGATGGTTGTCGGGATCCTCGGTGCAATCGCGCAGAACGACATCAAACGTCTCCTGTCGTTCACGCTCGTCAGCCACATCGGCTACATGGTGTTCGGAATCGCGTTGTCGAACCAGACCGGCCTCGGCGGCGCGGTCTTCTACGTCGCACACCACATCTTGGTTCAGACCACGCTGTTCCTCGTCGTGGGCCTGATCGAACGACAGGCGGGGTCTGCGTCACTTCGTCGACTCGGCTCCCTGGCCGTGACCAGTCCACTCCTGGCCGTCCTGTTCCTCATCCCGGCACTCAACCTCGGCGGCATCCCACCGTTCTCCGGCTTCATCGGCAAGATCGCGTTGTTGCAGGCCGGGGCAGAAGACGGATCCGCTCTCGCGTGGATTCTCGTCGCCGGTGGCACCATCACCAGCCTGCTGACGTTGTACGCGGTGGCCCGTGTCTGGGCCAAGGCATTCTGGCGGGCCCGCGCAGACGCGCCGGAAGGTGACCTCGCCGACATCGGACCGTCGGCACTGATCGACGAGTCCGAAGCCGACATCGCGTTCGAGGAGCGAGCGGACGTCGGGAAGATGCCCACGGGCATGGTTGTCCCCACCATCGCGCTCGTCGTGATCGGGCTCGGACTGACCGTATTCGCGGGGCCGCTGCTCGACATCAGCGACCGTGCCGCCGAGAATCTGCGTGACCGCTCGGTGTACATCGAAGCCGTGTTGGGAGAGACGCCATGATCAAACGCGGCAATCTGCTACGCGTCTCCGTGGTGCTCTGGATGGCATTCGTGTGGGTGATGCTGTGGGGCACACTGAGCATCGCCAATGTTCTCGGGGGGCTCCTCGTCGCGGGACTCCTCGCGATACTGCTGCCGCTGCCGAAAGTTCCGGTGGAAGGCCGTGCCCATCTGCTGTCTGCCCTGCGGCTGGGCGGGTATATCTTCTTCGAGTCGATCAAGTCGACGATCTCGGTCGCATGGCTGGCGATCCGGCCCGCCGCACCTCCGGTCACCGGGGTGCTGCGCTGCCGGTTGACGATCAAATCCGATCTGGTGCTCACGCTCTGGACCGACATCATGAACAACATCCCGGGCACCATGGTGCTCGAGATCGACCAGGTTCGCCGGATCGTCTACGTCCACGTGCTGGACGTCAGCACCGACAAAGCCGTCGCCGACTTCTACCGCTCGGCACGGTTGATCGAACGTCTTCTCATCGACACATTCGAACGGGACTCGGAATGGCAGCCGAGCCCGTGGCGAAGCGGAACGGAGTAATGATGACCGTGATGCTCGTGATATCGGGCGTTCTGCTGTTCGCGTCGGCCCTCCTGATCGGATATCGGGTACTGGCAGGACCCAACTCGCTCGATCGCCTCGTCGGAGTCGACGCCCTGCTGGCCATCGCGATGTGTGGTCTGGCGGCGTGGATGGTGTACACCCGCGACACCACGATTGCGCCGGCCGTCGTCGCACTGGCTCTGGTCGGTTTCATCGGGTCCGTCTCCGTCGCACGATTCCGGGTGCGTGACGAGGAATGAGTCACTTCTTCGACATCGTCGGACACGTCTTCATCCTCATCGGTGCGATCATCTCGTTGACCGCGGCGATCGGAGTCGTCCGCTTCCGCGACACCCTCTCACGCATGCACCCTGCAACGAAACCTCAGGTCATCGGCCTGCTGTTCGTGCTCGGCGGGGCGATGCTCAACCTGTGGGGCTCGTTCGACGTATGGATGCTCGCATTGGCGGGCATGTTCATGGTGCTCACCGCACCCGTGATCGCGCATCGCGTGGGCCGCATCGCGTACCGGGAGCAGCTCGGTCGCGACGGACTCCTCGACGACGAAGACTTCCCCCCGTACCGCGCCTAGATCTACTACGCGACGCGCTGGAAGTGTTCAGCCGCGTAGTTCTTCGACCAACGAATCGACGACCGCGAGCAGGCTTCCTCCGTGCCCCTCCGCGACACGTCGCTGACGCTGGTACGACGCACCCCGAACGGGGATCTCGGCGACCGCAGCGAGTTCGTCGGCGCACCCGAGTTGCACCGCCGTCGGGGTGAGTTGCTCGAGTAGATCGTGCAGATCGTCGGTGACGAGTCGCTCATGGCACGCGGGGTCGAGAATTACCTCGGCGTCGAGACCGTAGCGGGCCGCTCGCCACTTGTTTTCCTTGACATGCCAGGGCTGGAGCGTCGGTAGTTCTTCGCCGCGATCGAGGCATTCGTCGTAGTACACGACGAGACAATGGACGAGCGCGACAAGCGCTGAGAGTTCGGCCACGTTGGTGATGCCGTCGAAGACCCGGACTTCCAGCGTGCCCCACTTGGGTGCGGGTCGGATGTCCCAGTGCATTCCACCAGGTTTACTGATGACACCCGACCTGAGCTGATCCTCGATGAAGCGGGTGTACTGCTCCCAGTCTGCGAAGTGGTACGGCAGACCCGCGGTGGGCAACTGCTGGAACATCAATGCCCGATTGCTCGCGTACCCGGTGTCGAGCCCGGCCCAGATCGGCGATGACGCCGACAACGCCAGCATGTGGGGGTATTTGACCAGCAAGGCGTTGAGAATCGGAATGACCTTGTGCGAGGACGACACTCCGACGTGCACGTGCACGCCCCAGATGAGCATCTGTCGGCCCCACCAACGGGTGCGCTCGATCATCTCGTCGTATTCGGGTGATTGGGTGACCACCTGGTCGGTCCATTGCGCGAACGGGTGCGTGCCCGCGCACATCAGGTCGACGCCGAGCGGATCGGCGGCACGCCGCAGGAGATCCAACGACTCCTTCAGATCGTCGACAGCCTCACCGACCGTGTCGTGCACATCGGTGACCAGTTCGACGGTGTTGCGCAGAAACTCCTTGGTCAGCCGCGGCGTGTCGCCCGGAAGCTCACCGACCGCATCGAAGACGACCGCTGCAGTATTGGACAGTTCGCGGGTGGTCTTGTCGACCAGCGCGATCTCCCATTCCACACCGAGTGTCGGGCGCGGAGAACCCGGAAATTCGACAACCACCACTCGATCCAACCACAGGGCCCACTCGACCGAGTGCCGGTCGGGTGGGCCCTGTGAGAGGAATTACGGCTGGTGCCCTCAGGCTACGACCCCGCAGGCGAGACGGTCGCCGGCGTTGTCCTGATGCACGACCACCGAGGTGCCCTGCTCACCCTGGAGATCTTCGAGAGTGAACTCGGCGGTGGTGACTGTCGCGGTCGCGGAGCCGTCCTCGTGGACGACGACGGAAAGCAGATCGCCGCTCTCCGGAATCGCGGTGTGGCCCGGAACCTGGAGGTGGCCACCGGCCGACAGGAAGGCTCCCGGCTCGCCACCGGCGGGAGGCGCGGACTCGGGCTCGCACACGCCGACTTCGTGGATGTGGACGCCGTGGTATCCGGGCTCGAGACCTTCGACCTCGATGGTGACTTCGACGTTGCCGTCGTGCTCCGCGAAGCTGACGGTGCCCGCGGAGTCGCCGGCGACGTTCTGCAGGTCGGCGGTGAGCGATGCACCCGAGCCGCCGGACGCGCCGGCCCCGGCCTCGCTGCCCTGCGTATCGGTGCCGTGCGCATCGCTGCCGTGCGATTCGCCTTCCGGCGCGGGCGACCCCGTCCACACCGGCGGCGTTGTGCCCGGCACGGTGGTGGCTTCCTCGTTGTTCGAGCATGCACTCAGGCCCACCGCGGCAATCGCGACGATCGGGGCCAGGGCACGCCAGGTCATGCGACGAGTGGAACTGGGGGCCATCAAACCGCTCCTTCGAAGTACCGAAAAGTCATCTGATCATAGCGGGGCCCGATTCTGCGCCCCGTCGTGACGGCACTGTCGTCCGCCTCGACCGGTTTCACGGCTCCGCGACGATGACGATCACGCCCGGTGCGGAATCCACGATTCCCTCGAAACGCGGCTGCGCGGTGACGCCGAGGGCGGCTGCCACGGACTCTGCGGTTTCCTGCTCACCGGAGCCGGTGCCGTAGTACACGGAGGTCTGTGCCAGAAGGCCTTCGCTGTAGTTTCCGGTCTCCGCGATCGTGAAGCCTTCGTCCTCGAGCAGGGTAGCGGTTTGTGCAGCGAGCCCGGCGACGTTGCTGTTGTTGTAGACGCGCACGCTCGCCGACGACGCAGACGCGCCCGAGAGCGAACCCGACGATGCAGTGCCTGATGATGCAGTGCCCGACGATGCAGTGCCTGATGATGCAGTGCCCGATGTTCCTGCACCCGCTGCCCCTGCGCCGGGGGCCGCCCCCGACGGGCTTGCCGAAACCGTGGGCGCCGATGCGGCGCCCGCAGCGCCGGGCACAGAAGCGGGAGGCCGGGTGGTCGCCGGCGCGGGCGCAGACGCGGGGGTGGTTTCGGTGGTGGCCGCAGCTGTCGACGCCGCGTCTTCATCCGAACCGCCGAGTGATGCGAATCCGAGCCCGGCGAAGAGGATCGCCAGGGAGATCAGCAGCATCGCAATGGCTCGTAGCGGTAACCCGGAGGATCCCCGGTTCGCGTTCTCTGCGGTTCTGCTCACGCCTTCGACCATAGTTGCCCGAACGGCCGACACGTGCCGCGCGCTAGCGTGTCGTCTCGAATCCGAGGCGTCGAGCAGCGCGCGCCTTCTGCCTGCTGGACCTCAATCGACGAAGTCGTTTGACGAGCATCGGGTCTGCGGCGAGGGCTTCCTGACGGTCGATCAGGGCATTGAGCACCTGGTAGTAGCGGGTTGCGGACAACCCGAACAACTCCTTGATCGCCTCTTCTTTGGCGCCGGCGTACTTCCACCACTGCCGCTCGAACGCCAGGACGTCGTGCTCCCGACGGCTCAGGCCGTGCTCGCCGATATCGTGCGGGCTCCCGCTGTCGATCGGGCTGCTCTCGCCGACCTGACGCGCATCGTCCGCCTCGGATGGGTCCGTACCGTGCGCTGCTGCGCCGTCCATCTCACTCCTCGACTGCTTCGAATCACACCGCAATGACAATTACACCTGTGTGTTTCCGCGAGTCATTCAATCACGGGGGTGCGACACATACCGGTCGGACGAAGGGACGACTCGCGCGCATTATCCTGGTTCACCATGGCCATCCTTCCCATCGTCATCACCGGCGACCCCGTTCTGCACAATCCCACCGACCCGGTGACCGAAACCCCCGCGGAACTCGCGCAACTGATCGCCGACATGTACGAGACGATGGACGCCGCGAACGGCGTCGGGCTCGCCGCGAACCAGGTCGGCCTCGCCAAGCGCCTGTTCGTCTACGACTGCCCGGATCGCGACGCATCCGGCAAGGTGATCCGCCGACGCGGTGCAGTGATCAACCCGGTGCTCGAGACCTCCGAGATCCCGGAGACCATGCCCGACCCAGAGGACGACCTCGAGGGTTGCCTCTCGGTCCCGGGGGAAAATTTCCCCACCGGGCGTGCCGACTGGGCGAAGGTCACCGGCACCGACGAGAACGGTGAGCCCGTCGAAATCGAGGGTCACGGGTTCTTCGCCCGGATGCTGCAGCACGAGGTCGGTCACCTCGACGGCTTCCTGTACGTCGACGTCCTGATCGGACGCAACGCGCGCGCCGCCAAGAAGACGATCAAGCGCGCGGGCTGGGGCGTGCCCGGCCTCACGTGGCTGCCGGGGAGCGTCGACGACCCGTTCGGGCACGACGACGATGACGACTGACCAGCCGGTGACGACCGACAACCCTGCCGAGGCGCCGATCCCGCTCGGCACGCGAGTCGTCGTCCGGTATCGCTTGCCCGCGGGGTACAGCCATCCGATGACCGACGCCATCGGGGAGCTGGTGTCGCTCGAACCGGTGGTGGTCGTGCGTACCGCTGAGAAGAAACTCGTCCAGATCTCACCGAGCACTGTCGTGGCGCTCAAGGCGCTGTCTGCACGCCCGATCCGCATCGCCGAGATCCGTTCGCTCGAACACGCCGCGGCCGCAGGGTGGCCCGGTCTCGAACAGGCCTGGATCGATGGCTGGTTCCTGCGCGCCGGTGGCGGGTTCACCGGGCGAGCCAATTCCGCGACACCTCTCGGACCACGCGGCACCGTGGGGCACCCCAACGATCCCGACGTGCGGGCACGGCTGCGTGAGTGGTTCGCCGAGCGGGGGCTGCCTCTGCGGTTGCTGCTCCCCGACCGACTCGCTCCGACTCCGGACGGTTGGGTGCCCAGCGGTAACCGGGTCCAGGTGATGGCAGCAGACCTCGACAATGTTCCGCTCCCCCCGAGTGTCGGCCCGGTGGTCGTCTCTCCGGCACCCGACGGCGACTGGCTCTCGCTCTACCGAGGCGGCGACCTTCCGGAGGTCGCAGGCGCGGTTCTCGGCGCGGTCGTTGCGGGCACGCTCGGTTTCGGCCGCATCGGTCCGCCCGGGGCCCGGCCGGTCGCGATCGGGCGGGCCGCGATCACCGACGCTCCCGACGGCCGCCGTTGGATCGGCCTGAGCGCGATCGAGGTCGCCCCCGAGCATCGCAGGCGAGGCGTGGGCACTTTGCTGAGCGGATCGCTGCTGGGGTGGGGCCGCGAACTCGGCGCCACCCACGCCTACGTCCAGATCGAGGGGGACAACACGGCGTCCCGGGAGCTGTATTCCGGGTTGGGTTTCGTCAATCACCACCGCTACGGGTACGTGACGGAGCCCGTCGGCTAGGTCGCCTACAGTAATGGCCGTGCGCCTCGCTACCTGGAATGTGAACTCGGTCCGTGCTCGTACCGATCGGATCGTCGATTGGCTGCAACGAACCGACACGGACGTGCTCGCGATGCAAGAGACGAAGTGCAAGGACGAGCAGTTCCCGTATGCCCGGTTCGAAGAACTCGGCTATCAGGTGGCGCATGTCGGCCTGAGCCAGTGGAACGGAGTCGCGATCCTCTCGCGTGTCGGACTCGACGACGTGCAGATCGGTTTCGAGGATCAACCCGGATTCTCGAAGGACCCCGAGGTCTCCCCCGTGCGTGAGGCGCGCGCCATCGGTGCCACCTGTGGCGGTGTCCGGGTGTGGAGCCTGTACGTGCCCAACGGCCGCGAGCTCACCGATCCCCATTACGCCTACAAGCTCGATTGGCTCGCGAAGCTGCGCGCCGACGCGCAGGGCTGGCTCTCCACCGCCCCGGACCAACCGGTCGCGCTGGTCGGCGACTGGAACGTCGCCCCCACCGACGAAGACGTGTGGGATCCGGCGTTCTTCGAAGGCAAGACCCACACCTCGCAGCCCGAGCGCGACGCATTCTCCGCGTTCGCCGAGGCCGGTTTCGTCGATGTCGTGCGCCCGCACGCGCCCGGGCCCGGCGTGTACACCTACTGGGACTACACACAGCTGCGTTTTCCGAAGAAGCAGGGCATGCGCATCGACTTCGTACTCGGGTCGCCTGCCCTCGCGGCGAAGGTCACGTCCGCGTCGATCGACCGCGACGAGCGCAAGGGCAAGGGCGCGAGCGATCACGCACCGGTGATCGTCGACCTCGCCGAATAGTCCGGGGCGTCGGCCGCGTCCACGTCCTGGGCCCGGTCCGATTTCACGAGTTCGTACGCCACCAACGCGCAACCGATCAGCATGAGGACGCCGTGCGCGATCCGCAGCGTCGGCGACACGAAGAACTGCGGGATGTACAGGAGAAATCCTGCAGCCGTGATGCCCGCCGGAAGCACCGGGGTCCATCTCCTACGCACCGCTGACACAAGCACGACGATCACCCCGACAGCGACGAGGAGCAACCCCACACCGAACGCGATCATCGCCGCGGTTCCGGTTCGGATCAGTTCGGCAAGCTCGAGCGCGGTATCGCCGTCGACGGCGGTGAGTTCGTGCAGCGCGAAGGTCTCGGATCCGAAGTACAGCAGGGTCAGAGCGCTACCGACGCCGATCGCCGCGGTGACGCGCGGTGCAATGTGCAATTCCGCGAACGCGAATGCCGTCAGGAGGAATGCGGCGGCGCCGACGAGATGCGCGACCGTCCACCAGATCGAGCCGAACTGTTCGAGGGTGTCTGCTCCACCGCCGGGTGCGAACGGCCGGGTGAGTGGGAAGAGAGCGAACAGGATGCCCGCGACCACCAGCAGCGTTGCGGCGACCGTGCGTCGTTGGGGATTTTCGTGATTCATGGCGAGATCTCCCGAATAGTGAACACCGACCGCTTTCGAGATCAGTGTTCACTCTTTGGGCCGATCAAGCAAGAGCAGTGCTCACATTTTTCGGGTCAGACTCTCCGAGCGGGCTCGATCGGCACGATCACATCGCGGTAGCCCGGATTCGACGAGAGATACCTCTGCACATACGTACATACCGGCCGCACTCGCCAACCTCGCCTCCTCGCGATGTCGAGCGACCCGCCGACGAGGATGCCGGCAAGACCACGGTGCCCGAAGTCTTCGACGATCACGGTGTGCAGGAAATCGACGACGGGACGCCCCCTCCCGGGAATGCCCGCCGGATGCTCGGAATCGAAATACCCCAGAATGCCCACGAGGTCACCATTGAGACGCAACTCGAATCGGTTCTGATCGGCGTTGTCGGACACCTCCGCCGTCGACAAGTTGATCACGAGCGCCTCCCCGAACCTCAATACTTAGTGTGACGCACGCCACTATAGAGCACATGTGCGCAGCGCTGGGGCACCGCTCCCCCGACAGAGTGCCGACACCGGAAGCTGCCCGAACGACGACCGGTAGGGTCACCTCCGTGCAGCTGCTTCCCCTGGCCGAACAAGGCCACACCCCGATTCGTGTGCTCACCATCGCCGGCACGGACTCCGGAGGAGGCGCGGGCATCCAGGCCGACTCGCGCACGATGGCGATGTGCGGTGTCCACGCCTGTGTCGCGGTGGCCGCGGTGACCGTGCAGAACTCGGTCGGGGTGAGCGGCTTCCACGAGATCCCACCGGAGACGGTGGCAGCCCAGGTGCGATGCGTTGTCGACGACATCGGAGTGGCTGCGGCCAAGACGGGCATGCTTGCGTCGACCGAGATCATCGAAGCGGTCGCGGACGTGTGCTCGGAGGTCGGCATCGGCCGCGACACCGCCGTCCCACTCGTCGTGGACCCCGTGTGTGCGTCGATGCATGGAGATCCCCTATTGCATGCGAGTGCACTCGAGGCCGTCCGCTCGGCGCTGATCCCGCTGGCGACCGTCGTCACCCCCAACCTCGACGAGATCCGGCTCATCACCGGTATCGAGGTGGTCGACGACCGCACCGCAAGGCAGGCCGCGGAAGCACTGCACGGGCTCGGTGCACAGTGGTCGATCGTGAAGGGCGGTCATCTGCGCACTTCGGACTCGAGCACCGATCTGTTGTTCGACGGCGACCGATTCCTCGAGTTCCCGAGCCCGCGCCTCGCCACGGGTAACGACCACGGTGGCGGCGACACGCTCGCGGCGGCGATTGCATCGGCGCTCGCCCACGGCAGGTCGGTGCCGGACGCGGTGGCGTTCGCGAAGGAATGGGTGACGAAGTGCCTCGAATGGTCGTACGACCTCGGCCACGGTCACGGGCCGGTCAACCCACTGTGGCGACTCCACGAGCAGCCCTGACAGAACAGCCCGACTACTCAGTGAACGCAGCCCGCGCCTCGGTGCGCGCTGCCCCGCTCGGGACTCCGTCCGGGCCGTCGAGCGAGCCTGCGTAGACCGCGGTGCTGTAGGCGGCCGACGCCGCGGAGACCGCGAAGGCATCGCGGTCGATGTTGTCCACTGTGTCCTCCGCGCTGTGGTAGTTCGGGGCGAAGTCCTCGTCCGCAGCGCCGCCCCACTTGTCGGCCTCTTCCGGGGTCTTGTCTTCGTCGGCGCCGGTGAACGTGCCACCGGCGGGGATTCCCACTGCAATGAACGGGCCGTAATCGGAGCGACCGTCGAAATCGGTGCCGCCGGCATCGATCCCGCGCTCGGCGAAGAATCCGGAGAGGGTGCGCTCGATGCCGGCCGATCCCTCGGGTCCCGGTCCGGCACCGTCCATATCGGAATCGTCGCCGTCCAAGAGGAGATAACCGGGGTTCGGGGACCCGAGCATGTCGAAATTCAGGTAGAGGGCAATCGCATCGCGCTCCTCGGGAGACAACGACGCGACATACTCGCTCGACCCCACGAGCCCGATCTCCTCGGCGCCCCAGAACGCGAACCGCACCGCGTTGGTGACGCCGGGTTCGCTGCCGAGCTGCAGCGCGGTCTCGAGGACTGCCGCGACACCGCTGCCGTTGTCATTGATCCCCGGTCCTTCGGGCACGCTGTCGAGATGTGCACCGACGACCACCACATCGTCGGTCGAGCCCGTGGCGGTCTGCGCAATGACGTTGCGGGAGCGCTGCGTCTCGGTCTTCGTGTCGAGAACGAGGTCCACCGACGGTGATTCCGCAACCCGCTCACCGTCTGCCGGACCGATTCCGCCGACGGGAATTCGTCGCGGCACGGTCTCGTCGAGCGTCGCACCGGCGAGGGGTCCGTCCTCTGTGTTCACCACGAGCAGCGCCGCAGCCCCCGCATCGGCGGCAAGTGTCTCCTTCACCGAGAAGGTGCACACGCCACGGTCGACCACCACGATCGCTCCCGAAACATCGAGACCGTTGTAGTCGGTGGCCTCGCATCCCGGAGTGTCGTCAGTGGGCACCCGCACGACGGGTGCGGTCAGCCCCTCGGGTCCGGTCGTGGGCGACAGACCCAGTGCCCGCACGTCGAGGGGTTGTCCGTCGATCTCGAGCCTCTGGGCTTCGACCTCGAAGGTGGTGGCCTCGAATTCGGGTGTCTGCACGTCGTATCCGGCGTCGCGCAACGCGCCCGCTACGTAGTCGACACTCGCGTCGTAGCCCGCCGTACCGAGCGCACGGTTACCGTCGTGCTCCGTTGCGATGCGCTCGAATTCGGTGAGGTGGCCCATCAGGGCATCGATCTGCACGCTGTCGGCGAGAGCGGTCGGATCGACGAATGCCGCGTCCGTACCGCCATCGTCCGCGCAGCCTGCGAGCACCACTGCCGCCACCACGACCATGGCGGTGCGGCGGCCGATCACCGTGTCGATCATTGCCCGAGCGTACTGTCCCGCACAGCTCAGGCGTCGCGTTTACCGACCACTGCAAGCGACACACCGAACACGACCGCCGTGAACAATGCGAAGTACAGCAGCGAACCCCACGGTCCCCAATGGAACTCGACCCCCTGCTCCATACCGAGGAAGTGGTTGATGTTGATGAACGGCAGGAACGGCTGAATTTCACGACCCACTCGGCCGAACAACGAGAACAATGATTCGATGAGCAGCGGCCACAACAGTAGGAGCGCGATCGTGCCCGCCGACTGCCGCAGCAATGTCCCCACACCCACCGCGAGGAACACCGCCAGGAACGCGTAGAGCGCAATGCCGTAGATCGCGCGCCACGTGTCGCCCTCGAGCACTAGGTCGCGACCTGCCTCCGGACCCGCGAGAGCTTTCGCGACATACACGGAGATCAGGCCCACCACGCCGGTGACCACAGCTCCGATCACTCCGATGAGAACCGATTTCACGGTCAGCACGAGAGAACGGTTGGGATTGGCGATGAAGGTCGTCCGGATGACGCCGAAACGGTACTCGCTCGTGACCGACAGCGCAGCGAGGATCATCAGCACCATGATGCCGAAGCCCGTGACACCGGTCGCGGCGATATCGGGGGTCAGATAGAACCGGGCGGCCTCGTCGTCGAGCGACATGGAACTGCGGGCCACAGCCCCCATCATTGCGGCGAAACCGATACCCAGGGCGACGATCACCGCCAGGCACCAGAACGGAGACTGCACCGACGTCAGTTTGATGCGTTCCGCACGCAAGGTGTCCAATGCTGGTGATGCCATTACAGGCTGCCCTTCATCACGTCGTCGAAACCGGTGCCGTGGAACTCCACGTCGCCTCCGGTCAGTTTCATGAACGCATCCTCGAGGGATGCATGGCGGCCCGCCAGTTCGTGCAGGACGATCGAGCGTGCCGCGGCGAGCTCACCGATCTCTGCCGCACCGGCTCCCGAGACGTGCAACGCACCGTCCTCCTCGATCACCGTGTGCCCGCGTTCGGTGAGTGCGCTGCGCAACTCATCGAGTTGGGGGCTGCGAACCACCACGAGCGATTCCGACGCCCGATCGACGAAGTCCTCGACCGACATGTCGGCGATGAGCTTGCCTCGTCCGATCACAATGAGGTGATCGGCGGTCTGGGCCATCTCCGACAGCAGGTGACTCGACACGAGCACCGTGCGGCCCTCCGCAGCCAGGGCTTGCATGAACCGGCGGATCCACACGATGCCCTCTGGATCGAGACCGTTGACAGGTTCGTCGAACAACAACACCTTCGGGTCGCCCAGCAGCGCACCTGCCAGACCGAGGCGCTGCGACATGCCGAGCGAGAAACCGCCTGCGCGTTTGCCTGCGACCTCGGTCAGCCCGACCTGACGCAGTACCTCATCGACGCGGGAATCCGGCAATCCGTTGGAGGCTGCAAGCCACCGCAGGTGTGCGCGCGCCGATCGGTTCGGATGTACCCATTTGGCGTCGAGCAGCGCACCGACGGTCTGCAGCGGACGCGTAAGGTCCCGATACCGCTTGCCCTCGATGAGCGCGGTACCCGATGTCGGACGGTCCAACCCTAGGATCATGCGCATCGTCGTCGACTTGCCCGCCCCGTTGGGGCCGAGGAACCCGGTGACGATTCCCGGTGGGACGGTGAACGTCACGTTGTCGACGGCAGTGGTTGAACCGAAGGTCTTGGTCAGTCCGGTCACTTCGATCATGGTTCACAGACTGCCGGAAATCCGGCCGGAGCGCAGCACCACGCCCGCGACCAGCGCCTCAGGGTTCCAGGGGCGACGATGCCTGGGCCCAGAATCGCTTGGGAATGCGTCCGGCATGCCGAGCACGGAAACCCGCTTCGACCGCGTGCCGCATCGCTGATGCCATCAACGCCGGGTCCTTCGCTCGGGTGACCGCCGTGGCGAGGAGCACCGCGTCGCAGCCCAGTTCCATGGCGAGGGCAGCATCCGAGGCAGTACCGATACCGGCGTCGAGAATGACGGGTACCCCAGCGGATTCGACAATCATCTCGATGTGGTGTGGATTGGCGATACCCAGCCCCGTCCCGATCGGTGATCCGAGCGGCATGACCGCGACACACCCGACATCCTCCAGACGACGCGCGAGCACCGGATCATCGGTGGTGTACGGCAGGACATTGAACCCGTCGTCCACGAGCTGCTCTGCAGCAGAGACCAATTCGATCGCATCGGGCAGCAGGGTTCGTTCGTCGGCGATGACTTCGAGCTTGACCCAATCGGTTTCGAGCGCTTCCCTGCCCAGTTGCGCGGTGAGGACCGCCTCCTTCGCTCCGCGGCACCCCGCGGTGTTCGGCAGCGGCGCGATCCCGAGCCGAACCAGCAGGTCCAGCACGCCCGTTCCGGACGTCGCGTCGACCCGACGCATCGCCACGGTGGTCAGTTCGGTACCCGAGGCAACGAGCGCGTCCTCGAGCACGGCAAGGTTCGCGGCGCCTCCCGTGCCGGTGATCAACCGGGACGAGAACGATCTTCCGGCGATGGTCAGCGGGGGCAGGTCATGCCCCGGGTCCACCCGCGCGAGTGCGTGTTCAGCCACCCTGCACCGCCGTGAGGATCTCGACCTGCGCGCCCTTGCCGATTTTCTCGCTCCAGCGCCCCCGGGGGAACAACACCCCGTCGACGGCGACCGCGATGCCCTTCTCGGGCAGTCCCATCTCCGCCAGCAGGTCCGTCATGGCCGGTTCGTCTGCGAAGTATTTCTCCTCACCGTTGACGGTGATACCGACCGAAATCTGATTCGTCATCGCACGCTCTCCTTCGCGAATCGTTGGGGATCTGCATGTGCCACCTCGGCGAGCGGGTTGTCGGCGAGTTCGGCGAGCACCGCGTCGACCGTGACCGCGGTGAGCAGGATTCCGTTGCGGCCGTGCCCGGTGGCAGCAATCACCCGATCCGACAATCTGCCGATCAGCGGCAGATTGTCGGGGGTCATCGGGCGCAGCCCCGCGCTCGCCTCGTGCAGTTCGTACTCACCGATCGCGGGAAACAGCATTTCGGCGTCGGCGATCAGGTCTCGCACTCCCGCGACCGTGACCTCGGTGTCGCCCGCTTCGTACTGGGTCGCTCCCACGACGATCCCGTCGGCGCGCGGCACCAGATACGCGGGGCGTCCGTGCACACTGCCGCGCACGGTGTGCCGCGGCGGCGGGGTCGCTCCGGGTCGCACGCGCAGCCGCAGGATCTCACCTTTGACCGGCCGGACCGGAAGGTCCGGCCACAGTCGCGCCGATGCGCATCCCGCAGCGAGCACGACGCGATCCTCGGACAGTTCGTCGAGGTCGCCGACGGAAGCCTGAACGAACTGCACACCCGCTGCGACGGCAGCGCGATGCAGCGCTTCGACGAGCCTTCTGTTGTCGACGGACAGTTCGGTGGGGGCCAGCAGGCCGAGCCTGATCCGTGGCCCCAGCGACGGTTCGAGATCACGGATCTCGGCGCGTGTGAGGATGCGCATCTCGTGGCCCTGCTCCGCGACCCAGGTTGCGATCGTGCGCAGGTCGGCGGCGTCCGCGGCGTCCAGTGCGACCGTCAGCGATGCACCCGCAGTGAAGACGTCGATGCCGGTCTCGCGTTCGAGATCGTGCGCGAGTGCGGGCCAGCGCTGCAGCGAGGCCGCCCCTAGATCGAGGACGCGTTCTTCCCCGGGCCACCCCTCCGACAACGGTGCGAGCATTCCGCCCGCAACCCAGGATGCGCCGGTGCCCGGAGCACGATCGTGGACGGTGACCGTCCATCCCGCACGGGCTGCACGCCACGCGACGGCCAGACCGATCACGCCACCGCCGATGACCGCTACTGTCGACACGACATCCACCTCACTCCCTGCGCCGGCATGATCCGGTTCAGGTCATAACGGTCGGGGCCGGCAGGCCCCCTCTCAGCCCCGCGATCCCCGGGACTCCCGTGTTGTCACTTTCGAGGTAGAGGCTACCGTCTTGTCCGTGACGACCTATCCGACCACCTACCGCGGCAGCCATCCCGACCCCCGTGGGCGCCTCGCGACCGCGCGGTTGTACCTGTGCACCGATGCCCGTCGCGACACCCGCGATCTCGCCCGGTTCATCGAGGAAGCCCTGGTCGGCGGCGTCGATATCGTGCAGTTGCGTGACAAGGACTCCGCCGGTGAGAAGAAGTTCGGCCGCCTGGAGGCCGGTGAGGAACTCGCCGCACTCGAGGTGATCGCCGATGCGTGTGCACGCCACGGTGCGCTGTTCGCGGTCAACGACCGCGCCGACATCGCGCTCGCCGCCGGCGCCGACATCCTGCACCTCGGGCAGGGCGACCTACCGGTGAAGCAGGCACGGAGGATCCTCGGCGACGACATCGTCATCGGCCGGTCCACGGCCAGCCGCGCCCAGGCCGTGCTCGCCGACGGCGAGGACGGAGTGGACTATTTCGCGTCCGGGCCGGTGTGGGACACCCCGACCAAGCCGGGGCGCACGGCGGCCGGACTCGACGTCCTCCGGGAGGTACACGCTTCGCATCCGCAGCGTCCGTGGTTCGCGATCGGCGGTGTGGATCTCGAACGTCTCCCCCAGGTGCTCGACGCGGGCGCCCAGCGCATCGCGGTGGTGCGCGCGATCACGAAGGCCGACGACCCGCGCGCTGCCGCCGCAGCGCTGAAGGCTGCGCTGCCCGTCTGACGCCCTACAACCAGCCCAGTACTGCCGACGGAGACAGTGCCATGGTGCCGTGCGGCAGACGCTCACGTAGTCCTCGATCGGCGGTCACCACTACTGTCACGGCCGGATCGAGCGCGGTCGCCGTAGCGGGAACAGCGGAAGTATCGGGTGTGTCTGCCGCGGCAAGCCGCGCGAGTTCGTCGTCGCCACTGCCGTCCGCGGTATGCACGCGGGTACGGTCGTCGACGACGATCGCGCTACGCGCACGACCTTCGAGGACCGCCTCGACCCGTGACACCCACCCGAACGTTCCGTCCGGAAGTTCGACGGTGCGTGGGAGCGCCGCCGCGATGTCGGCGAGCAGGGCGCCTGTCGCGCCGGGACGGTCTCGCCACCATCCGGACGGCCCAGTGGCTCCGAGAACGTTCGCGGTGTCGAGCAGCATCCGCACCGGACGGGTGCGCAGAGCAGACCACGCTTCGGCGAAGCCCGCATGCAAAGGCATCGATTCGACCTCGTCCTCGCCCACCCACCGCAATTCGGTGCTCTCCCCGTTCATGGTGGTGTCGAGCGGTGCGGGCGCATCGGCCACCACCGTCGTGTAGGACCACGAGCCGAGCTTTCCCGAGGTGACCCGTTCGGCTCGTACCGCGACCGACGTACTGTCGATTCCCGCTTCCTCGTGAGCCTCGCGAACTGCGGCGTCGACTGTGGATTCGTGACTGTCGCGGGCGCCACCCGGTAACGCCCAGGTACCGCCCTGGTGGCTCCACACCGCGCGGAGCTGGAGCAACACCGCAGGGTTCCCGTCACTTCGCGGTGCGCGGAGCAGCAAACCCGCAGCACCGTGCACGCCCCATCGGCGTCCTCCGTCCGGCCCTACCGCCCAGCCGTCCCCATCACCGCGCATCGAATCCACCCTCCTCGCCCTCGGCCGTCACGAGGGCACGACATCCCCATTCGGGGGCCGGGTACCGGCACTTTCGAACTCCGGTCGACCTCCGACGATGTGGACGCCTGCCAATACGTCCTATCGAACTTATATGCTCGCCACAATCGGGTTGCTCGAGGAAGGGATTGTGCCGTGAACGTGCGCATGCCCCCTCCCATCGATTCCGTCGGCGGCTCGGGAGGCTCGGCCGAGGATCATGACGGGCCGCGTGACCGCAGCGACGGAGCACGTGAGTGGTTCCGGTCGACACCGGCCAAACTGATTTCGCTCGGGTTGGTACTCGCAGTTCTGCTGGTGATCTCCGGGGTGGCATCCGCGCAGGTCGCCAGTAGCCGGAAGGCCACCCATGACCGCCTTCTGGCAACAACCGAGCCGCTCGCGAACGCCGCCCAGAACCTGTACAGCGCGCTGTCCATCGCCGATGCGGCCGCCGTCACCGGATTCATCTCGGGTGGGATCGAGCCTGCCCCGGTGCGCGACCGCTATGTCGAGGCTGTTGCGGAGGCGTCCGGGCAGCTCGTGGTCGCCGCGGCCGGGCTCGCAGAGCAGGACGAACTCGGCGCAGTGAACGTTGCCGCGATCGCGCGCATGCTCCCTATGTACACGGGGCTGATCGAAACCGCCCGCGCCAACAATCGCACCGGCAACCCGGTCGGCGCCGCGTACCTGGCCGAGGCGTCGAACATGATGCAGACGTCGATGCTGCCGGTGGCCGAGGAGTTGCATACGCAAGGCGTGATCGCGGTGAACTCGACCCAGCGCGCCGCGGTGGCCCCTCCATGGACTGCGATCGGGCTGCTTCTGGTCACCGTGGCGGCGTTGTGTGCAGCACATGTCCTCGTGAGCCGAAAGACCCGCCGCACTCTCAACCCGGGTCTGATCTTCGCGATCGGTGCAACCGGTACGTTGCTGTGCTGGCTCCTCATCGCCGGCCTGGTGTCCTCGAGCGCAACCGAACGCGCCATCGAGCAGGGCGCGGAGCCGCTGGCGGATCTCACGGCGAGCCGCATCCTCGCGCAGCAGTCCCGCACGGCCGAGACCCTTCTCCTCGCGCGGCGGGACGCGAGCGGAGCATATATCGGGGTCTACGACGAGACGATCACCCGCCTTGGGGATCGGCTCGACGGTTACACCGAGGGTGGCATCGTGGAGATCGGCACCGACGCCGCGTCCCGGGCGGAAGCAGCCAGGCAGGCGTGGATCAAGTCGCACGCACGAACCGTGGCAGCGCTCGAACGCGGCGATTTCACCGCTGCTGCGGTGCTCGCCACCGGCCCCGGACCCGATGAGGCAACCGCGCAATTCGCCCGTCTCGATGCGGCGCTGAGCGAAGGCATCGAGGACACCCGCCACGAGCTCCGCGACAACGAGTTCCGTGCGTCGCGCACGTTGTCGGGTCTCGCGCCCGTGGCGATCGCCCTGATGGTGCTGTCGCTGATCGCTGTCATCATCGGACTGTGGCCACGACTTCGGGAGTACCAGTGACAGCGCGGCGCTCTGCTGGAGTGTGGATCACGGCCCTGTGTGCGGTCGCGGCGGTTGCGGCAGGGTGCTCCACGGAGGTCCCGCCTCGCGAGGCGACCACCGAGACCTCCACCGTCTCG
Organism: Rhodococcus sp. F64268; assembly: GCF_023015605.1. Taxonomy (NCBI): domain Bacteria; kingdom Bacillati; phylum Actinomycetota; class Actinomycetes; order Mycobacteriales; family Nocardiaceae; genus Rhodococcus; species Rhodococcus sp. F64268. The sequence goes on from NZ_JALKAI010000002.1 coordinate 272,109, forward strand.
CTTCCGATGCCCGAGGACGCCGCCTTCGCGCCCTCCCCGTCTGCGGTGCCCACGGCGCCGGAGTGCGGCGATCCCACTGCGAGTCTGCGTCCCACCGGCAACGAGACCGGGCCTGCCCTCGACGCCATCCGTGCCCGCGGCAGGCTGATCGTCGGACTCGACACGGGCAGCAATCTCATGAGCTATCGCGACCCCGCGACCGGCCGCATCACCGGATTCGACGTCGAGATCGCCCGGGAGATCGCCCGCGACATTCTCGGCGATCCGGAGGCAGTGGATTTCCGAATTCTGAACTCTTCGGAACGCGAGCAGGCCCTGCAGGATTCGACCGTCGACATCGTCGCGAAGACCATGAGCATCACCTGCGCACGACGCGAGCAGGTGGATTTCTCCACGGTCTATTTCCTCGCGCAGCAGCGAGTGCTCGTCGTCAAGGATTCCGATGTCCGAAGCGCCGCGGATCTCGCGGGCCGGCGGGTGTGCATCGCTGCGGGAACGACGTCACTCACGCGCATGCAACAACTGCAACCGGCAGCGTCGATACTGACCGTGCCCTCGTGGGCCGATTGTCTCGTCGTCCTGCAACAGCGACAGGTCGACGCCGTGTCCACCGACGACACGATCCTTGCCGGGCTCGCCTCCCAGGACCCGTATCTCGAACTGGTCGGACCGTCACTGGGGTCCGAGCCGTACGGCATCGGGATCACCCAGGGCAGCGACGATCTGGTGAGAGCGGTCAATGGCACCCTCGCGCGGATCCGCGCCGACGGCACGTGGACCGAGTTGTACAACCGGTATCTCTCGGTTCTCGGCCAGGCGCCTGTCCCACCGGCCCCGACGTACGTCGATTGAGGATGTCATGACACGCGACGAATCAGCCGATAGACCCGAGACACCCGACTCCGGTCCTGCAACCGAGCGTTCAGCCCCCGCAACCGAGCGTTCGGCTCCCGCTACACAGCGTTCAGCGCTTCCCGACTCGGCTCCGCACAGCAGCACCCCGTCAGGGCGGTCCTCGACTCGTCGCTCCCGCACGCGCGGACATCTGCACCGTCGGGTCGCCGATCTGGTCGATGTGCCGGTACCCTCACCGATCGATCCTGCGTCCGCAGTTCTACGCGATCCTCATGTGGCCGAGGGGAAACGGTTCTGCTGGAAGTGCGCCAACCCGGTGGGACGCAGCGGCCCGAAGGGTCCCGGGCCGGCGTCTGGAAACTGCCCGAAGTGCGGCTCGCGGTTCGAGTTCACACCTGCCCTGCAGCCCGGAGAGCTCGTCGCCGGACAGTACGAGGTACAGGGTTGTATCGCCCACGGCGGCCTCGGGTGGATCTTCCTTGCGATCGATCGAAACGTCAGTGACCGGTGGGTCGTTCTCAAAGGACTTCTGCACACCGGCGACGCGGAAGCTCAGGCGGTGGCGGTCGCCGAGAAGCAGTTCCTCGCCGAAGTGAGCCATCCGAGCATCGTACGGATCTACAACTTCGTGGAGCACCCTCGGTCCGACGGCACCCCGATGGGGTACATCGTCATGGAATATGTGGGTGGACATTCGCTCCGCGAGGTGCTGCGGACGTGCCCCGACCAGCGGATGCCCGTCGAGCAGGCCATCGGGTATCTTCTGGAGACCCTTCCCGCGCTCGGGTATCTGCACGAGATCGGGCTCGTCTACAACGATCTCAAGCCCGAGAACATCATGGTCACCGACGAGCAGCTCAAACTCATCGATCTCGGTGCGGTTGCCGGTATCGAGGACTACGGGTACCTGTACGGCACCCCCGGCTACCAGGCACCCGAGATCGCACGGACAGGACCTACGGTCGCGAGCGATATCTACACGGTCGGACGAACTCTGGCGGTACTCACTCTCGACATGCCCTCCGACAAGGGGCGATACCTCGACGGTTTGCCGACGCCCTCCGACGAACCGATTCTTGCCGAGCACGATTCGTTTCACCGGTTGTTGCTGCGCGCCACCAACCCTGATCCGAACCGGCGATTCGTGTCGGCCGATGACCTGGCCGGCCAGTTGACGGGGGTATTGCGCGAGATCCTGTCGCAGAAGAGCGGCACCGAACATCCCGGTCTGTCGCGTATGTTCAGCCCTCCACGCACCACGTTCGGGACCGACGAGGCGGTCGCGGAAACCGATGTGTATGTCGACGGAATGGACCGTGATTCCGCTATCGAAGCACGTAATATCGCTGCAGCGCTGCCTGTTCCGTTGCTGGATCCGAACGACCCGAGCGCGGCGTTGCTCGCTGCTGCAGTGCACAGTGAACCGCAGCAGACCCTGGACTCGCTGCGACATGCTCGCGAGAGCGGCATCGAACGCGTCGTCGGCAGTGCGGATGTGGCGTTCTCCCGCGAGCTGACCCTCGCCGAGACCCGCGCCTATCTCGATCTCGGAGAGGCCCCGCATGCTGTGGAGCTCCTCCAGCGTCTGGAGAGCGACATCGGCTCTGATTGGCGCATCGACTGGTATACGGGACTCGCTTCGGTGCTCATGGAGGAGTACGAGGTTGCGTTCGGACGATTCGAGATGGTGCTCGAAGCGTTGCCGGGAGAGTTGGCACCTAAGCTCGCGCTCGCCGCAACCGCCGAGTTGATCCTGCAGCATTGGGAGAGCGACGACCCGTCCGCGTGGCGTCAGTTCTGCGAGGAGTCCTATCGCACGGTGTGGCGTACCGACCACAACATCGTCAGTGCCGCGTTCGGTCTGGCACGTCAGCTCACTGCACGCGCGAATCTCTCCGCGGCTGTGGAGATCCTCGATCAGGTGCCCGCCACGTCGCGCCATCACAGCGCCGCGACGATGACGAGCACGCTGATCCTGTTGCGCGAGGGCGATATCGATTCGATCACCGAATCCGATCTCCGAGAGGCCGCGCGTCGGGTGTCCGCGCTACCACCGGACGAGGGCCGTGCTCTTCAGATGGAGGCGCTCGTCCTCAGTACCGCGCTCGACTGGGTGCGTGCAGGGAACCGATCCCGGCACGAGCACAGCAGGTTCCTGGATGTGCCGTTCACAGAGCGAGGGCTGCGACGGGGCACCGAGGCCGCATTGCGTCAGCTCGCGAGGCAGGCCCCGGCACGCATGCATCGCTATACCCTCGTCGACCTCGCCAACGCCATCCGTCCCAGAAGCCTGCTGTAACAACGCCTGTGCACAGGGTCGGTCCGATACCGTTCGCAGTCCACCGAGTTACACGAATGCCACTGCGGCACGCGCGATCGCGAGTTCCTCGTTGGTGGGAATCACGAGTACCTCGACGCGAGAGTCGTCCGCCGAAATCCTGCGCTCACCGCCGCCGGATGCTTCGTTGCGCTCCTGGTCCAGGACGATGCCGAGCCTGTCCAGTCCGGCGAGACTGTCGCGACGGATATCGATGTTGTTCTCGCCCACCCCACCGGTGAACACGATGGTGTCGATGCCGCCGAGGATCGCGAGGTAAGCGCCGATGTATTTCTTCAACCGATGCACATACACGTCGTAGGCGAGTTTCGCGTCGGCGTCACCGTCGGCGATCAACCCGAGAAGCGCCCGGAAGTCGTTGACACCCGAGAGTCCCTTCAACCCGGAGCTGCGGTTGAGGATGCGGTCGATCTCGTCGACGTTCATACCCGCAGCCCGGTTGAGGTGCATCAGTACGCCGGGGTCGATGTCGCCACTGCGGGTGCCCATCACGAGTCCTTCGAGGGGCGTCAGACCCATCGACGTGTCGAGCGGGCGGCCACCGGCGATCGCCGACGCGGACGCACCGTTGCCGAGGTGCAGTACCACCTGGTTCAACTCGCCGTAGTCGCGGCCGAGGAACGCGGCGGCACGGTTCGAGACGTATTCGTGTGAGGTGCCGTGGAATCCGTAGCGTCGAATCCCATTGTTCCGTGCGATGTCCCGGTCGATTGCGTAGGTCGCCGCAGCCGCAGGCAATGAATGGAAGAAGGCCGTGTCGAAGACTCCCACGTGCGGGACGTCGGGCAGCTCTTCGCGGGCCACCTCCATACCGACGACGTTCGCCGGGTTGTGCAGGGGCGCGAGCACCGACAGGTCGGAGACGGCCTGTACCACCGCGTCGTCGATGAGGGTCGGCTCGTAGAACCGGTCGCCGCCGTGGACGAGTCGGTGTCCGACAGCGAGGATCCCGACCTCTTCGAGCGGGCGGCCGAGCCCTTCGAGCATCTCGAGGACCTTGCGCAGTGCGAACCGATGATCGGGAATCTCACCGAGGTGTTCCTCGGTTCCCGTGGTGTGGTGGAAGATGATGCGCCCGTCGGGTTCACCGATCCGTTCGATGAGCCCGTGTGCAGGCGCCTCCGCGGTCTGCGGGTCGATCAGCTGGAACTTGATCGACGACGAGCCGGAGTTGAGGACGAGGACGGTGCCCGCCGTCAGCGGGTTCGGAGTACTCACTGGGCATCTCCCTGGGCTTGGATCGCGGTGATCGCCACTGTGTTGACGATGTCCTGGATGAGCGCGCCGCGCGACAGGTCGTTGACGGGCTTGTTCAATCCTTGGAGCACCGGGCCGACGGCAACCGCCCCGGCGCTGCGCTGCACCGCCTTGTAGGTGTTGTTGCCGGTGTTGAGGTCGGGGAAGATGAACACCGTTGCTTTGCCCGCCACAGCGGAGTCGGGAAGTTTCGTACTGGCCACCGAGGGTTCGATCGCGGCGTCGTACTGAATCGGCCCTTCCACCGGCAGGTCAGGTCGCCGCTCCCGCACGAGAGCCGTTGCGGTACGCACCTTGTCGACGTCGGCACCCGAGCCGGACTCGCCCGTCGAGTACGAGAGCATCGCGATGCGCGGTTCGATTCCGAATCGTGCTGCGGTGGCCGCCGACGAGATTGCGATATCGGCGAGCTGGTCGGCGGTCGGGTCGGGCACCACGGCGCAGTCGCCGTAGGCCAGTACGCGATCCGACAGGCACATCAGGAAAATGCTCGACACCGTCGACACGCCCGGTTCGGTCTTGACGATCTCGAACGACGGCCGGATCGTGTGCGCGGTGGTATGTGCGGCACCGGAGACCATGCCGTCCGCGAGCCCGAGGTGCACCATCATGGTGGCGAAATAGGAGATGTCACACATGATTTCGCGTGCGCGTTCCACGGTCATGCCCTTGTGTGCCCGCAGCCGCGTGTACTCTTCGGCAAACGTGTCGATGTGTTCGGACCTGCGCGGATCGTCGATGTTCGCCGCCGAGATGTCGATGCCGAGTTCGGAGGCACGCTGACGCACCGCGGCTTCGTCGCCGAGAATGGTCAGGTCGGCGATGCGCCGCTGCAAGACCCGTCCGGCGGCGCGCAGCACCCGGTCGTCGCCCCCTTCGGGCAGCACGATGTGGCGTCGCTGCTCGCGGGCCCGGTCGACGAGCTGATATTCGAACATCTGCGGGGTCGTCACCGAAGGGCGCGGCAAGCGCAGCCGTTCGAGCAGCTCGGACGCGTCCACATGCTGCTCCATCATCGCGAGCGCGGTCTCGATCTTGCGCTGCGCCGACAACGCCATCCGTCCGCGTGTGCGGTCGGCCGCCGAGGCCGTGTCGAAGGTGCCCAACGCGGTGGTGAGGATCGGCAGGCTCGGCTTGAGACCTGCGACGAGTTGCGCAATGGCCGGATGAGGCAGCAACCCGCCGTTCATGATGATTCCGGCGAGCGTCGGGAATCCCTCTGCCGCATTGGCATTGACGAGCGCGAGGATGACGTCGGTGCGGTCGGCGGGCACGATGACCACGACGCCTTCGGTGAGGCGTTCGAGGATGTGCTCGGCGGTCATACCTCCGACCATGATGCGCAGCACCTCGCGTTGCAGCAGGTCGGGGTCACCGCTGTAGAGCTCGCCGCCGATGGCCGTTTGCAGCTCACCCATTGTGGGAGCCATCAGAATCGGGTTCTCGGGCAGCGCCCACACGGTTTCGGTCCGGCCCGCGAGCGCCGCAGTGACGTCGTCGAGGCGGTCCGGGTCGCAGCGGTTGACGACGGTTCCGCCGAGATGCGCGTGGTGCGCCGACAGTTCGTTCGCACACACCGCGGCCACCTGGGCGATCTCATCGGGGGTACGGTCCGAGCCGCGCAGGACGAGTAGCACGGGTGCGTCGAGGTTCGCGGCAATCCGCGCGTTGTACGACAGCTCGCTGGGGTTGGTGATCTCGGTGAAATCGCTGCCGACGATGACAACGGCGTCGCACCGATCGGCGACGGAATGGTACTTGGTGACGATGTCGCTGAGCGCCGATTCCGGATCGGCGTGAACATCGTCGTAGGTGACGCCGATGCAGTCGTCGTAGTCGAGGTCGACGGTCGTGTATTCGAGGAGGAGTTCGAGGATGTAGTCCGTGTCGCTGTCGGAGCGGGCGATGGGCCGGAACACCCCGACCCGTGCGGTGGAGGCGCACAACATCTGCAGTACACCGAGTGCAACGGCCGATTTCCCGGTGTCTCCCTCGGGGGCCGCGATGTAGATGCTCGACACTGACCCTGCGTTGGCGCTCATGGATCTCACCCTAATGCGGGCAGCGCTGATGCGGAGTGCGGGTCGCACTGATGCGCGGAGTGCGGGCCGCTCGATCGTCCTCAGGCCAGGGCGCGCAGCCGCGGAGCCAGATCCCGCTCGAACAACTCCAGAAAACGCCGCTGATCATGCCCCGGCGCATGAAACACCAAATGATTCAACCCCGCATCCACATACGCCCGCACCTGCTCCACCGCCTCATCCGGATCCGACGCCACAATCCACCGCTTCGCCACCTGCTCGATCGGCAACGCATCCGCCGCCGCCTCCATCTCGATTGGATCCTCGATCGAATGCTTCTGCTCCGCCGTCAACGACAACGGCGCCCAGAACCGCGTATTCTCGAGCGCCGCCTCCGGATCCGTGTCATACGAAATCTTGATCTCGATCATCTTGTCGATCCCCGACACCTCCCGCTCCGCCTTGCCCGCACCCTCGGCCACCGCAGGCAACAACTTGTCGGTATACAGCTCCATCCCCTTACCCGAAGTACAGATGAACCCATCACCCGCCCGACCCGCATACCGCGCCACCACCGGACCACCCGCCGCCACATACACCGGCACACCACCCTCAGGCACGTCATAGATCGACGCCCCCACCGTCCGGTAGAACTCCCCCTCGAAATCCACCCGCTCACCGGTCCACAACGCCCGCATCAACCGCACCGACTCCCGCAACCGCGCAAACCGCTCCTTGAACTCCGGCCACGCATCGCTGTACCCCGTCGCGATCTCATTGAGCGCCTCCCCCGTCCCCACACCCAGGAACACCCGCCCCGGATACAGACACCCCATCGTCGCGAACGCCTGCGCAATCACCGCCGGGTTGTACCGGAACGTCGGCGTGAGCACCGACGTCCCCAGCTGCAACCGCTCGGTACGCTCCCCCACCGCCGTCATCCACGCCAACGAGAACGGCGCATGCCCACCGGTATGCCGCCACGGCTGGAAATGATCCGACACCGTCGCCGAATCCATCCCGTGCGCCTCGGCGAGCACCCCGAGCTCGACCAGTTCACGCGGACCGAACTGCTCGGCCGATGCCTTGTATCCCAACTTGAGTGCCTGTGCCACCGAACGTCTCCTGTTGTCGTCTGCAGTTGCCTCGAGTATGCCCGCATCCCCTGTTGCCGAAGGGGAGGTTGTGTACGAATATCTCCGATTCTGCGCGCACAACCTCCCCCTCGACTCGATGCTGCGGTGCCCATCTGTGGATAACTCACGGCTGTACACAGGTTCGTGCACAGGGGATTTCGTCGTACTCCGAAACCGTGCACGCTGTCGGACATGATCGACGAAGGTGAGCCTTTCTCCGGCACGGCGGCCGTCGCCGCCGGACTCGTGACGAGACACCGGTTACGGCACCATTTCGTCCGTCTACACCGCGACGTCTACATCGCCAGGGGAGTGCAGCCCACTCCCCTACTCCGCGCGAAAGCTGCTCGACTGTGGGCCGGTTCGCGCGGAGTCCTCGTCGGGATGTCTGCGGCAGCAGTGCACGGTACCCGATGGCTGGACGCGACTGCACCGGCAGAACTGGTGAGAACCGGGCATGTCCGCTCCGTGCCCGGAATCGTCGTGCGCAAGGCGTCGTGCATCGAGACCTGCACGGTCGACGGCATGATCGTCACGACCCCCGCGCAGACTGCATTCGACCTCGCACGACGGGACGACGGTCTCCAGCGGAGAGTGGAGGTCCTCGATGCACTGTGCAACGCCACTCACCTGTTGGTCCCCGAGATCGAGACCGTCGCCGAACGGAACCGCGGGAGCAGAGGAATCTCGACGGTCTCTCGCGTACTCGAATTGGTGGACGGCGGGGCGGCATCACCACCGGAGACGCACACGCGCCTCCTTCTGGGCCGGGCCGGGCTGCCGAGACCGGAAACTCAGATCGAGGTACTCGACGGCACCGATTTCGTAGCACGCGCCGACATGGGCTGGAAGCAATGGCGCGTGCTGGTCGAATACGACGGTACGCACCACTGGACCGACGCAGACCAGCGCACCCGCGACATCGATCGCTACGCCGGGTTGTCCGAACTGGGCTGGACGGTCATCCGCGTCGGCGCTGATCTGCTGTATCGGCGCCCAGGTGTACTCGTCGAGCGGGTCCGAAGCGCGCTTCGTCGAGCGGGGGAATCCGTATAGCGACCGAAAGGGAGGTTGTGTGCGGTTTCTGGGCGAGCACCGCACACAACCTCCCCTTCGGCGTGTGAAAGCGATCCGTAGACTTCCCCCGGTGACCCCGCTCGAACTGTTCCTCATCGCCCTTGCCGGGCTCGGGGCCGGTGCGATCAATTCGCTCGTCGGCTCCGGCACCCTCATCACATTCCCCACCCTGATCGCGTTCGGGGTCCCGCCTGTCACTGCGACGATGTCCAACGCGATCGGGCTGGTTGCGGGCGGCGTATCGGGCACATGGGGGTACCGGAAGGAACTGAGGGGTCAGTGGCCGCGACTGCGCTGGCAGATCCCCGCGTCCTTCGCGGGAGCCATTCTCGGTGCGTGGCTGCTGTTGCACCTGCCCGAGAGCGTGTTCGAGACGGTCGTGCCGGTGCTGCTGGTCCTGGCGCTGCTTCTCGTGGTTTTTCAGCCGAAGATCCAGAAGTGGGTCCTGCAACGCACCGGGGACCACGACGACGACAAGCTCGGCCCCGTGCGGATGACTCTGCTGATCATCGGTACCTTCGCCGTCGGTATCTACGGCGGCTACTTCACCGCGGCTCAGGGCATCCTGCTCATGGGACTGTTCGGCGCGTTGCTGCAAGACCACATCCAGCGGCAGAACGCGGCGAAGAACCTGTTGTCCCTGATCGTCAACGTAGTCGCCGCGACGGCGTACATTCTCGTCGCGTTCGACCGGATCAACTGGACCGTCGCAGCGCTCATCGCGGTGGGCTCCTTGATCGGCGGGTGGCTCGGGTCCCATTACGGCCGGCGTCTGTCGCCCGTCGCGCTGCGTGCGGTGATCGTCGTGGTCGGACTCATCGGCCTGTACAGACTGCTCGCCTGACGTTCCGGTGAGAGACTGGGTGGGTGAGTTCGGAAGACGATGCTCCCCCTACCGCGCCTGTCTGGAACTACCTCATGGACATGGACGGCGTCCTCGTGCACGAGGACGTTCTGATCCCTGGCGCCGATGCCTTCCTCGAAGAACTCCGCGTGAACGAGATCCCGTTCATGGTCCTCACCAACAATTCGATCCGCACACCGCGCGATCTGAGGGCCCGTCTTCTGCGGACGGGTCTCGACGTACCCGAGGAATCCATCTGGACCTCGGCCCTCGCCACCGCGACATTCCTCGCGAATCAGCGTCCAAGCGGAAGCGCTTATGTGGTGGGCGAATCGGGCCTGACGACTGCGTTGCACGACATCGGCTATGTGCTGACCGAGAGCGACCCCGACTACGTGGTACTCGGCGAGACCCGAACGTACTCGTTCGAGGCGATCACCACCGCGATCCGGCTCGTCGAGCGCGGTGCTCGGTTCATCGCGACCAACCCCGACCCGACGGGCCCGTCGCCCGAGGGGTCGCTGCCCGCGACCGGTTCGGTCGCCGCGCTGATAACCCGTGCCACCGGCCGCGCCCCGTACTTCGTCGGTAAACCCAATGCCTTGATGATGCGTTCGGCTCTGCGAGCGATCGGCGCGCACTCGGAACACACGCTCATGATCGGCGATCGGATGGACACCGACATCGTCTGTGGCCTCGAAGCCGGACTTCAGACGTTGCTCGTGCTCACCGGAATCAGCACTCACACCTCGGTGGAGATGTATCCCTATCGTCCGACGCGGATCATCGACTCGGTTGCCGATCTGGTGGGCCGCACCGCAAACCCGTTCTGACTCTGTCGCGAACAGACGTCCGGTCCCAGCTTTTCCGCGTGCCCATCGCGCACTCGAACCCCGGCGTCAGCGAATGACCTTGCCCCGGCGGTACTCGTGGCCACCCCACACACCGGACTGCTTGTCCTCGGCAGCATAGGTGCGGCAGGCATCGAGGATCGGGCAGCGCGCGCAGACGCGGGCGGCGTAGTCGAAGTCCTCGCTCGGGTCCGGAAACCACCGATCGGGGTGTGCGTCACCGCGGCATGCGGCGACGTCCCAGTCCGGGGCATCGTAGGTGGGAGCAAGCAGGTCTGCCAAAGTCATGGTCATCGGTCTGTCTCCTTCCGGGCCGTCGCGGCACAGGTGTGTCCCACACAGGCAGCGGGGACGTCATGTCCTTCTGGGATTGCACATTCTCGAAGAGTGAACGGCCCGGGGTGTCACCGTGAGGCGACTGGCAACCCGGGGCGCACACACCCCGGGAATCGGGGCGTCAGCAGCTGAATCCGGTTGGTCGACCGGACTTTTCGACTTCATGGTCGAGGAGTCGGATCATCGATCGCGATCCATTCCACAGATATGGGTTGGTACGCATCCGAGTCCTCCTCTCCACATTCTGGCCGCTGGCACCGAGGATCCAGTGTGCCACGATTCGAGGCCGGAAACTAGGAAATGTGGCCCACGTCCAATTTGGATGCGTGCGTATCAGCGCAACGGCATGGGGATGCCCGCGACGACCATCGTCACGGAATCCGATTCGGACGCAACCGACGCGTTGAGTCGGCCGAGCAGATCGCGGAACAGTCGACCGGACGCTGTGGCAGGCACCACGCCGCTGCCCACCTCGTTGCTCACCGCGACCACGGGCACACGACACGCTTTCCACGCGTCGAGCAATTCGTCGATGTCGGCGTCGACGGCCGCGACCTCCCCGCCGTTCCACACATCATGAATGTCGAGCCGCGCGGTCAGCCACGTGCCGAGGCAGTCGATCAGCAGTGGCATCGTGGCCTCACGCAACACCTCGGCGACGTCGACCGTTTCGATGGTCGCCCACGAGTCGGGTCGTCGCTCGCGGTGCAGCGCGACACGGCGTGCCCATTCCTCGTCCCCTTCGCGAGTTCCCCCGGTCGCGACGTACGTCACCGATTCGTATGCCGCGGACAGTTCCTCCGCATGACGCGACTTGCCCGAGCGAACCCCGCCCAGCACAAGAGTGCGGGAACCCGACGATCCGGATCCCATGTGCAGCACCTCCCCATCGGTTCCCACGCGGGCACCGCAATATCGCAACCGTTCACGAAGCTGTGCGATCGGTGGGTTGTGATGTCCCAGATGCACTGCGACGACATCGGTCGAGGCCGTCGCAGCGCCGCATCCGCGCAGAGACTCGACGGCCTCGGCGAACTCGGTCAAGCCCAGGTGCCCGGCAGACAGGTCGGATCGGTCCCCGAAGGTCTCTTCGAGGAACACCGCATCGAAAGCGGCGTCACGCACCGCGTCGAACCAGGACTCCGGTAGTGGCCCGGTGTCACAGGCCCAGAGGATCCGCGACCCGTCGGGCCCGGTGACGTCGTAGAGCACCGCATCTCCGTCACGGAACACCTTGTGTTGCGCCTGCAGTACCCGCACCGTGTACTCACCGACCTGCAGTTCGTCGCCGGCCTCGACCGGCACGAACCGCACCGGGTCCCCGGGCCCGACCCACGGCCGGCACACATCGACGGCGTCAGGTGGGCCGACAACATCGACGACATGCCCCGCGTCCACCCACGACCGGAACAGCAGAGCCTGTGGACCCAGGTGATCCGGGTGCGCGTGAGTGAGCAGGACGTGGCGGACATCCGCGAGGGTCCGGCCGAACCGCACCGCCGCGCGGGGTGCCTCGGGTCCGCAGTCGAGCATCAGCACATCGTCGACCAGCGCTGCCGTCTGCCCGCGAACCTCGTTCCTGCGTGCCGCATCCCCACACGAATTGCACCGGCAGAAGGGGTTGGGCCACCCGTCCGCAGCGCCGGTGCCCAGCAGCAATACCTCCATCACAGCTCCTGCGGTTCGACGGGTTCGGGCCGGTCACGCAAGGGCAGCACCGCGCGACCCGCGGGGCGGTCGAGCACCTCGACGCGGGCACCGTAGATCTCGGCGATGCGCTCGACGGTGAGCACTTCGGCGGCCAGTCCGTCGGCGACGATCCGACCCCGGTCCAGCAGCACCAACCGCTCGCCGTATTGACTCGCCGACGTCAGATCGTGCATCGCCGCGATCACCGTGAGCTCGCCTTCGCGGCGCATCGAATCGACGAGGTCGAGCACCTGCTGCTGATGTCCGATGTCCAGCGCGCTCGTGGGCTCGTCCAGCAGCAACACCTTCGGTTGCTGCGCAAGCGCCCGGGCCAACACGACCCGCTGCAGTTCACCACCCGACAGCGCGGTCGCGAGCCGCGACGCGAAGTTCTCGAGTTCGAGCCTCGCGATGACCTGTTCGACGATCTCGCGGTCACGCGGTTGTTCACTACCGAAACGCGGAACATGAGGGGTACGGCCGAGATGGATCAGCTCACGCACGGTGACGCCCTCGGGAACGATGGGTCGCTGCGGCATCAGCGCGACCGCGCGCGCGATCGCGCGACGCCCCGAATGGCGCGGTGTCACTCCCGCGACCTCGACCTCGCCGTCGGCTTGCACCAGTCCGGCGAGCGCGTGCAGCAGCGTGGTCTTGCCCGACCCGTTGGGCCCGACGAGCGACACCCACTCTCCCGCGCCGACGACGAGATCGACGTCGTGCAGCACCCGCACGCCGCCGCGCTCGGCGCACAGACTTCGACAGGTCACGCCGTTCATGCCACACCCCTGCTCCGCCGCAGTACGACGAGGAAGAACGGCGCACCGATCGCCGCGGTCACGACACCGATCGGCAGTTCGGCAGGCGACATCACCGTGCGGGCCAGGACGTCGGCGAGTACGAGGAACGCTGCGCCGACCATCAGCGACAGCGGCAACAACATGCGGTGCCCGGGACCGATCAGCAACCGGACGGCGTGGGGAATGACGATGCCGACGAACCCGATCAGGCCGCTGACGGAGACGACGGCGGCGGTGCCGAGCGTCGCGATGCACACGAGGATCAGCCGGACGCGGGCCGGGTTGATGCCGAGGCTCGAGGCTTCGACGTCGCCGACCGACATGACGTCGAGGGTGCGTCTGTGCAGCATGATCACGACGACCGAGACGATGACGTACGGCAGCACGGTCCGCACGTCGGACCAGCCGTCGGTGGAAAGACGTCCGAGCATCCACGAATACACCTGGCGCAGCGTGTCGTCGTGGAGCTGCATGAAGAACGTCTGGATGGCGTTGGCGAATGCCGCAACCGCGACACCGGCAAGGATGATGATCACCTCGGTGCGACTGCCACCGACGGTGCGCCCCAGGGCGTAGGTGGCTCCGACGGCGAGCATCCCGCCTGCGAATGCGGCGACGGGCACCCCGGCGAATCCGGCTGCGCCCCCTACGACGATTGCCAGTGTCGCGCCGAGGCCCGCACCGCTCGACACGCCGAGCAGGTACGGGTCGGCGAGCGGGTTACGGAAAACACCCTGGTAGGCGGCTCCTGCGATCGCGAGCATCGCGCCGACGATCACGCCGAGCACCACCCGAGGCATGCGAATGTTCCACAGGATCGCCTGCTGCCGGGTGCTCAGGCCCGAGTCGACGTCGACGAACGGGATCTTGTCGAGCACATCGAGCACCACGCCCTGGGGGGTGAGCCCGGCCGGACCGACGAGGATCCCGACGAGCATCGCCGCAACAAGGGCGACCACCGCGCCACCCAGTACGAGTGCGCGGCGACGCGATGTGATCACGGTGCAGGCTGGCCTGCGGGGACGGCGACGACGATCGCGGCGAGTTCACGCACGAGGTCGACGATGCGTGGGCCCCACCGGCTCGCGATGTCCTCGTCGAGGACATGGACCTGACCGTCGCGGACTGCGGTGAGTTCCGCCCAGCCCGCGCGTTCGCCGACCGTCTCGGGTGTGACACCGCAGCACTGCGAGTCGGCGAGGAAGATCAGATCGGGGTTCTGTTCGACGATGAACTCGGACGACAACTGCGGGTATCCGTCGCCGCCGGTTGCGATGGAGGTCAGCCCCAGCATCGAGTAGATCTGACCGATGTAGGTGTCGTCGGTGACGCTGTAGTACGTGTTGTCGAGTTCGTGGTAGTACCGCAGCGGTGCCTCACGCTCGGGTACGGAGGCGACGATCTCGTCGATTTCGGTCTGCATCTGCGCGACGAGTTCGGCGGCGTCACCGACATGACCGGTCGCAGCACCGACCTGCTCGAGTTGGGCGTAGGTGTCGTCGATCGTGACGGCGGCGGGCAGCATCAGGACCTCGACGCCGGCGTTCTCGAGTCCGGCGACGAGGTCGCCGTTGTCGTCGGTGGCGACGACGAGATCGGGGTCGTAACCCAGAATGGCCTCGACGTTGGGGTTGTAGCCGGACAGATCGGTGACCGGCACACCCTCGGGATGGTCGGACTGGTCGTCGACGGCGACCACCTGGTCGCCCGCACCGACCGCGTAGAGCATCTCGGTGGTGGTCGGGCTCAGCGACACGATGGCCTGCGGGGTTCCGGATTCAGCAGGTGGAGCGCTGTCGGACGCGGCATCGTCACCGCTGCCGCAACCGGCGATCACCAGTGCGAGGGCAGCGATACCGGCGGTGAGAAACCTGCGGGAAGTGAGGGTCACAACCATCCTCCGTGGTTCGGAGGACGAAAACAGCACGGCTGCAACGAGCAGTTGCGGCACGACACCGTCCTTCGTCCGAGGACCAGTACGTGCCCGCGGCGCCGGCTGACCTGGCTCACCGGTCGAATACCGGTCTCACAGTTGCGGGACAGCGCCGGATTCTCACCGGCTTCACCGAAACGCTGCGGGTGCCCTGCCCGATTGGCAGAGCCCCCGCAGCGTATCCCACAGCGTTTCGGGGTCAGGCGAGCGCCTGCTCCAGGTCTTCGAGCAGATCCTCGGGATCTTCGAGCCCCACCGACAAGCGCACGACGCCGTCGGTCAGACCGATCGCGGCACGTCCTTCGGGGCCCATCGCCCGGTGGGTCGTGGTGGCAGGGTGCGTGATGAGCGACTTGGAGTCGCCGAGGTTGTTGGAGATGTCGACGACGCGCAGCTTGTTCAGCAGCTCGAACGCCCGTTTCTTGCCTTCGCCCTCAGCGGCGGCGAGTTCGAAGGTGAGGATGGTCCCGCCCCCGCTCATCTGGGATCTCGCCAGGTCGTACTGCGGATGCGACTCGAGGAACGGGTACTTGATCCAGCTGATCTCGGAATGCGACTCCAGGAACTGCCCGATGCGCAACGTGGAATCGACCGCGGCACGCAACCGCACGGGCATCGTCTCGAGACCCTTGAGCAAGGTCCACGCGTTGAACGGGCTCAGCGACGGGCCGGTGTGGCGGATGAGGTTCTTGACCGGGCCGTCGATGTAGTCCTGGGGTCCGAGGATCGCTCCGCCGAGCACCCGGCCCTGCCCGTCGATGTGTTTGGTACCCGAGTACACGACGATATCGGCACCGAGATCGAGACTGCGCTGCAGCAACGGGGTAGCGAAGACGTTGTCCAGCACAACCTTTGCGCCTGCCGCGTGGGCCATCTCGGACACCTTGCGGACGTCGACGAGAGTCTGCATCGGGTTCGACGGGGTCTCGAAGAACACCGCGGTGGTGGGCACCGACAGCGCCTTCTCCCACTGGTCGAGGTCTTCACCGTCGACGAACACCGTCTCCACACCCCACCTGGGCAGGATCTCGTTGCACACCACGAAGCATGAGCCGAAGAGGCTGCGTGCTGCGACCAATCGATCGCCCTTGCCGAGCAGCGCGGCCAGCGCCGTGAACACCGCCGACATGCCCGATGCCGTGGAGTAGCAGGCTTCGGCACCGTCGAGCAGACGCAGCCGCTCCTCGAACATCGTCACCGTCGGGTTGCCGTACCGGGAGTACACGAAGTGGTCGACCTCGCCGGTGAATGCCTGCTCGGCGGCTTCCGCCGATTCGTAGACGAACCCGGAGTTGAGGTAGAGCGCCTCGGACGTTTCCTCGAAACCGGATCGCAGCACACCACCGCGCACACCGAGTGTGGCGGGACGCACGGAATCGGGCAGCGCTTTGCTGAACGCACCACCCTGGGGAATTGCACTCACGACTGCCTCCACGGCAGGCCCGCGGCCCGCCAGCCCTGTCCGCCGCGATGCTTACCGGCATCGAGCGGCCCTTCGAATCCTTCGAGAACGTTGTACGCAGGGGCCAGGCCCGCGGCCGTCGCAGCTTCGGCGGCGCCGATCGAACGCTGACCCGAACGACACAGGAAGATCACCGGCCCACCGCTTATC
Organism: Rhodococcus sp. F64268; assembly: GCF_023015605.1. NCBI lineage: Bacteria > Bacillati > Actinomycetota > Actinomycetes > Mycobacteriales > Nocardiaceae > Rhodococcus > Rhodococcus sp. F64268. Next base: position 288,858 of record NZ_JALKAI010000002.1, read on the forward strand.
CCAGCGTCCTTCAGCTCGTCGACGAAGCGCTCGTTGGGGGCGCCGTCCGGGTACGACACCCATTCCACGAACAGCGTGCGGCGGCCGATCGATGCGGTGTCGGGCACACCCACGTATTTCCATTCGGCGTCGGTGCGCACATCGACGAGCACGGCATCCTGATTTTCCTGCAGCAGCTCCCAGGCGTGCTGCGGCGTGATATCACCTGCGTAGCTCACGGGAATACCTTTTCACAGGTCAGCGACGAGCGATTACGCGGGATAGTGCGGCGGTCCACGACCCGCAGGATCGAACCGGGTCGATCATGCAGTGCAGACGCGCCAGACGTCGTCGACGAGAGTCAGGTGCCACGTCTCGGTTGTCGACTCTCCGTCGATCTCGGTGGTGACGTCGACGGTGGCCTTGTCGCCGTCGATGACCACGTTGTCGCTGCGCTGCAGGTCGATGTCGCCGTCGACCCCGGCGAGCGGCCCCTCACCGCGGCCCAGTTCGCCACAGCGGAGAATGACGAGGACGTCCTCGTCATCCGCGTTGAGGGCCTTGACGTAGTCGCTGGCCGTGCGTGTGATCCGTTCGTTGTCGTCGAGGTTCTCGCCCTCGGGCGAGAGGATCTGCGTGACGACGAGCACCAGCGCGAGGAAGGCGATCACGAGCACGGCCCCGATGAACGGCCAGGGCGTGCTGCGCGTGGGTCCGTCCGGGTCGAGACCGTCGGGTTCGGGTTCGGGGTCACGCCGTTGTGCCATGCGGATCATCCTATCGTCGGCGGATCCGCGCCGGTCGGCCGCATTTGCGCCAATAAACCCTAGTGAGGTAGGAATTGACCATGGCCACCACTCCGCTCGTTCGACGCCTCGCCGTCGACCTGTGCCGCGTGAGTGCCCACATGTGTTGTCGCTGAAGCGATTCTCCCGACGATTCCCGGAGTTCTCCTCCGCCGTCATCCCGCGCAACCTGCGCCCGCCCACTGAGGGCAGCCTTAATTTAAGCTGGATATGTCCGTCCGCACATCGAAGAGGTAGTTGATCCCCTGTGACTGATCAGAGCCGTCCCCTTCGCGTCGCGATCGTCGGTGCCGGCCCCGCCGGTATCTACGCCGCCGATGCACTCATGAAGTCCGACACTGCGCAGGATCCCGGGGTGAGCATCGACCTGTTCGAACGCATGCCGGCCCCGTTCGGCCTCATCCGCTACGGCGTTGCGCCCGACCATCCGCGCATCAAGGGCATCATCACCGCGCTGCACAAGGTGCTCGACAAGCCGAACGTGCGTCTGCTCGGCAATCTCGACTACGGCGTCGACATCACGCTCGACGACCTGTACCGCTTCTATGACGCGGTGATCTTCTCGACCGGCGCCAACGCCGACCGCGAACTGAAGATCCCCGGCATCGATCTCGACGGCAGCTACGGCGCCGCAGACTTCGTGTCCTGGTACGACGGCCACCCCGATGTTCCGCGCGTCTGGCCTCTCGAGGCCGAGAAGGTCGCGGTCCTCGGCGTCGGCAACGTCGCGCTCGACATCGCGCGCGTGCTCGCCAAGACCGGCGACGAACTGCTGCCCACCGAGATTCCGCCGAACGTTTACGAAGGCCTGAAGAACAACAAGGCCGTCGAGGTACACGTCTTCGGGCGTCGCGGACCGGCCCAGGCCAAGTTCACGCCGCTCGAGCTGCGCGAACTCGACCACTCGCCGACCATCGAGGTCATCGTCGACCCCGAGGACATCGACTACGACGCAGGCTCCGAGGCGGCACGCCGCAATTCCAAGCAGGTCGACATGGTCGCCAACACCCTGCAGGACTGGGCCATCCGCGATGCAGGCGATCGCCCGCACAAGCTGTACCTGCACTTCTTCGAGTCGCCCGCCGAGGTTCTCGGCAAGGACGGCAAGGTCGTCGGCCTTCGCACCGAGCGCACCGAACTCGACGGCACCGGCAACGTGCGCGGCACCGGTAAGACCCGCGACTGGGACGTGCAGGCCGTGTACCGCGCGGTGGGTTACCTGTCTCAGAACATCGCGAACCTGCCGTTCGACGATCAGGCAGGCACTGTCCCCAACGAGGCCGGACGCGTGCTCGCCGACGACACCGTCGAGGGCCCCGACAGGTTCATGCCGCGCACGTACGTCACCGGCTGGATCAAGCGCGGCCCGGTGGGTCTGATCGGCCACACCAAGGGCGACGCCAACGAAACCGTCGCGAACCTCCTCGAGGATCGCGCGGCGGGCCGTCTCACCGCTCCGGAACTTCCGGGCGAGGACGACGTCGTGAAGTTCCTCGAAGAGAAGAACCTGCCCTACACCACGTGGCAGGGCTGGTACCGCCTCGATGCGCACGAGCGCAGCCTCGGTGAGGCGGAAGGCCGCGAGCGGGTCAAGGTCGTCGAGCGCGACGACATGTTCCGCGCCTCGGAACCCCACAAGTAGACGCTGCACACTACCGCGTCTCCGGCCGGATGCCACATCTACCGATGCGGCATCCGGCCGGTCTCGTTCTCAGACGAACAACACAGCACCCAGCCACGCGCCCGCAGCTACGAGCCCACCGAGCAGTTCGACGAGCATCGACAGGCCCACCGCCTTCGTCGCTTCCACCGTCGAGCGCCACGCGTCCTTGTGCGTCCGATGCCGCTGCGCCTCCGACACGTACATGCCGAGCAGGAACCCGAGGAACAGGCCGATCACCGGGATCACGAAGAAACCGACGATGCCGACCACCCCGCCGATGATCAGCGACCGAGTGGGCACCCCCGACTGCTGAAGTCGCTTACCCGGCCAGGTGTATTTGACTACCCCGGTGACCAGCAGCGCGACCGTTGCCACCGCAAATACGGACCAGGCGACGGTGCCGCCGGTCATGAACGCCCACACCGCGACCGCCGCAAAGATCAGCAGGACACCCGGCAGGATCGGCACGACTATGCCGACGAGTCCCACGAGGATCGCGAGCCCGACGAGAAGCTCACCGCCCGCACTCACGGCGCGACCGGGCGAACGAGCGATGCGGCACGTGTCGCGCGTTCGCGCGCGCTGTCGATGTCCGGGCCGGTCGAGACGGCCACTCCCATCCTGCGACGCAGGAACGATTCCGGCTTACCGAACAGGCGCACATCGGTCTCCTGTGTACGCAGGGCTTCGACGAGCCCGTCGAATGCGATACCGGTTGCGTCGAGTCCCCCGTAGATCACCGCGGAGGCACCCGGACGTAACTGCTCCACGTCCACCGGAAGCCCGAGAATCGCGCGGGCGTGCAGCTCGAACTCGGAGTAACGCTGGCTCCCCATCGTCACGAGCCCGGTGTCGTGCGGGCGGGGGCTCACCTCGGAGAAATAGACGTCGTCGCCCTTGACGAACAGTTCGACACCGAACACTCCCCGGCCACCGAGCGCGCCGGTCACGGCCGCCGCGACCTCCCGGGCACGGGCGAGCGCCGCGTCGCTCATCGGCTGCGGCTGCCACGATTCGACGTAGTCGCCGTCGCGCTGCAGGTGGCCGATCGGTTCGCAGAAGTAGGTCTCGAGCTCCCCCGATTCGCCGACGGCGCGCACGGTGAGCTGTGTGATCTCGTAGTCGAAGTCGACGAATCCTTCGACTATGACGGTGCCGTGGTTGATGCGTCCCCCGGCCAGGGCGTACTCCCACGCGGCGTTCAGGTCGTCGGCCGAACGGACCGTCGACTGGCCTTTGCCGGACGACGACATGACGGGCTTGATCACGCACGGGAAGCCGATCGCCTCGGTAGCGGCCCGGACCTCGTCGAGCGAGTTCGCGAATCGGTAGGGCGACGTCGGCAGGCCCAGTTCCTCTGCGGCGAGCCTGCGGATGCCCTCCCGGTTCATCGTCAGCTGTGTGGCACGCGCGTTGGGGATCACTTCGGCGAGGCCGCGTTCTTCGACGGTGGCGAGCGCTTCCGTGGCGATGGCTTCGATTTCCGGGACCACCAGGTGGGGTTGTTCGGCCTCGATGACGGCGAGGACTGCGTTCGGGTCGCCCATGTCGATGACGTGGGCGCGGTGCGCGACCTGATGGCCGGGGGCATCCGCATAGCGATCCACCGCGATGACCTCGACACCGAGTCGTTGCAACGCGATGGTCACCTCCTTGCCGAGCTCGCCCGATCCGAGCAGCAGGACGCGGGTGGCGCCCGGCGACAACGGTGTGCCGAGACGTGGAGAGATACGGGGACGCGGTGGGACCATGGTGGGACTATATGTGGCATCCGTCGCCGTCCAGGAAGAGAAGCGATGAGCAGTGCAGCACAGTCGAGCAGCGCAGGGCAGCGCACCACAACCGTGGGGCCCGATCACGCTCGTGCCGATGTCTACTGGTTCACGACACCGGGGGTCGATCCCGCCGACGAAGTGACCTGGCAGCGCCGCGACGCTCGCATCGTCCATCACGGCACAGGTGAAGTCGTATTCGAGCAATCGGGCGTCGAGTTCCCGGAGTCCTGGTCGCAGAACGCCACCGACATCGTCACGCAGAAATACTTCCGCGGTGGGCTCGGTGCCGAGAGTCGCGAGCATTCGCTGCGCGATGTGGTGGCGCGCATCGTCGACACGATCACCGGGTGGGGCACCACCGACGGTCACCTCGACGATCCGTCCGCATTCGCCGCCGAGCTCACGCACCTGCTCCTGCATCAGAAGGCCTCGTTCAACAGCCCGGTGTGGTTCAACATCGGGGTGCCTCACACTCCGCAGCAGGCCAGCGCCTGCTTCATTCTGTCGGTCGACGACAGCATCGATTCGATCCTCGAGTGGTACCGGCAGGAAGCGGTGATCTTCAAGGGCGGTTCAGGAGCCGGCGTGAACCTGTCGCGCATCCGCTCGTCCGTCGAGCCTCTCGAAGGAGGTGGCACTGCGTCGGGGCCGGTCAGCTTCATGCGCGGCGCCGACGCGTCTGCGGGGACCATCAAATCGGGCGGGAAGACCCGCCGTGCCGCAAAGATGGTGATTCTCGACGTCGCCCATCCCGACATCGAAGAGTTCGTCGAGTGCAAGGCGATCGAGGAGCGCAAGGCACGCGCACTCGCCGACGCCGGATTCGACATGGGTCTCGATGGCTCCGACATCCATTCGGTGCAGTATCAGAATGCGAACAATTCGGTGCGGGTCACCGACGAATTCATGCAGGCCGTCGTCGACGATGCCCGCTGGCCGCTGCGCGCTGTGACCACCGGCGAGGTCGTACGCACGGTCCGGGCACAAGATCTTCTGCAGCGCATAGCTGCCGCGGCATGGGAGTGCGCAGACCCCGGCCTGCAGTACGACACCACGATCAATCGCTGGCACACCGCGACGTCGACCGGCCGGATCAACGGGTCCAACCCGTGCTCGGAATACATGCACCTCGACGACTCCGCATGCAATCTGTCGAGCCTGAATCTGCTGACCTTCCTACGGGAAGACAGCACGTTCGACGTCGATGGTTTCCGACATGCCGTCGCGGTGATGCTCACCGCGCAGGAGATTCTCGTCGGTCGCGCCGACTACCCCACAGAGAAGGTCGGTGAGACGTCCCGCCGGTTCCGGCAACTCGGACTCGGATACGCGAATCTGGGTGCGCTACTGATGGCGTCGGGTCTTCCGTACGACAGCGACGCCGGCCGGGCATATGCCGCCGCTGTCACCGCGTTGATGACGGGGCACGCCTACGCAGTGTCGGCTCGCCTCGCGGAGCGAACGGGCCCGTTCGATGGGTACGACGAGAACCGCGACTCGATGCTCGGCGTGCTCGCACGGCACCGCGGTGCGGTCGACGACATCGATGCCGCACTCGCCCCGCCGGCCGTCCTGGCGGCGGCCCGTGAAGCATGGGATCGTGCGGTCACCGACGGCACCGAGCACGGTGTGCGGAACAGTCAGGTCACGGTGCTCGCTCCCACCGGCACGATCGGCCTGGCGATGGACTGCGACACCACCGGAATCGAGCCCGACCTGGCCTTGGTCAAGACGAAGAAACTCGTGGGCGGTGGCAGTCTGTCGATCGTCAATCGCAGTGTGCCGCGGGCACTGGCGCGACTCGGATACGGTCCGGCCGAGGTCGCCGATATCGTCGCGCATCTGGATCGGGTGCACACCCTCGCGGGCGCTCCGCATGTACGCACCGAGCACCATCCGGTGTTCGCAACATCGATGGGCAGCAATGCCATTGCGCCGCGCGGACATGTGACGATGATGGCCGCAGTGCAGCCGTTCCTGTCGGGTGCGATCTCGAAAACCGTGAATCTTCCGGAGTCCGCCACCGTCGACGACATCGCCGGGCTCTACGTCGACGCATGGCGGCTGGGGCTCAAGGCGCTCGCCGTCTACCGCGACAACTGCAAACTCGGGCAGCCACTGTCGACGTCGACACCGTCGTCTCCGGCAATTGCTCCGGTTGCGACTGCTCGGCGCGAGCGTCTGCCGCGCACCCGCAATTCGCGCACGTTCGAGTTCCGGGTTGCCGACTGCAAGGGTTTCGTCACGATCGGCGAATACGACGACGGGCGTCCCGGCGAGATGTTCCTCCGCGTGTCGAAGCAGGGCTCCACCCTCGCAGGCATCATGGACGCGTTCTCCATGGCGGTCAGTTACGGCTTGCAATACGGGGTCCCGCTGCGCACATTCGTGCGAGCGTTCACCAGTACACGATTCGAGCCGGCGGGCATCACCGACGATCCGGATCTGCGGATCGCGTCGTCGATTCTCGACTACATCTTCCGCAGGCTTGCGGTGGACTATCTCGAAACCGACGAGCGGATGGAACTCGGTGTGCGCACCGGCGGTGAGCGCGCCGCGCACGACGGACTCGCTCCCGAGCTGCCGGTCTCGGAGAAGGCGTACGCCACCGCCGACACCCGCGACGGGCAGGTTGCGTCGACTCCGGCGCGGTCCGGCTCCGGTTCGGATGCACCGTACTGCATGCAGTGCGGCGTACAGATGCAGCGGTCGGGATCGTGTCACGCCTGCCCGTCGTGTGGAAACACGAGCGGCTGCAGCTGATCTGCACTCGTATCGCATACTGTCCGAATGAACTTGGGGGTCGACACAGAACTGACGTTGCTCGCGGCCGGATCGATATTCCTGCTCGCGCTGGGGTTGGGCGTGTGGAAATACCGACAGATGGCAACGTCGGAGACGCACCTCGCGCACCCGTATGTGGACATCGCGCACCGTTCGGCGTTGATGTATTCGTTCGCGACGCTGCTCGTGGCTGTCTTCGTCGAGCTCAGTGCGTGGCCGACCTGGGTGAATCTGGCGGCTGCCGCCGTACTCGTGGTGTTCTTCGTCGGCGCGATCGCCAGTTACATCCTTCACGGTGCGTTGCGCGACACCACCAATCAGTTCGCGCACCCCACTCGGGGGCTGGGTCTCGCGATGGCCGCGCTCATCGTCGGAGAGATCGGTGGGTTCGCGGTGCTGCTCACCGGGTTCGTGAAGGGCAGCTTCCTGACGTGACAGACGTCAGGCGTGATTTTCGATGAGTGAGAGCACGTTGCTGTGCGGGTCGCGGAACCACGCGACCCGCAGCCCGTCGGGCGCCGTCCACGCATCGTGGTCGTCCTGATCCATCCCGGTGTACCGAATGAAGTCGACGCCCTTGGCCCGGAGTCGTTCGACGGTCTCGTCGAGGTCGAGGACCCGCCAGCCCAGGGCGGTGTAGCCCGTCTCGCCGCGCGACTGCACGAGGGTGACCCGCACGGGGGCTCCTTCGCCCCCGTCGATCACCAGCGTGAAGTTGTCCCGATCGATCTTCCTGAAGCCGAGGGTGTCGACATAGAACATCTCCGAGACATCGAGGTCGGTGCTCGGCACGAAGCTCACGAGTTGGCCGCTGATCGTCATGGCACCACTCTGCTCCGTGCGCGCCTCCGTCGGCAACAGATCGGGTCACATTCGTGTCGACACCGACCGCGTTCACCTAGTCTTGGGCGTATGAGCACCTCGGAGATCGCGACCGTTCTGGCCTGGCACGATGCCGTCAACAGCAACGACATCGAGACCCTTGTGGAGTTGTCCAGCGACGACATCGTGTTGCCCACCGATGACGATGATCCCGACCAAGGCCTCGACGAACTACGCGAATGGGCGACCTCGTCGGGCGTGACCCTCGAGATGGGACGTATGTTCGTGCACCACGGCATCGTCGTCGTCGAGGAGACGTCGACCTGGGCGTCCGACCCCGACACGCCGGTCGAGGAAGCCATCGCCTTCCGTGTGGTCGAGGACCAGGTCGTCACGGTCGTGCGCCACGGCAGTCTCCAGGACGCGTTCGAGGCGACCGGACTCGGCGAGGCCGACCTGTACGAGCAGTGACACAGCAGTGACACACCCCATATGTTGAACGCTCGCTAAGGTACTCTCCGTTGCGAGAGTCCCTACGTATCGGAGTGAGGTTCGACGAGTGTCAGCTGAAGCAGTTGAGAAGAAGGGTCCCCTCGCGAGTATCCGCGTCGTCGAGTTCAAGGGACTCGGCCCCGGACCACACGCTGCGACGCTGCTCGCCGATCTCGGCGCCGACGTCGTCACAGTGCAGCGCCCCGGCGGCATCCCGCCGGAAGGCGCGCGCGATCCAATCCAGCGGAACCGTCGCATCATCGAGGCCGATCTCAAGAACCCCGATGACATCGAGAAGGTGCTCTCGCTGCTCGAGCGCGCCGACGTGCTCATCGAGGGCTTCCGTCCCGGAGTGACCGAACGCATGGGCCTGGGCCCCGATGTGGTGCTCGAACGCAACCCGCGGATCATCTACGGCCGGATGACGGGCTGGGGCCAGGAAGGTCCGCTGGCGAACGCAGCCGGCCACGACATCAACTACATCTCCCTCACCGGTGTGCTGCACGCGATCGGCCGTGAGGGTGAACGTCCGGTGCCTCCGCTGAACATGGTCGGCGACTTCGGCGGCGGCTCGATGTTCCTGATCTTCGGCATCCTCTCCGCGCTCGTCGAGCGAGGCGTGTCGGGGAAGGGGCAGGTCGTCGACGCGGCGATGGTCGACGGCGCGCTGGCACTGTCGCACATGATGTGGGCGTTCCGCGGCCGCGGTGCATGGTCGGACGAACGCGGTGTGAACATGCTCGACACCGGCGCCCCGTACTACGAGGTGTACGAGACGAAGGACGGCAAGTACATGGCCGTCGGATCGATCGAACCGCAGTTCTACGCGCTGTTACTGAAGGGTCTCGACCTCGACGCGGCCGAGCTGCCCGCCCAGAACGATCGGGCGTCATGGCCGGAGATGAAGAAGCTGTTCACGGAGAAGTTCCTGTCGAAGACCCGCGACGAGTGGTCGGCGATCTTCCTCGGCACCGACGCGTGCGTCTCCCCCGTACTCACCTTCGCTGAGGCACCCGCGAACGAGCACATCGCTGCGCGGGGGTCACTCATCGAGCTCGAGGGCATCACCCAGCACGCACCGGCTCCGCGGTTCTCCCGCACCCCGGGGGGCACACCGGCGGCACCTGCCGGCGAGGCCACCGACATCACGACCCTCTGGGTCTGATCGGACGAGCGCAATGATGCGCTGCCGCCCCGGATCAGTCGCGATCCGGGGCGGCACCGTGCTTCTCGCACTCTTCGACGAGTTCGAGAGCGCGCTGCGCGCGGTGCAGGAATCCGCGTTGCTGAAGTAACACGAACCACTCGCTCGCCCACCGGTGGGCTAGCACAACGTGTTCGGGCGAGGGATCCGTGAGCAGCAACCGGATCGCGGTATCTTCCTCGATCTGGGCGGTGTGCAACGCAATTCCCGTCTCGGGACGGGGTCGGCCGTATTCGGCGACCGGTCGTGGATGTGCGATCGGGTACCCCAACCGGACACGTTCGTTCTCGACGGCCGCAGCAAGACGGTCCAGTTTCATCGTCGCGGCAGCGCGCGCACCGTCCTCCAATCGGGTCGCCGCGATGTCATGCCTGCCGCGCAGCGCCTTCACCCGAGCACCGATCACATATCGTGCAATCTTGAAATCCACGACGCCGCCCTCGGCCCCCAGCTCGTAGCCGTCGTCGAGTAGTCGTTCGGCCTCGTCGAGATCTCCCTGCTCGTACAAGTACTCCCCCAGCACCGACCCGGCGAGCAAGGCCGACGACGAGTACGCACCGCTGCCGAGCCGGGACAATCTCCACGCCTCTCGCAGGAGTTCGCCCGCCGCATCGAGATCGAGTTGTTCGAGTGCGGCGAGTCCGAGGAGCGCGTTGCCGTGCATCAGGTTGTACGGCCCGGCGTTGAGATCGTGGTACGGAGCGGCGAGATCCTGCAGTCGCCGTGCCTCCTCGAATTCACCGCGGTAGACGGCATCGAACGTCGCGGCGTTCAGACCCGACGACACGACGATCGGCGCGAGGGTGTCCGCGCGCGCCAGGAGCCTCTCGGCGAGCCCGTCCGCTGGGCCGGTCCGGTCGCGGCGCACGTCGACGATGCGCCGCACCACTTCCACCTCGACGGCGACGTCGATGGCCTCGGCGCCGGTGATCTTGTCCGCATCGAGACCGCGTTCGACCATGGCGAGTGCACGCTGGCCACGCGCAGTGTCGTGGACGACGATGCTTGCCCACGCCAGGGCGAGTTGCAGGCGCGGCCGCGCTGCCACGGCGCCGCGCGGAAGCTTCGCGGCCAACCCCAGCAGCGTGGTGGCACGGCCGTCGGCGAGCAGGTCCCGCGCGTGACGTTCGACGATGTCGACGGCGTAGTCGTCGTCGGCTGCCGCGAGAGCATGATCGACGGCTTCCAGCGTCATCGCATGCTGTTCGAACCACTGCGCTGCACTCCGGTGGAGCCCTGGCATCCGTTCCGGAAAGTCGCGTTCGAGTCGTTGTCGCAGGAACTCGGCGAACAGCGGCTGGAAGCGGAACCACCGGCCTTCCTCGTCGACGCGGTGCAGGAACAGATCGCGGTCCTCGATGTCTTCGAGCATCGCTTGCCCGTGTCCGTGCCCACTCAGCGCCGATGCGAGGCTCCCACACGTCTGCTCCGTGACCGCGGCAGTGAGCAGGAAGTCGAGGAGTTCGTCGTCGACCGAGGTGAGGACGTTCTCGGTGAGGAACTGACCGATGCCGCGGTGGCGTCCGGACAGGTGCGCGACGAGATGCGCGGGGTCGTCGTGACCACGCAGCGAAACGGACGCGAGTTGCAACGCCGCGGGCCACCCGTCGGTGGCTGCGACGAGATCCGCGACGATCTCGTCGTCGAGAACGATGTCGGTGTGTCGGGAGAGGAACTTCTTCGTTTCGTCGACGTCGAAAGTGAGCATGCTGTGGTCGATTTCGACAAGTTCGTCGAGAACCCTCATACGGCTGACGGGGAGACCGGCGCGGGTGCGTCCGACGACCATGACCTGGAGGTGATGGCACCCGTTGTCGAGCAGATATGCCATGGCCGCGATGGTCGCGGAATCGGTGACGCGATGCCAGTCGTCGACGATCACCACGAGCCGCTCCCCTGCCGCATGGATTTCGTCGACCAGCGAGGCCAGAACGTAGCGTTCGGCGTCGTCGCCGTGTTCGTCGAGTGCTTGCCCCAACTCTTGTGCGAGGGTGGGTCGCACCTGCCGGACCGCCTCGATGAGGTGCGCGAGGAACCACACGACGTTGTTGTCGTCGTGGTCGACGTTGAGCCACGCCACCGAGACACCCTGGTCGTCGAGTTGATAGCGCCACTCGATCGCGAACATCGTCTTACCGAAACCCGGTGGTGCGTGCACCACGATCAGGCGGCGACGATGCGAGTCGTCGAGCAGGTGCAGCAACTTCCACCGCGCCACGAGTCGCCGGGAAGGAACCGGCGGACGGAACCGAGTTGCGGGAGCGGGTGGGGTGGTGGACCTGCCGCTCGTACGACGCGAACGTGCGCGTCCACTCGCGGAAATCGTATCGGATGACGTTGTGCCACTTGATGTTACCTGCACCACACCGGGTTCGTTCGCCGGTCCGGCCACTGCGAGATCATCGACGCGAAGCCCGTGCTCTGCCTGCACGGCACGCAGGATCTCGCCGAATTCGGCGGCGGTCGACGGCCGGGAATCCGGGTCCACCGACATCGCCTGCTCGATCGCGGCGCACAATTCGTCGGGGACTCCATCCGCCCGTAGGTCGGGGATCGGCTGGGTTGTCAGACGCACGAACTGGGCGACCACTCGCTCACCACTGCGGCGTTCGAAGGCGGCATGCCCGGTCAGTGCGCAGAAGACCGTCGCCGCAAGACTGTAGACGTCGGACGCTGCCGTCGGTGTGCGCCCCGACAGGACTTCCGGTGCGGTGAATGCCGGGGACCCGGTGACTTCACCGGTCGCAGTCTCGAATCCCCCGCGTATCCGGGCGATCCCGAAATCCGTGAGCTGCGGTTCGCCGAACTGGGTGAGCAGGATGTTCGCGGGTTTGACGTCACGGTGCGCGATGCCGAGCCGGTGGGCGGTCTCCAGGGCACCTGCCAGTTTGATGCCGAACTGGAGTGCGTCGTGCCAGTGCAGCGGGCCGGACCGGCGGATCAGCGCGTCGAGTGAATCACGGGGGTGATACTGCATCACCAGGTACGGCCGTCCCGAATCTGTGGTGCCTATCTGCAGCACGTTGACGATGTTCGGGTGGCCCGACAGTTGCCCCATCGCGCGCTGCTCGCGCAGAAATCGTTCGAGGTTGTCGACGTCGAGATCCGAAGTGAGGACCTTGACCGCCACGATCCGGTCGAGCGCGACCTCCCGGCAGCGATAGACGATTCCGAACCCGCCGCGGCCGATCTCTTCCGCCTCGACGAATCCGGCCGCAGCCAATTCTGCAGCAACGTCGGGCCCGGCGTCGCGCTGCGTCTGCAGCGGATCCTGCGCGGCCACGATCGACCCTCACTTCGTCGAACACAGACCCGGCTTCGAGTCCTGTATCCACGATATCGCCGACCACCGACAGCCCACGGCGGGTCGGCCGAGATAGATCCGGTCAGTTCCCTGCGCCGGTGACAAGGGGCGCGATGACACTGCGTGCGACCTCGCGGGCCACCGCGTCGTCATCGAGGTCGAAATGAGTGCTGGGCAGTACCAGATACCCCAGCGTGATACGAATGACTGCTTCGGCCCGGCCGTCCGGATCACCCAGTGGGAGCGTCCCTTCGGCCTGCGCTGCGGCGATGCGTGCGGCGATGAATCGGTGACCGATGTCGAGCGGGGACGGTGTTCCGGCCGACAGGAGCGCGAGCAACTCCCCGGAACGGTGACTGCCGGCAAAGAGGCGACGACGCAGACGCAAGCATGCGACGAATGCTTCGGCGATGCGATCAGCGGGGTCGATGACGGTGACGAAGGCACTGGTGATCATGGAGAGGAAGCCGCGCAGCGTGTAGGCGACAGCGGCTTCGAAGAGTGCGTCCTTGCCACCGAACCGCCGGAACAGCGTCGCGCGGCTGACTCCGGACCGCGTGGCAACGTCGTCGACCGTTGCCGCGCGAGTACCGCGCTCGGCCAGGACGTGCAGTGCCGCGTCGTACACCTGCTCGACGTCCTTGCCCGAGAACCCCTCGTCGCTACCTGTGGAATCGTGCGACACCGCCTTCTCGATCGCACGTTCGAACAGCCTGGGTAGCGGAGCACCGGGACGAGTCACAGATCCAGTATCCCAGCTGAGACGATTGTGCTACTAGTAGTCTCATGACTGACGTGGTGGAAGCCGAGGCCCCCAGTTCGACACCCGATGTGCAGCTCGCCCCGCTGGGCCCCGAATCCGTCGCGTGGTCGGTCTTCGGCGATCTGACATTCGTTCTCGGTGCATCACACCGGCTGCTCATCGACGTCGCACACCCGGTGGTCGCGGCGGGCGTTCGCGAATTCTCGGTGTTCGAAACCGACCCCTACGGGCGCGCTCAACGCACCCTCGACATGATCATGGGCGTCGTCTACGGACGTGAATCGGCGTTGGCAACGGCCCGGAAGCTGCGCGAACGTCATGTCGATATCAAGGGAAAGAATCCCGACGGGTCGCGTTGGAGCTCGTTGAACCCGGAACCGTTCCACTGGGTACATGCGAGCCTGGTCCACGGGGTCTACGTCCAGCAGAAACTGCTCGGACGCGGCTGGAATCCGGGCGAGGTCGAAAAGTTCTACCTCGAGATGCGCCAGGTAGGGAAGCTCTACGGCATCCGCGACAAAGACATGCCTGCCGAGTGGGCCGATTTCCTCGTGTGGTTCGACGAGATGACGAGAACCCGGCTCTCACGTTCCGACATCACCGATCGGGTCCTTGCGGTCGCGGGTTCGCCCCAGGCCCCACCGATCCAGGTTCCAGGGCTCGCCTTCCTGTGGAACCTCACAGTGCGTCCGGTCGCAGGCGCAATCCTGACGTCGGTCACGGCGGGTCTTCTGACACCGGAGCTGCGCGAGCTCCTCGGACTCGAGTGGACCCCGCGGCGGCAACGGATGTTCGACGCTCTCGCGGCCCTGTCCCGCGCGACGGTGCCGCGCCTCCCCCGGCTCGTCCGGCTGGTCCCGCAAGCGCGTCGTGCAATCGAGCAGACCCGACCGAATGCGAAGCTGCGCTCACACACGGTGCTCGACGTCCACAGCGCCGACGGAACACGTCTCCATACGGAGGTCCACGGCCCCGACGGTGCGCCCACCATCGTGCTTTCTCACGGCATCCTGTGCTCGACCGAATTCTGGCACAATCAGATTCGCGAACTCAGCAAGGAACTCCGGGTGGTGGCGTTCGACCATCGTGGTCACGGCCGCAGCGACGCACCGCGCGCCGGGGCCTACACGATGGACCACCTCGCCGACGACCTGCATGCCGTCCTCGACGCAACGATCCCGCGCGGAACGACTGCGGTGGTCGCAGGTCATTCCATGGGAGGGATCGCCGTGATGGCCTGGGCGCAGCGATATCCCGACGACATCGCAGAACGCGTGTCGTCGGTCGCGCTCGTCAACACCACTCCCGGCGAGATTCTCGACAACGTCCAGTTCCTGCGTGGACCCGAATTCCTCGTCTCCACGCGACGACGGCTTGCACAGACCGCGGTTCCGCTTGCGCGGCTACCGCTGCCGAAACGACTCCCCCTACGCAGACAGCTGGTTTCCCGCGTCGCGGTCGGCACCTCCGCCGACAGGTCGGTCGGAGTGGAGGTGGACCGGATCATCGGCGCGACACCCGCGCGCGGCCGAGGCGGATACGGAGCAATGCTCGTCGGTCTGCTGTCCACGGTCGACCCAGCGGCGCTGACCGCTCCCACCGTCGTCATAGCCGGGCGTAACGATCGGATTGCACCGCCGTCTCGGTCCCGATGGATCGCCGACCGATTGCCTGATCTGATCGAACTCAGAACGTTCGATACGGGCCACTGTGGGCCGCTCGAATGTCCCGGCGAGGTGTCGGCGACGTTGCGCGAATTGGCTTCGAACAACCGGACTGCCCGGTGAAGCATCTCGGGGTCGCGCTCGCGGCCATGTCGCTGATGGTCGCGTTCTCCACCGTCGCACACGCGACGCCACCGGCCGGGTTCGACGAATTCACCGGTGTGTGGCCCACAGCGGTCGAGCCTGCCGACTGCCGCCCCGGCGATCTGGTCGAGACCGGTATCCAAGGTGAAGTCCCGCTCGATGATCGCAGATCCGGCCGCAGCACCGAGGGCTACAACTGCAACATCGACTTGGTCGGGCAGTACCAGGGTCGTGGGGCCGGACCGGTCAGCCCGACCTACGAGAACTGCGCATACATCGCCTCGACGTGGCCGACCAATCTTCTCGGGCCCGACGCCGGGGTGCAGGTCCTCGATGTCAGCGACCCCGCAAACCCCATACCCACCGCCCTGTTGACCGAACCCGCGATGATCGGCGGCACCTGGGAGTCGTTGAAGGTGCACGAGGAACGCGGCTTACTCGTCGGCACCGGCGTCGGATTGATCGAAAGCGCCGGATACATCTCGGTCTACGACATTTCGCAGGACTGCGCCCATCCTCGCCTGCTCAACCCTGCCACCGGATCGTTGCCGAACATGCCGATCCCGATCACCACTCACGAAGGCGACTTCTCCCCCGACGGCAACACCTACTGGGCTTCCGGCATCGCTCCCGGGTGGATCAGCGCCGTCGACATCACCGACCCCGCGCATCCGATGGTGGTGTGGGGCGGACTGACCGGAGTTGCTGCACACGGTATGGGTTTCACTCCCGACGGCAACACCATGTTCCTGTCCAATCTTGCCGGGCTGACGATCATCGACGTGTCCGCGGTGCAGAACCGCGCGCCACGCACCGTGATCGGCCACCCCCTGCCGCATATCGGCGCGAAGTTCTGGACCGACGGGCTGCTCAATCAGCACAGCATTCACGTCACCTACGACGGCACACCGCACTTGTTCACCGTCGACGAGGGCGGTTCCGGCGGTGTCAAACTCTTCGATATCACCGACCCCGCGACCCCTCGGTGGCGCACGAGCGCGAAACTGTCCATCAATCTTCCGGAGAATCAGGACCGGTGGGCGTCGAGCAATGCGAGCAACGGACCGTTCGGTTACGACGCCCACTATTGCTCGGTCGACCGAGTAGACGATCCTTCGACCATGGCGTGCAGTTGGATTCAATCCGGCATTCGAGTGTTCGATGTGAGCGATCCGGATCGGTTCCGGGAGATCGCTTACTTCAATCCGCCCGCGCAGACCGGGAAGCATCGGCAATTGCCGAACTCGCTGCATGCGACACTCGGCTCGATCGCCGCACCGCCGGTGATCGGCACGTTCGCGCTGGCGCGGGCATTGATGCAGGGCCAGACCGGCGCGGATGGGGTCATCAACGATCAGAGCCGGCTGGTCGGAGCCGACCTGTCTGCCGACTGGTGTCTGTCACCACCCGAGTTCCACGGCGACATGCTGTATGTGACGTGCATGGACAACGGATTCATGGCGTTGCAACTCGACCCGTCCGTCTATCCCTCGCGATGAGAACCCGATCATGGTTGCTCCCGGCCGTCACGGCGCTCCTCGTCGCTGTGTGTCTCACCACCGGATTCCTCATCGGCCGAAGTAGCTACGGCGAGCACCCGGACGCGGCGATGGTGCAACTCTCGGATCGTGACGTGGAGTTCGCGCAGCACATGTCGGTCCATCACCAGCAGGCCATCACCATGGTCGATCTTCTCGGTACCGCTGTGTCATCCGATGTCGGTGCCGTGGCCGGTCAGATCCGTGCCTCACAGTGGCGGGAGATCGGTACGCTCACCGGCTGGCTCGAACTCGTGGGAGCACCCTTTCAGGCGGCAGCGTCGCAGGGCGGCCACGGCGATCACACCGTGATGGCGGGTATGGCGTCGAACGAGGACCTCACGCGACTCCATGAGACGGCAGGCCCCGAACGCGAGGTGTTGTTCCTGCAGTTGATGATCCGGCACCACCAGGGTGGTATCGAGATGGCAGCGGCGGCACTGGACACCACCGCCGTCCCGGCTGTGCGAGCGAGGGCGCTGTCGATGGTCGACGAACAACAGCAGGAACTGGCCTCGATGTCCCTCTTGCTCGACGCACGAGGCGCCTCGGTCCTCCCGTACCCCTGAACCCGAACGACATCTCGAATCTTCCTGTCCCCCAAGACGCCGAGCGTTCAGACGACGAGCCGAGACACCTCGATGTCACCGCCCTGCGCTACCTGGGCATATGCGTCGGCGACCATCGCCACGGCGTGGCGCAGTGAGTCCGGCTGCTGCGTGTACGGCAACCGTAGGAATCGTTCGAAGGCTCCCTGAACCCCGAAACGCGGTCCGGCCGCGAGTAGTACACCGTGGCTCGGCGCGATGGCAGCGAGGGATGTCGATACCGGTTCGGGCATCCGCACCCAGAGCGACATCCCGCCCTGACCTTCGGTATACTGCCAGTCGGGCAAGCGGTCGTCGAGTGCCTCACACAGCGCCTGTCGTTGCTCCCGGAGTTGTGTACGTCGTTGTTCGAGAAGCTCTTCGACGTCCGACAGCAGATGTGCGGCGGCGAACTGCTCCATGACGGGTGTACCGAGATCGACACCCGACCGTGCGCCGGTGAGCCGGCCGATCAGCTCACGGTCGGCACGAATCCACCCCACGCGCAGCCCGCCCCACAGGGACTTGCCGGTCGATCCGATCGTCACCACCGAGGAACCGGCCGGGAACGACGCGACAGGCGGGGGTGCCGGAGCATCCAGCCACAGATCCACCATCGTCTCGTCCACGACGAGAGTCATCCGTGCGTCGTACATGATGCGCGCGAGTTCGGCGCGACCGTCCTCGTCGAGACACAGACCAGTGGGGTTGTGGAAATCGGGGACGAGAAACGCTGTGCGCGCGGCGGTCTGGCGCGAGGCACTGGCAAGCGCACCGAGATCCCACCCGCCGGAGGGTCCGGCTTCCGGTCGGACCGGCACCGGGATCGGACGTGCACCGTGCCGTCGGATCGCTTCGAGCGCATTCGGATAGGTCGGATGGTCGACGATCACCCGGTCGCCCGGATCGGTGAGCACACCGAGCAGCAGCCGCATAGCGTGCTGGGCGCCGCTGGTGACCATGATCTGTTCCGGCGAGGTAGGCAGTCCGCGTTCGCGATACCGGCGTGCGATCACTTCACGCAGCTCCGTCACACCGATCGGTTCCATGCCGTGCGACGACAGGTATACCGACATCGATCGCAATGCCAGTTCGTACGCGGCTTCGATCTCGGCAGCGGGGGCCGGGAGCGACGCGTTGCTCATGTCGATCGCATCGACGCCGGGAGGCCCCGTCTTGACCGCATTGCGGGCACGCGCCCCGCCCGCAGGCATCGCGACCGTACTGCGCGCACCTTGCCTGCTGCGGAGGTAACCCTCGTCACGCAGCGCCGAATACGCCGAGGTGACGGTGGTGCGGCTCAGCGACAAGGCCGACGCGAGTTCCCGCTCGCTCGGCAGTGCCACGCCTTGCGGGACACGGCCGTCGTGAACGAGGAGGCGGATGCCGTCGGCGAGGGCCCTGTACGCGGAGCGCACGTCACCGGTGTCCTGCCAGTTTCCGAGGTCGCGGACCAGCGAACTGGCTCCTATCGCGCGTGTGATCACCGGTCCAGTATCGCGCATAGTGGACTGCTACACGACAGGCCAGTGGGACTCCTCGGAACATGCCCCGGACCGGCCCGTCGACGCCGACGCGCGGTGAACACGACGTGATCCGCAAGGCTCGAGATCAGGAACGACGCACCGTTCGATCGAGCAGGTGGTCGACGAGCTCAACCGCGCGACCCTCGGCGTAGACACCGGCCAACATGCCCTGCGCGAGGCCACCGACGGCGGCGAGAACGAGTTCGGCATCGAGATCGATCGTGCCCGGCAGATCCCCCTCCCGCCCCAGGTGGTGGGCGACGATCGCAACGAGCGCACGCGGTGCCGCATGGGTCTCCTCGGCAGCGAGCCCCCGGCCGACGATCGCCGCCGAATTGAACGCTCCGAGCACGATCGCCTCCTCTCGGCGCCGATCGTCGAGCGGAAGTAGTTCGGTGAGAATCGTGCGGATCGCCTCACGCGGGGCAGCATCACCCTGCGCCGCCAATCGCTCACCGAACCTGGCTCCAGCGTCTTCCATCACCGACCGGTGGGTGGCCAGGAGAAACTCCTTCTTGGTACCGAAGTAGTACTGGACGAGCCGCACGGATATCCCCGCTTCCGCCGCGACCGATTGGAAGGTCACTCCTTCCAATCCGCCCGCGACGATGACACGGCGCACGGCGTCGGTGATCTCCCGTCGCCTCACCTCATGGTCGACCAATCGTGGCACGGGTTGCTCAGCCTTTCGTTCCGGACGTTTCCCCATCTTGCTGGTATGTGCGTATCATAAACGTGATACGCACATACCATGAAGAATGGAGGGGACGCATGCCGAAGATCGGGCAGTTCAAGAACGACGAGGCCAGGGACGAATTCATGCGCGCGTACGACACTCTCGCGGCGCAATGGCCCATATCGTCGACCGAGATCAACATCGAAACACCCTTCGGCACAACGTATGTGCGCCGATCCGGAAGCGGGGACGGCATACCGCTTCTTCTGCTTCCGGGCATCTCCGGCAACGGGCAGATCTGGGCCTCATTCATCGAGGACCTCGCCCGCGACCGTGTTGTCTACACACCGGACGTCATCGGCTGGGCGGGACGCAGCACACAGACAACGCCTCTCGCGGACGGCGCCGACTTGGCCCGATGGATGGTCGAACTACTCGACGGACTCGGCGAGGAGCGCATCCATCTCGCCGGAAACTCGATGGGCGCCTGGATTTCCATGAACATCGCAGCACACCACTCCGAGCGGCTGGCGAGCGTGACCCTGTTCGAGCCGGGCGGCGCCACGTTCGCGAGGCCGCGCGCGAGAGTGCTGTTGAAGTTCCTCCTCATGGGTGTCAGGCCGACAGCCGAGCGGCTCCGGAAGTTCAACAAGTGGATGATGCCCGGGTACGCACCCACCGACGAGGAATTCGCGATGATCGTGGCCGGAGTGAAATATCGGATGGGCGTGCCGTGGGAACGCACGATCACCGACGACGAACTGGCCCGTGTCGCGGCGCCGCTACTGGTCTTGTTCGGCGCCGAGACGATCACCAACGATCCCGAGATCCAGGCAGCACGCGTCCGCAAGCACATCCCGTCGGCCGACGTCGAGATTCAGCCAGGGGTGGGACACGACCTACTGTGGGCGAACCCCGACCAGGTGATCCCGCGGTTCCTGAGCTTCGTCGAGAAACACGACCGGACCGAGAACCGCCCGTAACTCCTTGTCTCCTTCGAAGATTCGCGCTCAGGACGCCGTGAACTCGCCCCCACCCGGCAGGTGTGGTGTCGCCGGCGCGATAGTGACCTCGACGCGCCCTGGCCCGGGGTCGAAATAGCGCACGGTACCCGCTTCCGGCCCATCCCAGCCGGACAGCGCCCAGTCATCCGATCCGGAGGCTCCGGTATCGAGGTTGTGCCAGGTGAACGTGCCGTCGACCAAACAGACGGGTGTGACACCGACGAAGTTACTCTCGAGCCGGACCACGTACGGCTCGGGGCCCTCCTCGGACGGGTACACCTCGACATCGAGCCGGCCGATACATACCGCGATCGACCCGGAGGATCCGTGACCGATCGTGTAGGCAGGCGCCAGCTGCGTCGATTCCGGTTGAGCGTGCGCGGTGCCCTGCCCCGCCGCAATCAGTCCCGCGGCGGTGACGGCGACCATGAGCGCTCTCGGGCGTGCTCTACGCGGCCCGGCTGCATTCACCTCTGCTGTACGAACCATGCACTCCACTGTCGCGCGTCCGTCCTGGTCGCGTCCAGCATGCGGCGTTTCCGGGCAAATGCCCCGATCAGGCGAGGATGTCGCGCCGGACGATCGTTTCGTCACGGCCCGGCCCGACACCGATGCACGAGATGAACGCGCCGGAGAGCTCCTCGAGACGCAGCACGTAGTTCTGTGCGTTCTTGGGAAGCTCTTCGAAGGTACGGGCGTGTGAGATGTCCTCCCACCAGCCGGGCATTTCCTCGTAGATGGGCTTGGCGTGATGGATGCCTGTCTGCGTCATCGGCATGTCGTCGACGCGCACACCATCGACCTCGTAGCCGACGCAGATCGGCACGGTGTCGAGACCCGACAGCACGTCGAGCTTGGTGAGGAAGTAGTCGGTGATGCCATTGACGCGCGTGGCGTAGCGGGCGATGACCGCGTCGAACCAGCCGGTGCGGCGCGCGCGACCGGTGGTCACACCCACCTCACCGCCCTGCTTGGCCAGGTATTCGCCGTGGTTGTCGAACAGCTCGGTCGGGAACGGACCCGAGCCGACACGCGTGGTGTAGGCCTTGAGGATGCCGAGAACTGTGGTGATCCTCGTGGGCCCGATACCCGAGCCCACAGCGGCGCCGCCGGCGGTCGGGTTCGACGAGGTCACGTACGGGTAGGTGCCGTGGTCGACGTCGAGCAGCGTGCCCTGCGACCCCTCGAGCAGCACGGTGTCGCCGCGCTCGAGTGCCTCATTGAGCTGCAGACGTGTGTCGGCGATGCGGTGCTTGAATCCCTCGGCCTGGCCGAGAACCTCGTCGACGACCTGCTGCGGATCGAGGGCCTTACGGTTGTAGATCTTGACGAGCACCTGGTTCTTGAACTCGAGGGCCGCCTCCACCTTCTGAGTGAAGATCTTCTCGTCCAGGACATCAGCGACACGGACACCGACACGTGCGATCTTGTCCTGGTAGCACGGGCCGATACCGCGGCCGGTGGTGCCGATCTTCTTCGCGCCGAGGAAGCGCTCGGTGACCTTGTCGATGGCCACGTGGTACGGCATGATCAGGTGCGCATCGGCCGAGAGCAGCAGACGCGAGGTATCGACGTCGCGCTCTTCGAGGCCCGCGAGCTCTTCGAGCAGCACACCGGGATCGACAACGACACCGTTACCGATGACGTTCGTGACACCCGGAGTGAGGATGCCCGACGGGATCAGGTGCAGCGCGAACTTGTCACCGTTCGGCAGCACGACGGTGTGGCCCGCGTTGTTGCCGCCCTGGTAACGCACGACCCACTGCAGACGTCCGCCGAACAGATCGGTTGCTTTGCCTTTGCCCTCATCGCCCCACTGGGCTCCGATCAGGACGATTGCCGGCATTTCGCGCTCCTCAGGCAGGGTTCTTCGTGCGGGCGGTCTCGCCTGCAGGGTCCTGCCCGAATCCGGGCAGCAGCCGGGACCACAGTGTAGTCCACCATCGACCGCGCTCCGGTTTCGGTATCCGTTTACTCGGCCCGGCCCGCCACGATCCGGGGTCCCCACGACCGGCACCGGTTCGGATTACAGTGGACGCCTGACCGACGGCCGCCCGATCGTGACCAGCGAGGAGATGAGTTGACCCCGGTAGTGCTCAGATGCGGCGATGTGCCACTCCCCTTGGCACTCACCTCAGTAACCGCGCTGTCGGCTCCTGCGATTCCGGAGAAGGACGACTTCGAGGATGTGTTCGCACACATCGAGTCGGTGGACGACCCCCGACTGATCATCGTGGGCGACGACGCTGCATTCGCGGCAACACTGACACGGCTGATGCGCACCGACCGCCTCGGGATCGAGGTCGCGTTCGTCCCCGAGTCGCGGACACCCGCGACGGAAGCCTACGGATTGCGCACCGGTTCGAAGGCCGCGTCCATCGCACTACAGGGTGAGGCGAAGCCGATCCCGCTCATCCGCGACGACGCGGGAGTGGCTCTCGTGGGGCGCGCGCTCGTCCGCGGCGACGAGAACGGGCTCGTGGGCGAGGCGTACGTCGACGACACCCGCTTGTTCTCCGGCACGGTGCCCGGCATCCGCATCGAGCCGACTCCCCAGATGCCGGGACTACGCGCCGCCGTCGACCGGGCCCGATGGTTCGGCGGCTACAAGTGGCTCACGGGCAGGGCTGTCCAGCTCGGTTCTCCCGAGGCTTTCCTCGCCCGCGACGGTGTCCCCAATCCTCGCGCGCTCAAGCGGTCGACCTTCTACCGCCACGAGACGAAGTGGAAGCTTGTGCGCTGAGGCGAGTCGAGGTCTCGGATCCACTGCCATCCGCCAGGCTCCCCAGGTCGCATCCACCGAGGTGGTGGACGAGATCACACTGAAAGTGATTCTGCACGAACCGAATCCCAGCTTCCCGCGACGTACGCCTATACACGCTGGGATCCCCACTGCCCGAGGAACTCTGGGCCGAGAGCTGAACGAATGAAGCGAGGGGCACTCGGGCCGTCCGAGTACCCCTCGCTCGTTGATCGATGCGGGTCAGCCGATGTTCACGCCGTAGTCCCGCGCGATCCCCGCGAGCCCGGACGCATAGCCCTGACCGATCGCACGGAACTTCCACTCGCCGCCGTGCCGGTACAGCTCACCGAACACCATCGCAGTCTCGGTGGAGGCATCCTCGGTCAGGTCGTAGCGGGCGAGTTCGCGGTCGTTGGAGCGATCGACGACGCGGATGAACGCGTTGCGGACCTGACCGAAGGACTGGCCACGCGCGTCGGCGTCGTGGATCGACACCGGGAACACCACCGATTGCACGTCGGCCGACAATGCAACCAGATCGATGTTGATCGATTCGTCGTCGCCGTCGCCCTCACCCGTGAGGTTGTCGCCGGTGTGTTCCACGGCCCCGTCGGGCGAACGAAGGTTGTTGTAGAAGACGAAGTGCTGGTCGGAGAGCACCTTGCCGCCTGCTCCCGCGACCAGAGCGCTGGCGTCGAGGTCGAAGTCGGTGCCTGTGGTTGCGCGTACGTCCCAGCCCAGGCCGATCGTCACCGCCGTGAGGTTCGGGGCCTCCTTCGAAAGCGAGACGTTTCCACCCTTGGCCAAGCTGACACCCATACCGGTCCTTTCGATCGTTGTGGTCCCTCCACGATAACCATCGAGAACCCGGTCCGTATTGCCGTCTTGGCCCGTGTTAGGTTCCCGGCGTCGTTATGCGACGACACCTGAGGAAGCCGGTGCGATTCCGGCGCGGTCCCGCCACTGTGACCGGGGAACAATTCTCCCGGGAGCCAGATACTCACGTCGCCGCACTCACCTGGACGGGGCGGACCTCCCCGAGAAAGGGCGTCTTCGCCATGCGCGCTCGCGCCGTTCCACTCAGATTTCTCAGCGCTGCGGCAGTCACGGGTCTGGCCCTCGTCGGCTGCTCGACCGACACCACCGACACCGTTACCGACACCGCCGCCCCCGACGGATGTATCACCGACTTCGATCCGAGCGTCGACTACTTCCCCGACAAGTCCGAGGTCGTCGACGCAGAGAATTTCTCGATCACCTACGAGAACAGTTACCAGGTGCTCACTGTCGACGAGCCGTACCCGGGCGCAGAACCGGAGTCGTATGTGCTGGTCAAGTGTGGTGCACCGGCACCGGACCTGTCGGACGATCTGGCCGACGCCCAACAGATCTCGGTGCCGGTCGACAGTCTGTATTCGGGATCGACGACACACTTGCCGCTCGTCACCGAACTCGGCGTGCTCGACGTACTCACCGGTGTGTCCAACGGATCCTATGTAAGTGACACCTCGGTCGTCGATCGGATCGCGTCCGGTGACGTCGCCGAATACGCGGCCGGCGGCACCATCGACACCGAGGCCGTCGTCGTCGCCGCACCCGACGTCGTGATGACCGGTGGCACCGACGACCCCGCATACGCGCAGCTGCGTGAAGCCGGGATCGGTGTGGTCGCGAACGCCGAGTGGCTCGAAGCCTCGCCGCTGGGTCGCGCCGAGTGGATCAAGGTGATGGCGGCACTGACCGGGACGGAGGTCCGCGCAGCCGAGGTCTACGACGGAATCCGCAGCGCTTACCTGGAGGTGGCCGACAAGGCTGCGGGAGCGGAACCCGCACCGGTGCTGCTCGGCGGGATGTCGCAGGGCACCTGGTACATGTCGTCGGGCGGCAGCTACATGGGCCGTCTGTTCAGCGATGCGGGTGCCACGTGGCCGTGGCAGGAGGTCACCAGTACCGGGTCACTGCCCCTCGACTTCGAGGCCGTGGTCGCGGAGTCCTCCGACGCACCTACCTGGCTTGTCGCCAACAGCTGGACCTCGATCGGCGACGCCCTCGCCGACGACGAACGCTACGGCGACCTCGCGGCGGTCGGCACCGGTCAGGTGTGGAACGCGAACAAGGCGCTCGGACCGGGCGGCGGCAACGACTTCTACGAACGTGGGGTGCTGCGACCCGACCTGGTCCTGTCCGACCTGGTCGCAGTCCTGCATCCCGAGCTGCTGCCCGATCACGAGGGCACGTTCTATCAGCAACTGCCGGCATGACCACCGTGCTCGACGCGGCACCGGCAGTCACTGAGACCTCCGCTCCCCCGGTCCGTGCCCGGCGCGTCGCGGTGGCGTTCGCCGCACTGATCGCGGCGCTCGTGGTCGCCACCGTCGTATCGGTGACGGTGGGATCGGTCACGGTGCCACTCGACGAGACTCTCCGCGTTCTGCTCGGACAGGACGCGCAGAATCCCCGCTGGGACATGGTGATCCGCGACCTCCGGCTACCTCGCACGCTCACCGCGGTCGCGGTGGGTGCGGCACTGGGCATCGCCGGCCTGCAGATGCAGACCCTGTTCCGCAACGCGCTCGCCGACCCGTACATCCTCGGTGCGAGCTCGGGTGCGAGTCTCGGCGTCGCGCTCGTCGTCATGGCAGGTGGCGGAGGAGCCAGTGGATTCACAGCGAATCTCGCCGGGCTCGGCCGCACGGGAGTGGTCATCGCTGCAGCGCTCGGCGCAGCGGCCGTGTTGATGCTGATCGTGGTGTTGTCGCGGTGGGTGTGTTCGGCGGTGACACTGCTGCTCATCGGTGTGATGCTCGGATCGGCGACCACAGCGGTCGTCTCCGTACTCCTGGTCTACGCCGACCCGCAGCGCGCTCAGCAGTTCCTTGTATGGGGACTGGGCAGTTTCACCGCGACCACATGGTCGGATCTGAAGTTGCTGATACCCGTGGTGATCGGGGGCACAGCCGTGGCGCTCCTGACGGTGCGGGCCCTGAACGCGCTGCTCCTCGGTGAGGGATACGCACGGTCCATGGGCATCGATATCCGCGTCGTCCGGTTGACGACGGTGGTGTCGGCCGCACTGCTCGCGGGCGTCACCACCGCCTTCTGTGGACCCATCGGATTCCTCGGGCTCATCGTTCCGCACCTGTCGCGCATGGCATTCGGCACTTCCGATCATCGGGTACTGCTGCCCGGAGTCGCGCTGTTCGGTGCGGTGGCGGCCCTGGTGTGCGGTGTGGCCAGCCAGATGCCCGGCACCGACACGGTGTTCCCACTCAATGCGGTGACCGCGCTCGTCGGCGCGCCGGTCGTCATCATCGTCCTCGTGCGCAGCCGGCGTGGAGCGCTGGGAGCGGCCTTGTGAACAGCGTGATGAACGGTGTGGAACTGCGCGAGGTGACGATCGGCTACACACGCCGTCGCACGTTGCGGAGAAGCGGCGTCACCGAGATCGCGACCGGTCTCGATGCCGTCGCGCGCCGCGGTGAACTCACCGCGCTGGTCGGCCCCAACGGAGCAGGGAAGTCGACATTGCTCCGCACCCTGTGCGGGCTGCAACCGGCGCTGCGCGGGCAGGTGCTGATCGACGGCGACGACCTGTCGTCGATCCGTCCCGCAGACCTCGCGACCCGTATCTCCGTGGTCCTGACCGAGCGTATCGATCCGGGTCTGCTGACGGTACGCGAACTCGTCTCCCTCGGGCGGACGCCGCACCTCCCCGCCAGCGCACGACTCTCCCCGGAGGACAAGGCCGCGGTCGACTGGGCACTCGACGCGGTCGGCGCGGCAGAATTGGCGTCCCGGCAATTCAGCGAGCTGTCCGATGGGCAGCGGCAACGCACGCTCACTGCCCGCGCGCTCGCTCAGGACCCCTCGCTGCTCGTACTCGACGAACCGACATCGTTTCTCGACGTTCCCTCGAGAGTCGAGCTCGTCGACGTGCTACGTCGGCTCGCTCGTGAACAGAACCTCGCCGTGATCATGTCCACCCACGAACTCGAGCTCGCCCTGCGAGTGTCGGACCGGATGTGGTTGCTCGACGCCGACCGGACATTGACCTGCGACTCCCCCACTGCGCTGGCCGAATCAGGGCGTATCGGGGCAGCATTCGATCGTGGGCGGATGCGCTTCGAACCGCGCACACTGGTGTTCGACCTCGAGCCGGAGGACAGCCGTGCCTGATGCTGCTGCAGTACTCGAACGCATTGCCGCGTCGAGTCCCTATTTCGCGGTGAGCACCGGTCCGGTATCGGACACCCGGTGGCAACCGACCTCCGCCCTGCGCGACTGTACGGTTCGCGACCCTCTGGTGTCGGACACGGCGCACCGGATGAGAACCAGGGAGACGCGAGTGGCCGCGTCGACTCTGTTCTTCGGATACGCCGCCCGGATGTGGTCCGTTGCGTTGGGCTCGGTCGTCGACTCCGGCCGATGTGTCCGACTCGACCCGGACACGTTGCTGTGGCGCAACGACGGGGGTCTGCGGCTGCACATCGTCGACCCCGAATTCGGTTCGGCCACCGACGAAGTCCTCGATGACCAGCTCGAACCACTCATCGAGGCGTGGAGCGACATCGTCGCCCCCGGGTTGATGTGGGGGAATTCCGCATCGGCGCTCGTCGGGGCCGGACGAGTGATCGGCGAGGCAGCGCAGACACACGTCGACAACCTCCTGGACGATCCTCGTCTGGTCGGCGCGCTGGTCCGCTCGACCGGCCGGCGGCGCAGTTGCTGCCTGTATTACCGCGTCCCCGGGGGCGGAGTGTGCGGCGATTGCGCCTTCCCCAGCCCACCGAAAGCATCGACGAAGGAGATTCTGTGACAGTCGTATTCGATCCCGAGATCGTCGACACAGAGGACGGCGGTCGCGAACAGCGCTGGTCGCTTCCCACCGATGAAGACTCACTGCTGCGGCTGACGCGGTTGCTGTTCGACGAGTACTGGAACGACATGTGGTTCGGTCTGCTCATCGAAGGCTCGGCGCTCGAGGTGGCGGCGCCCAACGCCCCGAAGAAGATCTCGATGTACGACGGGTATGCGACCGTCGACTTCGGTCGCTGGCATTTCCATCTGTGCATCGGCGAGCACACCGCAAGCGGCCCTGAACTCGGCCGTATCCGCCGCTGCAACCGCGCCGAGCTGTACCGCAGGATCGGCAAGGACGACGCACCGACATCGTGGGGTTTACGCCTGTTCAACGGCCGCGACGAGCAGATGCTCACCGTCATGTTGCCCACCCCGTTCCTCACCAACATGCAGCAACTGACCGAGACACCTGTGTGGGAGCACCTCGAGGCGTGGGATCGGATCCGGTCGGAGTTCCTCGGCCTGGAGCCGGATCCCCGCGACCGCACCGGCAAAGGCTTTCGCCACTCCTGACCAACACAGCCGACAGGAACGCACCGACGAAACTACAAACCGCGCAGACAGATACAACCCTCGTGAAGGGCGGTGTCTGTCTGATTGCGTTGTAGCCGTTCCGCTTCAGCGATTGCCCATTCGAACGAGGACGTGGCTATACTCCGGGATGTAGTTGGTTCGCCGTGCCGGTCGTGAGGAGCCCCGAAGACCGTGGCGGCGTCGACGCATCCTCGATCGGGATGCGGAGAGGGAACCCGGTGAGAATCCGGGACTGTCCCGCAGCGGTATGCAGGAAC
The DNA here is from genome assembly GCF_023015605.1 of Rhodococcus sp. F64268. NCBI lineage: Bacteria > Bacillati > Actinomycetota > Actinomycetes > Mycobacteriales > Nocardiaceae > Rhodococcus > Rhodococcus sp. F64268. The sequence goes on from NZ_JALKAI010000002.1 coordinate 317,983, forward strand.
GACCGCCGTCATCAGCACTGGGCATCATCCCGGGAAGCGACGGCCACTAGGTACGGGCCCACAGGCTCGGGCGCTTGCAAGTCCGAAGACCTGCCATCTGCGCCGGGCATGCCGTGCCCGGCGGTGTGCCGCCTCGAGGACTGGGCGCGCGGACCCGCTGTGCTGTCGCTCCGACACCGTCGGAGACACCGGGGCTCGGTAGGATTCGCGCACTCTACGGGCGGTGGGCCATCCACGACCGACCACCGGAGTACCACCAGTGTCTATATCCTCTGCACCGGCTTTCCACGCCACCGTTCTCGGATCCGCACGGATCGGACCGAACCGCGAGCTCAAGAAAGCCGTCGAATCCTATTGGGCCGGAAAGATCGATCGCGACGCCCTGGATAAGGTCGCTGCCGATCTGCGCGTCGACACCTGGACCGCACAGCGCGATGCCGGGCTCGACTCGATCCCAGTCAATACGTTCTCGTACTACGACCACGTCCTCGACACCGCAGCCATGCTCGGCGCGCTGCCGCCTCGTGTGTCGGGAATCGCCGACGACCTCGACCGCTATTTCGCCGCGGCGCGAGGCAACGACGACGTCCCACCGCTCGAGATGACGAAGTGGTTCGACACCAACTACCACTATCTCGTTCCCGAAATCGGCGCGGACACCGTCTTCACGCTCGACACGTCGAAGGTTCTCGGCGAAGTCGCCGAGGCCCGTGCGCTCGGTATTCCGGCACGCCCGGTCGTGGTCGGACCCCTGACGTTCCTGCTGCTCTCGAAGGCCGTCGACGGGCAGGGTCCGCTGCTCGACCGCGCCGGTGAGCTCGTCCCGCTCTACCAGGATCTGTTGGCGCAGCTCGCCGCCGCCGGGATCGAGTGGGTGCAGCTCGACGAACCCGCACTCGTCCGCGATCTCGACGACGCGACCGTCGCCGCGGTCGAGCAGGTGTATGGCACGCTCTCGCAAGCGCAGGACCGCCCTGCGATCCTTGTCGCCTCCTACTTCGGCAACCTCGGTCCGGCACTCGGCGCGCTCGCCCGCACCGGTGTCGAAGGTCTCGCGGTCGACCTGGTCGCAGGTGACGCGGCCGGCGTCGCCGCCCTTCCCGCCCTGTCGGACAAGCTGATCGTTGCGGGTGTGGTGGACGGCCGCAACGTGTGGCGCACCGACCTGGAGAAGGCCCTGGCGACCCTCGCGACACTGCTCGGTTCGACGGGTTCGGTGGCGGTGTCGTCCTCGTGCTCGTTGCTGCACGTTCCGTACACGGTCGAGGCGGAATCAAGCCTCGACAAGTCGCTGCGCACGTGGCTGGCGTTCGGCGCGGAAAAGGTCGCCGAGGTTGCCACGTTGTCGACAGCGCTGCGCAGTGGCCGCGACGCCGTGACGTCCGAACTCGACGCGGCTCGTGCCGCGGTCGAACTGCGCGCGTCCGATCCTCGCCTGCGCAACAACCAGGTGCGCGGCATGCTCGACTCGATCACGGGGGACCGCACCCGTACGTCGGCAGATGAGCGCCGCGAGATCCAGCAACAGCACCTCGACCTGCCCTTGCTGCCGACCACGACGATCGGGTCGTACCCGCAGACCACCCGGATCCGCATTGCCCGCGCCGCACTGCGTAAGGGCGAGATCGAGCGGGCCGAGTACGTGCAGCAGATGCGCGACGAGATCGCCGAGGTGGTCACCCTGCAGGAGAAGCTCGGAATCGACGTGCTCGTCCACGGTGAGCCGGAGCGAAACGACATGGTGCAGTACTTCGCCGAGCAACTGGACGGGTTCTTCGCGACCGAGAACGGCTGGGTCCAGTCGTACGGAAGCCGTTGCGTGCGTCCGCCGATCCTCTACGGCGATGTCGCGCGACCGAACGCCATGACCGTCGACTGGATCACCTACGCGCAGTCGCTCACCGACAAGCCGGTCAAGGGCATGCTCACCGGTCCCGTGACAATCCTTGCGTGGTCGTTCGTCCGCGACGACCAGCCCCTCGCGGACACCGCCGATCAGATCGCACTGGCAATCCGCAACGAGACGGTGGACCTGCAGGCCGCGGGAGTCCGCATCATCCAGGTCGACGAGCCCGCACTGCGAGAGCTGCTGCCGCTCCGCGTCTCCAAGCAAGCCGAGTACCTGAAGTGGGCTGTAGGGTCGTTCCGGCTCGCGACGTCGGGGGTCGCGGTTTCGACCCAGATCCACACCCATCTGTGCTACTCCGAATTCGGCGAGGTCATCGAGGCCATCGCCGAACTAGACGCCGACGTCACCTCCATCGAGGCAGCGCGTTCACATATGGAGGTTCTCGACGACCTCAACGCAGTCGGATTCGATCTCAGCGTTGGCCCCGGCGTCTACGACATCCACTCACCGCGTGTTCCGAGTGAGGACGAGATCGCCGAGTCTCTTCGTGAGGCGCTGCGCGCTGTTCCGGCCGAGCGCCTGTGGGTCAACCCGGACTGCGGCCTCAAGACACGCGGCGCCGACGAAGTCACGGCATCGTTGACGAATCTCGTCGCCGCGGCGGCAACGGTTCGGTCCGAACTCGACCGATAGCGATTCCCAGAAAGCTCTCGATCACCGTGACCACGCATCAACCTTCGCGCCACTCACGCCGGGAGGCCTGAGGCACCTCCCACTCGTCCCGGCGCCTCCGGTAGACGACGCTGAGCCGGCGTGGTCCGGTAAATCCTCCCGGACCACGCCGGCTCCTCATTCGTCGGCAAAGCGATCCACGAGCACCTCGATGCGATGCGCGGTGTCCTGCGGAGGAACCCTGCCTGTTCGGGTGAGCTCGACCAGACCGTGCACTGCAGCCCAGTAGACCTCGGCCAGCAGCCCCGGTTCGACGTCTCCCGCGACCAGTGCCAAAGTGTCGTGTAGGACTTGGAACGACTCACGCATCGGGGCCGGGGTCGCCGGGTCCGCGAATGGAAGTCCGTTGTCGAGGTTGAACATCGAGTCGTACACGGCAGGGTGTCGCTCTCCGAACGCGATGTAGGCCCTCGTGAGGGCGGCCACAGCGGCGCGTGACGACCGGGTTCCGGAGACCGCTCGGGACAACTCCACGGTCATCTCGGAGAATCCGTCCAGTGCGACAGCCGCGATGATCTCGTCCTTGCCCCGAAAATGGCTGTAGAGCACAGGTTGGCTGTACTCGATCCGTTCGGCCAATCGCCGAGTGGTGACGGCGTCCCACCCTTCTGCCTCTGCCATCTCACGCGCTGCCGCGATGATCGACCTGTGGCGGGAAGCCCGCTCACGCGCCTTGCGCTCCTGTACTGACATTCCATGATTCTAGCAGCGCTAGATCTTGGGTCGTCGAAATGTTATCGTCGATCTAATTTCTAGCGCTGCTATATCTATGGAGGTCTCCATGCTGAATGCAGTTGCCGTCACCACGGTCGTGGTCTTCGGCATGTTGGTGGGAGTGGAATTCGCCATCGCGGTGTTCGTCAATCCGATCATGTATCGAATTCCTGGCGATGCCGGTGTGGCTGCTCGCAGCGACGGAGCCCGAGTGCTCGGGCGCGTGATGCCGTTCTGGTACATCGGCACGCTCGCCTTTACGATCCTGTGGACGATTCTGGGGTGGGGCGACACCACTGCGTGGATGACGCTGGGGGCGTCGGTGTTGTTGCTGGTCAGCGTCGTGATGTCGGTCCTGCTTCTCGTACCGATCAACAATCGCTCGATCCGATGGGCAGAAGAGGGAGCGCCGCCGGACTGGAAGGAGCAGGCTGACACCTGGGACCGCTACCACTATGTGCGAGTTGGCGTCATCGCGCTCGGCTTCGCACTGTCGGCAGTGGGACTACTGCTGATCTGACCCGAAGGACGGCAATGAATAATTCGTCACCGATAGTCGTCACGGGTGGCACCGGCACCGTCGGCCATCATGTCGTCGACCGTTTGCGCGATGCCGGACGCCGGGTGCGTGTGGTCAGCCGTCACGACCGATCCGGCGACACGAGAACCGGACTCGAGTGGGCAGTCGCCGATCTGGGCCGTGACGAAGGCATCGAGCGTGCGCTGGCGGGGGCCGACACCGTGGTGCACTGCGCGACCGGCTACTCCCGACGTGCGGATGTCCGCGCCGCTCGGCACCTCTTCTCGGCTGCACGGGTCGTCGGAATCGAGCACGTCGTGCTCATCTCGATCGTGGGCGTGGACCGGATCCCCTTCGGGTACTACATGGGCAAGGTGGAGGTCGAACAACTGCTGGAACGATCCGGGCTCGGCTACAGCATCCTGCGCTCCACACAGTTCCACGAACTGATCGCCGGCCTGTTCACCCGCCAGAGACGCCTACCGGTTCTTCTCACCCCGGATATCCGGATCCAGCCGATCGCTGCGACCGAAGTCGCCGACGAACTTGCCCGACTGGCTGCGGCCCCACCGGCCGGTCGGGTACCGGAGGTCGGCGGACCCGACATCATCGACGCCCGCGATCTCGCCCGGACCTACGCCGCGTCGATCGGTGCACGAAAGAGGATCTGGCCGATCCGGCTCCCCGGGCGCGCATTTGCGGCGTTTCGTGCCGGAAACAACCTGACCCCGGAGCGGGCGGTCGGAGTCCGGACCTTCCGCGAGTACCTGGCCCTCCGACCGTGAGTCACATCCCTGCCTGCGCCAAGATTGCCTCGGCAAGTTTCACATGTGCGGCATCCACCAGCCGGCCATCGACGCTGGTGGCGCCCAGCCCGCGCGCTTCGGCCTCCCGATAGGCTTCGAGATTGCGCTTCGCCCGCGTGATCTCCTCCTCGGTCGGCGAAAATACGGTGTTGGCGATCGCTATCTGCGACGGATGGATGGCCCATTTCCCGTCGAATCCCAGCGATGCGGCATGCCGTCCATCCTGCTCGTATCCTGCTTCGTCCTTGAAATCCGGGTAGGGCGCGTCGATTGCGCGCAGGCCCGCGATCCGAGCAGCCGTGAGCACCTTCATCCGCGCGTAATGCCAGAAGTCCCCCGGATACTCGTCGCGGGGCTTGAAGTTCGTGTCGACCCGTGCGCCTTGCGACACCGACAGATCACCGGCACCGAAGATGAGTGCATCGAGCCGACCGCTTGACGTGGCGATCTCTTCTGCGTTCGCCACCCCCGCGACATCCTCGATGAGCACCTCGAGCCGAATACGTTTCCTCATCCCGAGCGTGTCCTCGACCTGCGTGAGCAAGGTGTCCACCCACCAGACATCCCGCGCGGCAGTCACCTTGGGCACGATGATCACGTCGAGGTTCTCACGGGCGCCGGTGAGCACCTCGACGACGTCCCCGTACGCCCAGCGGGTATCGATGCCGTTCATACGGATCGCCCGGGCCGTGCGCCCCCAGTCGCACTCGTTGAGTGCGCGAACGGCCTTGCCGCGGGCTTCTTCCCGCTCAGCCGGGGCACAGGCGTCCTCGAGGTCGAGGAACACGAGGTCGGCATCGGAGGAGGCGGCCTTCGCAAACATCCGTTCGTTCGACGCGGGTGTCGCGAGTTCCGACCGCCGGATCGGACGTGGCAGCGAGGTCATGAGGCGTTCCTTCCGGACGTGATGATGTGTCGGTCGCACAGATCGGCGATCTGCGGGTCGGTGAGGCCGAGCACCTCGGTGAGGACTTCCGCGGTATGGGCCCCCAACGCAGGCCCCAGGCTGTCGACGATTCCGGCACTCCCCGAGAATCGCGGTACCGGAGCCTGAACGAGCATGCTCTCGAGATCCGGATCGTCGATCCGGACGAACACCCCGCGCGCCTGCATCTGCTCGTCCTCGACGAGCTGGGAGATATCGTAGACGGGCGCCGCAGCAATCTCTCCCGCTTCGAACACGGCCATCGCGTCGTCGAGGGTGTGCTGCGCCACCCATTCGGCCACGATCTTGTCGACCTCGTCCAGATGCGCGAGACGCCGTTGCGGATCGGAGAAATCGGGATCGTCGACAAGGTCGTCGCGCCCGATCGCCCGGAACACCCGCAACGCGATCGTCGGAGAGCTTGCCGACATCGCGAGCCACTGGTCGTCCTGCGTCCGGTACGTGTTGCGGGGTGCGGAGATCCCCCACCGGTTCCCCGCGCGCTGCGCGATCTCGCCGGTCTGGTCGTAGGTGAGCAGCGACTGTTCGAGCAGACGCGCCAACGGGTCGACCAGATTCACGTCGATCAGCTGACCGTCCGCACCGTGGACATCCCGGTGGTACAGCGCCATCATGATCGAATACGCGGCATTCAACGAGGCCACCCCGTCGGCGAGCATGAACGACGGGAGTGTCGGTGGGCCGTCGGATTCGCCGACGGTGTGGGCGAATCCGCTCATGGCTTCACCGAGCGTCCCGAATCCCGGTCGCGACGACTTGGGTCCGGTCAGGCCGAACCCGGTGACGTGCAACATGACGATCTTCGGGTTGACCGCCCTGAGAGACTCGTAGTCGAGCCCCCATCGGGTAAGGGTGTGCGGCCGGGTGTTCGCGACGACGACGTCGCACTCCGCAACGAGACGTCGTACGAGTTCTTGACCGTCCTCGGTGCGGAGATCGATCGTGACGGAACGCTTGTTGCGTCCGAGGCTCTTCCAGACGAGTCCGATCCCGCCCTTCTGCACACCCCATCCCCGGATGGGGTCGCCGCCCTGCGGTTGCTCGACCTTGATCACCTCGGCGCCGAACTCGCCGAGATACGTGGCCGCAAGTGGTCCGGCCGCCAGGGTTGCGAGATCGAGAACCCGGATACCGTGCAGCATGGTGCTGCGCGACGGTTCGGGATCAGGCATGCTCGACCACCCGGTCGTCCACAAGTTCGGTCTGCGCGCTTGCAGTCATGAGGTTCTCGGGGCGCTCGAGCCCCAGGTTCTCACGCAGCGTGGACCCGGTGTACTCCTCACGGACGAGTCCGCGCGCACGGAGTTCAGGCACGACAAGCCGCACGAAGTCTTCGAATGCGCCAGGGAAATGAGTTGCAGCGATGACGAATCCGTCGCACGACCGCGACTGGAACCATTCCTCCATCTGCTTTGCGATCTGGGGGCCGGTGCCAACGAAGCGAGGTCCCTGCAGCAGGGTGGCGCGGTGGTTGGCGAGGACGCGCAGGGTCAGTTCCTGGTCTCCGATGTGACGCTTGACGCCCTGCACAAGGCCCCGGATGCCGGAGACGCTCTCGATCAGCTCGTCGGTGACGACGTCGTCGAGGCTGTGACCCGAGAAGTCGTGGTTGGTGACCTCGGACAACAGGGTCAGTGACGCCTGGGGGTGGACGAGGTCGTGCAGGAAGATACTCTCCTTCTGTTGCGCGATCTCCTCGGTCTCGCCCGGGATGACGTAGACCATGGGCAGAACCCGCACCGCGTCCGCCGCCCTGCCGTACTCGGTGACAAGCGCCTTCTGATCGGCGTAGTGCTCTGCAGCGACAGCCTGGCTGGGGTCGCCGGTGAAGATGAGATCTGCCCATTTGGCGGCGAACTGGCGCCCGCGCCCGGATTGGCCGGCCTGGATCAGCACGGGCCTGCCCTGCGGCGTGCGCGGCACGGTCAGCGGGCCTTGGACATCGAAGAATTCACCGTGGTGATCGACTTCGTGGACCTTCTCCGCGTCGGCGAATATACCCGACTGCCGGTCGGCGAGGATCGCATTGTCTTCCCACGAATCCCACAGTTTGGCAACGACTTCCACGAATTCTTCGGCGCGGTCGTAACGCTTGTCGTGGTCGAAGTGCTTGTCCACACCGAAGTTGCGCGCCTCGGCGTCGTTCACCGACGTGACGATGTTCCAGGCCGCGCGTCCACCACTGAGATGGTCGAGTGTCGCGAATGTCCTTGCAACATGGAACGGCTGGTAGTAGGTCGTGGAGTAGGTCGCTCCGAGGCCCAGATGCGTGGTCGCGGCTGCGGCAGCGCCGAGAATCGCAGTGAGGTCGAGTTTGATGGGCCGCGCGCCGTAGCGAACGGCGTCGGCGACGGAGTTGCCGTAGATGCCGGGCATCGCAAGCCGGTCATCGAAGAACATCAGATCGAAGCTGCCTTCCTCGAGGACCCGCGCGATTCGCTGGTAGTAGGCCAGGCTCAAGTAGTCCTGCGCCGAATTCGGGTATCGCCATGACCCCGAGTACACGGACACGTTCGACGCCTGCATGAACGCCACGAGCGTCATCTGGTCGGTTCTGCGCTCTGCCATGGAAATGCTCCCTTGCTGGAAATAAACACATCTGATCTCAACTGATATATTTAATGCTCGGTGATAGATTGTCAACACCGAAATGCGTGTAAGGAAAAGGGGTCGCGATGACGGAGACCGACCGGGGTCCGTGGATCGTCGGCGAGACGTCGGACGAGACCTCGTCGAAGCAGACGGGCCGTGAACGCGTGCGCGCCGCGCTACGTCACCGGATCCTGTCCGGGGACTTCTCCCCCAACGACCGCATCGACCTCGACGCCGTCGCAGAGGAGTTCGGAACCAGCCGCACGCCCGTACGGGAGGCGTGCCTGGCGCTCGCGCAAGAAGGCCTGGTCCGCGTCGCGCAGCGCAGTGGCATCACCGTCATCGGGGTCTCCCCGGAGACCATCATCGAGAATTTCGCGCTGATGGCCGCGTTATCCGGGGTCGCATCACAGTGGGCCGCAGGTCGGATCACCCACCAACAGCTCCTCCGCGTACGCGAACTGCATCGAGAGATCCGCGTCGCCGCAGCCTCCGGCGACGACATCGCCACCCTCAATTGGCTGTTCCACCGCGAGATCAACAAGTCGTGCGGGTCGACACGCCTACAGGGAATGCTCAGCGACGCCGGGCGCATGATTCCCCAGCGATACTTCGAACTCTTTCCCGAACGCGTGCCCTGCAGCCTCGACGAACACGACGCCCTCATCGGAGCGCTCGCCAGAGGCGACGGCGCCGAAGCCCGGCGCATCACCGAGCAACACTTCGCCGGAGCGGCGCAGATGCTGAGCACCTACATCGCCCAGGCCACCCGCAACGGCACCCCGCCCCGATAGTTCTTCCTCCTCGAGCGCTCTTCCTACTCGAGCCGCGAGTGGTCGCCGAGGCTGTGCCACCCGCGGTCGTGGTAGACGAGCGGTGCACTGGAGTGCCCGCCCATACGGTCGCCGACTCCGGACATGCGAACTTCCTGCACGTCGACTTCCAGCGCCTCGACGACGATCACCCGCGCGGCCCCCGCCTTCACACGCTCCACGGCCCGAGCACGGATCCGGGTGTGCACGTCGCGGAAATACACCTCTCCGGTGGGCATCCTTTCCCAGAGCGACACATCGGCGAAGCGATCGATTCCGCTGGTGGCGCCGAGTTTGGCGAGATGCAACTGTTCCGCCCCGAGGAGGTGCACCACCACCGTGTCGGCCACAGCGATCGTGGGCGAACTCGACGAAGCGTCGGAGACCGAGAACATCAGCATCGGAGGGTCGGCGCTCACCGATGCCACCGACGTGGCTGTAAGCGCCACCGGTCCGCCCCCTGCGTCAGCGGTGACGAGTGCGACGCCCGCCGGGTGAGCGCGGAACGCGGCGGTGAAACGGCTCGGGGTTGAAGTCGTGGACACGACCGTATATTACTCATATTCAGATACATCAGTACAGTCTGAATATATGAAAGGTGTCCCATGAGCACCCGCACCATCCGCCCGAGGCGCAGCACCCTCGCAGTACCCGGATCGAATCCCAAGATGATCGACAAGGCCCGCGGGCTGCCCGTGGATGCACTGTTCCTCGACCTCGAGGACGCGTGCGCACCGAACGCCAAGGCCGCAGGCCGCAAGATCATCGTCGAATCGCTCGAAGCCGGCGGATTCGGCGACAAGATCCGGACGGTGCGCGTCAACGACTGGACAACGCCCTGGACCTACCGCGACGTCGTAGACGTGGTCGAAGGCGCAGGCGCGAATCTGGACTGCATCATGCTCCCCAAAGTGCAGGACGCCGCGCAAGTGCGCGCCCTCGACATGCTCCTGACCCAGATCGAGAAGTCGGTCGGGCTCGAGGTCGGCAGGATCGGAATCGAAGTACAGATCGAAACCGCTTCGGGACTCATCGCTTTGGACGCCATCGCCCAGGCAAGCCCGCGAATCGAAACGCTCATCTTCGGCCCCGCCGACTTCATGGCGTCGATTCACATGAAGTCGCTCGTAGTAGGCGAGCAGCCGCCCGGATACGACGTGGGCGACGCCTACCACCACATCCTCATGTCGATCCTCATGGCCGCGCGCGCCCACGGAAAGCAGGCCATCGACGGCCCCTACCTCGCTATCAAGGACCTCGACGGACTCGGACGCGTCGCCGGACGCGCGGCTGCACTCGGATTCGACGGCAAATGGGTGCTCCACCCCACCCAGGCCGACGTGATCAACGAGACCTTCAGCCCCGATCAGGCCGACTACGATCACGCCGAGAACATCCTGGACGCGTACGAATGGTGCACTTCGGAAGCAGGCGGATCCCGCGGCGCAGCGATGCTCGGCGACGAGATGATCGACGAGGCCTCCCGCAAGATGGCATTGGTCATCTCCGGCAAGGGACGCGTGGCGGGCATGACACGCACGTCGGTGTGGCAACCTCCGGAATGACCCGAAGTGGCCCCCACCGGATCATCGGTGGGGGCCACTTCACAAGCGCGCCCCGGGACAGGAGACGGTGACGGAAACAGCCCGCGGCGCCGCTGTGGTGGGTGTCAGGCCACGACGGATCGTTGTGGAACACCCGTGTATTCGCTGAGCGGACGGATCAGCGCATTGGATTCGCTCTGCTCGATGATGTGTGCCGTCCAGCCGGTGATACGGCTCATCACGAAGATCGGCGTGAACACCTCGATGTCGAATCCCATGAGATAATATGCAGGGCCCGTGGGGAAGTCGAGGTTCGGCTTGATTCCGGTGGCGTCGGCCATCGTCTTCTCGAGGATGTCGTACATGCGCACCCACTTGTCGCCGTCGGTGTGGGCAGCAACGTCGCGGAATGCCTGCCGCATCGTCGGAACGCGCGAATCACCGCTCTTGTAGACGCGGTGGCCGAAGCCCATCACCTTGTCCTTGCGAGCGAGCTTGCCGCGCATCCATTCTTCGGCACGTGCCGGTTCGTCGATCTCGAGCATGTCGTGCATGACGGCCTCATTGGCGCCGCCGTGCAGCGGACCCTTGAGTGCACCGATCGCCGCGGTCACGGCACTGTAGATATCCGACATCGTCGAGGTCACCACGCGCGCTGCGAATGTGGATGCGTTGAAACTGTGCTCCGCGTACAGGATCAGCGACACCTCGAACGCCTTGACGATCTCGGGGTCCGGCACCGCTCCGAAGCACATGTTCAGGAAGTTCTCGGCGAAGCTCAGAGAATGGTGCGGCCGGACCGGGTCGAGACCGCGGCGACGGCGATGGTCCGCTGCCACGATCGTCGGCAGAACCGCCATCATGCGCAGCGACTTGGCGCGATTCGCGGCGGGAGTGCTGTCGGCCTCCGCCGGATCCTCGGCACCGAGATAGCTGATCGCGGTCCGCACCACATCCATCGGGTGGCAACTCTCCGGCAGCTTCGCGACGAGCGCGAGCAGCGAACGATCGGCCCGACGTTCGGAACGTTCGCGCTGCATGAACAACGTCAGTTCCGCATCGGTCGGCAACTCACCGTTCCACAGTAGGTACGCCACCTGCTCGAAACTGCAGTGAGCGGCCAGATCCTGCACGGCGTAGCCGCGGTACGTCAGGGAGTTCGTCTCGGGCACCACCTTGGAGATCGCGGTGGTGTCGACGACGACGCCGGCCAAACCCTTGTAGATCGTCGGAACAGCGGTGTCTGTCATCACTGACTCCTGTCGAGGGTGAAATTGAATATCCCGGAATCAAATTCGTTGTAGCGCTCGTACTCGAGTACCTCGTACAACCGCGAGCGTGTCTGCATCTCGTCGAGCAGGGTCTCCTGCGTTCCCTCCTCATGGATGACCCGCAGTCCCTTCTCGATGGCACCCATGGCCAACCGCAGTGTGGTCACCGGGTAGATCACCGCGTTGTAGCCGACCTTCTCCAGAACTTGCGCGGGGATCAGCTGCGACTTGCCGAACTCGGTCATGTTCGCCAGCAACGGCACATCCACTGCGGCGCGGAACTTCTCGAAGTCCACCGCGGTGTGCAGTGCCTCGGTGAAGATGAGATCTGCACCGGCATCGGCGTACGCCTTCGCACGGTCGATCGCAGAATCGATTCCTTCGATGCCTGCGGCGTCGGTGCGGGCGCAGATCACGAAGTTCGGGTCGCGACGAGCCGCCACCGCAGCACGCAGGCGGCGCACCATCTCGTCGGTGCCGATGATGGCCTTGCCGTCGAGGTGCCCGCATCGCTTGGGATTGACCTGATCCTCGAGGTGCAGTCCGGCGACCCCCGCGTCTTCGAGAACGGTGATGGTACGGGCCGCGCTCATCGGCTCACCGAAGCCGGTGTCGGCATCGACGAGTACCGGCAGATCGGTCACGCGGGCGATCTGGGCGCTGTGTGCGGCGACCTCGGTGAGGGTGGTCAGCCCGATATCGGGAAGCGCCAGTGCGGCCGAGAAGGCGCCACCGGAGATGTAGACGCCCTCGAACCCGATCTCCTGGACGAGTTTGGCCGTGAGCGGGTTGATAGCGCCGGGCAGACGCGTGATGCTGCCCGATTCGAGGCCTTTCCGGAAAGCAATACGCTTGTCCGCGGGCGTTGTGGAGGCAGCGATCAGACCCGTCATCAGAACAGGCCCTTCGGCAGCTTCGGTGCACGCGCCAGCACGTCGTCGGACACGGTGAACGTGAGTTGGTTCAGCTCGCCGGCCTTCAGTTCCGCGACACGCTGGGCTGCCCCGAGGAAGCGCTCCTGCTCTGCTGTCGCGACAACGCCCTCGGCGAGGATCCGGAACTTCTCGATGTATTGGGTGCGGGCGAACGGGCGCGCACCGAGCGGGTGAGCGTCGGCGATGGCGAGTTCGTCGACGATGACATCGCCGTTCTTCAGTGTGACCTCGGCGCGGGCACCGAATGCCTTCTCCGCCGGGTCGGTGGAGTGGTAGCGGCGCGTCCACTCCGGATCCTCTGCGGTGGAGATCTTGTTCCAGAGCGCGATCGTGTCGGGACGCTGCGCACGCTCGGGTGCGTAGGAGCGCTCGTGATGCCACACGCCGTCCTGCAACGCGACCGCGAAGATGTACATGACCGAGTGGTCGAGGGTTTCACGCGAGGCCTGCGGATCGAACTTCTGCGGGTCGTTCGAGCCGGTACCGATCACGACATGCGTGTGATGGCTGGTGTGCAGCACGATCGACTCGATCTGCTCGAGGTCGCCGATGCGCTCTCGCATGCGACGGGCCAGGTCGATCGGAGCCTGACTCTGGTACTCGGCCGAGTGCTCCTTGGTGTAGGTCTCGAGAATTGCGCGCTTGGCCTCCCCCGGCGCGGGCAGCGGAACGTGGTACTCGGCCTTCGGGCCACCGAGCAGCCACGCGATCACGCCGTCCTCACCCTCCCAGATCGGCGACGGCGCGTCCTCGCCGCGCAGAGCGCGATCGACGGCCTCGACCGCCATCTTGCCAGCGAAAGCGGGAGCGTAGGCCTTCCAGCTGGAGATCTCGCCTTTGCGGGACTGTCGCGTGGCCGTCGTCGTGTGCAGAGCCTGCCCGACGGCCTGGTACACGGTCTCGCTGTCGAGTCCGAGGAGCGTGCCGATACCGGCTGCGGCGGACGGTCCGAGATGCGCAACGTGGTCGATCTTGTGTTCGTGCAGGCAGATCGAGCGAACCAGGTCGACCTGGATCTCGTAGCCGGTGGCGAGGCCCCGGATCAGCTCGGCACCGCTGCGTCCGGCGTGCTGGGCCACGGCGAGGATCGGCGGGATGTTGTCGCCCGGATGCGAGTACTCGGCGGCGAGGAAGGTGTCGTGGAAGTCGAGTTCGCGCACCGCGACCCCGTTCGCCCACGCTGCCCACTCCGGTGAGTAAGTGCCGCCGATGCCGAAGACCGTCGAGCCCGGTGTATACGGGTGGGTCCGGGCCTGTGCCCGAGCATTGGACACGGAGCGGCGGGTCAGCGACGCCGCCGCGACTGCGGCGTTGTCGATGATGCGGTTCACGATCATGTCTGCGGTGTCGTCCGGGACCTCGACCGGGTCGGTCGCAACCTCCGCGATCCGCCAGGCGAGGTGCTCTTCCTTCGGAAATTCTTCCGCCGACCGATGGGTGCGTACGAGATGTGTCTTCACTGGATCCTCCGAACGTCGACGCTTCGATTTGCACGCTACGCAGGCTTCGCCAAGTTGGAAATCCCTTGCATATGCCTATTTTTGCGGAACACATCGAGCAAATTTGTAAATCTTGCGAATGTTGGAAATGTTAGATTCACAGCCATGCAGAAGATGTACGCCGGTGCGCGGCTACGCCGCCTGCGAGAGGAGCGCGGCCTGACGCAGACCGCGCTTGCGCACACGCTCGGACTGTCGACGAGCTACGTCAACCAACTGGAGAACGACCACCGTCCACTCACGGTGCCGGTACTTCTACGCCTGAATTCGATGTTCGATCTGGACATGGCGTTCTTCGCTGCCGACACCGACGCGCGACTACTCGCCGATCTACAGGATGTACTCGCGGAAAGTCCCGAGGCCGCGGATGTCTCACTGTCGGAGATCGACGAATTGCTGTCGCGGAATCCTTTCGCCGCGCGGGCACTCGTCGGCCTCTACAGGAGACTGCGCGGCGTCACCGAACAGCTCGAACAACTCGCCCCTGGTGATCCGGGCGCCGTCGCCGACCAGTCCGCCACGACACCCTACGAGGAGGTCCGCGACTTCTTCTACGACCGCCGCAACCACATCGCCGAACTCGACGATGCCGCCGAGGAACTGTTCACCAGCCGGGGACTGACAGTCGGCGGGCTCGATCTGCAGTTGAGCGGTCTGCTGCACGACGAGCACGGCATCACCGTGGTCATCCGCACCGACGAACCCGACCGTATCGGTCCGAAACGCAGCTACGATCCGGTTGCGAAGATTCTGACCCTCGCGCGACGCCTGACACCAGGACAGCGCGCATTCCAGCTGGCGACACAACTCGCGTTCATCGCGCACGCCGGCACTGTCGACGCAGTCGTCGCGGACGCCGAGGGCTTGCCCGAACGCTCACGTGCCCTTGCGCGTGTCGGCCTGGCCAACTACTTCGCCGGGGCACTGATCCTGCCGTACACCCAATTCCTGCGCTCCGCCGAGGCGATGCGGTACGACATCGACCTTCTCGGCGCGAAGTTCGAGGTGGGTTTCGAAACGGTGTGTCACCGGTTGTCGACTCTGCAGCGGCCAGGGCAGCGCGGGGTGCCGTTCTTCTTCGTCCGCACCGATCGAGCCGGTAACATATCGAAACGCCAGTCCGCCACCGCTTTCCATTTCTCCCGCGTGGGTGGCAGCTGTCCGCTGTGGGTTGTGCACGATGCATTCACGTCGCCGGGACGCATCCTGACGCAGGTGTCGCAGATGCCCGATGGCCGTACCTACCTGTGGATCGCCCGCACCACCCATGAGGGCGCCCCCGGCTATCTCGCCGCCAAAAGGGATTTCGCAGTCGGTCTGGGCTGCGATATCGGCTACGCCGACAAACTTGTCTACTCGCGAGGGTTGCGTCTCGACGATCCCGACACCACGGTGCCCATCGGCGCGGGTTGTAAAGTGTGCGACCGCCCGTCGTGCACCCAGCGGGCATTCCCGCATCTGGGCCGCACCATCCGGATCGACGAGAACAACGCGGGCCTCGTGCCCTACTCCGCCACCGAGCGCCGGTGAGATGCACGAGCGACACTTGGATCAGGATGTGGACTGGTGGGCACAGGCCGATTGCCGGTTCTTCGGTCCCTCGGCCTTCTTCGGACCCGACTCGGAATCGCCCGCCGAGCGACTCCGCCGTGAGCATCACGCCAAGCGGATCTGCGCCGGTTGCTCTGTCGTCGACAAGTGTCTTCAGTACGCGGTCGACAGCAGCGAACAGTTCGGGATCTGGGGTGGGACCTCGGAACGGGAACGTAAGTCCCTGACCCGTGCGTGATTTCGGTATCCGGAACTACCAGAATCACGCACGGGCAGCCGGGCTGCGCAACCTGTGGTAACGGATCACGGGAACTCCGTCATCGACCTCGACCGTTGCATGAACGCCGTACACCCGCTCGACCAGGTCAGCGGTGAGCGCCTCGACCGGTGTGCCGTGCGCGACGATCCTTCCCCGCGAGAGCACCACCACCCGATCGCAGAACATCGCGGCGAGATTGAGATCGTGCAACGCCACGTAACTGGTCACCGGAAGAGCCGCGACACGCTCGAGAATGTCCAGTTGATGTTGAATATCGAGGTGGTTCGTCGGCTCGTCCAGCAACAGCTCTTCAGGTTCCTGCGCGAGGGCCCGAGCGATCTGCGCTCGCTGACGTTCACCACCGGACATCGAACGCCACAACCGCCCGGCGAACTCGACCATCCCCGTCACTTCGAGCGCCCGGTCGATAGCGGCGCGTCCGCCTTCGTCGCGCCCGAACGCATCGGAGTGGGGAATACGACCGAGTCGCACCACATCTCGCACCCGAATGTCCACCTCGGTGTGCGCATGCTGCCCGACCATCGCTACGCGGCGCGCCAGTCGTCGCCGACCTAGGCTCCCGATATCGGTTCCGTCGAGAGTCACCGTCCCGTCGTCGGGACGATCGATGCCGGCAAGCAGGCGCAACAGCGACGATTTTCCTGATCCGTTCGGCCCGAGCAGCCCGATGGTCTCCCCCGGCACCGGGTCGATCGTCACGTCGTCGATGACGAGGTTTCCGCCGCGGCTCCACCGCAGCGACTGCGCAGAGAGTGTCACGGCGTACTCCTCGTACGGAACAGGATCAGCGCGAAAGCCGGGACGCCGATCAAAGCGGTCACCACACCCACCGGAACCTCCTGCGGCGCAAACACAGTGCGGGCCACCGCGTCCACCCACACCATGAACACCGCGCCCACCACCGCGGTGACGGGCACGAGATGACTGTGCCGGGGGCCCACCAGGAATCGTGCTGCGTGTGGAAGGACGAGACCGACGAACCCGATCGCACCCGCGGCACTCACCAGCACGGCCGTGATCAGAGCGGTCACCAGTAGAAACATCAGGCGAGTACGGCCCACCGAGACGCCGAGCGTCGCAGCGGTCGACGAACCGAACGTGAATGCGTCCAGGGAGGATGCTTTGATCAGGCACACGAAGATACCGAGCGCGCACACCGCGCCGCAGAGCACCACATCGCTCCACGTGGCGCCCGACAGCGATCCCAGGAGCCAGAACAGCACACCACGTGTCCGCTCCGCGTCAGCGGAGGAGATCACGATGAACGACGTCAATGCCGAGAACAGTTGGGTTCCCGCAACTCCTGCGAGAACCACACGTGAGGTACCGCCACCTGCGCCGGTGGCGAGCAGCAACACGAGCGCGAACGACGCGAGCGCACCCAGGAATGCGCCGCCCGACAGCGACACTGCGCCGCCCCCGATACCCAGCACCGCAATCATCACGGCTCCCGTCGAGGCACCCGACGAGATCCCCAGAACGAACGGATCGGCCAGCGGGTTGCGCAAGAGCGACTGCATGATCACCCCGCACACCGCGAGACCGGCGCCGCACACCGCGGCCAGCAGGGTCCGCGGCAGCCTCAGCTCCCAGACGATCCCCTCACGGATCGCGCTGACCGAACTCTCAGCGAGCCCCAACCGGTCGAAGATGACGGCGTAGACGTCCGGCACGGACAGTTCGGCCGGGCCGATCGTGACCGTCACAGCGATCGAAAGCGCCAGTACGACCAGTCCGATCGCGACGACGACTGCTGCGACCGGGCCACGCTCGGTAGGCGACCGATCCTTCGTCGCCGACACCATCAGCCCGCGAGATTCCACTGGCGCAATGCGGCGGCGACCTTCTCGATTCCGTCGATCGTGCGGATCGACGGGTTCATGTCGGCACCGTTGACGACGATGTACCGCTGGTTCTGCACGGCCGTCAGACGCTGGGTCACCGGATTCGTTTCGAGGAATTCGATCTTGCTGTCCAGCGCGTCACCCGCAATGCTGCGCCGGCTCAGGTCTCCGAGTACGAGGGCAGTGGGATCCCGATCGAGGACCGACTCCCAGCTCACCTGCGGCCACTCGTTCGTGGTGTCGTCGAAGACGTTCTTCGCACCGACGGAGTTGGTGATGATGCCCGACGAACCGCAGCACCCCGCGACATACGGGGTGGCCGTGTCGGCGAACCAGTACGCGAGAGACACCCCGGAGGCGTCGATCTCACCCGCGGCCGTCTCGTACCGCTGCCGGAGCTCGGCGACGAACTCTTCACCGCGCTCGGTGACGTCGAAGATCGCGGCGAGTTCGCGAACCTCCTTGTACACCGCGTCCATCGTCAGCGGCTCGGTGCGGTTGCCGTCGGAGTTGACGCTGTTGTCGTCCTTGCCGTCGCAGTCGGTGGGCGAGAGGTAGGACGGCACCCCGAGCTGCTCGAACTGCTCCGCGGTCGCGACGCCGCCTTCGCCTAGGGTGCCGCCGAACGATGCCGACACGAAGTCGGGTTCGGTATCGAGCACGACCTCGAACGACGGATTGTTGTCGGCCAGGCGCGGGACCCGCTCGTTCTCGGCCGCGAGGTTCTCGCGCACCGGATCGGTCCACGTCGCGGTGCCGACCATGCGCTCGGCCAGGCCGAGCGACAACAGGATCTCCGTCGACCCCTGGTTGAGCGATACGGCACGCTGCGGCGGGGCGTCGACCGTGACCTCGCGGCCACAGTTCTCGATGGTCAGCGGGTAGTTCGTCGACCCCGACGCGGCGCGGGTCTCCTGCTGATCGGCGGCGTCGGAGCCGGTATCGCTCGACGAGCAGCCTGCAACTGTCATCGCTACTGCGACAAGGGCGATACCTGCGCGCAGCATCGTGCGCCGCCCCTTGCGGGCGGAAAATATTGAATCGATCATGTCCATCCTCGTGGTACCTCTTCGGCCGACACAGGTGTCCTGGCTCCCGGATCGATGCTTTCCCCCGGCCTTCCAGCCCGTGTGGGCCGTGACCATGCGTTGGAGGGCAGCTCCTCGGTGACAGTTGCGGGACAGCCCCGGATTCACACCGGTGTTCCCTACGTCGGTTCGAACAGTACAAGACCGGCCTCGGCCTCCGAGCGCATGGATGCCTCGTCCACCTCGGTCCGCTCGTGATCAGAGGACGGCTCGCGACCCCCGAAGCAGCGAGGCGTACGACCGCAACAGCTCCCAGACGGTCGGATCATTCACGTCGAGCCTTCCGGTGCGTCCAGTGGCGGCCAGCGCTCCGGTGAGCCGTCCGTCGCTCGAGCGCACGGGCACGGCCAGTGCGGTCCGCCCGATACGACTCTCATCGACCTCGTGGGCAGCATCCGAGTCCTGAACGCCCCGCAGCTCCGCCATCAGCTCCGACGGCTCGATCTTGGTGCGCTCGGTGACTCGGCGCAGTCGGCCGGTCCCGATCAGTTCGGGCCGCTGTGCCAGAAGCAACTTGCCGATCGCCGACGCATGCAGGTGCGTGGTCCACGTCGATTCGCCGGACAGTTCGTGGTCGGGGTCGCGGTCCACCAGGTGCACTCGACCACCGCTGTAGGAGGCGAGGTAGATGCCGTACCGGGTCCGGGTCCGCAGCTCTTCGACGACACGACCCGTTTCGACGTCCTGCAGTGGATCGGGCGCGGCGGAGGCGAGTTCGCGGAGCCGACGGCCGAGCGCGAAACCGGACAGATCCTCCACACGCACGAGATACCCGTCGGCCACGAGGAGGTTGAGGAGCCGGTATGCGGTCGCGGGCGGGGTTCCGGTGAGTCTGGCGATGTCCCGCGCCGACGCGCCCGTACCCAGTGTGGCAACGGCCTCGAGCATCGCGAGGGCACGTTGAACGGATCGCGGCTCATGCCCACCCGAGCCGACGCTCATCGCTGCTCCGCACCCGGATGGTCGGCACCGACGAGCGCCATGTCGCCGCGGGCATTCTCGGCGAAGGCTGCCGAACCGGGAAGCACGTCCTCCGAACCGGGGCTGTCGAATATCCCGACATCGGCGAGACTCGCCGGGCGCGCACGACTCAGGTACCGGTACCAGAGCATAGCAATCACCGGAACAGCGACGACGGCGATGAGTCCCGCGAACCGTCCGTCCAGTACATGACCGGCGACGATGAATCCGATTACCGCGACACCGGTAGCGGTTCCGAGGCCACCCATCAGAGCGATCGCCGGCGTCGACTCCCGGATCCGGGCGAGAAACGCTACCGCCGAGGCAGCTACCAGGACGTAGGCGATCAGGAGTGCGACGCGCAACGTGACGTTGATCCAGTCCGGTCTGGAACCGAAGACAGCAAGAACCGACGCGCCGATAGCGAGGACCGTCACCGCAGTGGCGAGCGCTGCATACGGGGTGCACAGGCGGCTGTGCACAGTCCCGAGGATCCTCGGCAGTACCCCTTCGACGCCCATCGAATACAGCAATCTCGATACGGCATTCGACGAGGCCATCGCGGACGCAAGCCACGAGCAGCACATACCGATATGCAGCAGCGCAACAACCACCGGACTCACACCGGTCGATGTGCCGTGCAGGTATGCCCCGACCACGGCGTCGGCGTGTCCGCTCCAGGCTGCCCATCCTGCGAAGACGAACAAGGTTCCGCAGATGATCGGGGTGGCGAGCACTGTCCGGGTGACGGTGACCATCGGGCGACGCGCTTCGGGGCCGATGAACGTCGCACTCTCGAATCCGGCCAAGGCGAACAGGGCAGCGAGGACCACGGGAAGCCACAT
Source organism: Rhodococcus sp. F64268 (assembly GCF_023015605.1). NCBI lineage: Bacteria > Bacillati > Actinomycetota > Actinomycetes > Mycobacteriales > Nocardiaceae > Rhodococcus > Rhodococcus sp. F64268. Next base: position 338,771 of record NZ_JALKAI010000002.1, read on the forward strand.
CCCGGTACCGCCACCGGAAAGCGGTTGCACCGGAGTCGATTCCCCACCGGCCACCATCATCAGCCCGATGATGAACACCAGTGAGCAGACCTCGATCACGAGAATCGCGAGTGCCGCGAAACGAACTCCACGTACCAGCGCGACAAGAATCGCCGCAGCGATCCCCAGGTACACCGTGAGGGTCGCCGGGCCACGGATCTCGACCCCGCACAATGCCGCGATGGTGATCACCGCCAGCCCACCGGAATACAGACTCAACGCACCGCTGACCAGATACTTGACTGCCATCGCGATGCCGGTGACCAGGGCAGCACGTGCACCGAGCCCCTTCGCGACGAATGCGTAGAGCCCACCGGACGCGACCATCCTCCGAGTGAACTGCGTGGTGCACCAGGCGATCATCGTGACGAATACCGCAGCTGTGACGATCGCGATCAGACCCGACGTCGAGGCCGATGCGGGTGTGTTCGTCGCTGATGCCCTGTGGTTCAGCATGGTGACGGGCAGCAGCACCATGGAGGCTGCCGGCGCTGTGGTGGCAACGGATTGAGCGAGAACCTCCCAGCCCGACAGCTGTCTGCGACCGAGCGCATGGAGGGGCGACACCGCGGCACGCCGCGGTTCCTGACACGCGAACGACCGCGCGATGGCATCCGCCAATGCAGATGTCTCTGCCATGACACCTCCCGCTCCTCAGTGGACTCGACGCCGGCCTCGCAGAACCTAGCCACGCTATGTTTCCCGAGTGTTTCGGGCGTGAGTCATGTGTCGCCGATCCGAGTGAGAAGACGTCGTCCGATCGTTTCCCACTCGCCGCCGCGTAACCGTTGCGTCGCCGTATCGATCCGGAATCACACCCGTTCCACGATTGGTGCCGACAACGACAGGGCGATGGGAGACACGAAGTGAGCGTCACCAGAAGATCATTCATGCGAGGCCTGAGCATGACCGGCGGCGTCGGACTGGCCTACGGGGCGATGTCCACACTAGGTCTCGCGCCGGCGGTGGGCGCCCCCAGCCGGTTTCAAGCCCCCACGATGGGCGACCTCATCGGGAAGGCACCCGGCTCGCAGTCCGTGGTCGTGCTCGGCGGCGGACCCGCGGGCCTGTGCGCGGCCTACGAACTCGGTAAGGCCGGCTACGCCGTCACGGTCCTCGAGGCCCGCACCCGACCGGGCGGGCGTGTCTATTCGGTGCGCGGCGGCACCACGGAAACCGAGATCGGCGGGGAGCGCCAGACCTGCACGTTCGCCGATGGGCACTACTACAACCTCGGTGCCACACGCATCCCTCAGAATCACATCACCCTCGACTACTGCCACGAACTCGGCGTGGAGATCCAGCCGTTCGGCAACCAGAACGCAAACACGCTCGTCAACTATCAGAGCAACACCCCGCTATCGGGGCAGTCGGTCCAGTACCGTGCTGCGAAAGCCGACACCTTCGGCTATATGTCGGAGCTGCTACACAAGGCGACGTCGAGGGGCGCTCTGGACGACCTGTTGTCCCCCGACGACAAGGACGCACTGTCAGAGTTCCTCAGCGATTTCGGTGACCTGTCCAGCGACGGACGCTACATCGGCTCGTCGCGCCGCGGGTTCTCCGACGAACCCGGTGCCGGCCTCGATTTCGGCACCCGGACCGAGCCGTTCGCGATGCCCGACGTCATCCGCTCGGGACTCGGCCGCAACATCAGCTTCGAGTTCGGCTACGACCAGGCCACGATCATGATGACACCGGTCGGCGGCATGGACCGCATCTATTACGCCTTCCAGGAAAAGATCGGCACCGACAAGATCCAGTTCGGTGCCGAGGTTACGTCGATGAAGAACGTCCCCGACGGTGTCACCGTGGCCTACACGCAGGACGGCTCGCGCAAGTCGATCACCGCCGACTACTGCATCTGCACGGTCCCGCCGAACCTGATCGGGCGCCTCGACAACAACCTACCCGCCGATGTCCTGAACGCGCTGACCGCTGCCGTCCCCGTCTCCGGCGGCAAACTCGGAATCGAGTACACCCGCCGCTGGTGGGAAACCGAGGACCGCATCTACGGCGGGGCATCGAACACCGACAAGGACATCAACCAGATCATGTTCCCGTACGACCACTACGGCTCGGACCGCGGTGTCGTCGTCGGGTACTACACCAGCGGCAGACGGCACCTCGCCTTCGAATCCCTCACTCACGAACAGCGTCTGGCGAAGGCGGTCACCGAGGGCATGGCGATTCACGGCGACAAGTACGGCCGCGACATCGCCTCCTCGTTCTCGGGAAGCTGGCGCCGGATGAAGTATTCCGAAGGCGCCTGGGTGAGCTGGAAGGGCTCGAGCTACGGGCACAGTGACAGCGCCACCCCCGAGTACGAGCTGCTACTCGAGCCTGTCGACCGGATTTATTTTGCAGGCGACCACCTCTCGAACGCGATCGCATGGCAGCACGGCGCGTTCACTTCCGCCCGCGACGTCGTCACCGCGCTGCACCAGCGCGTCGCAGCGACCTAGCCACCACACACATTCAGGAGACATCATGAAGCGAAACACTTTTCGCACTGCAACACTGGCCGCGAGCCTGGCAACTACTGCGGTCGTACTGACCGCCTGCTCGTCCGGGAGCGATGACCATGCCGCGCCCGACGAGCCCACCGTGGCCGCTCAGGCCGTGATCCCACCGGGCGAGGCGAACCCGATGATTGCCGAGGGCGTGACGATCAGCGCCGGGGCGACCATCTACAAGTCCAGCGGTCTCGGCCCGTCCGCGTCGAACTCGGCTGCGCCACAGGGTAGCCCGGAGTCATATATCCCCTCGCAGTTCAGCGGCGGAGCATTGCCGGACGGCGTCACGTTGACCGAGGCGCAGGGCATCAATGTGCTCGAGAACATTCGAGCCAACCTCGAATCGCAAGGTCTGACTCTTGCCGACGTCACGACCATGCGAGTGTTCCTCGACAACGCGCCCGGTTCCGATCGGGCCGACTACGCCGGCTGGAACCGCGCCTACCGCCAGTTCTTCGCCAACACGAACCTCGAGACCGGCGACACCGAACTCGTCCCGCTCGGTACCGCCGAACCCGCAGCGCCGCTCGAGCGAAACGAGGCCCGCCCGAGCCGGTTCGCACTCGAGGTCGGCAGTCTCCCCGTGCCGGGCTGGCTCGTCGAGGTCGAGGTCGATGCGGTGTATCCCACGGACGAGGCAATCGGCTGATGGGTGCGATGAGCCCGGCGCACTGGGCGATCGTCGCGGTGGTCCTGCTGGTTCTGTTCGGGTCCAAGAAGCTGCCCGAGGCCGCCCGCGGTCTGGGCAGGTCGCTGCGGATCCTCAAGTCGGAGGTCGGCGAGATGCATACGGACGAGCCCGCTGCTCTCGGCAGTCCACATCAGGATCCGGCGCATGAACCTGTGAACTCCGCGCGGGCCGCGAAAGCGGAGAGCAGTCCGTAGTTCAGCGGACCCTGCGGCGGCACGCAGTGGGTCCGTCAAACGGATGCGACGTTCCCCTCGGCCGGTCGACCCGGACGGCCGAGGGGAGCGTCGGCACCGAACTTCTGATAGGCGGCGCGACTCCCTCGGGCCCCGCGACCGACACCGACGAGGACTGACGCCTCTACTGGTTCCGGGTTTACCCTGGTAAGCGACACCTTGTACCGGATCGTGCACGGACGGCCATAATGGCCTCTGGTGTGGTCGAAGGAGGAGGCGTGCCCGTGAGTGAGAACCTGTCGGCGTACCGGAGCGACTTCGCGCGGATCGAGAAGCGGATCGCCGGGGAGTTCGATGCGGGGAAGCGGCGCTGGGTGCTTGCCGGGTTCATGGCGCTGTTGACCATCGGGCTACTGCTGCCGTTGACGTCGACGCAGTGGTCGTGGACGGCGCTCGCCGACTGGTTCGGTGGCGGCGCCCCCGTCTCCATGCCGCTGCGGATGTTCGTGACGCTCGCGGCGGTGTTCGGGGTGCTCGTGTCGTCGATAGCACTGGCCCGGCGCAGCTGGAGGTTCGCGGTTGCAGCGACGCTCGGCTGCGGTCTCGGCTCCTTCTTCGGACTCTTCGGCTACTGGTCGCAAACGGGAATGATCGTCGACGGCCCGCACGCTCCTGGGGTCGGGATGGTGATCGCGTGGGTGTCGATGGTCGCGCTGACTTCGCAGTGGTTACCGATCGCGCTCAGCAAGTCGCCCACCGACCCCCGCCCACGGCCGACGCTGATCCGCTCGCACTGACCTCCGTCATCTCTGCGCGGCTCAACGAGCGCGGCTCATCGCGCCCGGCGCAACAGATAGGTGTCCATCACCCAACCTCGCGCGGACCTGGATCGCACCCGGGCTACGTCGATGGCGTCGAGCACGTCATGCAGACGTCCCGCGACGAGTTCCTCGTCTACCGTTCCGAGGTTCGCGCCCCACCAGATGTCCCAAGCGCCGTCGAGTTCCCGGCAGGCGAGCTGCCCGTCGAGCATGACGATGAGATTGTCCGCTCCCGATGCGACCTCCTCACCGAGGCGCCGACCGGTGGTGATCGTGATCGGGCCACCGATTCTGTTGAACACCAAACGATGCCGGGCAGCGAGCAGTTGAATGCTGCTCACACCGGGCACGACGTCGTAGTCGATGTCGAGCACACCGCGATCACGGATCCGCTCGACGACGCGAATAGTGCTGTCGTACAGGCTCGGATCGCCCCACACCAGAAATCCGACTGTCTCCTCGTCACGGATCTCTGCGTTCAGCACCGCCTCGTACGCCTCGGCGCGGGCCGCATGCCAGTCGCGTACCTCCGTCCCGTACTGCTCCGGCGCCCGGTCGCGTGGCGGGTCCGGCACCACGATCGTGCGGTACCGACCGGTGGTGTGTCGGCACAGGATCTGTTCACGCACCGACACGAGGTCGTCCACACCGCGCTGCTTGTCGGCGACGAGGAACACGTCGACACTCTCGAGTGCCTTGACGGCCGCGACTGTGAGATCGTCCGGACCTCCCGGCCCGATCCCGATCAGTCGCAACCTCATCCGCGGTCCTCGAGATCACCTTCGACGTCGAGGTACGCCTGTTGCAGCGCCTTCAGGGTCTCCGGATCCGGCTCTGCCCACAGTCCGCGATCGGCCGCCTCGGTGAGCCGTTCGACGATCCCGCGCAATGCCCACGGGTTGGCCTCACGCAGAAACTGCTGGTTCTCCGAGTCGAGCGCATAGTTCTGCGCCAGCGACTCGTACATCCAGTCCTCGACGACCCCTGCGGTGGCGTCGTAGCCGAACAGGTAATCGACGGTGGCGGCGAGTTCGAATGCGCCCTTGTAGCCGTGCCTGCGCATCGCGGAAATCCAGCGCGGGTTGACGACACGCGCGCGGAACACGCGTGCGGTCTCCTCGCTGAGCGAGCGGGTGCGCACGGTGTCGGGGATCGTCGAATCACCGATGTACGCCTTGGGATCGGTGCCCGTGAGTGCGCGCACCGTGGCGACCATGCCGCCGTGGTACTGGAAATAGTCGTCGGAGTCTGCGATATCGTGCTCGCGCGTGTCGGTGTTCTTCGCGGCCACCGCGATCCGGCGGTAATTGGCGCGCATGTCGTCGGCCGCGGCGATGCCGTGCAGGTCACGTCCGTATGCGAATCCGCCCCACGCGGTGTACACCTCGGCGAGGTCGGCGTCGGTGCGCCAGTTTCCGGAGTCGATGAGCTGGAGGATTCCGGCACCGTACGAACCCGGCTTGGATCCGAAGATGCGGCGCACGGCTCGCTCGGCGTCGCCGTGTTCGGCCTCGTCGCGCTGCGCGTGGGCACGCACGTAGTTCATCTCGTCGGGTTCGTCGAGAGCCGCGATCATGCGGATCGCGTCGTCGAGCATGCCGATCACGTGCGGGAACGCATCGCGGAAGAATCCGGAGATACGCACGGTGACGTCGATGCGCGGTCGGCCGAGTTCGCCCAGCGGCACGATGGTGAGTTCACGGACGCGACGGGATTCCGGGTCCCATTCGGGGCGGACACCGATGAGGGCGAGCACCTCGGCGATGTCGTCGCCGGCGGTGCGCATCGCGGAGGTGCCCCACACCGACAGACCCACCGACTGCGGGTACTCACCGGTGTCGGCGAGATACCGCTCGATCAGTGCGTTCGCGAGCGCGACGCCCGTGTCGTAGGCGAGTCGGCTCGGCACGGCTTTGGGGTCGACGGTGTAGAAGTTGCGGCCGGTGGGCAGCACGTTGACGAGGCCGCGCAACGGCGAACCCGACGGACCAGCGGGAACGTACCCGCCGTCGAGGGCATGCAGGACGGCATCGAGTTCGTCGGTGGTCTGCGCGAGACGCGGCACCACCTGTTCGGCTGCGAAGGCCAGCACCCGCGACACCTCACTGTCGGCGTGGCCGAGTACCGATTCGACTGTGGTCGGGGCGGTATCGACACTCCAGCCGCCGTCTTCCATCGCCTGCACGAGCGCGCGAGCCTGGGTTTCGATCGCATCGACCTCGGTCAGCGGCGCATCGGTCTTCAGTCCGAGCGCTGTCCGCAGCCCGGGCACTGCGTGACTCTTGCCGCCCCAGACCTGGGCGGCGCGCAGGATCGACAGCACCAGGTTGACGCGTGCGTCACCTTCGGGGGCGGCACCGAGCACGTGCAGGCCGTCGCGGATCTGAGCATCCTTGACCTCGCACAACCAGCCGTCGACATGCAGCAGGAAATCGTCGAACTCGGCGTCGTGCGGCCGGTCGTCGAGTCCGAGGTCATGGTCCAGTTTCGCGGCCTGGATCAGCGTCCAGATCTGCGCGCGGATCGCGGGCAGCTTTGCGGGGTCCATCGCCGCGATGTTGGAGTACTCGTCGAGTAGCTGTTCGAGCCGCGCGATGTCGCCGTACGACTCCGCGCGGGCCATCGGGGGAATCAGGTGGTCGACGATCGTCGCGTGTGCGCGGCGCTTGGCCTGCGCGCCCTCACCGGGGTCGTTGACCAGGAACGGGTAGATCAGCGGCAGGTTCCCGATGGCAGCGTCGGTCGCGCACGACGCCGACATCCCGGCATTCTTTCCGGGCAACCACTCCATCGAGCCGTGCTTCCCGAGATGGACGACGGCGTCGGCACCGAAACCCTGCTCGACCCATCGGTATGCGGCGAGGTAATGGTGCGACGGAGCCATGTCTGGATCGTGGTAGATCGCAACGGGATTCTCACCGAATCCACGCGGCGGCTGGATCATGAGGACGACATTGCCGGCCTGCAACGTGGCCAGGACGATCGCGTCCCCGTCGACGAACAACGAGCCGGGCGCCGGCCCCCATGCCTCGGTCATCGCGTCGGTGAGCTCGACGGGCAGGTCCTTCGTCCACTCCAGGTACTCGGATGTGTTCACTCGCACCGGGTTACCGGCCAGCTGGTCGGCTGTGAGCCATTCCTCGTCCTGACCACCTGCATCGATCAGCGCGTGGATCAGGGTGTTTCCGGCTTCTGTGTCGTCGTCGACATCCATCCCGGGGAAACCGGCGCCGAGGTCGTATCCGAGGTTGCGCAGTGCTCGCAGCATCTTGATCGCCGACACGGGGGTGTCGAGACCGACGGCGTTGCCGACGCGTGAATGCTTGGTGGGATAGGCCGACAGCATGATCGCGATGCGCCGGTTGGCGGGCGGGACATGCCGCAACCGGGCGTGCGCGACCGCAATGCCTGCCACGCGACGGCAGCGTTCCGGATCGGTGACGTAGCGGGGCAGGCCGTCTGAGTCGAGTTCTTTGAACGAGAACGGCACCGTGATGATGCGGCCGTCGAATTCGGGAACCGCGATCTGGGTCGCGGAGTCGAGCGGGGACACGCCGTCGTCGGAGTCTGCCCAGCTGTCGCGGCTCCACGTCAGGCACAGCGCCTGCAGAATCGGAATATCGAGCGCGGCAAGGGCTCCCACATCCCATGCCTCGTCCTCACCGCCTGCGCTCACCGTAGCGGGCTTGGTGCCACCGGCGGCGAGCACCGTGACGACGAGGGCGTCGAGGCTGCCGAGTTCAGCGAGGAGGTCGTCGGAAGCCCCACGCAGCGAGGCGCAGTGCACGACCACGCCCTGAGCCTTGCCGGTCGCGTCGATCGCGTCGGCCAGATCGTGTGCGAACTGCACGTTTCCGCTGGTGTGGTGGGCTCGGTAGAACAGCACGCCCACCCGTGGCAGCGACCTGTCGGCCGGGGCAGGCCGGTCCAGTACACCCCATTCGGGCAGTTCGGCGGGCGGCTCGAAACCGTCACCTCCGAGCAGCACCGTGTCCGACAGGAACGCGTGGAGTTGGGCGAGGTTCGCCGGGCCGCCGTGAGCGAGGTAGCGGTGTGCTTCTGCAGCGGTGCCGATCGGCACCGTCGAGTAGCTCATGAGCTCGGCGTCGGGCGTCTGCTCACCGCCCAGCACGACGACGGGGACGCCGCGGGCGCGGACCGCATCGAGCCCGTCCTGCCAGGACCTCGCAGAGCCGAGGATCCGGACTATCACCAGGTCTGCGCCCTCGAGCATTCCGCTCAGATCGGTGGTCACATCGAGACGCGATGGGTTCCCCACAGCCCAGTCGGCACCGCTCGAGCGGGCCGACAGCAGGTCGGTGTCCGACGTCGACAACAGAGCGAGGCGCGTCACGACGCACCGCAAAACCCAAGGCACACGGCCATGTTCAGTCTCCAAAACCCTCGTGGACTACTCATGCCGTGGCCGGTCTCCTGGCTGACGGATCATCGCTGCTGCGCCGACCTTCCCGGACTTTCGTCCAGTGGTCTCCGTTCCGGCAGGCCGGTACGGACGAGGGCGAACAACTACCCGCTCACAGTGGCGAGGGCCGCGCCGGTTTCGCACCGGCTTCCCGTAACCACGACGTCGCCAGCGTAGCGCACCATTTTCCAGGGATGTGCAAGCATGTGCCTCCGTGGAGCATGTCTCGCCCGAACTTCCGCCCGATCGCTGTCCCGGATTGCTGCGGCCGCACCACGCCGCCGACGGCGCGCTGGTGCGACTGCGCGCGCCAGGAGGCCGTCCGCCCGGCCGCGCGCTCGGGCGGCTCTCGGCCGCGTCACAGATGTTCGCCGACGGTGATGTGCACCTGACATCCCGGGGGAACCTGCAGGTCAGGGGCATCTCCGTCGACGAGCACGGCAACGTCGCCGCCGGTCTCACCGACGCGATCGTCGCCGCCGGGCTACTGCCGTCGGCGTCGCACGAGCGGGTACGCAACGTGGTCGCATCACCGCTGTCGGGGCTCGCCGGTGGGGTCGCCGACATCAGGCCGCTGATCGGTGCGCTCGATACCGCACTGTGCGCGGAGCCGGCGCTCGCCGAGCTGCCCGGCCGGTTCCTGTTCGGCCTCGACGACGGCCGTGGCGATGTCGCCGGACTCCGCTGTGATCTTGCGGCCGTCGCTGTGGACGCCGGGACCATGAGAATTGTGATCGGTGAGATGAACGGTCCGACGGTGGCATCGTCGCAGGTCGTCGATACTCTGATCGGCCTGGCTCTCCGGTTCGTGCGGATGCGCGGAACGCTCTGGCACGTGCGGCAACTTCCCGGGCATGGCACCGAACTCGGCGGCCTGAACCCCGCGCCCGAGCTTCCACCGTATGCGATGCCGTACGGAGTGCTCGAAAACGCGGTATCCGCGCTGGTCCCGCTCGGAATCCTTACCCCGGGCATGGCCTCGGCCCTGCCCGACGACGGCGTGATCATCACCCCGTGGCGCGGCGTGGTCCTGCCCCAGGGGGCCGATATCTCCGCGTTGTCCGCCGCGGGCTTCGTCGTATCGGACGACTCCGCGTGGCCCAGGGTCACCGCGTGCACCGGATCGCCCGGGTGTAGCCTCGCCCGAGGTGATACCCGGGCTCTGGCCCGTCGCACCGTCGCTTCCGGCACTGCAGCAGATCGCCTCCATATCGTCGGTTGCGAACGCGCCTGCGGTGCACCTCATTCCCCGCACAACCTTGTTTTCGCCAGCCGTTCGACGTCACACAGGAGCTCGACGTGACCCTGCAGCCACCACCCCGCCGCTACGAGTACGAAACGGACGGCGCTGAAATCTACGTCCGTTCGTTCGCGACGATCCGAGCCGAATCCGATCTTGCCGCGATTCCGGGCGACGCTGAGAAGGTCGCGGTGCGGATGATCCATGCGAGCGGCCAGACCGACCTGACGAACGATCTGGTGATCCATCCCGATCTGGTGTCCGCGGCCCGCACGGCCCTGAACGCGGGCGCCCCGATTCTCGCCGACGCGAACATGGTTGCGGCGGGCGTCACCCGCAAGCGACTGCCCGCCGACAACGAGGTGCTGTGCCTGCTCGGCGATCCTCGCGTACCGGGCCTGGCCCAGCAGTGGAACACCACGCGCTCGGCTGCGGCCGTGTCGCTGTGGACGGAGCGGCTGGAGGGATCGGTCGTCGCGATCGGTAACGCGCCCACCGCACTGTTCCACCTTCTGGAGATGCTCGATGCCGGCGCACCGCGACCCGCGGCGATCATCGGCGTGCCGGTGGGGTTCATCGGCGCCGCCGAATCCAAAGAGGCCCTGATCGAACATGATCTGCGGATCCCGCACCTCGTGGTGCGGGGCCGTCGGGGTGGATCGGCGATGGCGTCGTCGGCGCTCAACGCACTGGCTCAGGAGACGGAATGACCGGCAGGATCTACGGGGTCGGGCTCGGACCCGGCGACCCGGAACTCATCACCCGCAAGGCCGCTCGCCTGATCGCGGAGGCCGACGTCATCGCCTACCACTCGGGCACGCATGGCCGGTCGATCGCGCGCGGCATCGCGGCCGGACTGATCCCGGACGGCGTGATCGAAGAAAAACTGGTGTATCCCGTCACCGTCGGCACCACCGACCACCCCGACGGATACGACGGGGCGATCGCCGATTTCTACGACGAGTGCGCTGCGCGTCTTGCCACCCACCTCGACGCCGATCGCACCGTCGTCGTGCTGTGCGAAGGCGACCCGTTGTTCTACGGGTCGTACATGTACCTCCACGACCGACTTTCGAAGCATTATGCGGCCGAGGTGATTCCCGGTGTCACGTCGTTCTCGGCCGCGGCGGCCGCATCCGCAGAGCCGCTCGTGCGGCGCACCGATGTACTCACCGTCCTCCCGGGTACCCTTCCCGAGCCCGAATTGGCGAGGCGACTGGCCGATACCGACGGCGCGGTCATCATGAAACTGGGCCGCACCTTCGAATCGGTGCGAAGCGCACTGGAACAGTCCGGACGACTCGACGATGCCGTGTACGTCGAGCGTGCAACCATGGACGGGCAACGCATCGTCGCAGCCGCAGACGTGGATCCCGATACGGTTCCGTACTTTTCGGTGATCCTCACAGCCGGAGACAAAGCTCCTCGGAACCGGGGAGTGATCGACCGATCCCGCCCCGCCGCGCCCGAGGCGGAAACCTCGGTCGAGACACACGAATTGCTGGTGATCGGACTCGGTCCCGCCGACGACAGATGGCTCACTCCCGAGGCATCGTCGGCTCTCGCGTCGGTCGATCATGTCGTCGGATACGGTCCGTACGTCGATCGGGTTCCGGTTCGCCCCGACCTGCAGCGACATTCGAGTGGGAACACCGTCGAGGTGGATCGCGCCAGGTTCGCACTCGACCTGGCATTGTCCGGTGAGAAGGTGGCCGTGGTGTCCGGCGGTGACGCCGGCGTGTTCGGGATGGCGTCGGCGGTGTTCGAGGCCGCGCAGGATCAGAAGTACTCGTCCGTGCCGATCCGTGTGCTGCCGGGAGTGTCGGCGGTGCAGGCCGTCGCAGCCCGCGCAGGGGCACCCATCGGCGGGGATTTCGCAGTCATGAGCCTGTCGGATCGGCTCAAGCCGTGGAGCGTGATCGAGAAGCGGCTCACCACAATTGCAGAAGCCGATCTCGTGCTGGGGATCTACAATCCCGCGTCCCGGTCGCGGACGACGCAGGTCGCCGATGCCCGATCGCTTCTCCTGCAGCATCGGCCCGGCGACACCGTCGTCGTGATCGGGCGGGACGTGGGCAGGCCGGGTGAGTCGCTCGAGGTCACCACCCTCGAGAAGCTGGATCCCGCGAGTATCGACATGAAATGCCTGCTCATCATCGGTGCGGCAGGGACCTCCACATTGCCGTCCGGCTCGGTGTGGACGAAACGCTCGGTCGAGTAGACCCGGCGCGCTGCACTCGGTGATGCAGGAGTCAGAGTTCGGTGTCGTCGATGATCTGCTGCACGAGCGCACCGTACGCCTCGATCAACTTCGCGCTGTCGATCGCCTGGGGCGTCAGGATCTCGAAGGTGCGCAGGCCGCTCGCCAGGCCCAGCAGCAGTGTCACGACCATTCGGGCACGCGCCTTGTCGGGGGTCTGCTCTCCGATCACCGCTGCGATCCGAGGCACCACTCGTTCCGTCATCTTCGCGCGGGCAGTTTCGGGATCCGGGGCTTCCTGTACGAGATACGGGGCCATTGCCCAGAATTCGTAGTCGCCCGAGTTTCGGCGTTCGACGATGGCCCGCACCAGCCGATATCCGGGCGGTTCCTCAGCGGGATCGAGATCTGCGAGTCCAGGAGATTCGGGCGCAGCAGCTTGGAAGAGTTCGGCCTTACTGCCGGTCAGCTTCATCACCAGAGCGGGTGAGACACCGGCCGCCTCGGCGATATCCCTGATGGTGGTGCCGTTGAAACCCCGCTCGGCGAACAGCGGCCGGGCGGCGTCGAGAATGGTGTCGCGAGTCGTCCGTTCGCTCATCGCCGACTCACGCCGCCTCGGCCGTGTCGGCGACCGGAGGCGTGCGCACCGGCCGATGCTTCGGCAGCAGCACGGCGCACAGCGTAGCCGCGAACGTGGACAGACCCGCGATCACGAAGATCACGATGATCGCGCCGTGCGCAGGGAAGGTCACGCCGGCTGCGTCGATGGTGATACTCGCGAGCAACGCAGCAACGACCGCGCTCATGCTCGACATCCCGATGGTGCGCAGGAGACTGTTGAGTCCGTTCGCGGCAGCTGTGTCGGTGACCGGAACAGCTGCCATGATCAGCGCAGGCAAGGTCGCGTAGGCCAAGGCGTTGCCGATGCTCACCATCGCGGCACCGATGATGATCAGCGCGACGGTGTCGTCCCACGCGATGCGGAAGAGGTACGCGACGGTCATGACGATCGTTCCGAGCATCAGGGTGAAGCGCCCACCGAGCCGCATGGTGAGCTTCCCCGCTATCGGTGAGGTCACGAACATCGCCAGGCTGCCGGGGATCATGCACAATCCGGCGGTGGCAGCGCTGAGCCCGAACCCGAATCCGGTGATCTCGGGTAGCTGCAATTGTTGTGTGGTCGCCAACAGGCTGGCGTACGCGGAGAATCCGATGAAGAGCCCGGCGAGGTTGGCGAGCAGCACCGGACGCCGCGCCGACACGCGCAGGTCGACCATCGGGGCCTTCACTCGCAATTGATACGGCACGAGAATCGCCGTGATCACGATGGCCGCCGCGAAGCACGCAACGGTCTGCGCACTCGACCACCCCCACGCCGGACCCTTCGAGATCCCCAGGAGCAGAGCTGTGAGGGCGAGCGACAGCAACAACGCACCGAGGATGTCGAAGCGGGCGCGGGTTCCCGTCGCGGATGCGGGGACGACGAGCAGGATGCCCAGCATGAGCAATGCGCCGACTGCAGCAGACACCCAGAAGACGGACGTCCAGCCGAAGTTGTCGTACAGCGCGCCCGCCGCAGGCATGCCCAGTGCACCACCGATTCCCATTGTGGAACTGGTGAGCGCGACAGCTCCGGCGACTTTCTCGCGAGGAAGCACATCGCGCAGGACCGCCATCGCCACCGGAATGAGCGACGACGAGAATCCCTGCAGGCCGCGTCCGATGAGAACGAACAGATAGTCGCCTCCGATCGCGGCGATCAGCGCACCGGCGACCATCATCGACAACGACAACACCATCATCCGGCGCTTGCCGTACATGTCGGCCATCCGGGAGACGATGGGCGTGGCCACCGCTCCGGTCAGCAAGGTGATGGTGATGAGCCAGCCGACATCACCCGCGGTGACATCGAGCAGTTCCGGGAGATCCGGTAACAGAGGTACCACGAGGGTGGTCTGGAGAGCCACGACGAGACCCGCGACGCTCAACAGTGCCGTGATCACCCCGCTGGACGCCGCACTTCGCGACGGGGTCGCTGTGTCCATCCCGAACCTCCATCGCCACTTCGGTGAACGTCGTTCACCCCACGCAGTGAACGCCGTTCACCGGCCGACTGTCAACCACCCGCACATCGCCGTTCTCCGACGTCACGCGGCACACCCGGGCCCCGCACCTGCGAGAAGAGCATGCTCTCTTGAAGAGAATGTGATTGACACCTCACTCCGAGGGGTGCTAGACACTTGCTCAGCATCCACCGAAGGCCGAGGTGAGAATTTCTGTGATGAGGCCCAGCATTTCCGCTTACGTCGGGACTCGCATCAAGCGAGTCGAAGACCCCCGACTCCTGACCGGCGCCGGCATGTTCGTCGACGACGTCACACGACCGGGCATGCTCCACGCATGCTTCGTGCGCAGCCCACTCGCGCGCGCCCGCATCGTCGACATCGACGTCAGCGAGGCCCTCGCACTCGAGGGGGTCCACGCGGTATACGTCGCCGCCGATCTCGCACCGGGAATCCACGAGCAGACCTACGCACTCGACGGGCCGTACATGCCCGCCCTGAACTGGCCCCCACTGGCCGAGGACGAGGTGCGGTTCGTCGGCGATCCTGTCGCACTGGTCATAGCTCGCGACCGGTACATCGCCGAGGACGCAGTCGAACTCGTCGCCGTCGACTACGAGCAGCTGACGCCGGTTATCGACTACACCACGGCCGATCGTGCCGACGAGCAGGTCCACGCTGCGCATCCCGCCAACATCGCCGCGGCGATGGGCGGCCCGCTGCCCGACGAGCTGGCGAAAACGTTCGACGAGGCAGCCCACGTCGTCTCCCGCACCATCCATCAGCAGGCCTATATCGCGGTTCCCATGGAGACCCGCGGCCTCGTCGCCGAGTGGTCGGCCGGCGAGATGACCGTCTGGGCCTCCACGCAATCCCCGCACGAGGTCCGCGGCTTCACCGCCCGGCTCCTCGGACTCGACGAGCACAGCGTCCGGGTGATCATGCGCGACACCGGCGGTGGCTTCGGGCAGAAAGTCGTTCCGCAGCGCGAGGACATCGCCGTGTTACTCGCCGCCAGAAAACTTCCGGCCGCAGTGAAATGGATCGAAGACCGCCAGGAACACATGATGTCGGCAGGCATGGCCCGCCAGGAATGCGGCGACGCGCGTTTCGCCTTCGACGCCGACGGCACACTGCTCGGTGCCTCGATCGACCACGTCCAGAACGTCGGCGCCTACCCCATACCGTCACCGGTGACGTCCGGGGCGGTCGTCGGGATGCTGTTCCCCGGACCCTACCGGGTTCCCGCCGCAGCCTTCTCGATGAAACTGACGTACACGAACACCGTGGGGCGGGTCGCGTACCGAGGGCCCTGGCAGTTCGAGTCCCTCGCCCGCGAGATGCTCCTCGATGTCGCAGCACGTCAGATGGACATCGACCCCGTCGAACTCCGGCGACGCAACATGCTCAGCGCAGCCGATCTGCCGTTCGCCAACCCGCTGGGTATGCCGTACAACGACTCGACACCACTCGAGACGTTCGAGCATGCACTGTCGATCCTCGACTACGACGCGTTCCGGAAGGAACAGGAGCGCGCACGCGCCGACGGACGCTACCTCGGGGTCGGCACCTGTACCTATATCGAACCCACCACGGGTGCAACGCCGTTCCATGCCACCGAAGGTGCGACGATTCGGATCGAGCCCTCGGGCAAAGTGAACGTCTACGTTGCAGGTGGGTCGTCCGGCAACAGCCTCGAAACCGCCGCCGTGCAGCTCACCGCAGATGCGCTCGGAGTCGACATCGCCGACGTCCACACCATCCAGGGCGACACCGCGATCACCCCGTTCGGCGCCGGAACCGGTGGCAGCCGTTCCGGGTCGATGATCGCGGGAGCAGTCCGGGAAACCGCGTCGGTGCTGCGCGACCGCATCCTCGCCATCGCCGCGCACAAACTCGAGGCCGCAGTCGAGGACATCGAATTCGTGGACAGTCGCGCGACGGTCCGTGGCGTTCCGTCCGTCGGGATCACCCTGAAGGAGATCGCCGAGATCTCCTACTTCCAGGCCGAGACACTGCCGCCCGGTGTGCCTCCCGGACTCGAATCCAGCGGCCGTTACCATTCGCCGTCCATGATGTTGTGGGCCAACGCGACCCACGTCTGCACATGTGAGGTCGACATCACCACAGGTGCCGTGAAGATCCTCCGGTTCATCGTCGGCGAGGACTGCGGTCCGATGATCAACCCGGATATCGTCGAGGGCCAGATCTACGGCGGCACCGTTCAGGGAATCGGTGGTGCGCTCTACGAGCACCTTGCGTACGACGACGACGGTAACCCCGTGACCACCACCTTCATGGACTATCTGCTTCCCACTACCGACACTGTCCCGGACATCGAGATCGGGCATGTCGAATCGCCCAGCGCCGGGCCCGGCGGCTACAAGGGTGTCGGTGAGGGTGGTGCGATCGGGGCGTCCCCCGCTGTGGTCAACGCGGTCGCCGATGCGTTGGCACCCTTCGGAGTGGAAGTGAACAGCCTGCCCTTGTCCCCGGCCACGATCATCCGAATGCTCGACGAAGTCCAGGCGGTGAAGGCATGAAGCCCTCGGCATTCGACTACCACGCACCCGGCACCGCAACCGACGCGGTCGCGCTCATCGCCGAACTGGGCGACGAAGCAAAGTTCATCGCGGGCGGGCAGAGCCTCATGCCGATGCTCAACCTGCGGCTCGCCGTGTTCGACCACCTCGTGGACCTGCGCAAACTCACCGAATTGCGCGGGATCGAAAGGCGCGGCGACACGATGTGGATCGGGGCGGGCACCACGCACTCGACGGTCGGTCGTTCCGCCGAACTCACAACGGCGGTCCCCCTGTTGTCCCGCGCGACGCCGTTGATCGGCCACTTCCAGATCCGCAACCGCGGCACCCTCGGAGGCTCGATCGCCCACGGCGACGGGGCCGCCGAATACCCAGCGGTGGCAATGACATTGGATGCAGAGATCGAGGCATTGTCGCCTCGGGGCAACCGCACCATCGCGGCCTCGGACTTCTTCACCGGCATGTGGACGACCGCGCTGGAGACCGACGAATTGCTCACGGGCGTGAGCTTTCCGACGTGGAGCGGACGCTCCGGCTTCGCGATCGAAGAATTCGCGCGACGGACAGGCGACTTCGCACTCGCCGGAGCAGCGATCGCGATCCGCCTCGATGCTGCCTCGACGCTGGATCGGTGCGCGATCACACTGTTCGGCGTGGCTCCGACCCCCGTCCGAGCCACCGCGGTGGAGTCGGAACTGCTCGGGCGCAGCATCCGCGAGATCGATGCCGAGGAGGTCGGACGAAGCGCACTCGGTTCGCTCGACACGGTGTCGGACGACCTGCACGGACCCGCGACCTACCGCAGGCGGGTGGGAGCGACGATCACAGCGCAGGCGTGGCGTCGCGCGGTGGATGAGGCAACAGCTCGGGAGGAACTCTGATGACCGATGTCGATATCGAAGTTCGTGTCAACGGGAGCCCGCGTCGCGACTCGGTGCCCCCGCGACTGACCCTGGCCGACTACCTTCGGGTCGACTGCGGACTGACCGGAACACATCTCGGCTGCGAGCACGGAGTGTGCGGCGCGTGCACCGTCCTACTCGACGGGCAGGCCGTTCGTGCGTGCCTCGTCTTCGCGGTGCAGGCCGACGGCGCCGAGGTCACCACGATCGAAGCGATGGCATCGGACGACGGTACGTTGTCGCCGGTCCAAGCCGCATTCCGAGATCATCACGGACTCCAATGCGGTTTCTGCACACCGGGGTTCATCGTCTCGGCCACGGCGTTCCTGGAGGAGAACCCGTCGCCGACCGATGGAGAGATCCGGGAAGCATTGTCCGGGAACATCTGCCGATGTACCGGCTACCAGGGAATCATCGCGGCAGTGAAGGCTGCCGCGGCCACCACAACAAGCACAGGGGAGTGACATGACGGGACGGGTCGAAGGCAAGGTCGCATTCATCACGGGTGCAGCACGCGGTCAGGGACGCAGCCACGCGGTGAGATTGGCGGAAGAGGGTGCCAACATCATCGCGGTCGACGTCTGTAAGCAGCTGGACGGGGTGCCGATCCCGATGTCGACTCCCGAAGATCTCGAGGAGACCGTGTCGCTGGTCGAGAAGGCGGGCGGCAAAATCTACGCAGCCCAGGCCGACGTCCGTGACATGGCGGCGATGCAGGCGATCGTCGACGACGGTGTCGCGCAGTTCGGTCGCCTCGACATCATTTGCGCCAATGCGGGTCTCGCGAGCTCGGGTGACCGTCTCGATGCTCTCGACGAGAAGGGTTGGCGCGACATGATCGACGTCAATCTCACGGGTGTGTGGGTGACGACCCGCGTCTCGGTGCCGCACATGCGCGAAGCCGGCAACGGTGGTTCGATCATCCTCACCAGCTCGGTCGGCGGCATTCGGGCACTGCCGCAGGTGGGTCACTACGTCTCCGCGAAGCACGGCATGATCGGCATCATGCGCACCCTCGCGATGGAGCTCGGCGAAGAAAGCATCCGCGTCAACGCGATCTGCCCGACGCAGGTGAGCACTCCGATGCTTCTCAACGAGGCAACCTTCAAGATGTTCCGGCCCGACCTCGAGCACCCGACCAAGGACGATTTCGCTCCGCTGTCGCAGATGATGCATGTACTGCCGACACCGTGGGTCGACGCGATCGACATCAGCAACGCGGTGCTGTTCCTTGCATCCGAGGAGTCCCGCTTCATCACCGGCGTCACCCTGCCCGTCGATGCGGGTGCGATGCTCAAGTGAGCCGGTCGCGTGCCGGATCGTAGAGATGCGAGCACGCGATGTCGGGCGTGCCCCGGACACCGAGGGCACGCCCGACGAGTATCACCGCGGTGTGTTTCAGCCCGGCCGCCTCGGTCTGGTCGGCGATATCGGCGAGGGTGCCGCGCAACACGATCTGATTCGGTCGCGACGCGAACGCCACCACTGCCGCGGGGCAGTCGGGTCCGTAGGTCTCGGAAAGCTCGGCTGCAAGCACACGTATGCGGGTGATGGCCAGGTGCAGAACCACACTCGCCTGAAGACCCGCGACCCGCGCAAGCGCTTCGGTGTCGGGCATCGACGTCGACCGCGCCTGTGTGCGCGTGAGCACGACGGTCTGTACGAGTTCCGGCACGGTCAGTTCCGTGCCGAGCGTCGCCGCAGCAGCCGCGTAGGCAGGCACACCCGGCGTGACGTCCCACGCCACACCCGCGGCGTCGAGGCGCCGGGTCTGCTCGGTGAGCGCCGAATACAGCGACGGGTCACCCGAGCACAGTCGCACCGCATCGTGGCCGCGACGGTCGGCGTCGACGAGGTGCGCAGTGATCTGATCGAGGTCGAGATGCTGGGTGTCGATCAGTTCGGCCTCGCTGCTGCAATGCGCAAGAATCTCGGCGTCGAGATACGTGCCCGCATACAGCACGACCGGTGCTGCGCGGAGCAGGTCGACGGCACGCAGCGTCAACAGATCCGCGGCACCAGGGCCGGATCCCACGAAATGTACTGTCATCGATCACCTTTCGTGACACTCCATTGAACCACCGGGCGCAACGACTGCCATCCGGTGAATCGTCCGATCGAGGAGGCCTGCTCGACGGACAACCGCGACAGCTCACCTCCACATTCCTTCCACCACTGCACCAGCACTGCCTCGGTCTCCAGGGTCACCGCGTGCACGACGAGCCGACCACCCGGCCGCAGCGACTGCCAGCAGGTTTCGAGCACGCCGTCCCGGCTTCCGCCGCCTCCGACGAAGATCGCGTCGGGTGCAGGCAACCCGGAAAGCGCTTCGGGTGCCCCGCCTCTCACCACTGTCAGCGACGGGACGCCGAGCCGGGCGGCGTTGGTGACGATCGTGTCGGCCCGTGCCGAATCCCTCTCGACCGCGATGGTGCGGCATCGTGGATCGGTGCGGGCCCATTCGATACCGACCGATCCGGCACCGGCACCCACGTCCCACAGCAGCTCCCCGGGCCGGGGCCCGAGTGCACACACCGCGGCGGCCCGGATGGGCCGTTTGCTGAGCTGACCGTCGTTCTCGAAGCAATCGTCCGGGAGTCCCGGGATCGTGGACAGCCCCTCCGCACCGGCGCAGTCGATACACAGGAGACTGAGCTGCGGAGCTGTGATATCCACGAGATCGGCTGCGGTACCGTCGATTCGGCTCTCCTCACCACCCAGGTCGCCGAGTACCGTCACCCTCGCATCGGGGAACCCCTCCTCCACGAGCAGCCGCGCAATCTCCGCAAGGCTCGACGAGTTCGAGGTCAGGACGATCATCCGGCGACCTCGAGTCAGGTAACGACGCAGTGTGTCGATGTCGCGGCCGACGAGGGTCACGGTGTCGCATTCCTCGGCGGACCACCCCATGCGGGCCCGGGCGAGTGCCACGGACGACACGGCGGGGATCACCTCGACCGCGTCGCCGCCGAGACGGCGAATGAGGGTCGAGCCGATCCCCGAGACCAAGGGGTCGCCGGATGCCAGCGCCACGACTGTGCCGGAATGCCGAGCGAGCAGGTCGTCGAGACCACTGAGCAGCGGGGACGGCCACCGCTCGCGGACCGCGTCGGTGGGCGGGAGCATCGCGAGGTGACGCTCACCGCCGAGCAGCACGTCGGCAGCGAGTATGCGCTCGCGGCCGGTCGCCGGCACGCTGCTCCAGCCGTCGGCGCCGATTCCGACGACGGTGATTCGAGAACCCATGGCCGTGAACAGTAGCCCGTGGTCCGGGAGACGGGTGGGTGTGGATAGACTCGGCCGCAGCAACACACATCGAAGGTGCCCTTCACAGGGATAATCGGGAAGCCGGTGAGAATCCGGCACAGGCCCGCTGCGGTGACCCGGGAGTCGTCGATCATGCGCATGAGCGCAGCCACTGGACCGCCAGGTCCGGGAAGGTGATCGCACGACGCTCGACCGGGAAGTCCGAAGACCGGCCTTCGATCGGTTGCCGAAGTGGACATCCCAGCGGGAGCCTGTGGAGGTTGGAGTGCTCGTGTATCCGTTCAGCGCTGTCGTCGGTTCCGACGACCTGGCGCTGGCCCTGACCCTGTGCGCGGTGTCGCCGTCGATCGGCGGTGTGCTGGTGCGCGGCGAGAAGGGCACCGCCAAATCGACCATGGTGCGTGCGCAAGCGGGGTTGTTGCCGCAGGTCGCAGAAGTCGACGGCTGCCGGTTCGCTTGCGACCCGGCCTCCCCCGATCCGCACTGCCCCGACGGCCCCCACTCGGCCGACGCGCTGTCGCACCTCCGGCCCGCACGGCTCGTGGAGTTCCCCGTCGGCGCGAGCGAAGACCGCGTCACCGGCTCGTTGCACCTCGGCAAGGCGCTGTCGGCTCGTACGGCCGAGTACGAGCCGGGTCTGCTCGCGCTCGCACACCGCGGCGTGCTGTACGTCGACGAGGTGAACCTGCTGCACGACCACCTCGTCGATCTACTGCTCGATGCCGCCGCGATGGGGCGCTCGACGGTGGAGCGAGACGGCGTGTCCGTGAGTCACGCTGCGACGTTCGTGCTGGTTGGAACCATGAACCCCGAGGAGGGTGAGCTCCGTCCGCAGCTCCTCGACCGGTTCGGGCTCGCCGTCGATGTCGCAGCGCCCCGCGACCCGCAGTTGCGCGTCGAGATCGTGCGCCGTCGCCTCGCATTCGACGCGGACCCCGACTCGTTCGTCGCGCAGTGGTCCGCGGCCGAGCAGGATTTGTCCCGGCGGATCGCATCGGCCCGCGAACGCGTGGCGACGGTGCGACTGGGCGACGACGCTCTGGTCTCGATCGCCGAGATATGCGCGGCGTTCGACGTCGACGGTATGCGCGCCGATCTCGTCACGGCCAAGACCGCGGTCGCGCATGCGGCATGGTCCGGTCGTGACGAGGTGACCCGCGAGGACGTGGCGGTCGCGGCGAAACTCGCGTTGCCGCATCGGCGGCGCCGCAACCCGTTCGACGATCCCGATACCGATGACGACCTGCTCGACGACTTGCTGAACCGGCCCGATTCGCAGCCTGATCCCGACCTCGATCCCGACGACGACCCCGACGGTGGCGGCGCACCCGACCCGGAGGACTCCCCTGCAGACTCACCGTCCGGCTCGAACGCAAGCGTTCCGAACTCGGTGGATGCACCGGCCGATCCGTACCGGACACGACTGTTCTCCGTCGACCGCACCGGACGTGGCGTCGCGGGCCGGCGATCGAAGGCGGCCACCACCATCGGGCGCACCGTCGGCGACCGCGCCGGCGACACCGGCTCGATCCACCTACCCGCGACGATCCGCGCGAGCGCGCTGTCCTCACGCGGCTGGGAGGTGCGACGCAAGATCGTCGAGGGCCGGGAAGCGAACCTCGTGTTGCTGTGCGTCGACGCGTCCGGGTCGATGGCCGCCAGACAGCGGATGACACAGGTCAAGACAGCGATCCTGTCTCTGCTGCTCGACGCGTACCGTCGCCGCGACACCGTCGGCCTGGTGACGTTCCGTGGCAACAGCGCCACCGTCGCATTGCCCCCGACCAACTCCGTCGATGTCGCCGCAGCCCGGCTGCGGGAGCTCCCGGCCGGAGGACGCACGCCCCTCGCCGAAGGACTCGCCGAGGCCGCCGAGACGCTCCGGCGTCATCGGCTGCGCGACCCGGACAGGCGGGCGCTGCTCGTCGTCGTCACCGACGGACGCGCGACCTCGGGCACCGACGCGGTCGCCCGTTCACTCGAGGCCGCCGATGTCCTTCGGGCCCAGGGGGTCGCGGCGGTCATCGTCGACTCCGAGACCGGTCGCTTCAGGATGGGGCTCGCGGCGCAACTCGCCGACCGGCTCGGCGCCGAATATGTGCAGGTGGGCGAGGTTCATGCCGATGCCCTCACTTCGATCGTGCGTGGGAGGGCAGCCTGATGCCGAAGGGACAACCCGAGGTCGTACCGAACGACGGGCTCACCACCCGCCAACGCCGCAACCGGCCCCTGCTGATGGTCAACACGGGCGACGGCAAGGGCAAGTCCACCGCCGCCTTCGGGTTGGCCTTGCGCGGCTGGAATCAGGGTTGGTCGGTCGCGGTGTTCCAGTTCGTGAAGTCGGCGAAGTGGCGGCTCGGCGAGCAGACCGCGTTCGAAACCCTCGGTGAGTTGCACGACGAGCGCGGCACCGGCGGCGCGATCGAATGGCACAAGATGGGCTCGGGCTGGTCGTGGTCGCGCAAGGAAGGCAGCGACGAGGACCACGCCGCCGATGCTCTCGCAGGGTGGCGCGAAATTCAGCGACGTCTCGCCGCGGAGCAACACGGACTGTACGTGCTCGACGAGTTCACCTATCCGATCAATTGGGGCTGGATCGACGTCGAGGAGGTCGTCGAGACGCTGACGTCGCGGACCGGACATCAACACGTGATGATCACCGGGCGTCGCGCCGACCCCAAGCTGATCGAGGTCGCCGACCTGGTCACCGAGATGACGAAGATCAAGCATCCGATGGATGCAGGGCAGAAAGGCCAGAAGGGCATCGAATGGTAGAGGGTACAGCGTGGTAGAGGGTGCAGCATGGTAGCCATTCCACGCTTCGTCATTGCCGCACCGGCATCCGGGCACGGGAAGACGACCGTGGCAACAGGTCTCATGGCCGCGTTACGCCGCGCCGGCCACACGGTGTCGGGGCACAAGATCGGCCCCGACTACATCGACCCCGGCTACCACGCGCTCGCGACCGGCCGACCCGGACGCAACCTCGATCCGCACCTCGTCGGCGACGATCTGGTTGCGCCGTTGTTCCTGCACGGCGCGAGCGGCGCCGACATGGCGGTCGTCGAGGGCGTCATGGGTCTTTACGACGGGATGCTCGGTACCGACGGGTACGCATCCACTGCCCACGTGGCAGGGCTGCTGAGTGCACCGGTGATCCTCGTGGTCGACATCTCGCACGCCTCGCGCTCCATCGCCGCCGTCGTCCACGGCATGGCCTCGTACGACCGGGGTGTCCGCATCTCCGGCGTGATCTTGAACAAGGCCGGATCGCCGCGACATTCGGACGAGGTCGTTTCCGCACTCGAATCCACCGGCATCCCCGTTCTCGGCGTACTGCAACGCGACGACGGGATCGCCGCGCCGTCGCGGCATCTGGGACTCGTCCCGGCCCAGGAGCGCGCTGAGGCAGCGGGGCAACTGGATCGCCTCGCGTCGCAGATCACCGAACACATCGACCTCGACGAGGTCGAGCGCATCGCGCGTTCCGCACCCGACCTGGCCGCTACACCGTGGACACCGCCCATCTCGGGCGCCGACGGCCCCGTGATCGCCGTCGCGGGGGGACGCGCATTCACGTTCCGCTACACCGAGACCGAGGAGATCCTGCGCGCGGCAGGATGCCGGACGGTCACGTTCGACCCGTTGCGCGACGAAACCCTGCCCGACGACACCGCAGGCATCTATCTCGGCGGCGGCTTCCCCGAGGTGCACGCGGCGGACATTTCGTCCAATGCTCCTTTACGCGAACACCTTCGGTCCGCCATCGCAGGCGGTGTGCCCACCGTCGCCGAATGCGCCGGTCTGCTGTATCTGTGTCGAGACGTCGACGGCGCCGACATGGTCGGTGCTCTGGACGTTTCCGCCCGCATGACACCGCGCCTGACGCTCGGCTACCGCACTGCGATCGCCCCCGCCGACAGTCTCCTCGGACCCGCAGGAACCCGAGTGACGGGTCACGAGTTCCACCGCACCACCGTCGAACCCGGCACCTCCCCCGCCTGGTTGCTGAACGGGCGGCCCGACGGATTCGCCACCGCGACGCTGCACGCGTCGTATCTGCACACGCACTGGGCCGGCCACCCTCGGCTCGCGGAGCGCTTCGTCGCCGCCGCACGTGCGGCCACGCCGGTGGCCTCGCCCCCGCGGATCCCTCGTGTCGTGGTACCGGACCTTCACCATCACGGGGATCGCGACGTCGCCGACGGCCTGATCGATCTCGCGGTGAACGTGTCGCGGCGGCCGCGGCCGGGATGGCTCGACGAGGCGCTGCGGTCGTCGCTCGATGCACTCGACCGCTATCCCGACCCGGATGCGGCACGCGCCGCACTGGCCGGACGGCACCGTCGCAGCATCGACGACGTGCTGCCCACCGCCGGCGGCGCCGAGGCATTCACCTTGATCGCGCGTGCACGTCCCTGGCGGATGCCGGTGGTGGTGCACCCACAGTTCACCGAACCCGAAGCTGCGCTCCTCGCCGCCGGCCACGAGGTCCGGCGCGTCCTGCTGCGTGTCGGCGACGGGTTCCGGCTGGATCCTGCCACGGTGCCCGACGACGCGGATCTGGTGATCGTCGGCAATCCCACCAATCCCACGTCGGTGCTGCACCCGGCGTCGACGCTGCGGTCGCTGGTGCGTCCGGGCCGGGTCGTGGTGATCGACGAGGCGTTCATGGATGCGATACCGGGGGAAACCGAATCGCTCTCGAACGAGGGTATCTCCGGATTGATCACGGTGCGGTCGTTGACGAAGACCTGGGCGATCCCCGGCGTGCGCGCGGGATACGTCGTCGGCGACCCCGAGATAGTGGTCGATCTCGCGGCGCAACAACCGCCGTGGTCGGTATCGACACCCGCGGCTGCGGCGATGATCGCATGCGCCGCACCGAGAGCGACGGATGAGGCGAGCGTGATCGCCGACGAGATCACCACCGATCGGGCCGCGCTCGTGGAGGCACTGACCGGTCTCGGGCTCGAGGTCGCGGGAGATCCGGCCGCTCCGTTCGTTCTCGTCCGGGTAGTGCAGGGAACACGGGAGGCGTTGCGTTCGAAGGGGTTCGCGCTCCGCCGCGGCGACACGTTCCCGGGTCTCGACGACGAGTGGGTGCGGATCGCCGTCCGCGACCGGGCAGTGACCGATGCCTTGACCGATGCATGGCGGTCGATCCTGTGAGCGGCACGTCGAGAGCCGCTGGTCTGGCGCTCGGATACGCGGCCGATCAGGTGTTCGGCGACCCCGGTCGCTGGCATCCGGTGAGCGGATTCGGCAGGCTCGCGCGCGCCACGGAGAAGATCCTCTACGCCGACAACCGCGCCGCAGGTGTGGTGTTCACGTCGCTGCTCGTCGGGTCTGCGACGGCGCTCGGCGGTGCGACCGATCGCGCCACCCGGTCCCGGCCCTGGCTCGGTATCGGTGTCACCGCTCTCGCCACATGGGTGGTTCTCGGTGGTCGCTCACTCGGGCGCGAGGCCCGCACCATCGACGCGCAGCTGCGTGACAATGACCTCGCATCCGCGCGGGTTCAGGTGACGCACCTGGTGGGACGCGACCCGTCACAGCTCGACGAGAACGGCATCGCGCGGGCCACCATCGAGTCGGTCGCGGAGAACACCTCGGATGCCGTTGTCGCACCGCTTTTCTGGGGTGCACTGCTCGGCCCGGCCGGACTACTGGGATATCGCGCAGCGAATACGCTCGACGCCCGAGTCGGTCACCGCACCCCCCGGCTGGAGAAGTTCGGGTGGGCCTCGGCACGGTTCGACGACCTGCTCAACCTCGCTCCCGCACGATTGTCCGCGCTGCTTGCCGCCGGCCTGGGTCCGCGTCCGGGCGCTGCGATACGCGCGTGGCGGCGGGATGCGCATCGGCATCCAAGCCCTAATGCAGGGCCCGTCGAATCGGCGTTCGCAGGTGCGCTAGGGGTGCAGCTCGGCGGCATCAACGTCTACCACGGCGACACCGAAGACCGCGGCACGCTGGGCGACGGGCCGGCACCCACACCTGACGACATCGGTCCCACTGCGCGGCTCGCTTCCCGCGTGGGGCTGGGTGCACTGGCAGTGGCCGCGCTCGTCGCCTGCGCCACTCGGTGATTCGAGTTTGCGGCAGTGGTAGACAGCCACAACCGTTCAGAACTGTTGTGGCTGTCTACGCGCGTTGCTTCTATATCGCTGCGAGCGCGTCAGTGCGCTGCTGAATCCAGGTCCGCATCGAGTCGACGCTCGACTGCAGGCTTTCCGAGGTCAGACCGTCGCTGACCGGGACGCTGGACGCGAGACCGTCGAGGATCTCGAGTGCCAGCCCGCTGCCGTACATCTGTTCGTACAGATCCCAGTAGGCCGCCTCGTAGACGCCGGTGAAGGCGTCGGACGCCAGGAACCGGGTCTTCAGCGTGTTCCCTCCCCTCGACGGCCCACCTCCGTCTCCGCGGTTCAGCCTGGCCATCCCCTCAGGCAGGGCCATCCCTTCAGGTGGTGCCATGCCGCCGCCCATGGAGACGGTATCGTTCGGTCCGGCCGTCGTTCCGCTCTGCATTGCCATGTTGAGATCCCACGACACGACCGAGATCTTCTCCGTGTCGAGGTCGTACCAGAGGTAGTAGTTCTGGCCGGGCCCGGACATGTCGTCGCCGTTCACGAGGAGGTTCTGCGTGGCGACGTACTGCGCGAACGAGTCGACGTCGACCCAGTCTGCGAGATGTGCGTCGAACTCTTCGTCGCTCGCCGAGTCCATCCACTTCAGGAAGCTGATGATCGGCTGTACGTCGCCCGTTCCCTCGGCATTGAGCTGCTTGAACTGATCGGTGTAGTCGGCCTGATCGTCGCCGACGTACGCGAACTTCGACGACGCATCGGCTTTGTAGAGATACCCGTCGGAGTCGAACAGGGAGTTCGCGTACGACTCGTCCGGGTGCTCGAGCAGTAGACGCGTCGCGGTCGCGCTGTCGTTGACCGAATACACCGAGTAGGCGTAACGCTGCGTCGCCTGGTCGGTTGCGGCCGTGAGCGACAACGCCATTGCTTCGTTGAGTACCGGTGAGCCCGGTCGCACCGACAGCTGGGTCATCCCTTGATATGCCCGGCCGTCGACATTCTTCGAGAAGTCGATGAGCAGCGGCAGCGACGTCGGATCGTCCACCGAAATACTGGTGCCGCCCATCCCAGGCATACCGCTACCTCCGCCGAACATCGCTGCAGGGTCGAAGTCCTCGGAGATTTCGAACTCCTCCGGTAGTTCCATTCCTTCCGGCGTCCGGAACCCGCCGTCCTCGCCACCTGGGCCGCCTCCCATGCCGCCTCGCAACGCCGAGAGTGTCGAGTTGCCCTTGAGTCGGACGCCGACGTCGGTGATCAATGTGCCGTCGATGGTGATGTCGGCGGTGACCCACTCCTTCTCGCCGTCGTCGACGTACGAGTCGACCATGTCGTTGTATTCGACATCGCTGATCTCGAGCGACACCTCGTGCTCGACCGACGTGTCGAACAGGTCGACGGCGCCCGCGATGTTCTCGGTGATCTCGGACGTGATCACGGTGGCGTCGCCGGTGATGTAAGGACGGATGCGGGCGGCGCCGAACACCGTTCCCACGGTCGCGACAAAGGCTGCCAGCGCTACGACAACCTTCCAATGCTGACGCAGCGACGTCGGAATTCTGTGCCGCAACCGTTTTCGCGGCCCGGTCGTGGGCTCGTCCATCAGATGTCCGTCTGGTCGTATCCGGTGAGGACAGTGACGCGTTGGCCGGCGTTGACCTCGTTCAACGCGGCGATCAGATCGCTGGACTGCTTACCCTTCTTCAGCTGTGCCGTGTAGTACAGCTCGGTGAGGGCACCGCCGCGGACGGATTCGGTGGATACCAGTTCGAACTCGGTGCAGTACTGGATCAGCACATCGGAGACGAGGTCGGTGTATCCGGTCTCCGGTGGCACCTGGACCTTCACGACCTGTCGCTGAACGTCGAGCTTGAACCAGTTGAACTTGTTCATCAGCACCAGCACCAGGCAGATCGCGATGGTCGCGGCGATCGCGAGCACATAGAAGCGAGTGCCGGTGGTCATGCCGATCGCCATCACCAGGAAGATGAACCCCACGTCACGGGTTTCCTTGATGGCGTTGCGGAATCGGACCACCGACAATGCACCGACGAGCGCGAATGCACGGGCGATGTTCGATCCGACGACAAGCATGATCAGTGCCACGACCATGCCCACCATGACGAGGGTCTGCACATACGACTGGCTGTAGGAGACATTCTTGTGGGTGTAGCGATAGACCCAGCCGATGATGGCCGAGAGAACGAACGACAACGACAGCGACATGATGATGTCGAGTGTCGTGAACGTTCCACTGAGGTCCTGGAAATCGAAGTTCATGAAGTTGTCCTGTATCTGTGGATCAGTGGGCCGGAACGGCGCGGAAGACGTCGGTGGGCAGAGAGGTGTCTACGTCATCGGGCACAACGAGTTCGGGTGCGCCCACTCGGGACCGCGGTGCGAGTCCGAATGCTTCGACGGACTGGCAATACTTGGAAATCCGATTCACCGACATGTCGAGACGCGCGGTCATATCCGTCACCCAATACGGGACACGTTCGTTCGCCTTGATCTCGACGATCGCAAGCTTGGGAGGAATCGTGAAGCGATTCTCGGCGGGCGCAGCGAAATGGAAATCTCGGTCGCGGCCGTGGACCTTGTGGTCGATGGTCACGCGCAAACCCAGATCGGCGTCGACGCCGACGAAAGCCTCCCGCAGATATCCGGTCGTCACGATCGGCCGCAGATCGAGGTTGCCGATCAGGGTGGTCACTTCGTTGACGAAGGGTCGCTGCGACGGGTCGCACCAAATGGCCTGACGGTCGTCGAGCCAGCTTCGCGCTGCGCCGTAGGGCAAGGCAATGCGGCGCTTCTGGGTCACTCGGTTGACGCGCTGCTTGATCTCGATCTGCACGGACGAGTCCTCGGTGCATTCGTCCGGCGCGCCGTAGAGTCGCATCCGCACCTTGCGGCGGAACTTCAGCCCCTCGATTTTCTCCCAGTAGAAGCGCAGGCTCGGGGTGTCGTAGTAGACCGACGTCACCGGATAGCCCCCGTGCGGGGAGAACGGGTCGTTCTCCATACGCGCGGCCAGTTCCGCACGCAGTTGTGGGACCCGCATCTCGTCGACGAGGTATTTGATCTCGTATCGATTGAAGGAGTGCAGTCTGCTCGCGGTCTGCTGATAACCGGTGGGGCGGGTGGGAACGTCTTCGGCATGCGCCGCACCACCGGGCGAACCTCTGCGGAACCGGTCGAACACACTCATGGCACACCCTTCGCCGTCTCGTCTCGATGAACGAATCGAGTACAACAAGCGGCGCTCGAGGAAACGTGCGATGAACCTGTCAGTTTGCTGTGAACGTCCGCGCGAAAACCCGAGAGTGCAGTTCTGCACCCGATTTCCGAGAAAGCTCCAGGTCCTGCGGTTGAGAACTGCACACTCAACCACAATGTGGCGCCGATCACGTATAAGTGCAACACTGTAATCAGTGCAAAACTGCACGTCGATCCGTCCGAGGAGGACGATCATGCGAAATCCACACATGCACTCACGCGGCTTCGGCCGCCCCGGAGGCTGGCAGCAGGCAGGTGTGCCCGACGCCGGCGATGCCGAGGAATGGTTCTCCGGCCGCCTACCCGACAACTGGTTCACCGGGCCCGCCACCGTGGAGGTCGACCGCGAAGAAATCATCGTGACCGGCGAACTCCCGGCACCCGACGACGCGTCCGACGCAGTCGTCGAAGGACGCATCTCCCGGTTCCGGGAAAGCACCCGCCCCGAACGGATGCGCATCGCCGACGAGGCCGAGGCCCGCTATGGCCGCAAGGTCGCGTGGGGGGTCACGCTCGGCGGCCACGACGTCCTGTTCACCCATCTCGCGGTGCCGGTCATGACGCGACTGCGTCAACCCGAACGCAAGGTCCTCGACACTCTCGTCGACGCCGGGGTAGCCCGATCACGCTCCGACGCGCTCAAATGGACGGTGCGACTCGCCGGCCAGCACACCGACGAGTGGCTCACCGAACTACGAGAGGCGATGAAGAAGGTCGACGACCTCAGATCGGAGGGTCCACAGATCTGAGAACCCACTCGACGGCATCGTCGACCGATGCCACCGTCGCGACGCCGGCCGGAGCCGCGGGGCGGCGCACCACGATGACCCGCACCCCGAGTTCACCGGCGGCAGCGAGCTTCGCGCGGGTGAGTTCACCGCCCGAATCCTTCGTGACGAGGGTATCTATCCCGTTGTCCTGCATCAGCGTTCGCTCACCTTCGACGGTGTAGGGCCCGCGGGCCTGCACCACCGTCCAGGACGGCGGGACCTCGCGGTCCAGAGGATCGACCACGCGCACCGTCACCCGATGCCCACCGAGCGGGCCGACGAAACGGTCCAGCGTCTGACGTCCCGTACTGAGAAAGATGCCCTCGCCGGTCGCGGCTACCGTAGCAGCGGCGTCGTGGCCGTCGACCCAGATCCACGTGCCGTCGTCCGCCCACCCTGGCCGTTGCAACCGCAGGAGTGGGACGTTCGCACGCGCACAGGCGGCTGCCGCATTGGCGCTGATCCCCGCGGCAAACGGGTGCGTCGCGTCCACGACCGCGTCGATACTGTTGTCGCGCAGATAGTTCGCGAGTCCGTCGACGCCTCCGAAACCACCGATGCGGACCGGCCCCACCGGCAGCCGCGGATTCCGGACGCGCCCTGCGAGTGATGAGATGAGATCAACTCCCCTGTCCTGCAATGCAACCGCGAGCGCTCGCGCTTCCCCGGCGCCTCCGAGAATGAGCACGGTCATCGCAGCGTTCCCAACAGGGTCGGCAACACCGGCGAATCCGTCAGCGTCGTCAACAGTGCATCGACGTCGAGATGTTCGTCGACCATATCGGCGAGAAGCTCGATTCTCTCCTCGCGTGCCGACGCGAAACTCACCGTGCCCGTGCTGATCTCACGATGCGAGCCTGCGGCTACCTCGCGCAGCCAGGCACCGCGCAGTTCGTCGCCTTCGAGACTGCCGTGCCACATCGTTCCGAAAACGTTGCCGCTGCGCGCACCACCGAGAAACTCGTCGGCGCCGCCGACTTCCACGCGTCCGTGGTGGATCTCGTAGCCGGACGCAGGCGCACCCAGCGCGGTGCCCGAAGGCAGCCGCAGCACTTTGTCCGGCCCGAACTCTGTTCGGACGTCGAGCAGGCCGAGCCCTTGCGCCACCGCGCCGGGGCGTCCCTCGACTCCGTGCGGGTCGGTGATCTCGCGTCCGAGCATCTGGAATCCGCCGCAGATCCCCAACACGGCACCACCCGCACGGGCGTGATCGACGATGGCGACGTCGAGGCCCCGCGACCGCAGCCACTCGAGGTCGGCGAGAGTGGCCCGGGTGCCCGGCAAGATCACGATGTCCGCATCCGCGAGAGCCCGCGGATCGTCGACGAAACGGACCCGCACATCGGGTTCGAGGCAGAGCGCGTCGACGTCGGTGAAGTTGCTGACGCGGGGCACCATCACCACCGCGATCGTGAGGGCACCCTCGTCGCCATGTGAGGGTCGCGAGGTGAGGGCGAGCGAGTCCTCGGAATCGAGCCACAGGTCGCGTTGCCACGGCAGGACACCGAGAACGGGACGCCCGGTGAGCTCGTGTAGCGAATCGAGGCCCGGTTTCAGCAGACCCACGTCGCCGCGGAACTTGTTGATCACGAACCCACGAATCAACTGCTGATCAGCGGCATCGAGCAAGGCCAGCGTGCCGTACATCGACGCGAAGACGCCGCCGCGGTCGATGTCCCCGACGACGATCGTCGGCAACCCCCCGTGTTGCGCGAGGCCCATGTTGACGTAGTCATGTGCGCGCAGGTTGATTTCGGCAGCGCTACCCGCACCTTCGCACACCACGACGTCGAAACGTCCGCGCAGGTCGTCGAATGCGGTGAACGCCGCCTCCGCGAGGTGCTTCCGCCCGCCCGCGAACTCACCGGCCTCGAGAGTTCCGGCGGGACGACCGCGCACGACGACGTGGCTGCGCCGATCGCTGCCCGGCTTGAGGAGCACCGGATTCATGGCGGATTCCGGAACGGCGCGCGCGGCGACGGATTGAATCCACTGGGCGCGCCCGATCTCCACCCCGTCGCCGGTCGCGGCATCGACCGCGACCATCGAGTTGTTCGACATGTTCTGCGCCTTGAACGGAGCGACCGTCAGGCCCCGCCGCGACAGCGCCCGGCAGATTCCGGTGACGACCACGGATTTTCCTGCGTCCGAGGTCGTTCCGGCAACGAGAATACCTTCGCCCACGTCAGGCCACAGCCCGAACGCGCGCCGCACGCTCGCTGAGAAACGCGAAGATGAATCCGAGCGCCGCCCACAGGGCGACCTGAACGGTGAACGAGGCGACACGGAACTGCCACAGCAGGCTCGCCGGGAAATCGTCGCTCACTTCATCGATGGTCGGCATGACGAGGTAGCCCAGGCCCACCACGACGAGGAGCGCGATCAGCGGTCCGACGATGCGGACGGTGTGCAGATCGTGGTTCGAGAGGGCCTTCGCGACCGCGACCGCCACCGCGATGGCGACCAGGCCGAGCACGACTGCGGCGAGCCACCACAGCGTGCGCTCGTTGATGGTGTCGGGATCCCCCACCGCCGGTGGGTTCGCCGGGTACTTGAAGAACGGAACGGCTTCGATCGCCAGCCACGCGGCACCCGCACCGGTCAGCGCCAGTTTCCAGCCTGGTAAATCGGTGTGGCGGCGGGCGAAGTGCAGCACCGACGCGTACAGCGCACCGAGCGCGAGGCCGGCAAGGCTGGTCGCGAGGAACAGTCCGGCCTTCTGGCCTGCGCGGCTCACCTCGGCGTCGTCGCCGTGGCTGTGCGCTCCCTCCACGGCGACTGCGGTGCCACCGTGGTCATGGTCGGCCGCTTCACCTGCGGCTTCTTCGATCGCAATGGCGGCATCGATGTGGGGTTCGCCGACGACGAATGCCACCGCACCGGCCAGCAGACCCGCGAGCAGGCCGGCGAGGAGGCCACGCAGCAGCAACTGGACGAAACTCCCGGACAGCATCGCCTGCCCGCCCGGCGACGTCGGCCGAGTGTCGCTCAGTGACACGGGAGGCCCAGTAGATGCCGGCCGTCGTGCATGAGTTCGTGCATGAACATGCCGGTACGGGATATCGCTCCCTGATCGAATCCGACCAGATACAGCACGACGAAAGCGAGGATCACCGTTGCGGCCACTATTACAGCGAGCCCGGCCGAGCCGAGTGAATCAGCCGAGCCGAGTGAGTCGTCGGGTGTATGAACTACCGCCATGACAACCTCCTGGGATTGCGCGTCCCATCCGAAAGGTCACGTGCCGTGGGAGTTTTCTGACTTCCCGAGATCTGTGATCCCAGGTCTACAGTGGCGCGACCGTCCCGGATTCTCACCGGATTCCCTGCACCTCGGCACATGCGTACCGACGAACTTTGGCACCGCAGGTCAGTCGGTGTCAAGCGGAGAACACTGCACTGCGAGGGACACTGCACCTCGAGGGACACTGGGCCCGTGCCCCGCCTGTTCCTGATCTCCCACGCCTCCACCCCTGCGCAACAGCATGTGCGATTCCCGGCCGACGATCCGCTCTCCGAGCGCGGACGACGTGAACTCGACCGTGCCACGCCGCCGGTCGTCGATCGCACGATCACGGCCCCGGAGATCCGCGCCGTGGACACCGCAGCAGCTCTGGGCTGGTCGGCGACCGTCGAACCCGCACTGCGCGACCTCGACTACGCGAAGTGGTCGGCCGTGCAGATGAGCAGCATCGCGGAAGACGAACTGGCAGCGTGGCTGACCGATCCCGACGCAGCACCGCACGGCGGCGAATCGATCGCCCACCTGATCGCGCGCGTCGGTGCGTGGCTGGACACCTTCGACGAGTCACCCGAGCGAATCGGGGCCGTCACGCATCCGGCGATCATCAAGGCAGCGGTGGTGCACGCACTCGGAGCGCCGGCCTCGGCGTTCTGGAGGGTCGACGTCCGTCCGCTGAGTGTGACGCGGCTCAACGGCCGTGGCGAGCGCTGGACCGTGCGGCTGGGCTGAACCTCACCACGTCACGTC
The DNA here is from genome assembly GCF_023015605.1 of Rhodococcus sp. F64268. Lineage (NCBI taxonomy): Bacteria > Bacillati > Actinomycetota > Actinomycetes > Mycobacteriales > Nocardiaceae > Rhodococcus > Rhodococcus sp. F64268. The sequence continues at coordinate 373,780 of NZ_JALKAI010000002.1, forward strand.
CTCCTCGCACTTGCGTCCGTCGATCGTCCGCTCCACCTGCACGGTCGCGTGATCGAGTCCGTGCGACGACAACGTGGTGCGCGCCGAGTCGAGCACCCAGTTCGCGTCGTGGTCGCTCACCAGGTGCACGGTCGCCACGTCCATACCCGTGGTCAGTGTCCACACGTGCAGATCGTGAACGCCGGACACTCCGGGCAGCGCAGCGAGATCGGCGCGCACCGCGTCGACGTCGAGATGACTCGGCGACGCCTGCGTCAGGATGCGAAGCGATTCTGCCGCCAGTCGCACCGCACGCGGCACTACCCACAGGGAGATCAGCACACCGACGACGACGTCGGCGAAACTCCACCCGAACGCCAGGACGAGCACACCCGCGACCAGGACCCCGACGGAACCGAGTGCGTCGGCGAGCACCTCCATGTACGCCCCGCGCACAGCGAGACTGCCCTTGGCGTCGGCGCGCAACAGCAGCATCACGACGATGTTCGCGGCGAGCCCGGCCAGCGCGGTGAGAATGAGCGGGGCGCCGGGGATTTCGGGGGTGTCGCCGATGCGGTTGATCGCCTCGTACATCACCCATGCCGCGACGCCGAGCAACAGGATCGCGTTGGCCATCGCGGTGAGGACTTCGGCCCGGTGCCAGCCGAACGTGCGGGCCGCCGCCGCGCTGCCGCGACGGGCGAGTACCAGGGCCACCATGCCCATCGATACGCCGACGACGTCGGTGAGCATGTGCCCGGCATCCGCGAGGAGCGCAAGCGATCCGATCCACAGTCCGACGCCCGCTTCGAGCAGCAGGAACACACCGAGAACGGCGAGAGAGATACCCATCCTGCGGATGGTGCGACCCGACGGTCCTGCGCCCTGCCCATGGCCCTGGCCGATGCCGTGTGAATGTCCATGCCCCGAACTCATGGCCCTCCCTTTCAGGTCCGGGCCATCGTATGCATAAATGCGCATGTGTACAACCGCTACGTCCCTACGTCAGGATCACCCACAGTTCCCGCGACCGTTCCTGCTTCGCACACCGGTTGCAACGGGTGTCCGAAACAGCGATGGTCGCGGGAAGAACCGGCCGCACCGGGGCCGATCTCAGTCCTCCGGCGGGTAAGCGGGCTTCTCGACCGTGGGCGGCAACGTTGCGAGTGCCGAGATGCGCTTGAGCCCTGATGCCCGCAACAGGTCGACGAGCAGAGAGCGGATCTGCGCGAACACCACCGTCGCCGACACACCGGCCCCCTCGATCAGTTCCGGCCTCATCTTCCGTGCCACACTGCGCAGCACACGCGCTGCCTCGGCGGCGTCAGGTTGATCGCCGGGTTCGGCAAGCACCATCTCGCGCAGCACTTCGACCGCGTCGGCAAGTTCTTCGACGATGACGACGAGCCGGGAATCGAGAATCTCGTCGTCACGGACCAGGGTCAGCGACCGACGCGCGAGGACACGGATATTGCGCATCGCATTGTCGATCGGGTCGGCGGCAGCGGTCAACCGTGCAAGCCGCGGCCGACTGTTCCAATAGAGCGGGGAAATCCGACTGATCTCGTGACCGCCCTGGAGGTTGCTGCGCATGGAGTCGATCGCGGATTGCGTGTCGCGGGCTTGCCGCAGGGCAGCTTCGATGGGCTTCGGATTGTTCTCGACGAGGCCGGTCTCGACCTTCCGCAGAACCTCGGCGGCGGTCTCGAGAATGTCTGCGGCGTTCTTCCTTGCTCGCCGCACCGGATGAGTGGGGATCAGCGCTACCACTGCGATGCCGACCAGGCCGCCGACGAGAGCGTCGGTCATCCGGTCGATGCCGCCCGTGCCGCCGGGGGGTATCAGCGTCGCCACCAGGACAGCCGAATTGCCTGCCTGCATCGAGAAGATCGGCCCGCTGTTGAGCGCCACCGCAGAGGCCATGGCGATCGCCACGACCAGAGCGATCTGCCAGGGACCACTGCCGATCAACGAGACGAGGAGGTCCCCGACACCGATTCCGACGGTCACACCGCACACGAGCTCGACGGAGCGGCGCAGCCGAGCACCCAAGGACAACCCCAGGGATACCACAGCGGCGATCGGCGCGAAGAACGGCTGCGGGTGACCGATCAGTGTGGTCGCAACCCACCAGGCGATGCCGGCAGCGAGCGCGCACTGCACGATCGGCAGCGCGGATGAGCGCAGTCGCAGCGACGACTTCCGCAATTTCGTGCGGAAGTCGTCGCGGGTGGGTAACGACCTATTCGACGCCAAGTTCCTCCGCCGCGCGGGGGTCACAGTCCTCGAGCAGATCGAGGCACCGAGCATGCTCGTCCGTTTCGCCGATCGCCTTCGCTGCCTTGGCGAGCACGGCGACGCAGCGCAGGAACCCGCGGTTGGGTTCATGGCTGTAAGGCACGGGGCCGAAGCCCTTCCACCCGTTGCGCCGCAGCTGGTCGAGACCCCGGTGGTAGCCGGTGCGGGCATAGGCGTAGGCGGTGATCGTCTCGCCGGAGTCGAGTGCTGCCTCCGCGAGGTACGCCCACGCGATCGAGGCGGTCGGATGCTCGGCCGCGACCTTCGCCGGCTCCTTGTGATCGAGCAGATCAGATTCCGCTTCGTCGTCACCGGGGAGGAGAGTGGGCTGGGGTCCGAGCAGATCACCGAATGAGGTCATGGCGCCCATTCTGCCCCTCCACCGTCGAGCCTGGATAAGCTCCCCACATAATCACCCATCATCCGAACGAGGTGCAGCGAGTGCCGGACCCGAAGAACGAAGACCCGACCGAAGACTCGACGGAATCGTCAGCAGGCGAGGTCGCGGACAACGGGCCGGCCGACACGCCCGACGACGTCGTCGCCTCGGAGAAAGCCGTCGACCCGCAAGGGAAGGACACCGAGGCGGAAGACGAGAAGGCCTCCGATGACGAGACGGACGGCGCTGCAGCGCCCGACGACCAGATCGAGGACGACGCGGACACCGCTCCCTCAGGCACCCCGTCGGAGGAGACCGAATCCTCACCGGATGACGACGCAGCCGCAGCTCCGGAAGATTCCCGGCCCGACGACAACGAGCAGGACCCCGGCGCAAGAGCCGACGAACCCTCCGACCCGGATCCGGCCGAGTCCGAGACGGTCGCCATGCCGATCGTCGAGAAGACCCCCGACCCTGCCGACGCAAAGACCGTCGCCATGCCGATCGTCGAGAAAGCCGAGCAGCCCGGCGACGGCGAACAGCCCGACGACGGTAAGCAGCCCGAGCCACCCGCAGCAGATCCGTCCGAAGCACCGACGACTCAGATCCCGGTCAGGAGCCACGCCCCGAAAGCGGAGCCGCAGCGCATCGTGCCGCGTGTGCCCGAGGCACCGCGCCCGGAGCCTGCGCCGTTCCAGCCCACGCCTGCCCCTACCCGGATCCCCCCGTCACCGCGAAAGAAACGCGCGGGTTGGCTGGTCCTCGCCGGTGTAGCCGCTGCCGTGGTGATCGCCGTCGTCGCCGTCATCGCGTTCCTGCAGTACCGGGAGAGCAATTCCCCCGAGTCGCACATTCGCGCCAGCGTCGACGAGTTCGTGCAGGCACTGAGTGCAGGCGACCTTGCAACATTGCAGTCATCGACGTGCGGCGGGCTCGCTGAGTTCTACGCGACGGTCGCTCCCGAGGAGTTCGACAGCATTCACACGCTGGCTGTGGAACAGGGCTCTGTGCCGGTCGTGTCGAGTATCGACAAGGTGCAGATCACCGACGACACCGCGATCGTGGAGGTCACAGCTCACCCGATGGGCGATCCGTCCGACGTCACGGCACGCACCTTCGACCTCGCGCTCCAGGGGGAAGAATGGAAGGTGTGCAGCGAATAGCTGCGCAGACTCTCGCAAGGACGAAGGGCGCCGGCTCGAGCCGGCGCCCTTCGTCGATCGTGATACCTACTTGGCGGACACCGAGCGTCCCGCGGACTTGAGGTCGTTGCACGCCTCGACCACGCGAGCGGTCATCGACGCCTCGGCCTTCTTCAGGTAGCTGCGCGGGTCGTAGACCTTCTTGTTTCCGACCTCGCCATCGACCTTGAGCACACCGTCGTAGTTGCTGAACATGTGTGCCGCGATCGGGCGGGTGAACGCGTACTGGGTGTCGGTGTCGACGTTCATCTTCACGACGCCGTAGCTCAGGGCCTCGTCGATCTCCGACTTCAGCGAGCCCGAACCGCCGTGGAAGACGAGGTCGAACGGCTTCGAGCCGTCCTTGAGTCCCAGCTTCTTCGATGCGGCCTGCTGTCCTTCGGCGAGAACGCCCGGCTTGAGCTTGACGTTGCCCGGCTTGTATACGCCGTGCACGTTGCCGAAGGTCGCGGCGAGGAGGTACTGACCCTTCTCCCCTGCGCCCAGCGCGTCGACGGTCTTCTCGAAGTCCTCGACGGTGGTGTAGAGCTTGTCGTTGATGGCGTTCTCGACGCCGTCCTCTTCGCCGCCGACCACGCCGATCTCGATCTCGAGGATGATCTTGGCGGCCACAGCGTCAGCAAGCAGCTGCTGAGCGATCTCGAGGTTCTCGTCGATCGGGATGGCGGAGCCGTCCCACATGTGCGACTGGAACAGGGGGTTCTTGCCTGCGTCGACGCGTTCCTTGGAGATCGCGATGAGCGGGCGGACGAAGCCGTCGAGCTTGTCCTTGGGGCAGTGGTCGGTGTGCAGAGCGATCGTGACGTCGTACTTCTCAGCGACGACATGCGCGAACTCGGCAAGCGCGACCGCGCCGGTCACCATGTCCTTGACACCGAGGCCCGAGCCGAACTCTGCGCCACCGGTCGAGAACTGGATGATGCCATCGCTACCGGCGTCCGCGAAGCCCTTGATAGCGGCATTGATGGTTTCGGACGAGGTGCAGTTGATGGCCGGGAACGCGAAGGAGTGTTCCTTGGCGCGGGCAATCATCTCGGCGTAGACCTCGGGAGTCGCGATAGGCACAGCGGCTGTCCTCCAGATGAGAGTGGATCGGCTACCCGCTCGGGTGTGGCAGGTGCTCTTACGTCCCTGCAGTATGTCAATAGCCACGGCGTTTAGATACTCGGGCCGCTCTCCCGAGGCCGCTGCGATTCGAGCGCCCTCTGATGCGCCGGTACTCTGGGCATCGTGAATTTGCTTGAAGCCTCGGAATCCGCGACCAATTTGGCCCTGCTGCCGGGCTTCCTCGACCCGGTGAATCTGCTGAACTCGTTCGGCACCTGGATGCTCCTCGGGCTCCTGCTGGTGGTGTTCATCGAGTCCGGCCTGCTGTTTCCGCTGCTTCCCGGCGATTCACTGCTGTTCACCGCGGGCCTGATCGCCGCATCGAAATCGACGGAGGTCGAGCCTTTCGCACCATTGTGGGTGCTGATGGTGACGATCCCGATCGCGGCGATCCTCGGTGATCAGGTGGGCTACTTCATCGGTACCAAGGGCGGCGCAAAGCTGTTCAAGAGCGACGACGCGAAGCTGTTCAAGAAGAAGTACCTCGACGAATCCCACCGGTTCTTCCTGCGCCACGGTCCCGCAATGATCTTCCTCGCCCGGTTCGTTCCTATCGTCCGCACCTACGCGCCGCTCGTCGCGGGTGCGGCGAAGATGCCGTATCGCGTGTTCATCACCTACAACGTCATCGGCGGCATCGTGTGGGGTGCGGGCGTGACACTGCTGGGCTACCTTCTCGGACAGATCTCGTTCATCGCCGACAACGTCGACATCATCTTCCTGCTCATCGTGTTCGTGTCGGTGCTCCCGATCATCAACGAGGTCGGCAAGCGTTTCCTCGCGTCGCGCAAGAACGCCGGCGAGGGCACCACTGCAGAAGAAACCGCCTCTGCGGAAGAAACCGCGTCGGGGCAGGACAACTCTGCCGCTGCGCTGTCCAGCACCGATCACACGCCGACCACCCCGATCCCGACCCGGTCTGCGGCACAGACCTCGGCACCGACCACGCCGATCCCGTCGCTCGGTTCGGACCCCGACACTCGGCGATGACGCCGTAGTTCAGGGAGAGCCGTAGCTCAGGGAGACGCGACAACCGCGTTCGCGGCTTCCATCAACATCCAGCCACCGAGTTGCACCGACAGGTCGCGTTCTGCGATCGATGATGAGCGCACGGTGCCTCCAGCGAACTGCGCGACTGTGCCCGACGCACCCGGCAGTTTCGCGGGCCGGGACCAGTCACTTCCGAACAGCGGCAGGCCTTCGATCTGCAGGCGGTTCTCCCACGCAGCATCTGCCGAGGCCAGCACGATGCGACGCGCTGTAGCTCGCGCGCGCACGTCGTCGGAGTCCTGCACCGGCAAGGTGGTCGCGACCATTGCGAGATAACGCACGAGGATGCCGTTGAACAGACCTCCGTCGCCGCCCCCACCACCTGTGACGATGCTGCGTTCGGTGAGTTCGTCGTCGACAGCACCAACGAGGGCATGGACCCGTGCGCGATGACGCGGATCGTCGCATCGGGTCGCGAGTTCGGTTTCGACTCCGAGCACCACGCCTTGGCAGTACGAGTAGACGGCGCGTTCGAGCACACCGTGGCGGATTCCGTCGAGGACGAGTCCGCTGTCCGGATCGACGAGACGCTCGTGGATCCAATCGGCCATCTCTTGCGCGCGTTCCAGCTTGCCCGAGCGCGCGAGTAACAGCGCTGCCGGACCGTTCGCGGGGGCGTTGAAGAAGTCGTCTCCGCGGCGCCACGGGATACCACCCCCGCGCTCGGGTTGCCACGCGTCGTACAGTTCACCGACGAGGGCAGTGATCGCAGCGCCGTGGTCGACGCGCAGGTGCCGCCCGGCGCGGTCGAGAGCCAGACCGAGCCAGGCCATGTCGTCGAAATAGTTGTTGGTCCAGCCTGTGATGTTGCGAATGCGGTGGCTGCGGCTCAGCTGCACGACTCGGCGCCGGCCGCGCTGGGTACCGTCGCCGGCCTTCGCGTGCCGCTCTGCTGCATCGACGGCGAGGTCGATCAGGTGTGCCTGCCACCAGTAATGCCACGATCCGAAGATGCGCTCGCGCCGCGTCGCCGGCCAGCCGACGACACCGAGTTCGGTGCCGGGTAGACCCCACAATCGACGCACGTGCCTGGCCACCACGGCAGCTTCGGCTGCGTCCGCCCGGCCCGTCCACATTTCTGGCATGCAGTAATCATCCTCGTCCCACGACAGCGGCGTGGCCACACGGCCCGCGCTCATACATCCGTGCAGTCCGAGTTGGTGTTACTACCGGGCCGGATGACTACCAGGCGCGGTCGAGGTCGGCGTGTTGGGCGATCCAGGCGTGCATGGCGATTCCTGCCGCGACACCGGCATTGATGGAGCGGGTCGAACCGAACTGTGCGATCGACACCGTCATGGTCGCCACCTCGCGCGCGCGCTCGGTCACGCCCGGGCCTTCCTGCCCGAACAACAGCAGGCAGTTGCGGGGCAACACAGCCGTCTCCAGCGGCACGGAACCGGGGGTGTTGTCGACTGCGACGATGGTCAGATCGTGCTCGGCGGCCCAGTCGATGAGCGCATCGACGTCGGGGTGATGGTGCAGATGCTGATAGCGATCGGTGACCATCGCCCCGCGGCGGTTCCACCGCCTGCGCCCCACGATATGGACAGCGGCGGCCGCGAACGCGTTGGCGGTCCGCACCACGGTGCCGATGTTGGCGTCGTGCGCGAAGTTCTCGATCGCCACATGCAACGGATGCCTACGGGTGTCGATGTCAGCGACGATTGCGTCGCGCGTCCAGTACCGGTAGGCGTCGACGACGTTGCGCCGGTCTCCGTGTTCGAGCAGTTCCGGGTCGTACTTCGGGTCGGTGGGTGGGAGCGTGTCGAACTCGTCGGTCCACGGCCCCATACCGTGCGGGTGTTCCCCCCACTCGGTGGGTCCGGCAACAGTGAGCGGGTCCTGCTCCTGATCCGGTCTTTCGTGAACTGCCACCGTCAGAACGTCTCGTTCGAACCGGATGCCATGGTGAATCCGTGCCCGGTGCTGTCGTTGGTGCAGGTCACGTCGGCCTCGGTGGTCTCGCACGTGTAACCGAGCTGCGAGAGCGGCGATCCCACGGGCAGGACCTCCGCAGATCCTTCGACGGGCAGGTAGACAGGCCCGCCCGAGCACAGGAATTCACCGGGACCGCTGTCGACGACGCGCATCCCGTGGCCCCAGTTGACGACGCAGCTCTCGGGCTGCGGCGGCACCGGGTCCGTGACGCCTTCACAACCGGCTTCGGTACGTCCGGGGAGCTGCACGATGCCGCATGCGAATGCGCCGTCGGGGGTCGTGAAGTAGTAGGACTCGCCCTGCTCGAACGCAACGGCCTCCAGCGTCGGCGGCACTTCGGGAGCCGGCTCGGTCGTTGTCTCCGCAGGCGGGAGCTCGGTGGCCGGCGCTTCCGTGACGGCCTCCGTCGTGGTCGCTTCGGTCGTGGTCGGTGCAGCAGTCACGCTCGAGGTTGCGGGTGTGGTGGCGGTTTCCCGAGCTGCGGCATCCGGTTCGTCTCCGGATCCCCCGCACCCGCTCAGCACAAGTACAGCACCCAACACAACCGCAGCGGACGACACACGCACCTTCACACCGTTCCCTCCGACGAACACAGAAAGTGCCACTCTATCGATCGGCGGTCGGAGCGCAGACACGCGCTAGTCTGGGAGACGGAGGAGCCATGAAGCACACGCGCATCCTGCGCACGGTCGCATTCATCACGACCGGATACCTGATTCTGCTCTCGCTCTGGCTGAACCTCTTCTACCCGAACTCCGCCGAGGGCACCGAAGGATTCCAGGTGATGTTCCTGGTCTGCTTGTACGGCGCGGTGCTCGGCGCGGGCATGTTGATCGCCGATCGCACCACCCGCGAAGACCGGAAGATCGAACGCGACGGCCTCGAAGGCTGGGCGACGATCCGCTCAGCCACCCCACTCGGCTCTGTGATCGGCCATGTGCAGCGAACCGAGCTGGATTTGGATCTGATGGTGCCCGGATCCGAGCCGTACAGCGGCAAGGTGGTGTTCGAGGCCGAACACCGCGACCTGCCGCGGCTGACGGCCGGCCGGGTGGTCTCGGTGCTCGTCGACCCCGACGACCGCACCAGGATCCTGATCTTCCCCTGACTGGTCACCTGCGTCGGGCGAGCGCGAGCATCCCCTCGATCAGGAGCAACTGCGCACCCGCGTAGGTGGCGAGTACGAAACCTTCCGCCGCCGCCCGCGCGGACTTCCCTCTCAGCAGGGTCCGCCGCTCGACGATGGTGCCGTCGGACAAGGTGAAGACCAGCCCGCCGAGCCCGAGCCAACTGCGCCGGTCGGCGCTCGGAAACACGAGCCCGCCGGAGGTCTTCGCACCGGGCGCGAGGGATGGGTCGGCAGCAAGTGTCGCGGTGGTCGCAAGCACGGTGCCGTACGCGGTGAGCGGCACTGCCACCGAGCGACTCCGCCATCCGAGCAGGCCGGCGGCTCCCAGCACCGCGGGCACACGCTGTAGCACCGCGGTGCGGGTCGGGCGAGCACCGTGCCGGGCGAGCACCGTCGAGTACGACGTCTGCATCACCGCGAAAGAGCCTGCACCGCGCAGGATCCGGCTGTCGTCGTCGGGGTCGATCATGAACACGTCGCCCACGGTCGCGGCAGTGAGACCTGCGAGGAGCAACGCGGTGTCGGCGCGGTCAAGATCGCGAGAGCGCCGCAGCACCCGGACGGCCAGCGACGGCGCAATCAGCGGCTTTGCAGCTTTCTGCACCGCTTCGTTGCCCAGCACTCCGCCGACCACCGTCGCCGCGCTCGCGGCCACGAACACGGCGTGCTCGATGCCCCATCTGTTCCGAGTGAACCAGCCCATGCGCGCACAGTACCCGGGTTGCGCATCAACAGCGGCGCGCACCATCGGACGGTGTGGCGCGCAGGAACACCGGCGACGGAAAACCCCGGGCCGCGGCCGCCGCGGTCACCGACATTTGGATCCTCTGCACGTCGTCGTTCTCGCACAACGCAATTGCCGATCCCCCGAAGCCTCCCCCTACCATACGCGCGCCGAGCGCACCTGCCGCAGTCGCAGCGTCGACGGCGCTGTCGAGTTCGGCGCAGCTGACCTCGAAATCGTCGCGCAGAGACCGATGCGACGCGTCGAACAGAGGGCCGAGATCGCGTACGCGACCGGAGCGCAGTGCATCCGCGGCGGTACGGACACGTGCGATCTCGGTGACCACGTGTCGCGCGCGGCGCTGCAACATCGCGTCATCGAGTGCAGATACGGATTCCACTTCGCGCAGTGGCCTACCCAGCAATCCGGCCGCTTCCTCGACGGCGGCTCGCCGTGAACCGTACTGACCGTCGACCAGGCGGTGCCCCGTCCCGGTATCGACGACCAGCACCGTGAGGCCTGCAGCAGCGGTGTCGACGGGGATGTGTTCGACGTGCCCGTCGGTGCAGTCGAGGAGCAACGCGTGGCCCGCCCTGCCTCTCAGCGCGATCTGCTGATCCATGCCGCCGGTCGGCGCCCCCACATAGTCGTTCTCCGCACGTACACACGCACGCGCGAGGGCATCGCGTCCGTCGTCGTCTACGGGAAGTCCGCACAGGTCGGCAAGCGCCAGCGCCACAGCCCCCTCGAGCGCAGCGGACGACGACAGACCCGCCCCCACTGGGACTTCCGACGCGATCGCGATGTCCGCCCCGTGGAAACCGGGTGGATCGAGTGACCGGATCACACCGGCGACGTACGCACCCCATCCGTCGACGCGGTCGCCGTGCTCCACGTCCACGACGGCGAACCCGGGACTGTACAGGCGCAGCCGTCCATCGGCGCGACGGCGCACCGCAGCGGCCGTGACCTGGGGAATAGCCATCGGGAGGCACAATCCGCCGGCGTAGTCGACGTGCTCACCGATCAGGTTCACGCGACCGGGCGCACACCAGATGCCGTCCGGGTCGCCGACGAACTCCGTCGCGAACGTACGCGCCGCCTCGTCGCACACCGCTCCATGGGGCGACATCACGGTGCGAGCGCACGCAGTCGTTCGGCGATGAGTTCGGGGGTCGTGTCGCTGATCCACGCGCCCATTGCCGATTCGGAAGCGGCCAGGAATTTGAGCTTGTCGCGTGCACGACGCAGCGAGAAGATCTGGCAGAACAACCGCCCGTACTGGCGTCCGTCCCCGGCGGGCGCCTGATGCCATGCCGCGATGTACGGAACGCGGTCGAGACCGTCGAAGAACCGGTCGATGCGCCCGAGTAGATCGCGGTAGGCAAGGGCGAGTTCGTCGCGTTCGGCGTCGACGAGTGCGGTGAGATCGGGGACGTCGCGATGCGGCGCGAGGTGTACCTCGATCGGCCATCGCGCCGCCTCGGGAACGTACGCGGTCCACCATTCGCCCGACCACACGATGCGAGTCGCGGCGCGTCGTTCGGTGTCGAGGATGTCGCGCTGGAGCGACCGGCCGGTCTGTTCGTGGTGCTCGCGGGCGCGCGCGAGCAGCGTCCGCGTGCGCGGCGGGAGGAACGGGTAGGCGTATATCTGACCGTGCGGATGTTCCAGTGTCACACCGATTTCGACGCCGCGGTTCTCGAAGCAGAACACCTGGGCCACCCCCGGCATCGACGACAACGTCGCCGTGCGCGACGCGAGGACGTCGATGACAGTGCGGGCCCGTGTCGCGGTCAGGTCCGCGAAGCGGGCATCGTGGTCTGCGGTGAAAGCGACAACCTCGCAGCGGCCGACCACCGGTCCGTCGCCCGAGGAGAACGCGGGGAAACGGTTCTCCAAGACGGCGACGTCGTAGTTGTCCGCGGGAATTTCGGTGGAGGCGCCCGGGCGGGTCGGGCAGAGTGGGCAATCCGCGACGGAGGGCAGGAATGTGCGTTCCATGCGGTGCGCGGCGAAGGTCACCGGGTCGCCGGTGAGCGGGTCGATGCGGATCTCCGACGCCGCCACGACCATCGGGAGTTCGCGACGGTCGTGCGCGACACGGGTGGCCGATCCCCCGACGTACGGTTCGGTGTCGTCGAAGAAGATCAGTTCGCGACCGTCCGCAAGGTGCGTGACGGTCTGCCGCATCCGTTGGTTCACGGTGTCAGGAGTTGTCGAGGCCCAGGTCGGAGAGGCCGAGCAACGACCGGTATTCGACGCCTTCCGCCGCGATGACCTCGTCGGCTCCGGTGGCGCGGTCGACGACCGTTGCCACACCCACGACGATCGCGCCCGCGTCGCGCAGCGCCTTGACTGCGGTGAGCGGCGAGTTCCCGGTGGTGGTCGTGTCCTCGACGACGAGCACTCGCTTGCCCACGACGTCGGGACCTTCGATCTGACGCTGCATGCCGTGCGCCTTGGCTGCTTTACGGACGACGAACGCGTCGATAGGACGTCCGGGCGCGTGCATGACGGCCATCGCGACCGGGTCGGCGCCCATGGTGAGCCCTCCGACCGCGTCGAAATCCCAGTCGGAGACGAGGTCGCGCAAAAGTGAGCCGATGAGCGGAGCTGCACGATGATGCAGGGTCGCCCGACGCAGATCGACGTAGTAGTCGGCTTCCTTGCCCGACGACAACGTCACCTTGCCGTGCACCACTGCCAGCTCACGTACCAGTGCACTCAGTTCGTCGCGGTCGCTCATTTGCACTTCCTCACCGTCGTCTCGTCCACCGCCGGTGGCGGAACCGGCGCGAACGAGCCTAGTCGCTGTCGGTGCGTCCTCAGGCGGCGACGGTCCCCGAGTCCTTGTCGTCGCTTTCGACAGTGGTGGACTGCCGCATGTCGGGCCGTTCCTCGGGCACCGGAACCTCGGTCGAAGTATCGGTTACCAGACCAGCCGGTACCTCGAAGACTGCGACCGGTCGCACGCCGGCCAGCGTCGCGTACAGCGATGTCGGGAAGCTCGACACCTGGGAGTTGAGCTTGTTCGCGAGATCGTTGTGGACACGAACTGCACCTGCAATGCGCTGCTCGCGAGTGTGCAGTTCGCGGGCGACCCGGATGAACGGCCAGTGGTTGACACCGTCGAGGACTCCGATGAGTTCGTGCAACGCGGCCGAGAGCGCGTTCTCGGTGGCCGCACGTTCGGGAAGATCGAGGCGTTGATCGCGCATCGCGATGGCGAGGGAGCGTGCTCCCACCACCGGGCTGATGCGGCTGCGTTCGACGCCGGCGCCCGCCGATGCCGCGATAAGCGCGGGAATCAGGTCGTAGCGATCGTCGAGTTCGTTCAGGAGCAGATTCAGGCCGTCTCGGCGTCGGGTGCGAAGCGTCCGCAACCGGCGCATCCCCAGCCGTATCCAGAGCAGCACAACGGCCACCACTGCCACAACTATCACCAGAGCCACAGGTGTCACGGCGTGAAATGTACAGACCCCGATCAGTTCGCACGACGAAGGATCCGGCGTGTCATCCGGGGCGTGTCCGTACCGTGACCTGACGAGCGGGGACTAGCGTTGCGCAGAGGGGCGCCCCGGGTCATGGAAGGTGCGATCGACATCATCGGGGTCGACCACGGGCGGGAGAACATGCAAGATGCCCGACAGGCGCGCCACGGTCTCGATCGCCGCATCCCATTCGCGCCCGTTGCTTCCGACCGGGATCGAACCGAGGGTCCACGGACCCTCACTCCACAGCATCTGGACGTGCTCCGGGATCGCCTGGGTGAACGAAACCATTCGCTGGTCGCACACGCGACGGGCGATCTCGAGGTCGGTGGAGAACACGATGCGCGGGCCGATCGACCCGAGCAGATTCATGTCGGAATCCTTGGGAGGTGGCGTCGACTTGAGCCGCAGATCGATGTCGACGTCGGATCCGACCTTGCGGCGTACCGCGACGATGGTGGCGGTTTCCTCGATGTCGAACAGGATGAAATCTTCACCCCGGCGCACCCCGCGCACGACGTCTATCGCGCCCAGGTACTCCTGCTTGGCCAACGCCGCGCGATGCCAGTTGGAAGGCAGCCGCTCGTCGGAGTCGGTGTACTTGTACCCCTGGGCACGCGCCCAGATCTCCCGCACACGCCCGGACTGTTCCCTCCGCGTGCGGTCGACGTACAGGAGCGCGAGCGCGCCGAGAAGCGCGATCGCCGCCAGACCGAACCACATGAATGTCATCACGATCAGCCTAGCGTCTTCAGTTGCCCGGGCTGCCGAACGACGGGAGCGACGCGCTGATGACGGTCTCGGCCGTCATCTGTCCGTTCTCTACGGGACTGCCTGTCGCGACCACCGTCGCGCCGATCTCGAGCGCCTCCGGAGATGACCCCCTCAACGTGATGATCTGGGTTTCCGGCGTGAACAACACCGTGGTGAGCGACCCGCCGATACCGCTGAGAGTGATGCTCGTGCCGTCGTTGGCCGTGATCGAGCCCACGACGGCGCCGGTGGTCCCGAGGGCTTCACCGAGTCCGCCGGGAAGCTGATCCAGCGGTAGCGCCGGCGCTCCGTCCGGCTCGGTGGCCGGTGGCGGTGTCGTCGTCGGTGCGGGTGGCATCGTTCGGGTCGTGGTCGGGCCGGTGGCGACGGTGTCGGGCTCGTCGTCGCCTCCGCTCAGGAGGAAGCCGACGATCCCCCCGAGCACGATGAGGACAACTGCGGCGAGAGCCACCAGCCCCCAGCGCGGACCGCGAGGGGACTTCTCGGGCTCGGCCTGCGGCCCGTATCCGGGCGGGGGTGCGCCGGGCGGTTGATATCCACCGCCGGGGTGACCGGCCTGTGGGTGTTGCCCCTGCACATACTGCGTCTGTGAGAAGTCGGCTGTCGGGTACTGGGCCGTCGGATACTGCGCGGTCGGTGGCCCCCCCTGCGCGTACTGCCCCAGCGGTGCACCGAGCTGCTGCGTCGGGTTCGGTGGGGGCGCCGCCGAATCGAAGCGCGGGTCGTACTGCGGATACACCAGGGTCGGATTTGTCACCGGTTGCCCATACGCCTCGGTCGGGTCGTCGGTGTGCAGTACGCGCGTCTCGTCGTCACCCGGCTCGTCGTGCGGATAGGCACGTTCCTGCGGTGTGCGCGGATCGTTCGGATTCGTCATGGCATTTCCCAAGGTACCGATACGGGGACGGTCCCGGTGGCTGTTGCCACCGGGACCGTCCCCGCACTGGTGTCAGACGCCGAGAACCAGGCCGTCGGCGTTGTCGGTGACGCCGACCTTCACGGTGTCGCCGTCGCGGACCTCCCCCGCCAGCAGCTTCTTGGCGAGCTGGTCGCCGATCGCCTGCTGGATGAGCCGGCGCAGCGGACGCGCACCGTACTGCGGATCGTAGCCGCGGACCGCGAGCCACATCCGTGCCGCTCCGTCGACGTCGAGCGTGAGCCGGCGTGCCTCGAGGCGCTTCGCCAACTGGTCGATCTGGATGTCGACGATCTTCTCGAGCTGCTCTTCCGACAGCGGATCGAAGATCACGACGTCGTCGAGCCGGTTGATGAACTCCGGCTTGAACGCCATCCGCACCGCCGCCATCACCTGGTCCTTGTCCCCACCCGCACCGAGGTTCGAGGTGAGGATCAGGATGGTGTTACGGAAGTCGACCGTGCGGCCCTGACCGTCGGTCAGGCGCCCGTCGTCGAGCACCTGCAACAGCGTGTCGAATACGTCGGGGTGTGCCTTCTCGACCTCGTCGAACAGCACCACCGTGTACGGACGACGACGCACAGCTTCGGTGAGCTGACCGCCCGCGTCGTAGCCGACATAGCCGGGAGGTGCGCCTACCAGACGCGCAACGCTGTGCTTCTCGCTGTACTCCGACATGTCGATCCGCACCATGGCGCGTTCGTCGTCGAACAAGAAGTCTGCGAGGGCCTTGGCCAGCTCGGTCTTGCCGACGCCGGTGGGTCCGAGGAACAGGAACGATCCGGTGGGACGGTTCGGGTCGGCGACACCGGCCCTTGCGCGGCGGACCGCATCTGAGACGGCCTGCACGGCCTCGGCCTGACCGACCACGCGGTGGCCGATCTCGTCTTCCATCCGCAGAAGCTTCTCGGTCTCGCCTTCGAGCATGCGGCCGGCGGGGATGCCGGTCCATGCAGCGACGACCTCTGCGACGTCGTCCGGGCCGACTTCCTCCTTGAGCATCACATCGCCGTCGGACGCCGCCCCCGATGCCTGCGCTGCGGACTCGAGCTTCTTCTCCAGTTCGGGGATGCGGCCGTAGCGCAGCTCGGCGGCCTTGCCGAGGTCGCCGTCGCGTTCGGCGCGTTCCTCTTCACCGCGTAGCGCTTCGAGTTGTTCCTTGACCTCACGGACGGAGTCGATGGCGGTCTTCTCGTTCTGCCAGCGCGCGGTGAGCTGATTGAGCTTCTCGCGTTCGTCGGCGAGTTCACCGCGCAGCTTGTCGAGTCGTTCCTTCGACGCAGCGTCGGTTTCCTTCTGCAACGCCATCTCCTCGATCTCGAGGCGACGGACGATACGTTCGACGGTGTCGATTTCCTCGGGACGCGAGTCGATCTCCATCCGCAGCCGCGACGCCGCCTCGTCGACGAGGTCGATGGCCTTGTCGGGGAGGAACCGCGACGTGATGTAGCGGTCGGACAGGGTCGCGGCGGACACCAGCGCGGAGTCGGTGATGCGCACACCGTGGTGCACCTCGTAGCGCTCCTTGAGTCCGCGCAGGATACCGACGGTGTCCTCGACGCTCGGCTCACCGACGAGGACCTGCTGGAAGCGGCGTTCGAGGGCGGCATCCTTCTCGATGTACTTGCGGTACTCGTCGAGAGTGGTGGCTCCGACCAGTCGGAGTTCACCGCGCGCGAGCATGGGCTTGATCATGTTGCCTGCGTCCATTGCGGACTCGCCGGTCGCGCCTGCGCCGACGATGGTGTGCAGTTCGTCGATGAACGTGATGATCTGCCCGGCGGATTCCTTGATTTCGTCGAGTACTGCCTTGAGTCGTTCCTCGAACTCCCCGCGGTACTTTGCGCCCGCGACCATCGAACCGAGATCGAGCGAGATGACGGTCTTGCCGCGGAGCGACTCGGGAACATCGCCCGCGACGACACGCTGGGCGAGGCCTTCGACGATGGCGGTCTTGCCTACGCCTGGTTCACCGATGAGCACGGGGTTGTTCTTGGTACGACGCGACAGGACCTGAACGACACGACGGATCTCGTTGTCGCGACCGATGACCGGATCGAGCTTGCCTTCGCGGGCACGCGCGGTCAGGTCGGTCGAGTACTTCTCGAGAGCCTGGAAGGTTCCTTCCGGGTCGGCGCTGGTGACGCGTCCGGTGCCGCGCACCGTCGTGAACGCGTCGCGCAATGCCTCCGGGGTCGCGCCTTTGCCGGTGAGGAGCCGGGAGGCATCGGAGTCTCCACTCGCGAGCCCGACGAGGACGTGTTCGGTCGAGACGAATTCGTCGGTGAGTTCGGTGGCGAGTTTCTGCGCCGCAGACAGCGCGGCGATGGCCTCGCGCCCGAGTTGCGGTGTGGTGGTCGCGCCGGTCGCAGTGGGCAGTTTGTCGACGAGCTCGTGAGCCTCGCTCCTGATCTGTGCGGGGTCGACGCCGACCGCTTTGAGCAGCGGACCTGCGATGCCGTCGGTCTGGTCGAGCAGCGCGACGAGCAGGTGGGCGGGCCGAATATCCGGGTTGCCCGCAGCGGATGCCGACTGCAGTGCCGCCGTCAAGGCCGCCTGGGTTTTCGTCGTGGGGTTGAACGAGTCCACTACGGGCTCCTTCCGTTCTCGAGTGAGTCTGTGTCAATTCTGTACCCGCAGACTCCGGTCCGCGGGCACTCGATCGATTCAACGAGCCCAAAATTGAGTTTGTTCCACTCAACTTTCGCCACAGGAGTGATTAACATCACAATTGTGCCGTCCGGCTACACGCCCGGAATGTGCATGTGGCCGACCCACCAGGAAACGACTACAGTGGCGGCGTCCGAATTGACGCAGTACGTGGGAGGATGGCGTGGAGGCGTTCGCCATCGCCCGAGTGCAACTCAGCTTCGCATCGATCACCGCGACCCCGACGGGGCCCGAGCGGTTCGCCACGGCGTTCTACACCGCGCTCTGGAGCGAGACGTCAGGAACGCGTGAACTGTTCCCGGCCGGCATGGAGAACATGCGGCAGCGGTTCACGACCGCCGTCGGATGGGCGGTCAACAAACTCACCGACGTGGGCGGCCTGGAGGCCTTCCTCGGCCAACTCGCCCGTGATCACCGCAAGTACGGAGTCCGACCCGAACACTTCCGCGCCGCCGGCCACGCGCTCCTCACCGCGGTGCGCGAATGCACGCCGCTGATCCTGTGGACCGCAGCACTCGAACGCACCTGGGCCGAAGTCATCGCGCACTTCACCGAGACGATGGCTGTCGCCGCAGCCGAGGACGAACTGCCCGCAGCATGGGGCGCCACCGTCGTCGGCCACGAACGGGTTCTCGCCGACCTCGCGATCATCCGGCTCGAAACCGACACTCCCATCCCGTACCACGCGGGCCAGTACATGAGTGTCCAGATTCCGCAACGTCCCCAGATGTGGCGGTACCTGTCCGCAGCGATCCCTCCGAATCCCCAGGGGCAGATCGAATTCCACGTCCGACGCGTCTCGACTGGATGGGTCAGCGGGGGTCTCGTCAGCGAGGTCTCGGTGGGTGATCGTTGGACGATCGGCCCACCGCTCGGAGGCCTGCAGGTCGACCGTGACAGCGGCCAGGACGTGCTCATGATCGCGTCGGGCACCGGCCTCGCGCCGCTCCGCGCCCAGATCATGGAGATGGCGATGCGCGGCACGAATCCGCGCACCCACTTGTTCTACGGCGGGAACTACCCGTGTGATCTCTACGATCTGGAAACGTTGTGGCACATCGCCATGACCAACCCCTGGCTCACGATCACCCCCGTCACCGAGGAACTGGAGAACCCGTACTGGCATCCGGTCCCCATCCGCGAAACGCCCCGGGGTCTGCAGGAGCCGATTCAGGGAAAACTGGGCAAGGTCGTCGCAAGTTTCGGATCGTGGTCCGATCATCAGATCCAGATCGCGGGGTCGCCGTCGATGATCCGCACGACGCTGTACGCCTTGTCTGCCGGGGGCACGCCCCGGCAGAACATCAGCTTCGACCCGCTGTAGATCAGGTCCGCGAGCTCACAGCGCGCGCGAAGTCCGGGTGCGCGTCGCGCACCACGAGCGCCGAACCATCTTCTGCAAGAGTCACTCCCACGCCGGCTCGCCGGTGCTCGATCATCCGCAGCGCGACGTAGAGTGGGATGAAAGACACCGCGAACACCCCGAGTAGTGCGAACCCGTAGGGACGCGGCGCGCCCTGCAACAGCGCGAAGACCAACCCCAAGAACAGCACCGCAAGCGCGGTGAAGAGTGCGGCGGCAGCGATCTGCCAGCGCAGACGTGCCGTGACACATCGTACACAGACAGGCCACTCCACTGCCGCCACCTGCACCGTGTAGGCCGCGGCGAGTGCGGATCCCAGGCGGCTGTCACTACCGTCCGGCTGCGAGCGATCCGACTTGATCGTCACCCGCACGCGGTCGGATTCCGGGTCTCCGTGTCGCGAGCAGATCGGCGGCACCGGCTCCACCGGCCGCAGTGCGCCTTCTCCACTGAACGCCGATCCGAAGAGAGCCTCGTCCGCGCTCTCCACCGGCACTCGCACTTCCACCCGCTGGGGGTCCCCGTTCGCCATGCGACGCAGTATGTCAGGCGACAGCCGCCCTCGATAGATCGGGCATATCGGGCGAAACCTCGGGCCGTCCGCAACCTTCCACCCATCGTGCGGCTTTCCGTTGGTTCACGACCCGAGGAAACCCGTGCGAGATGGGGAAACTTCCATCACAAGGCCGGATCGAACACTCCCGTGCAGAACCTACTGGGCGGATCCCGACGAGATCAGCTCCAGGATGACGCCCACGAGCACGTCGGTGAGCAGCGATGCGATCGAACCCATTTCAATTCCCCCTCCGATGGCTGATGCCGTGCATCGCTGGTCGATGCACAACGGTGATTCGGCGATTCGAGATCCCCGGCCACCGGAAACAATGGTCACTCGAGTCGACGAACTCCGCTTGCCACGTGACCGATCTCACCTCGTCGCACCGGGAAAGTCATTTCCTCGCACAACCTTTCGTGCGCAAACTACCGATACGACGCGCGCAGCGTCTTCTTGTCGAGCTTGCCGAGCGGTGTCAGAGGCAGGGCGTCGAGAAAATCCACCGACTTCGGAGCATGCACCGATCCCTTCGCTGCGCGCACCTTCTCGATCAGTTCGTCGGCCGGAACATCCTGCCCGTCGCGCAGCACGACACACGCCTTCACGGCTTCGCCCCACTTCTGATCGGGGACACCGACAACCGCGACCGACGCGACAGCAGGGTGTGCCGAGATGACGTCCTCGATCTCGCGGGGAAACACATTGAAGCCGCCCGTGACGATCATGTCTTTCTTGCGGTCGACGATGGTGAGGAATCCGTGCTTGTCGGCGCGCGCGACGTCGCCGGTGTGCAGCCATCCTCCGCGCAGCGCCTCGGCCGTCTCGTCGGGCTTGTTCCAGTAGCCCTTCATCACGAGAGGGCCGCGCACACAGATCTCTCCGAGTTCGCCCTGCGGCACCTCCCGGAGGTCGTCGTCGAGCAGGCGGACATCGAGCCACGGGACCGGCCGGCCACACGACGCGAGCCGGCCGGGATCGTCGGCGAGGTGCTCTTCTTTCCGTAGCACCGCGATGGTCATGCCGCATTCCGACTGACCGTAGAACTGGAAGAACACCTGCCCGAGACGCTCGATGCCTTCACGCAGCCGTGCAGGCGACATCGCGGAGGCCCCGTAGAAGAGGGTCTGCAGGCTGGACAGGTCACGCGTGTCGAAGTCCGGGTGGTCGAGCAGCATGTAGATCATCGTCGGGACGAGCATGGTGGCGTCGATGCGGTGCTTCTCGATCGTCTCGAGAACGAGGCCCGGTTCGAAGTAGGGCAATACGTAGAGGCAACCGCCGCGCAGCAGTGTGGGAATGAAGAACGCGGCCCCCGCGTGAGACAGAGGCGTGCAGATCAGGAAGCGAGGTTGGTCCGGCCACTGCCACTCCGACATCTGGATCTGCGGAAGCGCGACACCGGATCGGAACGAGCCCATCACTCCCTTGGGCTTTCCGGTGGTACCACCGGTGTAGACCATCGACGAGGTGTCCTCGGCGTCGACATGCGCCGCGACGAGTCGCTGCTCGGTGAAGGTGTCGGCGAGGGCGAGGATGTCGGTGGCGATCTTCGAGGGGCCGAGCGAGAACAGATTTTTCAGCGTCGGCACCTGCGCTTTCAGTTCCGCAGCGCGCTCCTCGAAGTGCACGGGATCGAATACGAGGGTCTCGATCTCGGCATCGGCGGTGATGTACAGGTGGTCGTCGAGCGACCCCATCGGGTTGAGTGCGCTGTTGCGGCACCCGGCGATCATGGTCGCGCCCATGTTGATGAGAACTTCGGGGCGGTTCTTCGACAACACTGCGACCGACGAGCCCTGCCCGACTCCGACCGATGCGAGTGCCTGTTGGTAGCGGCTGATGGCCGCGCGCATCTCCGCGCCAGTGAGGACTACGTCGCCCAGGTGCAGTGCGGGGCGGTCGGCGCTGCGGTCGAGCGCGGTGATGAGCAGATCCGGGTTGTAGACGGGTCGGTGCAGGTCGGCGTATTCCCCGGACTCTACGGACTTCTCAGCCATCGGCATCCTTCCGATCGTGGTGGCGGCGTCGGTGCGATGGCCGAGAGGTCGTTATGGCGACCATCACATGCTGTCCGTCACGATAACTGCTCGAGGCCAAAAACTGAAACATGTTCCACTCTGTGACCTGTCCGAATTCTCGCCTAGAGTTCTAGGCAGCACCGAGCCCTCCGCACCACCACGCGCCCACCACCCAAGAGGATTCCCACATGCAGTCGGCCACGTCGCCAGCGTCCGAAACCGAGATCGCCGTGTCGGCGACCGTCGTCGAGCACCACCGCCTCCGACACGATCTCGCCGTCATCCGACTCGAATGCACCGACAGCATGGTGCCGTTCCGTGCGGGCCAGTACGTCGACGTGACGGTTCCCCAACGCCCGAATCTGCCGCGACGCCTATCCCCCGCGCTGCCACCATCGATGGACGGCAAGCTCGAATTCCACGTCCGTACCGTCCCCGGCGGCTGGGTCAGCGGCGCCATCGTCTCCGACACCCAGCCGGGCGACGTATGGAGCATCACCTCACCCCGCGGCGGGGATCTCCATCTCGACGACACTGGACGTATCGCCATCATGATCGCCGCAGGAACCGGCCTGGCGCCGATGCGCGCGTTGATCCTCGACGCGGCCCGACGCGAAAATCCTCCTCGCACGTTCCTGTTCGTCGGCGCGCGGGCGCCCCGCGATCTGTACGCCGCGGACATGCTCTCGCTCATCAGTGAGGCGCTGCCGTGGCTGACGGTGGTCCCCGTCGTCGAATCCGTCGAAGACCCGTCGGTACCCGACCCGTGGCACCAGCGGATCCTCTCCCGCATCGGCGATATCGGCGCCGATCCCGACGAACTGCTCGAGGGCCGCCTCGACGAGATTGTCACGTCATACGGGGCATTCGGCGATCACCAGGTGCTCGTCTGCGGACCCGGCGCCATGGTGCAGACGACGGTGCAGCGGCTCACCGAGTCGGGTACTCCCATCGAGAACATCCGCTTCGACCCGTACTGATCCTTCGGTCGCGGCGTGATCGGCTACAGGCCGATCACGCTACGATCGCCGAGTTCACCGCGGATTCGGACGGTGCGCGCCGCAAGCCGCCACCCATCAGCAGTGCGACGCCACCGGTCGTCGTAGTCACCCAGGCATTCGTAGGTGGCACCGGTCAGGTCGCCGATCCCGGCGTGGAACGCCCGGAAACTACTGCGTACCGCGACGTCGCGTCCGTCCTGCTCGATCCGGACGTTGCCGATCAAGTGTTGGGTGAGACCGCACGCGTCGAGGCAATACCGGACGCGTGCAACAGTTTCCGCAACACCGACAACACCGTACGACTGCGTGTCGTCCGTGAGCGACGCAGCGAGCGTCACCCAGTCCTTCTCATCGAGACAGGTCGCCAACGCGAACAGACTGTCCGCGATGGCGACCCGGTCCATGCCCAGCACTGTCAGCGAGCGACCTTCGAGTCGGCGGCGTCGTGTGCCGCGATGTAGCCGTACACGAGTCCTTGGCCGATCGTGGCACCTGCACCCGGGTAACGGTTTCCGAACGCGTTGGCGGCGGTGTTGCCGATCGCGTACAGGCCGTCGATCACGTCGCCGTCCTCACGCAGCACACGGCCGCGCTCGTCGGCGCGCAGACCACCGCAGGTGCCGAGGTCGCTGAGTGTCATCTTCACGGCGAAGTACGGGCCATGATCGAGCGGTCGCAGGTTCGGGTTGGGCTCGATCGTCGGATCACCGTAGTAGCGATCGTAAGCGCTCCCGCCGCGGGAGAATTCTGCGTCCGTGCCTGCTGCGGCGTCGTCGTTGAACCGGCGGAACTGCTCGGTGAACGCGTCGACGGGTACGCCCATCGATTCTGCAAGCTCGGCCGCCGACGCACCACTGTGCGCGATACCGGCCTTGAACCACGAACCCGGAATCGGCTGGCGTGGCATCAGTCCCGCCGCGAATACATAGCTGTTGCGGTACTTCTGGTCGAACACGATCCACATCGACTCGATCGGATCCCCCGCGCGCTCTCGCTCGAGAACCAGCTGCCCGAAAGACATGTAGTCCGACGACTCGTTGGTGAAGCGGCGACCGGTCTGATCGACGATGAACGACCCCGGAAGCGAACGCTCCGCGAGCATCACCAGCGGCGGCCTGCCCTGCTTGGCCGGGGCGACAGCCGGGAACCACCACGCCTGGTCCATGAGGTCGACATCGGCGCCGATCTCCTGCGCGACCTTGATGGCGTCGCCGGTGTTGCCTTCGGCGCCGAGGCTCTCGCCCGCGACGAGCGACTCCGACTGGAACTTGTGACGCCACTCCATGTCGTGATCGAAGCCGCCTGCCGCGAGGACGACACCGCGGCGTGCGGTCACCGTCACCTCACGGCCATTCTGCTCGAGAACCGCACCGGTCACCCGATCGCCGTCCTTGACTAGCCGCACCAGCGACGTCTCGGTCCACACCGGGATCTTCGCGTTCAGCACACCCGCGAAAAGACCGGCCGCGATCGCCTGACCACCCGCGACGTATTCGCGCTTGAGCGCGAGTCCGGCGACACCCTGCGCGAGGCGACGGAAGATCCGCGAGAAGCCCTTGACGGGCATCCTCGCCATCAGGTTCATCCACTTGTAGTCGGCGCCCGTCGTGGGCATCGGCAGGCCCGCGTCCATCAGACCGGGACGCAACCGGCCCCGTTCCGCACCCAGCTGGGAGAGATCGAAGGGCTTGCACTCGCAGGTGCGGCCGACCGCAGCACCACCGGGACGCTCCGGATGGTAGTCCGAGTAGCCCTCGGCCCAGAAGAACTTCATCGGCGTGGTGCGCTGCAGCATCGCGACAGTCTCGGCGCCGTTGTCGACGAATGCGTCGCCGCGCTCGACCGGCGCGG
Source organism: Rhodococcus sp. F64268 (assembly GCF_023015605.1). Classification (NCBI taxonomy): domain Bacteria; kingdom Bacillati; phylum Actinomycetota; class Actinomycetes; order Mycobacteriales; family Nocardiaceae; genus Rhodococcus; species Rhodococcus sp. F64268. Next base: position 398,232 of record NZ_JALKAI010000002.1, read on the forward strand.
TGCCGTCGACCACCGAGCGCACGTAGGTGCGACCGCGCTCTTCCGTGTCGCCGGTGCGTGCTTGCTTCAGGACCGGGTTGGCGGGCATCCAGAACGCACCGCCCGATCGGGCCGTGGAGCCACCCACGTACTCGGTCTTTTCCACGATGAGCGACGACAGGCCACGCTCGTTCGCCGCCAGGGCCGCAGCCATGCCCGTGCCCGCGCCGATCACGAGCAGGTCGACGGTGGTGTCGCGGGCGGGAGTCAGGGGCGGTACGGCGCGTTTCACCATCGAGAATTCTCCTTGTACCTGAGTGTCACAACGTGTTGGAAGACGCTAGGCCAGCCACTTCACCATCGGAACGGATGATCCCGACCACCGGGATGCCCCACAGCGCAACACTCGCGCCGATATTCGATCCCGAACTCCTCGGTCCGCGCGGGCAGTGCAGCGCACTGCCCTGCCCCCGTTTCGTCGCCGACAACAGTGGCGGTCATCTCCCTCGATACGAATAGAACGCCGGTGTGTGATCGACGCGAAGACGCGTGAGGTTGCGATAGCTGATCAGCCACGTCCCGTCCACCCTGCGGTATTCCTCGTGGTAGTGACCCCAGCCGTGCAGGTGCTCCTCCACGTCGCCGTTGGTCCACCACAGCACGTCCTCCATCGCCCAGATGCCGGTCGCGGTGGTGTCGGAGGTGAGCGTGATCTCGGGGTTGTGGCCGTGGTGGGCCGAGGTCACGGTGATCTCGCCGTCGAGGAACTGCTGGATCATGTTCTTGAGCGGCTCGCGGCCCACGACTGCGCCGGGACGCTCCGCGGGCGGCAGGTGACTGTGGTCGCCGCCTTCGAGGCGGAACGTCTCACTGACGACGTCCTCGGTGTGCAGGGTGGGGTAGAGCTCCCACTGCTTGTTGTCCATCACCCGGAGCCGAGCGGCGAACACCCGCTTGATCTCCTCGATCGCCATCGCCTGCTCGGCCGCCGTGAGCGTCAACTCGGTTTCAGGCATCACAGCACCTTCATGTCCTCAGGCGACCAATAGGCACGCATCGAGGTGATGCGACCGGACTCGTCGACGGTCATCACATCGATCGGTTCGGCCTCGTAGACCTTGTCGCCCATCGGGGTGGTGACACGGAAGTGGAAGGCTGCGCTCGCCCCGCTGATCTTCAAGGTCAGCAACTCGGCCTTCTGTCGGGTGCCGTCGAGCGCGCTGTAGTGCTGCGCGATGGCCTCGCTGCCCACCTTCGTCCCGGAGCCGACCGGATCCTCGAGGGTCGCATCGTCGGCGTACAGTGCGGCGATCGTCGCCGACACGCCCGACTCCAACGCGGCCATGTATCCGGCGATGGTGGCGCGGACAGTATCCGCAGACGGGATGCTCTCGGTTGTTGACATGTGCGCGACGCTACGACGACCCGATCCCCGCACGGATACAGTTTCCCGTTGAGCGAGAGGCCGGTATTTTACGCCGTGTCCGACCACTGATCGGGAGCCCCATCCACGCGTGTCGATCGAGTACCGGACACTGGAGGAACGACGATCTCGGAAACGGAGCTGAGTATGACCGCGGAACATGCAGTGCTGGATCCACGCACGATGCGCGATGTGATGGGTAACTTCTGCACGGGGGTCACCGTGATCACCGCCCTCGACGGTGACGAGCCACTGGGTTTCGCGTGCCAGTCCTTCACGTCGGTGTCGCTGGAACCACCGCTGGTGTCGTTCTGCCCGGCTCGCACCTCGACGACCTGGCCCAAGATCCGTGAGGTCGGCACACTCGCCATCAACGTGCTCGCCGAGAGCCAGCGCACGCTGTGCGGGGCGTTCGCGACGAGCGGCGGAAACAAGTTCCGCGGTGTCCGCTGGTCTCCCGGTGACAACGGTGCGCCCGCCATCGACGGTGCCCTCGCTCGCGTGGAGGCCGTCGTCGAATCCGAGCACGACGCAGGCGACCACACCATCGTCGTCGCCCGCGTCACCGGCTTGACCACCCTGGACCCGAACAGCCCGCTGCTGTTCTACCGCGGCAATTACGGCACATTCGAGCACATGTGACACACGAGGCGGAATAGCGGTCGCCGGGAACGGGTTGCACCGAAGGTGTGCCCGGCGGCCGGTGCCGGGCCCCGACGCGAAGGATCTCTCGGTGACCGTTCCCCTCTCCATCCTCGATCTGGCACACATCGGCAAGGGCGAATCCGCACGCGACAGCTTCGAGGCGAGCGTGAAGATGGCCCAGCTCGCCGAGGAGTGGGGTTACCGACGGATCTGGTATGCCGAGCACCACAACATGCCGACGATCGCGTCGTCGGCGACCGGTGTGCTGATCGCGCACGTCGCCGCACACACCTCGACGATCCGGCTCGGCGCGGGCGGCATCATGCTCCCCAACCATTCGCCGCTCACCATCGCCGAACAGTTCGGCACCCTCGAAACACTGCACCCGGGGCGTATCGACCTCGGTCTCGGTCGCGCACCCGGCAGCGACCAGAAGACGATGAGGGCGCTGCGCCGCGACCCGTCGTCGGCCGACAGCTTTCCGCAGGACGTGCTCGAACTCCAAGCTTATCTACGTGGTGATTCCCGCATCCCCGGCGTCGACGCGATCCCCGGCAAGGGCACCGACGTGCCGCTCTACATTCTCGGATCGTCCCTGTTCGGTGCGAAGCTCGCCGCGCTGCTCGGTCTGCCGTACGCGTTCGCGTCGCACTTCGCGCCGCAATCCCTCGAAGAGGCGGTGCAGCTGTACCGGAACGAGTACCAGCCGTCGGAGCAGCATCCCGAACCGCACGTGATCGCGGGTGTCGGCGTCATCGCAGCCGACACTGCCGACGAGGCCGCGGAGCTGTTCGAGCAGACCAAGCGTCAGCGCGTCGTGCAGATGGTGGGGCGCGGCCGCACCTTCACCGACGAGGAGATCGACATGCTGCTCGATTCCCCCGCCGGAATGCAGGTGCTCACGATGCTGCGCTACACCGCCGTCGGTACCGCCGACGACGTGCGTGACTACCTCGACCGGTTCACCGAGCGCGCGCAGGCCGACGAACTGATCGTCGTGTCGTCGGCACCGGGTCGTGCGGCGTGGCTGCGGTCGCTCGAACTGGTCGCGCAGGTCAGCGGGCTGGTCCCCGCCTGACCATTGACCGAATGTCACCTTTATGCACCTCGAGTAGCCGAAGGTGACATTCGGCCCTACAGGGGAGGGAATCGGGAATGGGAAGGTAATCGCGTCGACATCTACTCGTGGGTACAATTTGGCGGCCAGCCGGCCATTCGCAGTAGGCACCGAGACCCCGCAGGAGCACGATGAAACTTCGCACCCGCGTCATTGCCGCCGCCGTATTCGCCGCCGCGACCCTCACCGCGCCCGCGACCGCGGGTGCCGATGGACTTCCCGACGACGGCCCCACCATCGTCATGACCGTCACGAACACCAGTGACGCGCCGATGATCTACTCCGGCGACAGCAACGAGTACGGGCGGTGGGTCGACAAACCCGCCACGGTGATTGCAGCACATGCGACCGAGACGATCAGTGCTGTCGCTACGGATCGGCGCGGGCTCGGAATCCAGGTGACCTACACGATGCCGGGCGACGGGCACGTCGCGCTGATGTCGAACAATTACGGCACCGGTCCTGCGAATGCAGACGGCACGCGGATCGACGGACCGAACCGGCACGGTTACTCCATCGCGTCGCACGTGGGGACGGGCTTTCCCTTCATGAAGGTGACCTACACAGTCAGCCGCCCCTGAATCCGCATGTGGCCGAACGCCGCTCCCCATGAGGCGAGCAACGTTCGGCCACATTCTCTTTCGTAGGTCAGCGGGTCGCAGCGTCCTTCACGGCCAGATGCGCGAACAATGCGCTCGTGCCGATCGGGTTGCCGCCACCGGGGTAGACGGTGCCGCTCGGCGCCGCCATCGTGTTGCCTGCCGCATACAGGCCGGCGATCGGGGTGCCCTCGGTGTCGAGAACTCGCCCAACGGTGTCCGTCTTCAGTCCGCCCTTGGTGCCGAGGTCGGAAATACCGAACTGTGCCGCGTGGAACGGGCCCTTCTCGATGGGGACCAGCGCCGAACCGCCGCCGGTGAAGGCGAGGTCGTAGGGTTCGTCACCGCGGCCGAAGTCCTCGTCGACGCCCTTGACCACGAGTTCGTTGAACCGCGCGACCGTCGCTTCGAGCGCTGCCGCCGGAACACCGATCTGCTCGGCGAGGCCGGCGAGGGTGTCGGCCGTCTTCCACAGGCCCTTCTCGACGTACTCCTCGGTCTCCGACAACGGAACGTTGGTCGCCCCGACAGGGGGCACCGGCCCGCGGCTGTCGTCGTAGATCATCCAGAACGGCAGCGTCATGTCGCCGCTTTCCATGCGGTCGATGACCTCGCGACCCAGCCTGTCGTAGGGGGCGTACTCGTTGGTGAAGCGCTTTCCGTCCTGGTCGACGAAGATGCCACCGGTGAAGCACAACGCGAACGCGGAGCGTCCGTCCGGGTGCGTCAGTCCGGGAGACCACCACGCTTCGCCCATGAGGTCGACGTCGGAACCGACCGCAATACCGGCCTGGTGTGCCTTGCCCAGGTTCGACCACGGACCCATCGAGTCGCGGGCCGCGCCAGGAACACCGTACTTGCTGCGCATCTCGTCGTTCTGGTCGAAACCGCCGGCCGCGAGGACGACGCCCTTGCGCGCACGGATCGCGCGACGCTCGTCACCATTCGAGACGATCGCACCGACCACGGCCCCGTCCTCGACGACGAGTTCTTCGAGCGGGGTGTTGCGATGCAACTGGACGTTCGGGTACTTGCGCAGCGCGATGAGGAACCTGCCGATCAGGGCGCGGCCGCCGATCAGCATGTCGGGTAGCGCTTCGCCGTTGCGTTCGCGGCCGAGCGGGCCACGGACCGACTCGTTGAGTTCCGGGTCGTCGGCGATCGGCAGCGGCGTCGGCACGATGTGACGTCCTCCGGCGCGCGCCTTGGGTGCCTTGCCGAAGTAGTCCGGCCAGGGGTACGGCATGAACGCGAGGTCGTCGTCGGTCTCGAGGTAGTCGATCAGAGGTGCGCCGCCGCGGACGTACGCGTCCTGCAATTCCTGGGGCGTCCGGTCGCCGACGACGGCGTGGTAGTACTCGAGTGCATCCTCGATGGTGTCGTCGTCGCCGGCGCGCTTCAGCACGGCATTGGTGGGGAACCAGACGCCTCCGCCCCCGGAGTAGGCGGTGGTGCCGCCGAAGTACTCGGACGCTTCGACGAGGGTGACCGACAGTCCTTCACGTGCTGCCGTGTAGGCGCCGCAGGCGCCTCCGGCTCCCGATCCGACGACGAGTACGTCGGTTTCTTCCGCCCAATCCACCATGCTTGATGCCTTCCGCTGATCGGTACTGTGGAACACGCCACAGTGTGCCCGCGTGGAAAGCTTTCCGGTCGTGGGATTCCGCTGATCGGGAGACTGACGTGGCAGCGGATACGGTCATCAGTCGCGCTGTCCGCGCGGCTTCCACACCACCAGTGCATTGCTGCGCGGGATGGGAACCAGTTCGCGTCGTGCGGAGCGGAGCCGGGCGACCTCCACCGACATCTCCGCGACCCGCTGCTGCAGCGCCTCGACCTGATTGGTCAGTTCGATGATCCGTTTGATGCCTGCGAGGCTGACACCCTCGTCCTGCGAGAGTCGCTGCACTTCACGAAGCAGTTCGACGTCGCGCGGCGAATACCGGCGACCGCCACCGCTGGTGCGGTGTGGGGTCACCAGTCCGAGCCGGTCGTAGTTTCGCAGCGTCTGCGCGTGCATTCCTGCGAGTTCGGCCGCGACCGAGATGACATAGACACGTGCATCCGGGTCCGGCGGGTTACGGAAACCTGGTGTCTCGCTCATCGTGCACCTGCCCATCCTTCACGCGGATCGAATCCACCGGCCTCTTCGGCCTGAAGATATGCGCGCAGCGCCTCGGTCGCCTTGTCGTCGAGGTTCTGCGGGATCGCCACCTTGAGGGTCACCAGCAGATCGCCCGAGCCGCCGCCACGCTTGGCGACACCGCGCCCGCGGACGCGCATGACTCGTCCGTCTGCGGTGCCAGGCGGAATCTTCAGCCCGACACGACCTTCCAGTGTCGGCACGGACACGGTGCCGCCCAACACGAGTTCGCCGTAGCTGACGGGAAGTACGAGTGTCAGGTCGTCGCCTTCGCGACCGAACACCTTGTCGGAGCGCACGTGCACGGTGACGAACAGGTCGCCCGAAGGAGCGCCACGCAGTCCGGCCTCGCCCTGCCCGGCGAGACGGATCTTGGATCCGTCCTTCACGCCCGCGGGAACGCGGACGGTGATCGTCCGTGTGCGGTTCTGCACGCCGGATCCGTGGCAGTCGTGGCACGGATTGTCGATGATCGAGCCGCTGCCGCGGCAGTCGTCGCACGGTTCCGAGAAACCGAATGCGCCCTGGTTGCGCGAGACGATGCCACTTCCGTTGCAGCGCGGGCAGACACGCGGGCTCGTGCCCGGTTCTGCGCCGCTACCGTGACACGTGGTGCACGGCGCGGGACTGGTCATGCGCAGCGGAACCGTTACGCCGAGCACGGCGTCACGGAAGTCGAGGGTGGTCTCGGTCTCGACATCGCTGCCGCGACGCGGACGCGACCGGGTTGCCCCGCCAGCGCCTCCCCCGCGATTGAACATGCCGCCGAAGAGGTCGCCGAGCCCACCGTCGCCTGCCGCGCCTCCCCCGAACAGGTCTCCGAGGTCGAAGGTGCTGCTTCCGGAGAATCCGCCGCCGCCGGGCTGGAAGCCGCCACCGGGGAAGCCTCCCGAGGCGTACAGGCGACGGGTTTCGTCGTATTCCTTGCGTTTGGCAGGGTCGGACAGCACAGCATTGGCTTCGCTGACCGCTTTGAAACGTTCCTCGGCGGCGGAGTCGCCGGGGTTGGCATCGGGATGTAGGTCCCGTGCCAGCTTGCGGTAGGCCTTCTTGATCTCGTCGGCCGATGCGGACGAGGAAACGCCCAGATCCTTGTAGAAGTCCTTCTCGATCCACTCCCGTTGGCTCACTGGGCGCCTCCTCCTTCCGTTGTTGTTGTTCTTACTCTGCGCCGGACTCGTCCGACGGCTTATCTTGCGGTGTGTCCGACGGATCTCCGTCGGTCACGGTCACCATCGCGTGTCGCAGGATCCGCTCGTTGTAGCGGTAGCCCTTGCGCAGGACCGTCCCGAGAACAGGATGGTTGCCGTCGCCCTCCATCTGGACCGCCTCGTGGAGTTCGGGGTCGAAGGGGTCGCCTTCGACTCCGAATCCGGCCAGCCCGAGTGAGTCGAACACGGTGGTCAACTTGTCGGACATGGCCTTCAGGGGGCCCGACTCGAGATCGCCGTGTGCTCGTGCACGGTCGAGATCGTCGAGCACATCGAGGAACTTCGCCGCGACCGAGGCCTTGGCTTCCTCCACCGCTGCCGTGCGCTGGGCGTCGGACCGCCGCCGGTAGTTGGCGTATTCGGCCGTGACACGCTGCAGATCCGCAGTGCGCTCGGCGAGCTCGTCCGACTCCGGAGTCTCCGCCGATGCCTCGGTGGACGCTTCTGTGTCGCCCTCCGAGTCGGGAGCCGGCTCGACCACGTCGCCTTCGAGAGGTTCGGAATCACGAACCTCGAAGGTCTCGGGGTCTATCCGTCGCTTGTCGGTGACAGTGACCGGCTCCTGCTCGGGGGTACTCGACGTCACTTCTTCTCCGTGTCGTTGGGCTCGTCGACCACTTCGGCGTCGACGACGTCGTCGGCTCCGGCGGCTGCACCGTCACCGGCTGCACCTTCTGCGCCCTGCGCCTCGTAGATGGCCTGGCCGAGAGCCTGCGACTCGGTCGCGAGCTTTTCGACGGCAGTCTTCACCGCGGCGATGTCGGAACCGGCGAGCGCGTCGTTGGCTTCCTTGATGGCAGCCTCGACCTTCTCCTTGACGTCCGCAGGCACCTTCTCCTCGTTGTCCTTGATGAACTTCTCGGTCTGGTGCACGAGGGACTCGGCCTGGTTGCGAACCTCGGCCTCCTCGCGACGGGTCTTGTCTTCCTCGGCGTGAGCCTCGGCGTCCTTGACCATCCGGTCGATCTCCTCCTGGGACAGGCCGGAGCCGTCCTGGATCTTGATCGTGTTCTCCTTGCCGGTGCCCTTGTCGCGGGCGGTGACGTGCACGATGCCGTTGGCGTCGATGTCGAAGGTCACCTCGATCTGCGGCACACCGCGCGGGGCCGGCGCGATACCGCCGAGCTCGAACGAGCCGAGCAGCTTGTTGTGCGCTGCAATCTCGCGCTCACCCTGGAAGACCTGGATCTGCACGGACGGCTGATTGTCGTCGGCCGTGGTGAAGGTCTCCGACCGCTTGGTCGGGATCGTGGTGTTGCGTTCGATGAGCTTGGTCATCACGCCGCCCTTGGTCTCGATACCCAGCGACAGCGGGGTGACGTCGAGCAGCAGGACGTCCTTGACCTCACCCTTGAGGACACCGGCCTGCAGGGCAGCGCCCACGGCCACGACCTCGTCGGGGTTGACACCCTTGTTGGGCTCGCGGCCACCGGTGAGCTCGCGCACCAGGTCGGTGACGGCGGGCATACGGGTGGAGCCACCGACGAGCACGACGTGGTCGATGTCGCCGACAGCGATACCTGCATCCTTGACGACCTGCTGGAACGGCGCGCGGGTGCGCTCGAGGAGATCGTTGGTGATCTTCTGGAACTCCGAGCGGGTCAGCTGCTCGTCGAGGAACAGCGGGTTCTTGTCTGCGTCGACCGTGATGTACGGCAGGTTGATGGACGTCGACTGCGAGCTCGACAGCTCGATCTTCGCCTTCTCCGCAGCCTCACGCAGACGCTGCAGGGCCATCTTGTCCTTGGTCAGGTCGACGCCGTGCTGCGACTTGAACTTGTCGACGAGCCAGCTCACGACACGCTCGTCCCAGTCGTCGCCACCGAGGTGGTTGTCGCCGGAGGTGGCGCGCACCTCGACGACACCGTCGCCGATCTCCAGGAGGGACACGTCGAACGTGCCGCCGCCGAGGTCGAAGACGAGGATGGTCTGTTCCTTCTCGCCCTTGTCGAGACCGTAGGCAAGCGCGGCTGCGGTGGGCTCGTTGACGATGCGCAGGACGTTGAGGCCTGCGATGGTGCCGGCTTCCTTCGTCGCCTGACGCTGCGAGTCGTTGAAGTACGCGGGCACCGTGATGACCGCGTCGGTGATGTCCTCACCCAGGTACGCCTCGGCGTCGCGCTTGAGCTTCATCAGCGTGCGAGCGCTGATCTCCTGCGAGGTGTACTTCTTGTCGTCGATCGCGACGGTCCAGTCGGTGCCGATGTGGCGCTTGACCGAGCGGATCGTGCGGTCGACGTTGGTGACTGCCTGGTTCTTGGCGGGCTGGCCCACCAGAACTTCGCCGTTCTTGGCGAACGCAACAACCGACGGGGTGGTGCGTGAACCTTCAGCGTTGGCGACCACGACGGGTTCGCCGCCCTCCAGAACGGAGACGACCGAGTTGGTGGTCCCGAGGTCGATACCGACCGCACGAGCCATGATTTCCTCCAAATGCTTCGAGATGTTCCTTGCTCAACCTGAGCCTGCCCGACTCACACTGAGCGCGGTCGACTCGACTTTGCACCTGCATCCACGTGCCTGTCAAGCAAGTTGAGTCATATGCGCTCAAGTTGTCTGATGGGTCCAACGGCAAGTATCGAGAATATGTTCCTGATGTGATGCAGATCACTATTGTTTGCAAGAGATGCGGACCAATACACCATTTTCGACCCGCGGTATCTGTCCGGAGGCGCTGCAATCGCGGTTGTCCACAGGCACCGTGCCCGCCTGACCGCCCTCCGAGGCACCCTCTCCGACGACGAAGCGATCAGCCACATCTCGGCTGCCGTCCTGCACGGGTTCGATCTGTGGGGCGTCGACCCGAAGTGTGTCCACCTCACCCGCGACCGCTGACACCATCCATCGCGAGAAGCTCCGCGAGGACGCGATCCGAGCACTCGGCTACGAGGTCGTGCGATGGACGTGGGGAGAGTTGTTCGAGTTCGACGCGGTGCGCGCACGTCTGATCGACGCGGCAAGCAGGGCACGTCGACGGTGATCACCACAGCAACGGACGGATACAACCTCCGCGAAGGTGTGTATCCGTCCGTTGCTCCGCTTCTACGAGGACCGCGCTTCGTTTGCCTTCGTGGTGAGAATCCCCTCCGCGCTGCGCGCCGCCACCGCCCCCGCCCGGGCGGTCGCCGGATCGAGCAGCGGATGCTCGGCGTACTGACGCCACCGCCGGACCGCAGCAACACCTGCTTCTCGAATCCGGGCGGGCGACGCGTCACCGGGCAATCCGAGCCGCTGCGTCGCCTCGATCCCGAAACCCCCGATCAGGCGTTGCAGGTCTGCCAGGTCGTCATCGCCCAGCGACAGGCGCGCCGACCGCAGACGGCCGAGGAGCCGCAACTCGGCGAATCCGTGCCCGTCGGCCAGTTCCCGCTGCACCGCCGCACGCAGGTCCCGGTCCCCGAATGTGCGCACCACCTTGTCGAGCGCGAGCAACGCCGAGTGTGCCTTGAGCTGATCTGCCCGCTGACCGAACTGCACGTCGATCACCTGGCGCAGTTCGTCCAGGCCGCTGCGGGCCACAAGCTCGGCAGCAAGGGACGACGAATCACGGATCCCGAGCTGCACGAGCGCGACGGCCATCCGGATACCGAAGAGCCCGAAACGATCTGCCAGCTGCGCGCGCATCGCAGGGGCAACTGGGAGCTCGATGTCGGGTCGTGAGAACCGGTCGGCGGAGAGCATCGCGATGTGCAGCTGCTCCCCCGGCACCTGCGCAAGCGCCTCGAACGCCGCGAACTCGGCCTGCCGGAGCGTGCGCGCAGCCAGCGCGAGGAGGCCGGCAACGGGAACGACCGCCTGACACGACCCTGTTCGCTCGAGCTCACCCGTCAGTCGCGACGCGACATCTCGCGCGGAGGCCATGGCGTCGGCGCGCCCTGCCCCCACCTCGTCGGCCCGCGACACGACACCGATCACCCCGAGGGGACCGGATTCACCACCCACGTGCCTGCCGATCCGGTCGAGGAAGTCGACGTCGGCGGCACCGAGGGTGCGCATGAGATAGACCACCGCATCGGCGCCGGACGCAGCATCGTCGGGCGCCAGCAGAGCCAGGGTGCGCGCCGAGACGTCCCGCGACAGCGACGACGTGCCGGGAGTATCGACGAGCGTGGTGTGCGCGAGCGCGCTGGCAGGCCATTGCACGTCGATGTGGTCGACGCGGTCCGCCGTGAGCGGACCGAGGTCGAAAGTGAGCCGGCGATCATGCCGCTGCACCGGCACACCGAACGTGCTTCCGCCGTCGTACCAGGCGGTCACCGTCGGGGTGGGACCGTTCCGGTACCACGTCACGACGCGCGTGCACTCCGTCGCGTCGGTGGGTGCAATATCTTGTCCCACAAGCGCGTTGAGCAGAGTCGACTTCCCCGCCTTCAGCGACCCTGCAAGAGCCACGCGCAGCGGTTGATCGAGCCGGTGCGCACAGGCGGAGATCGACTCGGCCACCGCTGGGTCTGCGCCGTATCGTGCGCGGGCAGCGTCGACGAGACCGCGCGCGCGGTCGAGTGCCGCGTTCACGCCTGCGCCTCGGCGAAACGGGCCATCCGGTCGCGCATCCCGGTCAGTTCGGTCACCTGACGCTCGAGGTCCGCGGCCCGCCGGTGCCGTTCCTGCTGTTCTACGTTCGCGGCGTCCTGCGCAACCGTCATCGATTCCGACAACGAGCGAAGGGTCTGGTCGGCGATATCCGTGAAGTGATCTCGCAACTGCCGCTGAATGACCCGCAACCGATCTTTCGATTCCTTGCCCACCTGGAAACTGACGTCATCGGTGAACTTTCGGATGGCGATCTTCGCGTCGGCCCGCCGCTTGGCGACACGCGCCTGCTTGTCGTCACGATATGCCTTGGTGCCCAACACCACTCCGGCACCAACCGAGATCGGGTTGACGAGCGCCATTCCCATCAAAGTGGTCACCAGCCCGAACATGAGCACACCACCGTACGAACCCTTCATCCCGACGAGCACCTTCTGTCCGACACCGATACGTCCCGATTCGAGATCCGACAGGTCGCCGACGGGTGCGAGCAACCCCGACAGGTCACCGAGGCGCAGCTCAGGCAGCCGCGCGTCGTCGAGAGCGAAGTGCTCGCCGACGGTGCCTGCCAACGCCAGCGCCCGTTCGTGCGCCCATACGAAGTTGTCCCCCACCGATTCGGCGACCTGCTCTCCGAGCCACTGACCGAGCCTGGGCCATTCGCGGCCGGGATCGCATTCGTCGACGGACTCCTCCGCTGCTCGAGTGACGCTCCGCAGCCGGTCGCGCAGATCGTGGTCGACGTCCGCGGCCAGGTCGGCGATGCCGTCGGCGAGCGTGATCTGCCAGCGCGCGGCGCGTGTCCGCAACGTCTCGGCCGCTGTCTTGGCACGCTGCAGATCCTCGACAGCAGCGACGCCGGCTTCCGGATCACGGAGCGCGGTGAGTTCGCTCCGGACACCGAGCGTGAGATGCTCGATCACGCGCTTCACGTCGCGCGCGACCGACACCCGAGCCGCGTCGGCATTGCGCTCCACCACGCGTTCACGCAGGAAGTCGTACACCGCGGAGAACCCCGATTCGGCATTCAGCGACGCATCGTCGGTGCGGAGGGCGTACTCGCGCAACAGCGACGACACCGGCACGAGCGGCACGTCGAGACCCGCATCCTGCAGATGTGCCCGGTCGGCGTCGAGAATCCGACGCCCGTGCGGATACAGGTCGGTCTTGGTGAGCAGCACCGCCGACGCCGGGCACAGCGTGTGCACCTGACGCAGGAACGACATCTCCGGGGCGGTGAACTCCTGACTGGCGTCGGAGACGACGAAGACCGCGTCGGCACTTGCAATCAAGGTCAATGTTGCTGCGGTGTGCGGGTTTCCATGACGGCCCACACCGGGGGTGTCGACGAAGACCAGTCCGTCGGCCAGCAGTGGGCTGGGCGCGCTGACCTCGAGTCGCTGCACGGTTCGTCCGTCGGCACAGGGGGTTGCCGGGGTGATGCGGGCGAGATCGCCCGGTGGGATCTCGATGCGCTCCGCGCCGTCCCCGGCGAGCACGAGGTCGGCGCGAGGGCGGTCGCCGTGCTGCACGAGCGTCGGGACCGCGGTGGTCTCGTCGTCTCCGACGGAGCACACATCGACTCCCAGCAGCGCATTGACGAATCGGCTCTTGCCCTGGTTCAGCGGACCGACCACGACGACACGCAACCTCGGGTCGGCCACCCGGGTACGGGCGGCAGCGAGCCGCGCAACGAGGTCGACTCGATCGGCGGCACGTGCCGACACAATCGTCTCGTCGATGAGATCGACAAGCGCCGCGCGGCGGGTAGCGGCATCTGCGGGTGAGAGTGACATAGCGAGGTGTCGCACGCTTTCTGTCGTGAAGGCCGGCTCCGGCCATTATGGCCGGAGCCGCATGACGGATCAGGGCATCGGGTCGTCCAGTGCTGCCGGGTCGCCGGCCACCGTCTCTGCCGGGTCGGCACCGATGGTTCCGAACAGGCCACCGCCGAGGCCGCTGTCGGCCACGAGGTCGCCGGAACCGAACAGTCCACCGGCGCCTTGGGCCGCACCGAACACGTCGCCGTCCAGCGACGACCAACCACTCGCAGCCCCGTCGACGGCGCCGCCGAGCGTCCCGGTCGCGGTGCCGTCGAGGTCGGCGGCCGACTCGAGTCCGCCCGACAGCTCGCCCCAAAGATCTGCGCCGACATCGCCTGCGCCCTCGACCGCGGTACCGAGCCCACCTGCCGGATCTGTTCCCTGGCCCACGCCTGCCCCGAGCCCGCCGTCGATTCCGGTCGCGATGCCACCACCGACGCCGGCCACGAGACCTGCACCCGCATCGAGCGCTCCGTCGAGGGCGTAACCGAGCTGACCTGTCGCGTCGGCTCCCGCTCCGACTCCGGTGCCGATCGTGGTGGCGATCCCGGTCGCGAGGTCGCCGTTCGATTCGAGCGACACACCCCCGGTCTCGAGCGCACCCCCGAGCTGCGCACCGAGGTGGGCACCGGCTTCTCCGCCTGCGGAGAATGCCGAGCCGAGCACCGCCGACAGGTCCCCGCCTGCGGTCGCACCGAGGTCTGCGCCTGCGCCCGCCCCTGCGTCGAGTGCACCGCCCAGTGCCGCGGACAGCTCCATCGTCGCCGTTGTGTCCAACCCGAGCGCGCCGCCGAGTACGCCACCGACAACCGTGCCGAGATCGAGGTCCGTCTCCCCCGAGCCCGAGAGGAGGCCACCGAGATCGATGCCGCCCACGAACCCACCGTCGGCACCGCTTTCGATTACCGTTCCGAGCGCAGCGCCCAGGTCTCCTGCGGTCTCACCTCCGGCGCCGAGCAATGCGGACAGCGACGCACCCAGGCCTGTCACGAGGCCGATGCCCGCGTCGAGGTCACCACCGATTTCGAGCGCGGCGCCGAGCGCGCTCGACAGGTCCACGTCGAGACCTGTACTTGCGTCCGCCCCGGCTGTGACTCCCCCGGCGTGTCCGGCACCGAGGCTCACGCCGAGGCCGAGTCCGGCAGCTCCGCCGAGTCCGAGCGCACCGCCACCCGCAAGGCCCGCTGAACTCGCCAGCGCACCCCCAGCACCTACGGCACCGTTCAGTGCGGCGGTCAGATCCGCCGTCGATCCTGCGAACAGTCCGGTATCGGCGACGAGCGGCGCGACGGCAACGATGTCGGCGTGGCAGACATCGTTCAGTCCTGCCTCGGCGAGCACGGCCTCCGGGTTCGCACAGTAACGAGCAAGTTCGTTCTCGTCGCGGAACAGATCGAGGATGAAGTCGAGCACTGCATTGGACATCGCGTCTCTCCTGGGTTGTCGAATCTGCCTTCGACGCTACGAACCCCGACCCCGGCGCCCAAGGGGTCCACGCCCCCTACCTTCGGCGCCCGAGCGGTTGGGGGATCGCGGCGCGTTAGGGGATTCACCCCTTCCGAACGGTTGCCGCTAACAACACGGCCGCGGCGAACGACATAGGAGCCGAGATACGTGCAGGTTCCCTGCACCCACGTCGGAGGTGGCCTCCGCCCGGAGCAGGAGTATGCGCATGGCATCAGGACTCGGCGTCACGCTGGGGTCGGCGAACGCGGTGGCGCTCACCGTGCACGAGTCGGCCGGCCATCGGACACCGGCTGTGCTGGTCCGCGCGACGGAACTGCATCTGCCCACCGACGGCGCCCCGTATCTCGGTCACCTCACCGGCCCGGGGCCGCGGGCCCTGACCGGGTTCACGGCACGCGTCGGCGATCCCGTCGGAATCCTCACGGAAGACGGCGAGGCGTACCTGGGCGAAGACCTCACCGCGACCGCTGTCACGTGCCTCCTGCGCGACGCGGTGGATCCGGATGCGCCGACGCCGGCGACCACGCTGACGTACCCGGCCGCGTGGACGGAGCACTCGGTCGCTTCCTTGGAAGCCGCGCTCGACCGCGCGGGGGTGAGCGCAACCCTCGTCGCCGAGCCGGTTGCGGCCGTGCGGTGGCTCGACGGCGTGCGGGAGGCACTCGTCGATGACGATGTCACCGTCGTGTACGACCTTGGGGCTCGAACCCTCGACGTTGCGGTGCTCCGCGGTGGCAATGCTCCCGCGGTCCTGGGCCGGCCGGTGGTGAACGTCGAGGTCTCCGGCGACCAGCTCGATCACGCACTCACCACGCACGTACTCGACCAGGTACGCGACGCACTACCCGAAACCGACCTCCTCGCACCGGCGACGGTGGCCTCTCTGGCCGATCTGCGCCGGAACTGCCGCGCCGCGAAGGAAGCGCTCTCGTCCGACACCGAAACCACCGTCACGATCGACCTACCCGGCGTCCAGCAGAGCGTGCGGGTGGTACGCGACGAATTCGAGGAGCTCGCGCGCGGACCGCTGGAGGCCTCGATCGAGACGGTGCACGACGCCCTGCGTGCCGCCGGAATCGATGTCTCCGACGTGGGCCGGGTGTTGCTCACCGGCGGCGGAGCGTCGATACCCCTTGTTGCCGAATTGGTTTCGTCTCGATTCGGCCTTCCGGTCGTCGCATCCCCGCAGCCCACGTTCACTGCTGCGCACGGCGCAGCGCTCTTCGCTGCAGACGCGACCCCGGCCCCGATCCCGACACCTGCACCCATGACGAATGGCGATGCCGAGACCGTCGTGCTCGCCGCCGTGTCCGGGGTGCACCGTCCCGCCGTGTTCGATCCGGCGCCGAACGAACCGATACGCACCCGCGCCCGCAGGGCCACGATCATCGGCAGTGCCGCCGCCGCGATCGTCCTGCTCGCCGGCGGTGGCCTCGCCATCGGCACCCTCGGGACCAGCGGCGACAGTGGAACGAACAACACCGTGCGGGAAGCAGCGACGACCAGCACCACCGACACCCCCTCGTCCGGGTCGGCTCCGGCACTCGACCCGTCGTCCGGCGTCACCATCAGCGACCCCGGTCGATCCGCCACAGCGGTGCCTGCGGGGGCCACCAGCGCAGCCACGACCGCGAACGCTGTCGCCACACCGGATGCACCGCCCGCCGGCACACCCGCGACCGCCACGGACGGCGCACCGGCACCCGCACCGACCGACGCAGCACCGGTCCCCGTTCCCACCGCCGCTCCGGTGGTGCCGGCGGCACCCGCACCCCAACCTGCGCCGCAGCCCGCACCACAACCCGACGGCAGCGGCGTCGGTGACGCATTGCAAGGCGCCGGGGAAGGCACGGGCGCCGTCGTGGACGGTGTCGGTAGCGGAGTCGGCAAGGTCCTCGACGGCACGGGCAATGTGGTCGGCGGCGTTCTCGACGGCACCGGAAACGTCGTCGGTGGTCTCCTCGGAAACTGATCACACTTCGATGTCGTCTCTTCTCGGGCGTCCGCGCCCCGTTCCGCGCGCGGTCACGCGTGCGCTCGCAGCCGATCCGCCGCTGCTGTTACTGGTCGGCGGGACGGGGACCGGCAAGTCCGAGATACTCGCCGCCCTGCGTGACACCGATATTGCCGGATCCGCGCGGATCGTCGACGACGCCCACACACTGACCGCTGACGCCGTCGAAGACCTCACCCTTCTCGCGCAGAGCGGCACTCACGCGCTTCTCGTCGCGACCGAACCGCGGGCGCACCGCGTCGACCTGCGTGCCCTGGCTTCGGCGTTCAGTGCCCGTTCGGCACTTGTCGAGCTTCGACCGTGGACTCCTCGTGAAATCGCCGGTTGCGCTTCCGCGCTCGGCCAGGGCCAGTCGTCCGAGAGCATCCAGTCGGTGCACCGTCTCACCGGTGGCGTGCCCGACCTCGCCGAGGCAGCGTTGTCGGCGTTACTCTCCGGCGCCGATCCGCGGCAGGCGGTCGCGGCCCGGGTCCGTGAACGTGTCGCGGCCGACCGGGCACTCGCCTCAGCGCTCGCGCTCGCCGACCTCGGAATCGAACTCGACTCCACCGAACTCGCCGCCGTCCTCGCGGCCGACCCCGAGCAGGCACGCGACACCATCGACGCGGCACATGCCAGCGGCCTTCTGCTCGGGGACACTCTCCTTCCCGGCGCTGCCGGGGTACCCGCCGCCCTGCTGGGAGCTCACGCAGTACGCGCACTGGCGCGGGCCCTGCTTGCGGTACGCGCACGCGAAGGCACGCTCACCATCGATCTCGCCGTACGACTTGCCGCCACCGGCATCACCGAACCAGGCCTGTCCGAATATCTGGTCGCGCAATCGGATTCAGCAGACTCCACGGTGGCCGCAAAGCTGCTCGATATCGCGGTCGAGACCGGGGCGGACGCAGACACCCTCGCGACCCGGCGTGCCGAGGCCGCGATCGCCGCCGGCGATCTCGCGACCGTCGAACGACTGACCGACCGCATCCTCGACGACGCGGCGTCACGGCCCGTCGTCGACGTACGTAGCGCGGTCCGCATCGCCGCGACTGCCGCCGCGCAGCAGGGCATGCTCGGTCGCAGTGCAGATCTGTACGAATGGCTCGGCCCCGACCGGGCAGGCCCCGACGCGTCGATCGGCGCGGCAGTCCTCCTCGCGGCCGGGCGTCCCGACGCGGCCGCCCTGCTACGTTCCGCCGAGCCCGGTGCGCCCACATCGTCGGCAGCGGCCGCGCAATTGTTCGAGGCGGGGCTCCGGGAATCGGTGAACGGCGACGGACGGATCGCAATGAACCGTCTCACCCGCGCCCTCGCCACTCGGGGCGCTCAGCCCGGGCGCATGCAACCCGACAGTATCGAGGCGGTCACCGCGCTGTTGTGTCTGCACGCGGGCGAACTGTCCCATGCCCGGGCGGTCCTCGCCCACAACTCCACCGTGCGTCACCGGCTTCTCACAGCGTGGACGTCACTACTGGGAGGAGACCTGGCTGCCGCGGCGGCCGAAGTGGCAGCAGTGTCACCAGAGGTCGTACGCGCACGCGACCGACTGTTTCTGTACGGACTGCGCGTCGGACTCGCGCGCCGGACGGGCGACCTCGGCTCGTTGCTCACCGAATGGGCTGCTGCTCAGGAGGTCGTCGCCGGATACTCCGTCGACCTGTTCGGCCTGCTCCCACTCGGCGAGTTGTGGCTCGCCGGTGTGCGTGCCGGAGAGTCCGACCGGATCGCGCACCTGGTGACGCAGGCGCACGATCTGCTCGCCGCACTCGGCGAGCCCCCACTGTGGGGCGCTGCTCTGCACTGGTACGGGGTCCAGGCCGCGATCACGGCCAACCACCCCGCCGATCTCGTCCCCCATGCACGCGCTCTTGCCGCCGCCGCGGAGTCCTCTTCCTATGCAGCAGCGCTCGCCCGCGCCGGACACGCATGGCTCACCGTGCTCCAGGGGGACGTCGACGCCACACGGATACGAGACGCCGCGCACGCGCTGGCCACGATCGGGCTGCCGTGGGACGGCGCACGGCTCGCGAGCGAAGGCGCGCTCCGGGCATCCGACACCTCGACAGCGACGGCGCTCCTGCAACTCGCGCGCACCGTCCGGCAAACCGCCGGTGCGACGCCGTCACCACCCGATTCTGCTCCCGACGAGGTCTCGGAAAAGGCCACATCGAGCGACCGTGCGGCCTGCGGACCGTTGTCGGACCGCGAGGCAGAGGTTGCCGACCTCGTAGTTTCGGGCCTCACCTACCGCGAAGTAGGGAATCGCCTGTACATTTCCGCGAAGACCGTGGAACATCATGTCGCCCGGATCCGTCGTCGCCTCGGCGCCGGAAGCCGCTCCGAGCTACTGTCCATGCTCCGCGCAATGGGCTACGGCGTCGACGTTCGACGACGTGACACGACCTACCAGAATGGGGGAACTTCGGCATGTCCGTAGGCGTAGGCCTGAGGGTCGGCACCACCGTGTCGTCGGTTGCCGTCACTTCCCCCTCCCCCGGACGGCCGGACCCGGACCCCATCGAGCGGCGCACCGCGGTGCATCTGCACTCCGACGGCACCGCCACGCTGGGCGAACACCATGTCGTCGATGGCAACACCAGCTCTTTCACCGACTTCGTCGATCGGCTGGGCCGCTCCAACGGGGTCCGTGCCAACGACGGCGCCCTGTCCCGTGCCGAAGACCTCGTCGCAACAGCAATGGAATGCCTCATCGCCGACGCCGGGACGATGATCGGCGATGCGAACTACACCGTCGTGGCCTCCCACCCCACCGACTGGCCGCCTTCGACCGTCGCGCTGCTCCGCAACGCCCTCGACTACGTGGGCCTGCGTCACGTGTCGCTGATCTCCGACGCCGAGGCCGCCGCCGCGTGGTTCGAGTCGCAGGTGGCACACCAGACGGGAAGGCTCGTTGCGAGCTACCACATAGACCCGCACGGTTCGACCGTCACGCTCGTCCGTTCCGGTGTCGTCGCGGGTAAGGCATTCCGCTTCGCCGAAGGCGATGCCCCGTCGGTCTCCGCACAGTTGTCGACGGCACTCGGAGCGTTCGGCTGGCTCGTGACCAATCTCGATGCGATCGTCGTGACCCTCGACGAAACGGTCGATACGAGCGCCGCGCAGATCGTCGCTCAGTCGATCAAGGCCGGTCTCGGCGTGCGCTGTGCGCTCGCACCCGACCCTCACCAGACCATGGTTCGCGGTGCGGCACTCGCGGCCGCCGCAGGGTCGGTGGATCTCCTCGGATCCACCCAAGTGCTTCCTGCCACTCGCCCGACCGGCCCGAAGCGCACCGACCTGGATCCCGAGACCACCGCGGTGATCGCCAAGATCACGCCCACAGCTCCCCCCGTTGCCACACCCGCAGACGCAGGCAAAAGCGTCGGCGTCGCGAACGCGGCGTCGACCGCCAAGGTGACTCCCGGCAAGTCCACCGATGCGGCAGGTCCGGACGCCGACATCGATGATCCCGAGAAGAAATCGAAGTTCGGGGTCTGGGCCGCGGCCGCAGCAGTCGCCTTGATAGTCGGCATCGGCGTCCTCGTCTTCACGCTGCGCGACACGTCCACCGCAAACGCGAACCCTCCGACCTCGACCGTGCCGAGCGCAATCGTCCCGACGGGTACACCGCTCCTGCCGCGATCGACGTCGACGACCCCCACGCCCTCGGCGACCACCGAAACCTCGACGACCGCGGAGATCGAAGAGGCGGAGTACACGGCGCCCGGGTATGTGGCCACGAACATCCCGCAGACGGTGGCAGAGACCTCGCCCACCGAGTCGTCGACGACCACGGAGAAGAACACCTCGACCACCACTGCGCCGACCAGCAGCAGTACGGGTTGGTCGCGGCGAAACCCGCCGGACGAGCCGAGCAGCGGGTCGGGGGGAGGCTCCGGTGGTAGCACCAGTGCGCCGTCGCAACCCTCCCCGGAGCCGACGACGTCCACCGAGCCTTCTCCCGACCCGACCGAGACGGTCGAGCCGACCGAGACGACGGCAGCGCCGTCCGAAGAGGCCACAGCTACCACAGCGTCCCCTCAGATATAGCCGAATCGGACCTTCGACCCTTTCAAGATCAATACCCGGTGCCGTACGCTGTCCCGGGGCCGTTCGGACCCAACGGCGAAGTTCACAAAACAGCTGTTCACGTACAAGATCGACCAACTACGAAGGGCCTCCATGCGTCACTCGTCGGCGTCGCGCGCCGCAGTCCGTACCACCATCCGTCGTGCCGCAACGGTTGCGGCGTCAGCGGTGCTGCTGATCGGACCGCTGACCGCAACCGCGAACGCCGCTCCCGCGGACCAGACGCCCGAACTTCCGGCGGAACTCGTCGAGGCCCTGCAGCGCGACCTCGGGCTCACACCTGAGCAGTACCTCGAGCGCGCAGCCCGCGCCCAGGAGCTGAACACCTACGCGCGCGACTTCCGCGCCGAACGGCCCTCCGACTTCGCAGGCGCATGGATGAATGCAGACGGCAACCCCGTCGTCGCCGTGACCAACCGCGACGCAGCGCGCCAGGCCGAGCAGGACGGCTACCACGCCACGGTCGCACCCATCTCGGCCGACGGCCTCGAGCAGGCCCTCGAAGAACTCAACCGGTGGGTCGCTGCACTGCCGCGTGAGGTCTCGTCTCAGGTCAACAACACGTCGATCGATGTCCTGAACAACCAGATCGTCGTCGACATCGTCAACTCCCCGCTCGGCCGAGCCCTCAACCTGCCCTCGCTCATCGCGAACATCCAGGTGCAGCTGTCGCCCGGAATGCCGCCCAACGATCCGGCTCCGCTCGGCGGCGACACCTACGTCACCGCCGATGGCGACGTGCGCGACACACCGCTCGAGCGCATCGGCATCTGCTCGTTCGGGTTCAACGGTGTCGACGCGAACGGCGATGCCGTCAACATCACTGCAGGTCACTGCGACGCGGTGGCCCGCGAAGACGGCGGGTCCACGGTGTACTTGCCCAATCGCGGCAACATCGACGAAAGCGTTCGGATCGGTTCGTTCACGGATTCGACTGCAGGCACCGACAGCAACCTCGACTACGGGATCATCTCGCTCAACGAGGCGGGTGTCGACGCAGGTCTCGACCGCCCGACGGTGCGTGGTGGAAATGGTTCGACGCTGACGGTCACCGGAACCGCGCGTCCCGTGGTGGGCGCTCCCGTGTGCAAGTCCGGGCAGTCGTCGTCGTTCACGTGCGGCGTGGTTGCCGCCGATCACGTCGAGACCCAGCTCATGTACGCCAACGGCACCGCCAGCACTATCCGCGGCTTCGCGACCACCGCATGCACCCTGTCGGGCGACAGCGGCGGCGCGATCGTCACAGGCACCCTGGCGCTCGGCGTGATCTCGGGATCGAACAGTGCGGGCGCCCCCGACTGCGTGGAGGCCAACCTCGTGCTCGCCACCACGGGTGGGACATCGAGCCTCGGGATTGCGGTCGGCGACATCACGGACGCCACCGGAACCCGAGTGCGCACAGCATCCGCACCCGAATAATCACACAAGTCACATGCGACACACTGGCAACCGGCGATCCGCGCCGGTTGCCGCCATCAGCCCATAGAATCGTGTCGCCGATCCGCTCCGATCGGCCTCTCCACGTCACGCGTGGAGGTCACTGAGAAAGGTATCCATGCGACGCTCCTTCGCACGTCGGGCAGCCGTCCTCGGCTCGGCTGCTGCACTGCTCATCGGACCTGCGGCGCTGGTAGCCCAGGCCGACCCGGCTCCCGCCCAGACCGCGGATCTGCCCGCCGAACTCGTCGAAGCGTTGGATCGAGATCTTCAGATCAGCCCTGAGCGATTCCTGCAGGACGCCGCGCGCAGCCAGGACCTCGCACGGTTCGCAGAGACGGCACGGGAGCAGTTCGCGGCCGTGTTCGCCGGTGTGTGGCTCGACGACCACGGCACGCCCACCGTCGGGCTCGCAGACGGCGAACAGTTCGACGAGGCGCGCACCTCTGCCGAG
This sequence comes from Rhodococcus sp. F64268, assembly GCF_023015605.1. Classification (NCBI taxonomy): domain Bacteria; kingdom Bacillati; phylum Actinomycetota; class Actinomycetes; order Mycobacteriales; family Nocardiaceae; genus Rhodococcus; species Rhodococcus sp. F64268. Next base: position 421,148 of record NZ_JALKAI010000002.1, read on the forward strand.
GACGCCGGGTTCGCCGTGCAGCGCACCGAAGACAGCGAAAACGCCCTCAACGACGAACTGAAGGCCCTCAACGACTGGCTCGAAACGCAGCCGCCGGCCATCGCCGATGTGGTTCGCGGTGTTGCCATCGACGTCATCAACAACGACGTCATCGTGCGCGCCGAGAACGTCGCCGGACTGGAACTGCCGGAGTTCCTGTCGGGAGTGCGGGTGCTGTTCGCTCCGGCCGAACTCACCCCGCAGCCTGCCGCAGACCTGCATCCCGTGGCAGGCACGGCCGCACCCGACGCGCTGCTCGGCGGTGACGCATACGCATCGCTCGGACAGGGAACGGGCCTGCGTTGCTCGCTCGGCTTCAACGCCGAGGACCGTCGCGGTCCCGTCAACATCACCGCCGGGCATTGCGACCCCAACCGTGCCCAGGCAGGCACCCAGTGGGCGTCCGATGTGTACCAGCTGAACGGTGAGGCGCTCGGTCAGCACCTCGGCAAGTTCGAGAAGACCAGCCTTGACCACAGCGACTACGCGATCATCCGCCCGACGGACGAGGCCGAAGGCCGGTTCGAGAACAACGGCGTCCGCGTGCCCGGTGCGGCTCCCCTGCCGATCACCGGCACCGCCGACCCGATCGTCGGCACACCCGTCTGCAAGTCCGGTCTGCGTACCGGCTACAGCTGCGGTCTCGTGACCGCCACCAGCCAGAACGTCGAGATCGGCCATCGCGTCCTGCAGAACGGCTTCTCGACCAACCTGTGCGCACTCCAAGGCGACAGTGGCGGCACACTCGTCACCGGCACCCTTGCCATGGGCATCTCGAGCGCCTCGAACGTCGGCCAGTACGGCATGTGCGAGATCGCAACCATCGTCAGTGGCCTGCTCGGTGAAACCCCCGAACTGTTCGCGACGCCGATCAACTCGATCCTCGCCGAGAACCCGGGCCTGACGATCCGCACCAGCTAGCCCTCGCGTCGAGCACACGGTGCCCGTCTTCCACACGGAAGGCGGGCACCGATGTTTTCTGACGCCGCTTCTCCGCCTGCACATCCACTCGGTCGGGTTGGGATGCGGGTAGCGGAGTGTCGACGCGGCACCAAGATCGAACCGGGATACGCTCCTGAAATCTCGTTCGGCCGCAAAACGAACGATGGGGGGGATGTCCCCGCATCGGCGGCGAATTACAGGGAGGACGTGTAGATGTTCGGATCGGTTACGGGGAGCGCCGATGTGTTGGCGAGTGCCATCAACCTCTTGATTCAGCTGCTGTGGTGAGCTGACGTCGAACCGCAAACGGCCCCGCCATCCGATAGATGACGGGGCCGTTCGTCGACGTAAGTCAGTTTGCGTACTGCGTGGTTCCCGGAGGAGCCGTAAGCGTCTGAATCAAGCCAACGCCCGCGATAACAAGCGTCGGCCCTCCCGCCAAGATCGTGCCGACAACACCACCGAGCGCACCGCCTGCGACACACCCGACGGCGTTGCCGAAGATCGGGACCGCAGTTCCGGGAATCGTGCCGAGGATGCAGCCAACGATGGTACCGGTCAGGCCGCCGACCGCAGTGGCAATACCGAGCTGCGACGCGAAGTTCTGCTGAGCCTTGAGGTTCTCATCCGGCGACGCAACGTCCGTCACCTTCAACGCGACCGGAGTCAGACCCGGAGCGACCTTGTCCTCGGGGGCAACGGGAGTCGCCTGCGACAGATCGGTGACCGGGGTCAGAGTGAGGGTTTTGCCGTCCTCGCTGATCTCACGCTCGAAGGGCAGCTGGATGTCGCCGAGCTGAACCGCGAGGGGCAGGCTGACGACGGTGTTGCCAGCGTTGTCCTGCAGTTCGACGCTCTGGCCGTCGCCCGAGACCTGGAATGCGCCCGCGTCGATGACGGTGACGACAGACTGGCCATCGACATGCGACTCGTAGTTGATCTCATCCTGGGCCGCCGGGGCCGCGTAGGAGGTTCCGGCCGTGATTCCCATAGCGGCGATTGTCATCGTCGCTACGGCGGCAAGCTTCCTTAGCTTCATGTGTTTCCGTTCTGTGACATGGCGCACGCCCCGAGGACGCCCCCAATTTTCCCTGTAAGCGTGAGACTTTCGAACCCCCGACGTTCGTTCTTTTTGTCCGAAAGTCACGTCCGGATCGAAATCATAACCGACACCAGAACAATTTGTTATCCCGGTAACGCCTGATAGATGCCGAATCGTGCCCTAAAGCGCTCCCGCGCCATATATCGAGTGTGGCGCGGTAAGGGCAGCCTGGCTCGTTTTGACGAATTACCCGTCTATACGGTGACTGCCGCACAGGCTCTCAGCACCGCAACGCCTAGTTACTCACGAGTAGACTCGGTCTAGTTACCAGCGGGTAACTTAGCGTGCGTTACGATGCGGAGGCTTATACCAGGCGGGCTGTCCGCCCCCGACACGAAAGGCCACGTATGAATGCCCTGACGATCACGTTGGGCACGATCGGCGTGCTGCTCAGCCTCGTGTGCTGGTACTCCTTCATCGGCGGCGCGTGGAAGATGGTCAGCGCGATCCGGATCGGCCAACCGGCCCCGGATCGCTGGCGCCCCTTCTTCCCGCGCTTCAAGCAGATGGTCGTCGAGTTCCTCGCGCACACGAGAATGAACAAGTTCCGGACCGTCGGCTGGGCTCACTGGCTCGTCATGGTCGGCTTTCTCCTCGGCGCCATCGTCTGGTTCGAGGCATACGGCCAGACGTTCAACCCCGAGTTCCACTGGCCTCTCATCGGTGGCACCGCGGTCTACCACTTCGTCGACGAGATCCTCGGCCTCGGCACGGTGATCGGCATCGTCGTGCTGATCATCATTCGCCAGCTGAATCACCCTCGTCAGCCCGGACGTCTGTCGCGCTTCACCGGCTCCGATTTCAAGGCCGCTTACTTCGTCGAGGCAGTCGTCCTCATCGAGGGCCTCGGCATGATCTTCGTGAAGGCCGGAAAGATCGCCACCTACGGCGGCGGCCACATGTCGACCGACTTCTTCACGATGAATCTCGCGAAGCTTCTGCCTGCAAGCCCCGAGATGGTGTCGGTCTTCGCGTTCATCAAGTTGATGTCCGGCATGATCTGGCTCTACGTGGTCGGCCGCAACATCACGTGGGGTGTCGCATGGCACCGCTTCGCTGCGTTCTTCAACATCTATTTCAAGCGTGAGGACGACGGCGGAGTCGCCCTCGGTGCCGCGAAGCCCATGATGAGCAAGGGCAAGGCCCTCACCATGGAGAACGTCGACCCCGACACCGACACGCTCGGTGCCGGACGCATCGAGGACTTCTCGTGGAAGGGCTGGCTGGACTTCAGCACCTGCACCGAGTGCGGCCGCTGCCAGTCGCAGTGCCCCGCCTGGAACACCGGTAAGCCGCTGTCGCCGAAGCTGCTCATCATGTCGCTGCGCGACCACGGCAACGCCAAGGCCCCCTACCTGCTGGCCGGTGGCCGCACGGACATGGGCGGCGACGAGGTCGGCCTCGTCGACAGCGAAGGCAACGTCAAGGAAGCCGCACTCGCCAAGATCCCCGAAGCGGCACGTGCCGAAGCGGGCCGCAAGCTCGTCGGCGAATCGGCCGAACTCGTCGAGGCCGGCGAACTCGCCCCCGTCATCGACACCGAGACGTTGTGGAGCTGCACCAACTGTGGCGCGTGCGTCGAGCAGTGCCCCGTCGATATCGAGCACGTCGACCACATCATCGACATGCGTCGCTACCAGGTGCTCATCGAATCGGACTTCCCGTCCGAGCTCGCAGGTCTGTTCAAGAACCTCGAGAACAAGGGCAACCCCTGGGGTCAGAATTCTAAGGACCGTCTCAACTGGATCAACGAGATGGACTTCGAGATCCCGGTGTTCGGCAAGGACGCCGAGAGCTTCGACGGCTACGAATACCTCTTCTGGGTCGGCTGCGCCGGCGCCTACGAGGATCGCGCCAAGAAGACGACGAAGGCCGTCGCCGAACTGCTCGCCACCGCAGGAACCAAGTTCATGGTCCTCGGCGCCGAGGAAACCTGCACGGGCGACTCGGCTCGCCGCGCGGGTAACGAGTTCCTGTTCCAGCAGCTGGCGCAGCAGAACATCGAGGTCCTCGACGGCGTGTTCGAGGGTGTCGAGCAGAGCAAGCGCAAGATCGTCGTGACCTGCGCTCACTGCTTCAACGCGCTGAACAACGAGTACCCCGAGGTCGGTGGCAACTACGAGGTCGTCCACCACACTCAGCTACTCAACCGCCTGGTGCGGGCGAAGAAGCTGGTCCAGGTCGCGCCTGTCAGCGAGGACGTCACCTACCACGACCCGTGCTTCCTCGGTCGTCACAACAAGGTGTACAACGCTCCGCGTGAGCTCATGGCGGCGTCGGGTGCAAAGCTCGTCGAGATGCCTCGCCACGGTGAGCGGTCGATGTGCTGTGGCGCCGGCGGTGCCCGCATGTGGATGGAAGAGCGGATCGGTAAGCGCATCAACGTCGACCGTGTCGACGAAGCACTGAGCACCGATCCCAAGAAGATCGCAACCGGCTGCCCGTTCTGCCGCGTGATGCTCACGGACGGTGTCACCGCGCGTCAGGAAGAGGGCAAGGGCGAGGGTGTCGAGGTCGTCGACGTCGCGCAGCTGATGCTCGAGTCGATCTCACGCGTCGAGGCGGACAAGCTCACGGAGAACCTGAAGGTGGTCCAGCAGCCGAAGACCCCGGTCGAGGCCGAGGCCGTCGCCGAAGCCGTCGAGGAGGAGCGCGTCGAAGAAGTCGTGGAAGCTGCGGCGACCCCCGCGGCACCCAAGACGACGGGCGCGCCGAAGGCCGGCGGACTGCAGATGAAGGGCGGACTCAAGGGTCCCGGCGCCAAGAAGGCCGCGGCGCCTGCCGAGGCCGCTGAGGCTCCGAAGGCCAAGCCCGGCGGACTGCAGATGAAGGGTGGACTCAAGGGACCGGGCGCCAAGAAGGCAGCCGCCCCCGCAGCAGCCGCACCTGCGGCCGAGCCCGCCGAGGCTTCGGCACCTGCCACCGAGTCGGCACCCCCGACCGCCAAGCCCGGTGGTCTGCAGCTCAAGAGTGGACTCAAGGGCCCCGGCGCCAAGAAGGCAGCTGCTCCGGCAGCAGCGCCTGCACCCGAGGCTGCTCCTGAAGCTGCGGTTTCAGAGGCTCCTGCCGAAGCGCCGAAGGAGACCGCGATCCCGAAGGCGAAGCCCGGTGGATTGCAGCTCAAGAGCGGACTCAAGGGCCCCGGCCCGAAGAAGGCCGCACCGGCAGCACCGGCGACGGAGTCGGCTCCTGCTCCGGAGTCGGCTCCTGCTCCGGAGGCCGCGTCTGCTCCGGAGGCTGTGCCCGAGCCGTCCGCCGAGCCCGAGGCGAAGCCCGCGTCGGAGGCACCGGCTCCGCCGAAGGCCAAGCCCGGCGGACTGCAGATCAAGGGTGGCCCCAAGCCTCCCGGCCGTAAGTAAGCAGCCCTAGTACAAAGCAAGCAGCCCTGGTGGTCATCCACCAGGGCTGCTTGCTTTACTTTTGCCCTGCTAGCTTCCGGGTCTCGAACGTCCCCATCGGACCGCTCCCTCTCCCAGCCAGTGCGATCCCCTCGCGGATTCGGGTGACGAGTGCGTCCGGTGTCTGCAAATCTGCCCACGTCCACCGCACGACGACCCATCCCGAATGCCGCAGCCGATCCTCGCGCAACTTCTCCTGGAAGACGACGTCCTCTGCATCCCTGGTGGCGACACCGTCACGCCGGTACTTGATCCGCCCGTCGAACTCACCGATCACTCCATGCTCAGGAAGGAGGAAGTCGACACGAGCCAACCAACGACCATTCGCATCGAACACATCCGGCTGTTCTTCCGGGATGTGCAACTGCGCACCGATCATCAGGACTCGGCTGCGGGATTCGCCGACGCTATCGCTGCGGTCGCTCATGAAACGGACAGCTCGCGCCGCCTTCGCACGACCCGGATGCCGGCCCATGCGCTCGATGGCCCGATTCAGCTCGTCGAGCGTGGTGACGCCGATCCTCAGCGCCCGGTCCCCCACCACGACAGCCTGCTCGAACGACAGAGTCGAAGAAAGGTCGGTGATCGTCCGTTCGACGGAAAGCACACGCACGCCGACCCTCGACGTCACTTCATCCTCGGTGAACTTCGACGAATGCAACACGCACCCGGGTCCCCGGCGACTTCCACCGGAGCGATTGCGAGTCGCGTGGACGGCATCGAGCGGAATCTGCCACGTCTCCAGTCCGTGCATCACGGCCGCCGACACGTGGCTCAGAGCGGTGCCTTCTCTGAAGTTCTCCATCGCCGCCGTCGCGCGGTAGAAATGCCGGTCTCGCTCGTCTGCGTCTGCGTAGATGCCGGACGGGATATACACACCCGAGCCCAACCGAGTCCATGCTCCTGTTCGCACCAGTCGCCGGACTTCCGAGTCGGTGACACCGCGCGCACGCGCCTCACATCGTCGAATGATCTTGTCGTCCCCCACACGATGCAGCGTCGTCTACCGGTTCGCCCGGCACCAGCCCCGTTCCGGGAAATCGCGGATTCTGTGTACGAATGCCGTCCCTGTGGACAACTTCCGTACAGCCCCCATGTGGACGACCGGATTCGGGCGCACTGGACGATCACAGCTCCATCGACGCCGCGAGCTGCGGCCAGGAGCGCTGAAGTTCGTCTTCCCAGTACCCCCACGAGTGCGTACCGTCGGGCCGGAAGTGGAAGGTTGCGGGGATGTCGAGTTCCTCCAACCGTTCCTGGAGTCGATGCGTGCAGATATTCGTGGCGGCCTCGATCACGCCGCCGACCAGGACCTGGTCGAGTAGCGGCGGCGACTGCGGCGTCCGCGGAAGTTCCGGATTCTCGTACGGCCCGGGCAGACCCGTTCCGTTCGAGATGTAGAGGGAGAGGCCGCGTAGGCCTTCCGCGTTGACGGTCGGGTCGTGCGCGACCCAGCCTTCCCCGTCATAGGGACCCCACATGTTCGTCGCGTCGGTCTCCCCCATCCCCTCGATCACCGACCTCAGATAGGTCTGCCCCAGCGGGTCGCTGGTCTGCGCGCACCCGCTGTACGACGCGACACCTCGGTAGAGGTCGGGAGCGTGGATCGCGAGGGACAGCACCGACGTCGCGGCCATCGACAAACCCGCGATCGCGTTGACGCCCGTTGTGCCCAGCGCGTCGTCGATCACCGGGGGCAGTTCCTCGGTCAGGAACGTCTCCCACTTGGCCACGCCGACGACCGGATCTTCTTTGATCCAGTCGGTGTAATACGTGAACATTCCCTCGGCGGGGATGACGACGTTGACGTTCTTGTCGGCGAGGAACTCGAGAATCTTGGTCTGGTTGAGCCAGTTGGCGCCGTCCTCGCCGCCGCCTGCACCGTTGAGCAAGTACAGCGTCGGGCGCGGAACAGATGTATCTGCAGGCTTGATGACCTGCAGGGGAATGTTCCTGTCCATCGACGGCGAATACACGAGCATGTCCGAGCGCCGATCGTCGACCTGCTCGACGCTGTCCACGTGGGCCGCGGGTTCGGCGGACGCAGGCACGGCAGGGACAACCAGGGCGAACGCGACCGCAGCGCACAACGCTGCTCGGCGCAGAACGTACTCATTCATGTAGTGGATTCGCCCTTATCGGTAGTCGGGTGCAGTTCGATGACTCTACGCACCGTCGGACCGACGACAGCAAGGGCCTCGGGCGAAGTCATGTGCCAATGCGTCACGGGCACTGAATGATCATGGATCTCGCCCGTGACCGCGTCTGCCCAGTCTGTGGCTCCAGATCGTCCGTCGGCAGAAGCGGTGAAGTAGAGGACGTCTCCGTCGAACACACCGGGCCGGTGCTCACTGAGCAACATCGAGTTGTGTTCTGCGGTGGCGATCAGTCGCTGCACCATCGGCTCGGTGTCGTCGACGGCGTTGCCGGTCAGCTCTGCAACAGTCGCGACGAGGTCAGTGACATCCTGCGGCGCACTGTCGTCGAAGCCGAAACCTGCCAGGAGGTCGGCCATCGATACCGTCGCCCGTTCACCGGCGGTCGGCGCGGACGAGCCGTTCACGAAACTGTCGAGCAATACGAGGTGCTCCACAGATTCCCCTGAGGCCTGCAACTGCACTGCCATGGCATGCGCGATCACACCACCGAGCGACCAGCCGAGCAGCCGGTAGGGCCCGTGCGGCTGCACGCCGCGAAGTTCTTCGACGTATCGCGCGGCGAGTTCGTCGAGGGTGGCGGGCGCGAAGTCGGCTTCGGTACCGGCCGGCGTCTGCAGACCATAGAGGTCGATGTCGAGTTCCTGTGACAAGCCGGTGTAGCACCACGACAAACCGACGATCGGATGCACACAGAACAACGGTGTGCCCGAGCCCTGTGCGCGCAGCGGCAACACCGGACGGAGCGCGTCCGACATGCTCGTACCGGAACCCTCGGCGATCAAGCGGGCGAAGCCTTCGACGGTCAACTCCTGGAACAGCCACTGCAAGGGCACCTGAGTGTCCAGCTCCGCGCGCAGGCGTGAGACGAGCCTCGTCGCGACGAGGGACGTACCGCCGAGCGCGAAGAAGTCGTCGTCGAGACCGACCGATTCAGCCCCGAGCACATCCGCGAACACCGACGCCACGATCAGCTCGGTCTCCGTCACCGGAGCCCGGAACTCACGGGTCTCGAACATCGGCTCCGGCAACGCCTTCCGGTCCAGCTTTCCGGACGCGTTGAGCGGCAACGACTCGAGGACGACGAACTGCGACGGCACCATGTACGACGGCAGCACCGCGCTCATCGCATCCCGCAGATCCGAACCATCCGGACCACCCGACAAAACGACGTAGCCGACCAACCGGTCCGACCAGACCGCAACCGCACCCGCGGCAACACCGTCGAGACCACGCAACACAGCCTCGATCTCACCGAGCTCGATACGCTGACCACGCAGCTTGACCTGCTGATCATTGCGACCCACAAACTCGAGCTCACCGGCACGACTCCACCGCACCAGATCACCCGTGCGATACATGCGGTCGCCGGCACCACCGAACGGATTCGCCACGAACCGGTCGGCCGTCAGCCGCGAATCGACATATCCGCGAGCCACCTGTGTACCCGCGACGTAGAGCTCGCCTGGGACACCCACGGGGACGAACTGCAGACGGTCATCGAGAACGAACACCTGGGTATTCGACACCGGCTCACCGATCGGGACGATCCCAGCGTCTCCCTCGACACTGAGTCGATGCGTGACCTGGATTGTCGATTCCGTCGGCCCGTACAGGTTGTGGACATCTGCCCCGAGCGAGATCCGCGCCCGCCGCGCAGTCGTGCCGGACAACGCCTCGCCACCGGAGAACACCAACCGCAGCGCATCGGTTGGCTCGTCCACGACATCGAGTACCGCATCGAGCACCGACGGCACGAACTGCGCGATCGTCACCTCACCCGAAGTCAACACACCGGCCAGATACCCGGGGTCACGATGACCTTCAGGACCGGCGATCACCATCCGAGCACCGGATACGACAGGCAACAGCAGCTCCCACACCGACGCATCGAACGTCGCCGGGGTCTTCAAGAACACCGAATCCGAAGCATCGACACCGAACTTCGATTGCATCCACAGCAGTTGGTTCACCACCGCGCCGTGGGACACCGTGACGCCCTTCGGCCGACCGGTCGAGCCCGACGTGAACAACACATACGCGGCATTCTCGGGACGCAACGGAGCACGGCGGTCAGTATCGGACACTATTGCGGTCGAGTATTCGGACACGTCGAGAGTGTCCGTACACACCACGGCGCGATCGGTCTCGATGGCTTCATTCGACGAAATCAGCACGAGGAGTGGGTCGGCGATGTCGAGTACGTACGCGATCCGGTCCTGCGGCTGTTCTGGATCGATCGGCACATATGCGCCACCGGCAGCGAGCACCGCATGGATCGCCACGACCATCTCCGCGGACCGACTCATCGCCACCGCCACGCGCGTATCAGGCCCGACACCCCACGAAATCAGATGACGCGCAAGACCTGCCACCCGGCGGCCGAACTCACCGTACGTCAGTGCCGAGTCGACGCCGACAATCGCCATCGCGCGGGACGAACCCTCGGCACGTTGTCCGACGAGATCTGGAACAACGAATCCGGACGCCGGGACATCCTCACCCCTACCGGAATCCAGCGATCGAGCACGTTCGTCTGCGGTCAGGATGTCGACATCACCGACCACCACACGCGGGTCTTCGACCACGGCCGTCAACACCCGGGTGAAACGTTCGACAGCCGACACGATCGTCGATTCGTCGAACAGGTCCGTCGCATACGTGAACGACACAGCGAATCCGCCGTCGGATAGCTCCGACATCGTGACCTGCAGATCGAACTTCGCAAGGTGAGTATCGGCCTCGACGGCAGTCAACGTCAGCCCTGGCAACTCGAAACTCGTGGGTGCGAAGTTCTGGAACGTGAGCATCACCTGGAACAACGGATTCCACGCGGTCGTCCTAACGGGATCAAGGACCTCGACCAGCCGCTCGAACGGGACATCTGCGTGCCCGAATGCACCGAGGTCCACATCTCGCACCCGAGACAACAACTCGTCGAACGACTCCCCGCCCTCGACCTGCGTCCGCAACGCCAATGTGTTGACGAACATCCCGATCAGATCGTCCAGCGCACGCTCACCGCGACCCGCCACGGGGGTACCGATCACGATGTCGCCGGTCCCCGACAACCGCGCGAGCAGCACCGCAAGAGCAGCGTGCACGACCATGAACGGCGTGACACCGTGTGCACGCGCGACGGTTTCGAGGCTCGAAGTCAGCGACGCAGTCAAGGTAAAGTCATGCGACGCACCGCGATACGACGCAACAGCCGGGCGCGGACGATCCGCAGGCAACTCGATCACATCCGGCGCCCCCGCCAACTGATCGGACCAGTACGCCAACTGCCGCGACAACACCGATCCCTCATCGGCTTCGGACCCGAGAACCTGCCGCTGCCATATCGCGTAGTCCGCGTACTGCACTTCGAGCGGCTCCCACGACGGAGCCTGACCGATGACGCGAGACGCATACGCCACCATCACATCCCGTGATAACGGGCCCATCGAGAACCCGTCGGCTGCAATGTGATGCACGACCACCACCAGTACATGCTCGGCGTCCGCGACCCGGAGCAACTTCACGCGAACCGGCGGCGCGAGCGTCACATCGAAACCGGCACTCACCTCGCGAGCGACCGCACTCAGCAGATCGGTCTCCGCTACAGCATCGGCCGTCAGACCGAGCTGCCGGTCGACCGCGGGCAGCACGACCTGGCTGCCGATTCCGTCGATCTCGGGATAGTAGGTACGCAGAATCTCGTGCCGTTCGATCACATCATCGATGGCCTGCGACAACGCGTCGACATCGAGTGCCCCCGACAAACGGATGGCGGCAGGAATGTTGTTCACTGCAGATTCCGGGTCGAACCGGTTGAGGAACCACATCCGGGTCTGTGCCGTCGACAGCGGAATCCGGCCAACTCGCAGCTGGGGCTCGAGCGCAGCCACATCGCTGGAACGAGCAAGCTCGTCGACCGAAGCAGCGAGGGCGACCACCGTCGGCGACTCGAACAGCATCCGCACGGGCACCCGCGCATCCACTGCCGCACCCACTCGGGATGCGACTTGCGTCGCACTGAGGGAGTTGCCGCCGAGCTCGAAGAATCCGTCATCGACGCCGACACGTTCGACGCCCAGCACGGCACCGAACACGGACGCCACGATCTCTTCGGTCGGCGTCACCGGTGCCCGGAACTCCCGCGTCTCGAATTCCGGCTCCGGAAGTGCCCTGCGGTCGAGTTTGCCGGAGGTGTTGAGCGGCATCGCCTCGAGTGCGACGACGACGTCGGGAATCATGTACGACGGCAACCGGTCTGCAAGGGAATCACGGACGGACTCGACGTTCACGTCCGAACCGGAAGCGGGGACGATATAGCCGACGAGCCGATCCGAGACGACCGCGACTGCCGCCGCCGCGACCGTGTCCAGCGCCTGCAGCACTGTTTCGATTTCGCCGATTTCGATGCGTAGGCCACGCAGTTTGATCTGATGGTCGCTGCGGCCCAGGTATTCGAGTTCTCCCGCCGTCGTCCAGCGCACGACGTCGCCTGTGCGATACATCCGTGTGCCGCTTGCGCTGTAGGGGTCGGCGACGAAACGCGACGCTGTCTGGCCGGTGGCGTTCTCGTAGCCGCGCGCCACCTGCGGCCCCGCGACGTAGAGTTCGCCGCGCACACCGACAGGAACAGGCTGCAGACGCGCATCGAGCACCAGCAAGGTCGTACCTGCGACCGCCGTGCCGATCGGTACGCTGCGCCCCGCACGGGATGTCCCTGCCCGGTGAGCGACCTGGATCGTGGTTTCCGTCGGGCCGTACAGGTTGTGGATCTGCGCGCCGAGCACATCACGGACTCGTTCGGCGGTAGCGGAGCGTAGGGTCTCACCACCCGAGAACACTTGCTGCAGAGACCCTCCGGGATCCTCGTCGACGACGAGGTCGAGTACCGACGGCACGAACTGCGCGACGGTCACCTTCTCCGCGGCAATCACCGACGCGAGATACGCAGGGTCGGCGTGGCCCTCGGAGTCTGCCACCACCAGGCGCGCGCCGATGCGTGTGGCCAGCAGCAATTCCCACACGGATGCGTCGAAGGTGACGGGTGTCTTCCACAAGATCACGTCGTCGCAGGTCAGCCCGAGTGTGTGCTGCATCCAGTCGAGCTGGGTGTTCAGCGCGCGATGGGTGACGGCGACGCCCTTGGGCCTGCCCGTCGACCCTGAGGTGAACAGCACATACGCGAGGTGATCTGGGCGCAGCGGTGCAAGCCGGTCGCCGTCGGTGATCGGTGATGTGTCGTTGGAGGCACCGACGGAATCGACCTCGAGCATCGGAATCGGCAGTTCGGTCGTGGAGGAGCGGACGAGCGCGAGAACAGGTTTCGCGGTCTCGACGATGTGCGCGATACGTTCGGCCGGGTGGTCGGGGTCGAGCGGGACGTACGCGCCACCGGCCTGCAGGATCGCGTGGATGCCGACGAGCAGGTCGATACTGCGCTCCATGTGCACCGCGACACGTGTCTCCGGGCCGACGCCACGCGCGATCAGAGCGCGGGCCAGCCCCGCGACACGCTCGTCGAATTCGCCCCGGGACAAGGACAGGCCCACCGAAGTGACTGCGGTTGCCTCCCAGTCGATGACTGCAACCTCTTCGCCCGCAGCGACGTCCGGGCCGACTCCGAGCGCCAATACTCGGGCCCGCTCGGCATCGTCGAGTAGCGGCAGCGCCCTCACCTGCAGATCCGGATCGGCGACGATCGCGGACAGGAGCCATGTGAAGCGCTCTGCGAACGACACGACGGTCGAGTCGTCGAACAGGTCTGTCGCATACGTCCAGGCCGCATCGATGCCCGCGGGTGCGCCGTCGTCGTCGAACTGCTCGACCGCGGTGATCTGCAGGTCGACCTTGGCTTCACCGAGGTCTGCGTCGATCGGCTCGATCCGGACGTCGCCGAGCTCGAAGTGGCGGCGCTCCATGTTCTGGAGAGTGAGCATCACCTGGAACAGCGGGTTCCGTGCCTGAGACCGGGGCGGGTCGAGAACCTCGACGAGTCGCTCGAACGGCACGTCTGCGTGTGCGAAGGCGCCGAGGGCGATGTCTCGGGAACGCGACAGCAATGTCGAGAACGTCTCGTCGGGGTCGACGCGGGTGCGGAGCACGAGGGTGTTGACGAACATGCCGATGAGGTCGTCGAGCGCCTGGTCGCCACGGCCGGCGACGGGGGTGCCTACCACGATGTCGTCGGTGGCACTCAGCCACGCGAGCTCAGCGCTCAGAGCGCTGTGCAGCACCATGAACAGCGTTGCGTTCCTGCTTCGAGCCAGATCGAGCAGGCCCCGGTGAGTCGAGGCATCGAGTCCGATGCGGTGGGTTGCGCCGCGGTACGACGCCACGGCCGGTCGCGCACGATCGGCCGGTAGTTCGAGGACGTCGGGGACGCCGTCGAGGGCGCCCGTCCAGTAGTCGATCTGCCGCGAGATGACGCTCGTCGGATCGTCTTCGGAGCCGAGTATGTCGCGTTGCCACAGACTGTAGTCGGCGTACTGCACGTCGAGCGGCGCCCAGGCCGGGGCTTCTCCGGTCGACCTGGCCGCGTACGCGACCATGACGTCGCGGAGCATCGGCCCGATCGAGAAACCGTCGGCGGCGATGTGGTGCACGACGACGACGAGGACGAACTCGCACTCACCCACGCGGAGCAGGCGTGCGCGGACGGGTACGTCCGCGGTCACGTCGAACCCAGACCGGATGACGCCGGTGACGACCTCGATCGCCCTGCCCGGTTCGACGTCCTCCTCGATGAGATCGAGGGTGAACTCGGAGACAGGCCTGATGACCTGCACTCCGGCACCGTCGATCTCGGGGTAGACGGTCCGCAGGATCTCGTGGCGTGCAACGAGATCGCCGACAGCGCCGCGTAGCGCGTCGACGTCCAGCTCGCCGGTGAGTCTGATCGCCGCGGGGATGTTGTAGGCAGCCGAGTCCGGAACGAACCGGTTGATAAACCACATCCGTTGCTGTGCCGGCGACAACGGCACCAGTTCGGGACGTTCCCCCGCCACGAGCGGGCGTCGTTCTCCACCCGCGGTCTGTTCCAGGACTGCGACGGCGAGGTTTTCGACCGTCGGGTGCTCGAACAACACCCGCACCGGGACGGTGGTGCCCAGTTCGGCACCCAGACGTGCCGTGACCCGGGTGGCGCTCAGCGAGTTGCCGCCGAGCGCGAAGAAGTCGTCATCGACGCCCACGCGGTCGAGCCCGAGTACGTCGCCGTACACGCCGGCGACGATCTGCTCGACGGGTGTGGATGGCGCCCGGAACGGTGTCGTGTCGAGGGTCGGCGCGGGCAGGGCACGTCGGTCGACCTTGCCGTTGACGTTGAGCGGCAGCGCGTCGAGCACCACCCAGGCCGACGGCACCATGTAGGTCGGAAGTCGGGAGCCCAGCGCCTTCTTCAGGACATCCGTGGCGAGGGTCCGGTCTCCCACGACGTATGCCACGAGTTGCTCACCGAGCCGCGGATCGCGGTGGGCGACGACCACGGCCTGGGCCACGGTGCTCTCGTTGCGCAGCGCGGTCTCGATCTCCCCGAGTTCGATACGGAACCCGCGCACCTTCACCTGGAAGTCGGTGCGGCCCAGGTACTCGAGGGTTCCCTTGTCGGTCCAGGTCACGAGGTCGCCGGTACGGTACATCCGTGTTCCCGGAGTGAACGGATTTGCGACGAAGTGGTCCGCGGTCAGATCGGCGCGTCCGATGTAGCCGCGCGCCAACTGTGCGCCCGCGAGGTACAGCTCACCCGGCACTCCGACCGGTACCACCTGGAATCGTTCGTCCAGGACGTACAGGCGCGTGTTCCATTCGGGTCCGCCGATCGACACGGTGGCGGTGTCGTCGTCCGTGACGTCGTGCCAGGTCACCGACACGGTGGCTTCGGTGGGGCCGTACAGGTTCGACAGTGTGGGCTCGGGCGCTGTGCTTCGGATGCGCTGCGCGAGATCGGGCGGCAGGGCCTCACCGATCGCGAGTACACGACGCAACGATGCGGGTAACTCACCTCGAGCTGTGAGTGCTTCGAGCATCGACGGAACTGCGTGCAGGGTCGTCACCGCGGAGTCGTCCATCAGTGCCGCAAGGTAGGCGGGGTCGCGGTGGCCGTCGGGTTCGGCGATGACGAGCCGCGCCCCGGAGACGAGCGCAGACCAGAACTGCCACACCGACAGGTCGAACGTGGCCGCGGTGGCGAGGAGCACCGCGTCGCCGGGGCCGAGCCCGAACTGTTCACGCTTCCACTGCAATTGGTTGGCGATCGCGGAGTGCGACACCGCGACACCCTTGGGGCGGCCTGTCGAACCCGATGTGAAGATCACGTAGGCGGTGTGATCGGGTCTCAGTGGCGCGACACGTTCGTTGTCGGCGACGGGTGTCGCCGGAAGATCGCTGCGTTCGTCGACGTGCAGCACCGGGTGTGTTCGGGTGTCGAACGTGTCGTCGGTGGTGAGCACACAGACGGGTGCTGCGGTGTCGAGGATGTAGGCCGTGCGGTCGGCGGGTTGGTCCGGGTCGAGCGGCAGGTAGGCGCCGCCGGCCTTCACGACCGCATACATGCCCACGACGAGTTCGACGGAGCGACGCATGCCGAGCGCCACGACGGACTCCGGCCCGACACCCGCAGCGATGAGGCGGCGGGCCAGCCGGTTGACGCGCGCGTCGAATTCGATGTAGGTCAGCTGCGTGTCCGGTGCGTCGAGGGCGAGCGCGTCGGGGGTGGCAGCAACCTGCGCATCGAACAGTGACACCAACGTTGCCGGCGCAACGTCGTGGTCGGAGTCGTTGAAGTCGTGGATGATCCGACGACGTTCGGTGTCGGAAATGATCTGCAGGTCGCCCACCGCAGCGGCCGGATTCGCGACGAGAGCTTCGAGCAGGCGCACGAACCGGCCGGCGAAGACGGTCACGCTGGCCTCGTCGAACAGCGCCGACGCGTAGGTGACGAATCCCGACATGCCGGCAGCGGCACCCGCCTTGTCGTACTCGTCCTGGACGATCCAGTGCAGATCGAACTGCGATGTGCGGTGCTCGAGCTCAACGGGAGAAACGCTCAGTCCCGGCAGCTCGATGGAGGTCGGGGCCACATTCTGGAACGAGAATCCAACCTGGAAGAGCGGGTGCCGCGCGGTCGAGCGCGGCGGATCCAACACTTCGACGAGCCGCT
The DNA here is from genome assembly GCF_023015605.1 of Rhodococcus sp. F64268. Taxonomy (NCBI): domain Bacteria; kingdom Bacillati; phylum Actinomycetota; class Actinomycetes; order Mycobacteriales; family Nocardiaceae; genus Rhodococcus; species Rhodococcus sp. F64268. The sequence continues at coordinate 437,939 of NZ_JALKAI010000002.1, forward strand.
CGAACGGGACGTCGGCGTGGGCGAACGCCTGCAGATCGCTCTCCCGGACCGCAGCGAGCAGGTCGGTGAACGACGAGTCCGCCTGCACATCGGCGCGGAGCACGAGGGTGTTGACGAACATGCCGACGAGATCGTCGAGTGCGGGCTCACCGCGACCCGCGATGGGGGTGCCCACCGCGATGTCGTCGGTACCCGACAGGCGAGACAGGAGCACAGCGAGGGCGGCATGCACCACCATGAACGGTGTCGCGTGGTGGGCACGAGCGAGCTCGACGAGGCGCGCATGCAGCGCCCCGTCGATCGAGAACTCGATCTGCGCGCCCTCGTACGACTGCGCTGCCGGACGCGGACGATCGGTAGGTAATTGCAGCAGGTCTGGCAGGCCGTCCAGCGTGCGGCGCCAGAAGTCGAGCTGCCGGGTCAACACCGAATCGGGGTCGTTTTCGTCGCCGAGTACGTGTCGCTGCCACAGGGTGTAATCGGCGTATTGGACGTCGAGCGGGCTCCACGCCGGAGTGTCCCCTGCAACCGCCGCGCTGTAGGCGACGAGGAGATCGCGGACGAAGGGTGCCATCGACGAGCCGTCGGCGGCGATGTGGTGCACCGCCATCGCGAAGATGTGGTCACCGTCGGCGCGCTCGAACAGTCGTGTCCGCAGAGGTACCGCGGCGGTGACGTCGAACGGTTGGACGACGAAATCGACCACGGCAGCGAACATCGAATCCTCGCCGGGGCGTGCGATATCCAACCCGGGGACCGCCTGCTCCACCGGAAGGATGAGCTGCTGCGGACCATCCTCCGTCTCGGGGTAGACAGTGCGCAGGGTTTCGTGGCGCTCCACGACATGTGTGATCGCTGCCCGCAACGCGTCGACGTCGAGGCCGCCGCGCACGTGCAGGGCCATGGGCAGGTTGTACGCCGTCGAATCGGGATCGAACCGGTTGAGGAACCACATCCGCTGCTGCGCCAACGACAGCGGGATATGTTCGGGCCGGTCATATTTCACCAGTACCGGCCGCGCACCCTCCCCGGCGCTGCCCGCCACCACTGCGGCGAGCGCACTCACCGTCGGGTTCTCGAACACGGCACGCACAGGCACCGTGGTGTCGAGTGCCGTGCCGAGGCGAGCGACGAGCTGGGTGGCGATGAGCGAGTTGCCGCCGAGTTCGAAGAAGTCGTCGTCGAGCCCCACGCGCGCGGTGCCGAGCAGGTCGGCGTAGACGGCGGCGACGGTCTGCTCGACGGGGCTCTCGGGCGCACGGAAGGCTCGGGCTTCGATACCGGGGACGGGGAGGGCTTTCTGGTCGAGCTTGCCGTGCGCGGTGATCGGCAGAGTGTCGAGGACGAGGATCTGCGCGGGCACCATGTAGGCGGGCAGTTCGTCAGCGAGTCGGTCGCGGATCTGATGCGGATCGACGGCGGCGCCGGTCGCGGGCACTGTGTATCCGATGATCCGGTCGCCGGTGTGCGGGTCGGAATGCACGACGACGACAGCCTGTGCGACGTCGTCACTGCGGGTGAGGGCGGATTCGATCTCGCCGAGTTCGATGCGTAGGCCACGGACCTGGACCTGCGCGTCGCTGCGGCCGACGAAGTCGAGTTCGCCGGTGGTGGTGCGTCGCACGAGGTCGCCGGTGCGATACATGAGTTCGCCGGTGAACGGATTCGCGACGAATCGGGACGCGGTCTGGGCAGGGCGGCGGTGGTAGCCGCGCGCGAGGCCTGCCCCGGACAGGTACAGCTCACCGATGACACCGTCCGGCACGGGCCGGAGCCGGTTGTCGAGCACCACGGCGCCGGAACCTTCGATCGGTGTGCCGATGGTGATCTTGTCGCCCGGCAACAGCGCTTCGGTGGCGGTGATGATGATGGTGGTTTCGGTGGGACCGTAGCTGTTGAAGAACCGGCAGGCCGGGCCGAATCGTCCGACGAGTTCGGGAGGGCACACGTCGCCGCCCACGACCACAGCTTCGAGTTCGGGCAAGTCGCCGGCGGTGAGGGTGCCGAGGGCTGCGGGCGCGGTGAGGATATGTGTGACGCGCTCGCGTGCGAGCAGGTCGGTGAGCTCGGCGCCGCCGACGATCTCCGGGGGCGCGACCACCATGGTGGCACCGGCGGAAAACGCGGCGATCTGTTCGAACACCGATGCGTCGAAGCTCGACGACGAGAAGCGCAGCAGCCGCGATGCCGTGTCGAGGCCGAGTTCCGGTCGGTGCCCGGCCGTGAACGCAGCCAGACCGCGGTGGGTGACCACGACGCCCTTGGGGGTGCCGGTGGAGCCCGAGGTGTAGATCATGTATGCCGCGGACAGTGCCGTGATTGCCGGTGCGAGTGGGGTTTCGGGCTGGTCTTCTGCGTCGACCGACAGCCATGGGATGCCGGACGGTCCGGTGCCGAGCCCGATGTTCGCGTCCGAGTCGGCCAGCAGGTATTCGATGCGTGCCGTAGGCAGCGCCGGATCGATCGGTACGAACATCGCTCCGGTCTTCACGACCGCCCACAACGCCACGATCGCGTCGATCGAGCGTGGGAACGACAGTGCCACTACGGTTTCCGGTCCAGCACCGTGCGCGGTCAGTTTGTGCGCCAGGCGGGTGGAATCGCGGTCGAGTTCGGTGTACGTGAGACGCCGGACGCCATCGGTGGCAGCGATGCCGTCGGGATTGGCGGTCACGCCGGCAGCGAAGATCTGCGGCAGCGTCTGCGGGGGCAATGCGGCGGGCACCGCGTGAGCGAGCGCGCGCGAGGTCTCTGCATCGTCGAGTACCGGCAGGTCGCCCACTGCGAGGGTCGGCTCGGACGCGATCGCACCGAGCAGTCGTGTCCACCGCTCGGCGAGAGTCGCGGCGGTGTCTTCGTCGAACAGGTCTGTCGCGTAGGTGAGCGATCCGGCAAGCGACTCGTCGTCGCCATCACGGACGGTGAATTCGAGATCGACCTTGGCGACGTCGATGCCGGGGTCGAGGGGCTCGACCGTGAGGCCGGGTAGCTCGAGGGTTCCGGTGCCCTGGTTCTGCAACGACAGCGACACCTGGAACAGCGGTGCATGCGCCTGTGAACGGACGGGGTCGACGGCGTCGACGATCTCCTCGAACGGCACGTCGGCATGGCCGAATGCGGCGAGATCGATGTCGCGGACCTGTTCGAGGAACTCGGCGAACCCGGTCGCCGGGTCGATGCGGGTGCGCAGCGCGAGGGTCCCCACGAACATGCCGACGAGATCGTCGAGTGCGGCGTCTCCGCGCCCGGCGATGGGCGTGCCGATGCTGATGTCGTCGGTGGATCCGAGCCTGCCGAGCAGCACGGCGAGCGCCGCGTGCAGCACCATGAAGCGGGTCGCGCCGTGGCTTCGGGCCAGGTTGTCGAGCGCGTGCACGGTGTCGGGGCGGATGCGGAATTCGGTGCGGGCACCGCGCTGTGAGGCAACGGCGGGTCGCGGGCGGTCGGCGGGTAGATCGAGCACCGCGGGCTTGTCGGCGAGCGTGTCGGTCCAGTACGCGAGTTGGCGCGCCGAGATCGATGCGGGGTCCGAGGGGTCGCCGAGCAAGGCACGTTGCCACAGCGCGTAATCGGCGTACTGCACGGCGAGGGGGGCCCACGCGGGTTCCGTTCCGGACAGTCGCGCCTGGTAGGCGACGAGTATGTCGCGGGCGAGCGGCATCGTCGAGGCGCCGTCGGCGGCGATGTGGTGCACCACGACGACGAGGATGTGCTCGTCGTCGGCGAGCTGGAGCAGTGCTCCGCGAGCGGGGGTCTCGTCGGTGACGTCGAACCCGTGACCGGCGACGGCGGCGATCTCGTCGCGCACCGTGTCGGCGGTGGCTGCGCGCGGGGTGAGGTCGAGCGGTGCGGCGTCGAGCACCACCTGATGCGGTAGCGCCCCATGCCGTGATGGCCGAATGTCACCTTCGGTCAGTTGGACTGACTCGGGGTGACATTCGGCTATGGGGAAGAGGGTGCGGAGGATCTCGTGCCGCTGCACGACATCGTCGACCGCTGCCTGGAGCGCATCGACGTCGAGGCGACCGGTCAGGCGCACCACGACGGGAATGTTGTAGAGCGGTGATGCGGGATCGAACCGGTTGATCAGCCACATCCGCTGTTGCGCGGGCGAGAGCGGGATGTGCTCGGGCCGTGTACCTGCGGTCAGTGGCGGGCGCTGATCCGGGGTGCCTTCGCGGACGGCGACCGCGAGCGCCGCGACCGTGGGGTTCTCGAAGAGCGCGCGCACACCCAACGACGAGTCGAGCCGCGCGATCACCCGCGTCGCCGACAGCGAGTTGCCGCCGAGTGCGAAGAAGTCGTCGTGCGCACCGACCCGGTCGACGCCGAGGATCTCGGCGTACACCTCGGCGACCCGCACTTCCTCCGCGCTGCGCGGTTCGACGAACTCGGATGCGGCGAAGACAGGTTCGGGGAGCGCGCGGGTGTCGATCTTGCCTGCGCCCGTGCGGGGGAAAGCGTCTACGACGGTGATCGACGACGGCACCATGTATGCGGGCAGCACGTGCGCGGCATGCACGGACAGCTCGGCCGGATCGACCCGTCCGGTCACGTACGACACGAGGGTGCCGGTCGCCTCATGCGACACGGTCACCGCTGCATCGACCCCGGGATGGCCGGCGAGCACCGCGTCGATCTCCGACAGTTCGATGCGGTGACCACGCACCTTCACCTGGAAGTCGGTGCGCCCCAGGTAATCGAGGTGGCCATCGACCTGGCGGACGAGGTCGCCGGTGCGGTACATGAGTCCACCGTGCAGCGGGTTCGCGACGAATCGGGATGCGGTGAGCGCGGCCTGATCGTGGTAGCCGCGGGCGAGACCGGCGCCGTACACGTAGAGCTCCCCGGGGACTCCTGCGGGGACGGGACGCAGCCGCGTGTCGAGCACCACCACGCCGGTGCCGAGCACAGGCCGGCCGATTCGCACGGGCGCACCCGGCGTCATCGGTCCGAAGTGGGTGGCCATGATGGTCGACTCGGTCGGGCCGTAGGCGTTGAACATCTCGCGTCCCGGTGCCCACTGCTCGACGAGCGATGGTTCGCATGCTTCGCCGCCGACAACCACGACTCGAACATGTTCGAGGCGTGCGGGGTTCAATGTCGCGAGGGCAGCGGGGGTGAGGAAGAGGTGAGTCACACCCGTGAGGTGTTCTTCGAGTTCGGTGCCGCCGTAGACGTCGGAGGGGACCAACTGGAGTGTTGCTCGTCCACCGATGGCCATGAAGATCTCGAGTAGCGACGCATCGAAACTCGGCGATGCGAACACTGCGACCCGGTCACCGGGTTGCGCCCGATAGTGGCGTTGCTGCTCGGCGACGAAGGCGGCGAGCCCGCGGTGAGTGACGACGACGCCCTTGGGCACACCCGTCGACCCGGAGGTATAGATCAGGTAGGCGGCCTCGTCCGGGCGCGGCACGCGATCGGAGATCGGCCGATCGTCTCCGCTGGAATGTGGTGACACCCAGGCGACGTCGCCGGGCAGCGCCGTGGCGGCCACACCCAGGCGCGCACCGGAGTCGGTGAACATGTGCTCGATACGCGCAGCGGGATAGCCGGGGTCGACGGGCAGGAATACGGCACCGGTTTTGGCGACGGCCCACAATGCGATCACCGACTCCACCGACCGCGGCAGTGCGACCGCGACGACCGATCCAGGCGCTGCCCCGGCTTCGATGAGGTTGCGGGCGAGGATGTTCGAGCGCCGATCCAGTTCGCGGTAGGTCACGGTTTCGGAGCCGGAGACGAGGGCGAGTACCTCGGGGTCGGAGGCGGCATCGGCGAACAGGACGGGCAGGGGCCGGTAGGGGGCGGATTCCGGGGCCTGCATCAGAGTGATGCGTTCGTCGTCCGTCAGCAGCTCGACGTCGCCCACTGCCGACTGCGGGTCGGCCGCGGCACCGGAGAGCACGCGTACATACCGCTCCAGCATCACGGCTGCGGTGCGGTCGTCGAACAGGTCGCGTGCGAACGTCAACGCAACGGTCGCGTGGTCGTCGTGCTCGGTGACCGCGAATTCCAGATCGAACTTGGCGATACCGAAATCGACGGGAAGAACTTCGATTTCGAGACCGGGTAGCGACACGGAGGTCGGACGCGGCACTTCGAGTGCCAGGACGGTCTGGAACACCGGGTGGTGTGAGGTGGCCCGTGCCGTGCCCAGGGCGTCGACGAGCCGCTCGAACGGCAGATCCGCATGTGCATAGGCCGCGAGGTCGACATCGCGTACCCGCGCAAGCACATCGGTGAACGACTCGCCGGAGGCCACCGACACGCGCAGCGGAAGCGTGTTGACGAACATGCCGATGACATCGTCGAGGTTCGACTGTCCGCGCCCGGCGACCGGTGTGCCGATGGTGATGTCGCCGGTGCCGCTCAGCCGGGCCAGCAGCACCGCGAGTGCGGCGTGCAGCACCATGAACAGCGACGCACCGCGCTCGCGCGCGAGTTCGTCGAGTTGCGAGTACAGCTGCGGGTCGAGTTCGGCCGACACGGTGCCGCCGCGGAACGACGGGACCGCGGGACGACGGCGGTCGGTGGGGACGTCGGACACCTCGGGCGCACCGGCGAGAGTGTCGCGCCAGAAGCCGAGTTGACGGGCACCGAGCGAGTCGGGGTCGTCGACGTCGCCGAGTAGGTCATGTTGCCAGATGGCGAAGTCTGCGTACTGGACGGGCAGGGGCTCCCAGGTAGGGGCGTTACCGAGGACTCGGGTGCCGTAGGCCGCGACGAGGTCTCGGGCGAGTGCCTGCATGGACCACCCGTCGATGGCGATGTGGTGCACCACCAGCACGAGCACGTGGCTGTCGACGATTGCGCCGTCGGCGCTGCTCTCGCGCAGCACCGTCAGTGCGACGGGCGGCGCGGCAGTGACGTCGAAGCCGCGTCCCACCACCGCGCGCAGTCTCTCGTCGAGCGGGCCGTCGAGTGGCTCGATCGCCGGCACCCGTCCGGTCTCGGAGACGGGCAGGATCTGCTGGTACGGGCCGTCGCCGGAGTCGGGGTAGCGGGTGCGCAGCGTCTCGTGGCGTCCGGCGATGTCGATCACGGCGGCGCGCAGCGCTTCCTCGTCGAGGACACCGGTGAGCCGCAATGCGACCGCGACGTTGTAGGCGCCGGATGCGGGGTCGAAACGGTTGACGAACCACATGCGCGCTTGCGCGGGCGACAGCGGGATCCGCTGAGGGCGTGGTCGCGGGGCCGGCTGCCTCCGCTGTTCGTCGCGGCGGCCGTCGATGGTTCGGGCCAGCCCTGCGACCGTGGGATTGTCGAACAGGTCGCGTACCTGCAGGCGGGTGCCGAAGTGGTCGTCGAGCCGGGCGAGGAGCCGGGTCGCGGTGAGCGAGTTGCCACCGAGGTCGAAGAAGCTCGTCGTCGCTCCGACACGGTCGTGGCCGACGACTTCGGCGATCACCGCGGCGACGACGTGTTCGGTACCCGACGCCGGTGCGACATGCTCGGCGGATCCGAATTCGGGTTCCGGCAGGGCCTTCCGGTCGAGTTTGCCGTTGGCGGTGACCGGCATCGCATCGAGGGACACGGCGAGGGTCGGGACCATGTGTCGTGGGAGCCGCGACTCGGCGTGTGCGAGAGCCGCATCACGGTCGCCCACCACGTACGCGACGAGGTGTTCACCGGCGGCGGCGTCGCGATGCAACACGACGACGGCCTGGGTCACGGTGTCGGGCTCGAGCAGTACGGCTTCGATCTCGCCGAGTTCGATGCGCTGGCCTCGAAGCTTGACCTGGAAGTCGCTGCGGCCGACGTACTCGAGGGCCCCGTCGGCGCGCCACCGGACCAGGTCGCCCGTACGGTACAGGCGCCCGTTGCCCGCGGGGGCGGCGACGAACCGTTCCGCCGTCAGCCCTGGGGCACCGTAGTAGCCGGCCGCGAGCTGTACGCCACCGAGATAGAGCTCGCCTTCGACTCCGATGGGCACGGGACGCATGCGCCGGTCGAGCACCCGCACCGACGTATTCCATACAGGCGTACCGATAGGGACCGGGGTTTCGCCGGGCACCGTCTCGTGGGCGGTGACATCGACGGCCGCTTCGGTCGGTCCGTACAGGTTGTGCACGGGCACGGCGAGCGCCTCGGCCACCTGCGACACGCTCGCCGCGGTCAGTGCCTCACCGCTGGTGAAGATCTGTCGCAGGGCACCGCACCGCGGCAGGTCACCTTCCGCGAGGAAGACCTCGAGCATCGACGGAACGAAATGCACTGTGGTGACATGATGTTCGGCGATCACTCGCGACAGGTAGCGAGGGTCGCGGTGCCCGTCCGGGGTTGCGAGCACCACGGCGGCACCGGTGAGCAGTGGCCAGAACAACTCCCAGACCGACACGTCGAAGGTCGCAGGTGTTTTCTGCAGAACGACGTCGTCGCCCGTCAGCGGGTATCGACCCTGCATCCATTGCAGCCGGTTGACGATGCTGCGGTGCGAGATCGCCACGCCCTTGGGCCGGCCGGTGGAGCCAGAGGTGAACAACACATATGCGAGGTCGTCGGGGTGCAGGGGACGACGGCGATCGGCGTCGGTGACCACGCTGTCGGAGAACGACAGTGCGTCGGGCAGCGCGTCGAGCACACGAGCGGGACGTGCCGTGTCGAGGACGTGCCTGGTGCGCTGCTCAGGCTGGTCGGGATCGATGGGGATGTAGGCCGCGCCTGCGGTGACGACGGCGTGGATCGCCACGAGCTGGTCGAGCGACCGCGGCATCGCGACGGCCACGAGATCTCCGGAACCGATTCCGTCGGCGATCAGCGCCCGCGCGACCCGGTGCACGCGTCCCGCGAACGCTCCGTAGCTCAATACTGCGCCGCCGTCGACGACGACCGCGGTGCCGTCGGGGGTGCGTTCCGACTGCTCGCAGAGGAGGTCGGGAAGTGTCCTGGCGGGAAGCGCGACCATCTCGCCGCGCTCGAAGTTCGCGATCACGCCGAGTTCGCCGGGCACGAATACGTCGACATCGCGGATGTGCGTGTCGGGATGCGCGACGAAGGTTTCGAGTACGCCGAGCAGTCGCTGCACGAGCCGTTCGACGGTGGCGCGATCGAACAGGTCGGTGCGGAAACGCACGCTCAACCGCAGGGTGGGTTCGAGGATCGCCATCACGGTGATCGGATAGTGCGTGGCGTCGCGGGCATCGATGTCCGTCACGTGCATCCCGGCGAGATCGGTGGTCTCGTCGAAACCTGCACGGTCGACGGGGTACGACTCGAAGACGGTCAGCGTGTCGAAGAGGGTTCCTGCGCCGACGCGCTCCTGGATCGCGCCGAGTCCGACGTGGTGATGCTCCAGCATTGCGACCTGGTCGTCCTGCACGCGCCGGAGCAGGTCGACGACGGTGTCGGCCTCGTCGAGCCGGACCCGCACCGGCAGGGTGTTGATGAACAGGCCGAGCATGGACTCCACACCGGGCAGTTCGGCCGGGCGCCCCGAGACGGTGGCGCCGAACACGACGTCGTCGCGGCCCAGTACGCGTCCGAGAACGAGCGCCCATGCCGTCTGCACCAGGGTGTTGACGGTGACATCGGTGTCGCGGCGGGCGACGAGGCCCGTGCGGAGCCACGCGGGCAGTTCGACGTCGATCTGCTCGGGATCGACGTCGAGCACCTCCCCGGCATGCGGGGCGACCAACGTGGGGTCGGTGAGCCCCGACAGTGCATCGCCCCACGCCTGCAGCGACCGGTTGTGGTCCTGGGCGTTCCACCACCGCAGGTAGTCGCGGTAGGGCACCGGATCGGCGAGCGCATCGGGTGAGACGTAGCAGGAGAGCACTTCTCGCACGAGCAGCGGCATCGACCAGCCGTCGAGGACGAGGTGGTGGTTGGTCAGCACCAGCACGGCGTCCGCACCGGTACGCACGAGCACGGCCCGCAACAGTGGCGGATGCGCACTGTCGAACGGCGATGTGCGTTCCGAATCAAGCACTGCGGCAAGAGCATCCGCGTCCGCCTCGACCTCACGCCACGGAACGTCGACGCGGTCGAGCACGAGCTGGGCAGGCACTCCGGTCTCGTCGTGGACGAACGCGGTGCGCAGGTTGGCGTGCCGGGCGACCACGGTCTCGATCGAAGTGCGCAGTCGTGCCGCGTCAATGCTGCCGGTGAGGTTCAGGGTGAGCTGAGCGACGTAGACGTCGAGCGACCCGGCAGCGAGCTGCGAGTGGAACAGCAGTCCCGACTGCAGCGGTGGTAGGGGCCAGATATCCTGCACACCTGGGTATTCGGACTCCCACCGTTCGATCTGATGCTGCCGCACCGATACCAGTGGCACGTCGGACGGCGTCAGACCGCCTGCTCCGGGACCCTCCACATGCGCGGCAAGGGCTTCGAGAGCGGTGCGCCAGCGGGTCGCGAGGTCGGTGACGAACTCCGCCTGCACCACCCGCGGCACGTACGCGAAGGTCGCGGTCAGGTGAGGCCCGTCGGGGCCGTCCACCACCATGGCATTGATATCGACGGCCGCGGACACCGCGAGCTGCGAAGTGCGCGTCGGGTCGAGATCGACCGCCGCGGGCACCCAGCCGATGTCGCGGATCGCCTCGGGAATATGTCCGGAGGTCAGGCGTCCGAGGTAGTTGAACCCGATCTGCGGAACGCGCGACGCGGCGAGGACGGGGCGCGTCTCGTCGTCGAGATGCCGAAGGATGCCGTATCCCACACCATGATTCGGGGCGGCTGCGAGCGCCTCTTTGACCGCTTTGATCACCGCGCCCGCGGCGGGGCCGCCTGCGAACGCCTCGACGAGATCGACCGACTCGGGTACGGCCGGACGCACCGGATAGACACTGGTGAACCAGCCGACGGTGCGCGCGAGATCGGCACCCTCACGATCTCGGCCGTGGCCTTCGAGCATGATCGGCACCGCGCGGTCGTACCTCGACAGCGCCAGCGCGAGCGCGGCGACGAGGCCGTCGGCCGTGCCCGAACGGAACACGCCGGGCAGCCGTGTGAGGACCGCGGCCGTGGTGTCGGGGTCGAGGTCCACCCGTACGCGCTCGGTGGTCGCGAGTGTGTCCACCTGCGGGTCGAGTTCACCGATTCCCGGAAGCGGCGTCACTGCATCGAGGGTGCGCTGCCAGAATCCGAGTTCGTCGGCGTGTATGCCGTCGCGGGCATCGGACTGCAACGCGTACGCCCACCGGCGATAGGAGGTTCCGCCCTCGGCCGATACAGGTTCGGTGTTCGCTACGATCTGCATCCACGCTTGCGCGAGGTCGGGCAGCAGCACGCGCCACGACACGCCGTCGATGACGAGGTGGTGCGCCACGAGCAGCAGCCGGCCGTGCCCTTGCGCGGCGTCGAACCACACGCACTGCAGCATCACGCCGCTGGAGGGGTCGAGACGCTGTGCAGCCGAGTCACATCGGGCGTCGACGAGGTCGCCGATCGACTCCGCGTCCGGAACGGTGATCCGCTCGATCGCCACCGCACCCTCGGGTATTCCCTCCGGGACCTGCCACGTCTCGGCGGTGAATACCGAGCGCAAGATGTCGTGGCGGCCGAGGACTGCGGTGACCGCGGCGGTGAGCTGATCGTGGGTCAGGTCGACCGGGGTGGTTACCAGCACTGCCTGAGCGAACGTCGAATAGTCTCCGCGGCCGAGCATTTCGTGCACGATCGGGGTGAGCGGTACCGGACCGACACCCCCGCCGTCGAGTTCACGCAACACCGAGTCGTCCGACACCACCGACGCAGCCCTCGCCAGCGCCGCAATCGTCTTGTGCTCGAAGATCTGCCGCGCCGTGATGTACAGGCCCACATCCTTCGCGCGGGCCGCGAACTGCATCGCGACGATACTGTCGGCGCCGAGCGCGAACAGCGAATCGTCGGCACCTACGCGTTCGGCATCGAGAAGACCCTGCGCCACTTCGGTCAGCAGGCGCTCGGTGTCGGTGATGGGAGCGAGGAACTCGGCCGACGCGAACCTCGGTGCAGGCAACGCGGCACGGTCGAGCTTGCCGGCCAGAGTGACAGGCACTTCGTCGAGTTCGACGACGGACGCGGGCACCATGTGCGACGGCAAGGTCCGTTCCACGCCGCGGATGAGCGACTCGGCGTCGAACAGGGCTCCGGGCTCCATCAGCACGTAGGAGACGGGGACGACGGAATGCCCCGCATCGTGGACGACGGTGACCGCGTACTCCACACCGTCGAGGGCACGCAACGCCGCGTCGATCTCGCCGAGTTCGATACGGAAGCCGCGGATCTTGACCTGGAAGTCGGATCGTCCCACGAAGTCGAGTTCGTGATCGGCGGTCCAGCGCACCTCGTCGCCCGTACGGTACAGACGCGTGCCGGGGTCGAACGGGTTCGCCACGAACCGATCTGCGGTCTGCCCCGGACGATTCAGGTAACCCCGCGCGAGGCCGGCGCCGCCGATGTAGAGCTCGCCGACGAAGCCGACCGGGACCGGCCGGAGCCTGCGGTCGAGGACGACGGCCGTGACACCGTCGATCGGGCGGCCGATCGTGATCGGTGCGCCCACGGTCAATGGTTCACCTGCGGTGACGATGATGGTGGTCTCGGTGGGCCCGTAGCTGTTGACGAAACGGCACGTGTCGCCGAAACGGGCGACGAGATCGGGGGTGCACACGTCGCCACCCACCACAACGGCCTCGAGATCGTCGAGTCCAGCGGGGTCGACGGTGGTGAGCACCGTCGGCGCCGACACGATGTGCGTGACGCGGTGACGGCGCAGCACCTCGGCGAGGTCGTCTCCGCCGAGCACGTCGGCGGGGGCTACGACCATTGCGGCGCCCGCGCTGAACGCCTGCAGCATCTCGAAGATCGACGCGTCGAAACTCGCCGACGAGAACCGCAGCATCCGCGACTGCGCCGTCAGGCCCAGCTCCGGCCGCGCCTCGGCCGCGAACGTCGCGAGCCCGGTGTGACCGACGACGACGCCCTTCGGTGTTCCCGTCGAACCGGACGTGTAGATCATGTAGGCCGCGTGGTCGGGGTGCAGCGGCGGCGGAACGAACGAGGCCGCGGACTCCTCGGCCGTGATCGGATCGTCGACTGCGATCCAGCGTGGTCCTTCCGGGAGCCCGCCGATCCGTGCACGCACGGTAAGCCCCAGTCGCACACCGGAATCGCGCACCATGTAGGCGACGCGCTCGGCGGGCAGCGCCGGATCGATCGGCACGAACGCCGCCCCGGTCTTCGCCACCGCCCACATCGCGATGATGGCCTCCGCGCTGCGGTCCATGCTCAGCGCGACGAAAACCTCGGGTCCGGCGCCTGCGGCACTCAGCACCCCGGCCAGTAGGTCGGCGTGCCGATCGAGCTCGGAATAGGTCAGGGTCCTGGCACCGTCGATGATCGCGGGACCGTCGGGATTGCACGCGACACCGTCGGCGAGCAGATCGCGCAGATGCCGCACCGGGCGGGTGGACGGCCCGTGCGCGGGAACGAGTGCGGCGCGCTCGTCGTCGTGCAACACATCGAGGGCTCCCACCGGACCGGCCGTCGAGACGAAACCGTCGAGGAACTCCACGAAACGTGCGTGATGCGAACGCAGTTCCGCTCGCGAATACAGATTCGGGTTGGCCTCGAGGTCGATGTGCGCGGGATCGTCGGCGTCGCTCGGATAGATGTTGAGCGAAAGATCCTCGACAGGGCCGGTGCTGAGCACGTGCAGCTTGCCGATCGCGTCGCCGAGGCGGACATGCCCCTGGAACATCATGATGTTCACAGCGGGCCCGAAGAATCCGCGGTCGGCACTGCCGTACCCGGTGTCGCGGCGCATGTCCTCGTGCCGGTACCGCTGATGACGCAATGCCCCTGTCAGCTCGAGCTGCACACGACGCATGAGATCGGCGGCGGTGTCGTCGGGCCCCACCGTCATCCGGATCGGGACGACATTGGAGACCATGCCGCCGGACCGGCGCAGTTTCGCGGTGGTGCGTGCGGAGACGGGCAGGCTCAGCACCACTTCACGTTCGCCCGTCACCCGCGACAGGAACGCTCCGAATGCCGCGACGACCACCGTCGCGAACGTGGTGCGTTCGTGTTCGACGAGCAACCGGTCGACGGCCTCGGCCACGCGGTCGGGTAGCGGAGCACTCCACCGCACCGGGTGCGAACCCACGGGGGCCGCGCGACCGGCGAGGCTGATGGGGTGCGGGAGGTTGCGGATGCGCTCGGCCCAGTGGTTGCGGTCGGAGTCGAACCGGGTCGACGAGCGATAGCGGGCTTCGTCCTCCACGATGTCGGGTAGCGCGCTCACGCCGAACGGCTCGGGGTCGCGGCCTTCGACCACCGCGGTGTAGCGCTCGGCTGTGCGATTACTGAAGGTCATCGCGCCGAAGCCGTCGAGGGCGATGTGATGAATACGGGTGTAGATGAAATGTCGCTGCTCGGCGACACGGAGGACAGCGCACACGATGAGCCGGTCGCGGAGCATGTCGAGCGGTGCGACCCACTCGGCGCGGATCCACTCGATCGCGGCCGCCTCGGGGTCGTCCTCGCCGCGGAGATCGAGGATCGTGGCCCGGTCGTGGAGGGTGTCGTCGATGGCTTGGAGCGGCTCGCCGTCGATCTCGTAGAGCCGCAGCATGCCCGTACCGATCTCGCGAGCGGCTTCTGCGCCTGCGTCGGCGAAGATCTCGGGGTCGAATTCGCCGTGGACGTCGAGGTACTGGGCGATCGTCAGCGGCACATCGCCGAGTAGGTGCTGCGCGAACCAGATGCCCCGTTGGGCGGTGGAGAGAGGGAAACCGTCGAGCGAGGCGTTGCCCCCGCGATGTCCGTCAGGTCCCGAATCCGCTGACACTAGCCTCCCACCCGCGCTCTCCCCCGAGTCGCGATCCGATCGTTATCGCAAACTCATCTTCCTGTTACAGGATTACCGGGCTGTCCGTACCGCGCAAGCAGTGCATCCACTTTGACCGGATCCATGTTGATACGACTCAGATCGTAGTCGTAGTGCTCGAGAAGCTTCGGATCGATGACGCGACGCCACAGCGGCGGGAACAACGACAAGATGATCAGGACGGCGTATCCCGCGGGAAGCTGCGGCGCATCCTCCATGGACCGCAATGTCTGGTAGCGACGCATCGGGTTGGCGTGGTGGTCACTGTGTCGCTGAAGGTTGTACAAGAACAGGTTGGAACACATGTGGTTGCTGTTCCAGCTGTGTTCAGGTGCCACCCGCACATACTTGCCGTCGTCCCGCTTGCGGCGCAGCAGCCCGTAATGCTCCAGATAGTTGGCACCCTCGAGGAACATGATCGCCATCACGGCCTGCACGACGAGCCACGGCGCGATCTGCCAGCCGAACGCGGCAATGAGGGCGGCGTAGAGCGCCGCGCTCAGCAGCCACGCGTTCAGGACGTTGTTGTTTTTCGGATTCCACGTCGACACACCGCGCCGGGCCAGTCGCGCGCGCTCGTATTTCCACGCCGACGTCAAGCTTCCCATCACGGACCGCGGAAGGAACTTCCAGTAGCTCTCACCGAAGCGTGCGGTCGCGGGATCTTCCGGAGTCGCGACACGGATGTGATGACCGAAATTGTGCTCGACGTAGAAATGGCCGTAGAACGACTGGGCGAGGGCAATCTTCGCGAGTCGTCGTTCGATCTTCGTTCGCTTGTGGCCCATCTCGTGCGCCGCGTTGATTCCGACGCCACCGACGATGCCGAGTGTCGCGGCCAAGGCGAACCGTTCGGCCCAGCCCATCGGTTGTGACACCCACAACCAGCAGCCGAAGACCAGTCCCGCGTACTGCAGTGGCAGATACACATAGGTGCAACGCCGGTAATACCTGTCGTTCTCGAGATCCTTCATGACCTCTTCCGGCGGATTACTGGTGTCAAGTCTCGTGAAACGGTCCACGAGCGGGCAGATGACGGCGATCATGATGGCGCCGGTCGCCCAGAAAACTCCGAGATGCAGATAGTGGACCAAGAGCCACGCGAGAAAAGGACTCAGCGGGATGGCCAGGCCGTACAGCCACAGATATCGCTTGGGGTCACGCCATTGCCGCTGGTTGCTGCGCCGCTGCTGGCTGTGCGCAGCAGAGCTTCCTCCCCTTGTCACTGACACGATCAACCCGCTCCAAGCCACCCGGGAGAATCCCCCGAGCACGATCCCTGCTTGCCCACAGAAATAAGCTGATCTCTGTGACCCCCGACGCGGGTAGATGTTACCGAAACTCACCCCATCTGCAGCAATCCCCTGCAGGTTTGTGCCCCAACGCACAGGGGCCACCACTGACCACGACCTACACGACGACGGCGCCGCATCTCACGATGCAACGCCGCCGACAGAAACTGTGGGTCGAGTCAGATGACGCGGACGCCCTGAGCCTGCGGCCCCTTCTGCCCCTGTCCGATCTCGAACTCGACGCGTGCACCCTCGTCGAGGCTCTTGAAGCCCGAACCCGAGATCTCGGAGTAGTGCACGAAGACGTCAGCTCCGCCACCGTCCTGCTCGATGAAGCCGAACCCCTTCTCTGCGTTGAACCACTTGACTGTTCCCTGCGCCATTCCGAGTACTCCTAAATCGTCCCGCTTCATCTCCCCGACGAAGCAGATCTTGCATGGAGCCCCAATCATTGCACTGATACGGACAAACGTCGCCCCCGAGTTTCGACAGATTTCGCGTGTCGTGGAAAACCGGGTGAAAATCGTTTGCTGGGCAGTGGCACGATGGTCCCCGTGAACAACGAGGATCAGGGCCAACTTCATCATCGGATGACACGCACACTCGAACAGTCGTCCAAGCTCCAGAACGTGCTGTACGAGATCCGTGGGCCGGTACACGCCCATGCCTCGCGGCTCGAAGCCGAAGGTCACCGCATCCTCAAGCTGAACATCGGCAACCCCGCTCCGTTCGGATTCGAAGCCCCCGACACGATCGTGCAGGACATGATCGCGTCGCTCCCCCACGCGCAGGGCTACTCCGAATCACGCGGTATCGCCTCCGCGCGCCGCGCGATCGTCACCCGCTACGAGCTGGTGCCGGGCTTCCCCAAGTTCGACATCAACGACGTCTACCTGGGCAACGGCGTGTCCGAGCTCATCACCATGACGATGCAGGCGCTGCTCGACGACGGCGACGAAGTCCTCATCCCCGCGCCGGACTACCCCCTGTGGACGGCGATGACGTCGCTCGCAGGCGGCACCCCCGTCCACTACCTGTGCGACGAGACGAACGACTGGAACCCGGACATCGACGACATCGAGTCGAAGATCACCGAGAAGACCAAGGCGCTGCTCGTCATCAATCCGAACAACCCCACCGGCGCGGTGTACTCGGCGGAGGTCCTCACCCGGCTGGTCGCACTCGCCCGCAAACATCAGCTGCTGCTGCTCGCCGACGAGATCTACGACAAGATCCTCTACGACGACGCCAAGCACATCTCGCTGGCGACGCTGGCTCCCGATCTGCTGTGCTTGACGTTCAACGGCCTGTCGAAGGCCTACCGGGTAGCCGGGTACCGGTCGGGCTGGATGGTTATCACCGGTCCCAAAGAGCACGCGTCCGGGTTCCTCGAAGGCATCGATCTGCTCGCCTCCACTCGCCTGTGCCCCAACGTCCCGGCACAGCACGCGATCCAGGTGGCGCTCGGTGGCTACCAGAGCATCGACGATCTGGTGCTTCCCGGCGGGCGCCTCCTCGAGCAGCGCGACGTCGCGTGGGAACGTCTCAACGCGATCCCCGGCGTCAGCTGCGTCAAGCCGCGCGGCGCGCTGTACGCGTTCCCGAGGCTCGATCCCGAGGTGTACGAAATCCACGATGACGAGAAACTCGTCCAGGATCTGCTGTTGCAGGAAAAGATCCTCATGGTGCAGGGCACGGGCTTCAACTGGCCGAACCACGATCACCTGCGCGTCGTGACGTTGCCGTGGGCACGCGACCTTGCGGTGGCGATCGAGCGATTCGGCAACTTCCTCTCCAGCTACAAGCAGTAGGAATCGTTGCCAAACGGATATCTGGGCAGTCCTGGCTCGGAAAATACCAGGTCGCAGGAGGTCTACCCGAATCGACGCCAGCGAATTGCCCTAGGGTGACCAGACCCACACGGTAAACAGCTTCCCCGATTGGTGAAACTACAAGTACCTTGGTCATCGGCACCTCGAGTGCCGGGCTCCCTGGCTCACGCCATCCCCCCCTGTGCGAAGCCAGGTGAAGGTGGCGGGGACACCCCCTGCTCCCCGCCACCACCAGCCCTTTCTCCCCCGACACGGATCTTCTTTCCGGCTATGGCTAGCCTGTTGCGGTGAGTCATGGACACGGGCACGGACACGGCCACTTCGACGGACCCGCTCCACTCGCTCCCCTCGCCGCAAGGATCGTCGTCGGCCTCCTGGTCGCGATCGGCGCGGTGGTGCTCGTCGGCACGGCGATGCTCTGGCCGAGCGAGCAATCCGTCGACATTCCCGCGCCGTTCCAGACCTCCGACGGCGGCGCCGTCGTCACCGAGGCCGGAACGGTCGTCGAGCAGAGCAGCGGGTGGTGCGGAAGCGCGTCGATGGGCCGGGTGTTCACGGGTGAGCCCACGCCGCCGCCGACCGAGTCGTTCGAATGCGAGCGCAGTGTCATCGACATCGAGTCGGGCCCCAACGCCGGTACCCGCACTCTGCTCGAAGTCATTCCGGGCCCCGGCCAACCCGAATTGCACAGCGGCGATTCGATCCGCCTGGTGCGCCAGACCGATCCGAGCGGCGCAACGGTGTACTCGTTCTACGACTTCGCCCGCGGATTGCCGCTCACGCTGATCGTCGCGGCGTTCGCGATCGTCGTCATCGTGGTCGCCCGGTGGCGCGGTCTGCGCGCCCTGATCGGGCTCGGTGTCGCATTCGGCGTCCTCGTGATGTTCATGCTCCCGGCGTTGCTCGACGGGCAGCCTGCCGTCCCGGTCGCGCTGGTGGGTGGTTCGCTGATCCTCTACGCGGTGCTGTATCTCGCACACGGCGTCAATCTGCGGACGAGCTCCGCACTCCTCGGCACCCTCGCGTCGATGGCCCTGGCTGCGGTGTTGTCGTATGTCGCGATCGAGATGACGCACCTGACGGGCCTGTCGGAAGAACAGAACACCGACGTACAGCTCTATATCGAGCAGGTGTCGATCACAGGGCTGCTGCTCGCCGGATTCATCATCGGTTCGCTCGGTGTACTCAACGACGTGACGATCACCCAGGCGTCGTCGGCGTTCGAGCTTGCAGGCCTCGACCCGCGGGCCTCCCGTCGAGAGATCTTCGTGTCGGCGATGCGCGTGGGCCGCGATCACATCGCCAGCACCGTCTACACCCTCGTCCTCGCCTACGCAGGTGGCGCACTGCCGCTTCTGCTCCTGTTCTCCGTCGCGGGCCGGTCGGTGTCGGATGTGCTCACCGGCGACGCCGTCGCCATCGAGGTGGTTCGCGCGTGTGTCGGTGGTATCGCGCTGACACTGTCGGTGCCGCTCACCACCGGCATCGCCGCGGTGCTCGCTCGCACCGGCGCCCCGGCCGCACCCGCCGGCCGCCACTCACGGTGACAAATCTTCCTCCGGTCGCTCGGGTTTCCTCGGGTCGTGAGGGAACGGGAAACCGGATTGTTGGGGGAAGATTTGCGTCACGCATGCTTTCGGCTCTTGCCCGCGCGTGTGATGCAGGCGGCGACGGCGTCGAATCGGTCCAGGTCGCGCCATGTCCAGCGGACGACCTGGAATCCGAGCTCGCGTAGAGCGTCTTCGCGTCGCTTCTCCGCCACCAGGTCGCGACGGTCGTCGTATTTGCCGAGACCATCGAACTCACCGATGACTCCGCTGTCCTTCCAGAAGAAGTCGAGACGGTAGGTGCGTCCATCGCGAGCCCGGACGGCCTGCTGCAGGATCGGCGTCGGTAGGCCGCACTCGGCGATGCGTACCCGCGACCGGGACTCACCGACACTTTCGCTGCGCCCGTCGAGGAACGAGACGACCGCGCGGGCAGCCGCCGCGCCATGGCCCCACGATGCGGAGAGCACGGCGTCGGGAAGCCGATCTCGGGCGGAAGGATCGAGCCTCAGCGCGGAGTCTCCCGCAACCACTGCCTGCTCGAAAGGCAGTGACCGGGCGAGGTCGACGATGGTCCGCTCCGTCGAGGTGACAGGAACACCGATGTCGACGAGGTCCCCGTCGGAGAATCGGGTCTGGTGCCGATACGTGCTTTCGGTAATCCGCCCCTTGCTCCCCGAAACGTGTATCCGGCTCAGGTCGACATCCCACACGTCGAATCCGTGGACGAGGGCCGCGGAGACATGACTGAGCGCGTGACCGGGCTGGAGTCGGGACCCTTCATGCCTGGCGCGGACGCGATGGTGGCCGAAGGCGTCGAGCGCGTCGTAGTCGATCCGACGGAGATACAGTCCGCGCGCTATCGGTGCGAGACTTCCGTTCCGAATCGCGTAGGTGATGCGGTCGTCGGAGACGCCGCGTGAACGAAGGAGGGCGCGGGTGAGCGGTGTGGGATCCGGCATACAGTGAGCCTGCCCCAAAACGAGCCCCGAAAACCGAGCAAAGGCGACATTGTGGATAACTCCGGCGCCTGTGGATAATCCTTCCCCCACCAACCCGGCTTCCCCTTCCCTCACGACCCGAGGAAACCCGAGCAAACGGAGGAAGCTCGCTCAGAGCCCCGGAAGCTGGATCTGCGGGAGCGGCGGCAGCTCGATCGTCGGCAGCTCGATGACGGGAAGCTGAACTCCCGGGATCAGCTGCGGCGGCGGTGGCGGCGAGGGCTCCGGCGACGGGGGAACCGGGCGGTGTTCGCTCTGCGTCACCGTCGTGGTGACGGGAGGTGTGGTGGTGACGGTGGCCGGTGCGACGGCAGGCTGCGGACGCGGGACGCTGCGCGACGTCGTGGGCGTCACGAACGTCTCGGTGGGGCTGGCTCCGTCGTCGTCGGATGATCCGGAGAACAGGCCGTTACCTGCACCGAGGCTCACGCCGATCACCGCGACCACGGCCAGCGCGGTTCCGGCGAGACCGGCGCCGGAGATCTGCTTGCCACTCACCTCGGGTCCTCGGTGGCTCAGCGCGCCGATCCACGACTTCTTCACCGTGGCGGCAGGTTCCGGCTGAGCGGAAGGTTGCACCGGCGCGGTGACCACCGGGATCTGCTCGGTGACCGCCGACATGTCCGCCGCGGGCGGAACGATGCGGGTCAGGGAGCTCACCGACTGCGGGGCCGACGGTTTGCCGGCGAGAATCGCACCGCCCTTGGCGAGCACGAGTTCGGGCTCGTGGGGCACGACCAGCGGAAGCCCGATCCACGAGCGCAGGACTTCTTGCACGAGCGGGATGTGAGCGCCCCCGCCCAGCAGGACGACCGCGTCGGGATTGCGGCCCGAACGGGCGATGACATGGTGCACGAACTGCGCCGACGACTCCACACACTGAGCGATGAGCGGGTCGAACGTGTCGCGCGACATCAGCACGACACCGGCTGCACCGGGCACGGCGACACTGTCGGTCGCCGACAACTTCTCCTTTGCCTCCCGGCATTGCGCCGACAGTTCGTCGTCGGTCGCCGGGTCGTCAGGCCGCCACACACCGTTGGTATCGAGCTGGTGCTCGCGGATCACCTGATCGAAGATGCGGCCCCCGATGGTGTCGGTGCGTTCGGCAAGAACCTCACGGAGGCCGAGATCGACGATGGTGACGGTGAGACCGGAGTCGCCGAGGTCGTAGAACACGGCGGTGTCGCTGCCCAGCTCACCGGTCGCCTGCAGGTACGCGAGCGCTGCTTCCGGTTCGGAGACGAGCGTGAAATTGCTCAGGTGCTCGACGGCAAGCGCCGCGCGAATACGCTCGGCCTGAGCCTCGTCACGGTAGACGATGCCCAACGCATCGATCGGCTCCCCGGCGATACCGGTCTGGCTCAGCACCCCGAGTGTGCGGGCAGCGAGCCGAGTGGGCTCGTCCTTGCCCGCCTCCACCACTTGGAATTGGAATCCCGCCGACGGTGCAGTCCGGTCGATAGGACGCACAATCCGGACGGCGCTTTCCCCCACGGTTACCCCGAGAACCGAACTCATCAGCCGCCTTCGACAGTCGTTTGTCGCGCCGGCTGTCAGCCACCCCCGGCACCTCGCACCCGGACGATGGTACCCAATAGGTTTTTCCATATCACTCGGGTCGGCATCGCTCCGGGTTCGCCACGCCGAACCTCGCGTGACAGTTACGTGAAGTAACTATCAAATACGTGAAGTAACCATCAAACTGCGACGCCCAGCCTCGAATAGGCCCATCCGGCGCTTTCCCACATTTCTCGGTCGAGGCACGCCCGACCGTCGAGCACCGACTTGGTGTTGACGACCGACGCGACCGCCGTCGCGTCGAGGTCACGGAACTCGGGCCACTCGGTGAGCACGAGCACCGCGTCCGCCCGAGTGCATGCCTCGATGGCGCTCGTCGCGTAACCGAGGGTCGGAAACACCCGTCGGGCGTTGTCCATTGCCTGCGGATCGAACACCGTCACCGCAGCGCCCTCGAGCTGCAGTTGACCGGCGACGTTGAGCGCCGGAGAGTCGCGGACGTCGTCGGAGCCCGGTTTGAAGGCTGCTCCGAGAACCGCGATTCGTGCGCCGAGGACCGAGCCGCCACACGCTCGTCTCGTCAGTTCCACCATCCGTGTCCGTCGACGCATGTTGATGCTGTCGACCTCGCGCAGGAAATGCAGCGCCTGATTGGCGCCCAGTTCACCGGCGCGGGCCATCAAGGCACGGATGTCCTTCGGCAGGCATCCGCCACCGAATCCCAGCCCGCTGCCCAGGAAGCGCCGGCCGATCCGTTCGTCGTGTCCGAGGATGTCGGCGAGTTCGACGGCGTCGGCCCCTGCGACCTCGCAGACCTCGGCGATTGCGTTGATGAACGAGATCTTCGTGGCGAGAAAGGCATTCGCCGACGATTTCGCGAGTTCCGCAGTGCCGAGGTCGGTGACGAGGAAGGGCACGCCGCGGTCGATCAGCGTCGCGTACACGTCGCGCAGAATCGCTTCGCCGCGCCCTGCGCCCTTGCGCTCCACTCCGCACACGAGACGATCCGGCGACAGGGTGTCCTGCACCGCGAACCCTTCGCGGAGGAACTCGGGATTCCATACGAGTTCGATGTCGGCCGGTGCCGCAGCGCGCACCCGTGCTGCGAGGTCGACTGCCGTCCCGACCGGCACCGTCGATTTGCCGACGATCAACGCAGGCTCGGTGAGGAGCGGGCTCAGTGCGTCGACGACGGCGTTGACGTGTGACAGATCCGCCGCGTACTCCCCCTGCTTCTGCGGCGTCCCGACACAGATGAAGTGGACCTCGGCGAACGCTGCCGCGTCCTCGTACGAGGTGGTGAAGGCCAGGCGACAGGCCTCGAGATTGCGGCGGAGCAACTCGGCCAGGCCCGGCTCGTAGAACGGCACCTCACCTGCTTCGAGCTTCGCGATCTTGCCGGCGTCGATGTCGACTCCGAGCACGTCGTGCCCGAGCTCGGCCATGCAGGCCGCGTGCGTCGCTCCCAAGTACCCTGTTCCGAACACTGCGCAGCGCATACCTGACTTGTTACGCAACGGATGTGAGCGACGGGCAAACCGCGAGAAGCATCGCGCGAACGGCCGGTGTACATCCCCGCCCGGGCGAACTCAGCCGGGCGCCGGCATCCCCGACAGGAGGACACGTGCTCGACGTTCGACGAACAACGGCACGAACTCTCTGATCTTGCGACCATCGAATTCGGCCCTGAGGTCGGCGACCAGCGTCTCGATATCTGCGACGGGAACTTGGGGGAAACGGCTGCTCAACTGCTGGATCACTCGGGATATACCCTGATCCTCCGCGGTGGCGCTCATGTGAATATCATCCCCCTCGACCCAGGGTTCGTCACCCTGATCGCGGCCTGATTTTGTGGTATGCCACAGCACCGCCCCGGTCCGCCCGAAACATCCGATTTGCGCCGCGCGGACGTGGCAGCTCGGCCGAGTCTCAATCGAGCAGGTTCACTGCATTTGCCACCATGAGACTGAGGATGACAATCGACAGAAGCGACTGCACCGCCATCGTGAGCTTCGCCCACCGTGCCAGCGGCATGACGTCGGTCGGACTGAACGCGGTCGCGTTGGTCAGGGCCAAGTACAGGTAGTCGACGAAGATCGGCCGCCATCCGGGCGCCGCGAGGCGCGGATCAACCTGCTGGGGAAACGCCAGATCGGGATGGGCCGGTGGCCGAAGATGGCGGGTCACGGGTCCACCGCCGTCGAGTTCCCAGTACAGAAAGGCGAACGCGAGCACGGTCTGCAGCCACACCAATGCTCCCGCCACGAGCAACTCGTTCGGCACCGTTGTCTGCGGGGCGCCGTGGAGCAGATCCCATACGAGTCGCCCCGCACCCCACGCCGCGCCTGCGGCAATCACCACCACGAGCGCAATCGACAACGCCCGTACCCATCGTCCGGGCCGGTCGATCCGGCCCGGATCGACGACAATCAGCGCGAGGAGCACAAAACCTTCGATCGCAGGCAGGAACCAGTCGGTGCCCGGCGAATAGCGCGCGGGCAACAGGAACGGCACGGCCATCGCAGCCAGGACGAACGCCGATGCAGTCCAGCGGCGCTCCGCGCGAGGCGAGCCCCCCTCGGGTGTGAGCGAATCGTCGCCCATGCCGAACCCTCGTTCCTGAATGCGGAACCCTCGTGTGCGAGCGTCCGTACGTTGTCCGATGGTGGGTGTACGTTGATGCGTCTGAGCTTCCGTGGCCGGGTGCCGTTGATCGTTCCGGACGATTACCTTGCTCGCCGGTCGCCGAGACGAAACGAACGGTGAGGAACAGCGCGTGACCGATACGAGCCAGCAGCACACCTACGCCAGGCCCTGGCCTGCGCTGTGGGCGCTGTGCCTGGGCTTCTTCATGATCCTCGTCGACACCACCATCGTTGCGGTGGCGAATCCGGCAATCCTCGAAGCCTTCTCCGCCGACATCAACAGCGTCGTCTGGGTCACCAGCGCCTACCTCCTGGCGTACGCAGTGCCCCTGTTGATCACCGGGCGCCTCGGCGACCGTTACGGCCCGAAGAGGCTGTATCTGACAGGCCTTGCACTGTTCACGGTGGCGTCTCTGTGGTGTGGCCTGTCCGGCAGTATCGAAATGCTGATCATCGCGCGGGTGTTCCAAGGTTTCGGCGCCGCCATGATGACCCCGCAGACGATGGCCGTCATCACCCGCACCTTCCCGCCCGACAAGCGCGGCACGGCGATGGGCCTGTGGGGCGCGACCGCAGGCGTCGCAACACTGGTCGGCCCACTGGCAGGCGGCATCCTCGTCGACGGTCTCGGCTGGGAATGGATCTTCATCGTCAACGTGCCGGTCGGCGTCATCGCCTTCCTCGCCGCGATGCGGTACGTCCCCGCACTCGAGACACACCCGCACAAATTCGACATTCCGGGTGTCGTGCTGAGCGCTGCGGGCATGTTCCTTCTCGTGTTCGGTCTGCAGGAGGGCAACACCTACGACTGGTCGCTGCGGATCTGGCTGATGATCGGGTCCGGACTCGTCCTGCTCGCGCTGTTCGTCTGGAACCAGTCGCGCAACAAGGACGAACCCCTGCTCCCCTTGGTCCTCTTCCGCGACCGCAACTTCTCGATGGCCAACATCGCGATCACGTCGATGGGCTTCTCGATCACCTCGATGATGCTGCCCCTGATGTTCTATGCGCAGAGTGTGCGCGAACTGTCCCCGACCGGATCCGCTCTGCTGATGGTGCCGATGGCTGTGCTGTCCGGTGTGCTCGCCCCGTTCGTCGGCAAGTTGGTGGACCGCACGCATCCGCGCTACATCGCGGCACCCGGGTTCCTGATGCTCGCAATTTCGCTGGCATGGCTGGCACTGGTGATGACCCCGCACGTCGCGATCTGGGAATTACTGCTGCCGATCTCGTTGATGGGCATCGCCAACGCCTTCATCTGGTCGCCGCTCGCCGCGACCGCGACACGCAACCTGCCGCCGCACCAGGCCGGCGCGGGCTCAGGCATCTACAACACGACCCGGCAGGTCGGGGCTGTCCTCGGCAGTGCAGCCATCGGCGCCCTCATCACCGCGCGCCTATCTGCCAACGGGCTGTCCGGTGGGGGCGGCGGCATGGAGGGCATGTCCGGCGAGATCCCCGAATTCGTCCGCGACGGTTTCAGCTCGGCGATGGCCGAGTCGACACTGCTGCCTGCGGCGGTGCTGGCCATCGGGTTCGTTGCTTCCCTGTGCTTCGCCCGTCCGGTTCGTGCGGACGAAGAGCGTCCGGCCGAGCAGCCTACGACCGAAAGCACCGACGCGAAGCCGTAGGGACCGGCTCTGCGCGATCACTCGTCTCAGAGGCCGGGTCGGGCGGTGATCCTTCCCTGACCGATCGCGTCGACCAGCAGCGCATGATCCTCGAGGTTGCGCGCCGCGTACGTTTTCGCGAATGCCATCATCGACTCGTCGAATTCGGTTCCTGATCCGAGGTATTCGGCGATGGCGATGCGGTCGCCACTGCGGGCGTGCGCGTAGGCCAGGGTCCGTCCGCACAGCCGTCCGTACAGAGCCAGACCTTCCGGCGACATGACCTCGACCGCGGCCGACCCCTTGCCGTCGCGCAACTGCCGTAGGTAGAAGTCGCGTCGTACACCGTCGACGCCGGGCCCCTGTTCCCAGCCGAGGAAGATGTCGCTGGTCGCCTGCATCAGCCGCTGGCCGTTGACGACCCGTTCGCCTTCGTTCTGGAACATCGGGCCGTCGACGTATCCGGACAGCACCGACTTCTGCGCTTCTTTCGCCTGCAGGAACAGCGGGTCTCCGTCGTCGGCGCCGACCAGCAGGAAGATGAACGCCCGGGTACCGACGCTACCGACACCGACGACCTTGCGGGCCGCCTGCACGAACTCGAATTGTTCGAGCAGAACGCGACGGTCCCACTGCAACGTCGACCGGTACGCGTGCATGCGCTGATGCAACTCTTCGTACAGCGCCGCGGTGTCACCCACGGCGAGCGCTTCTTCCAGCGGAACGATCAGCGGCGGATTGTGGATGATCTTCCGCTCTCCGTTCACGACCTCGGTGAGTTTGCTCAACGCCTGGACGCTGTCGCGGGTCTTGGACTTCTCGAGCATCTTGCGGGTGCGTTTCTTCATCGTCGTGTCGAGTACGTCCCGCAGCTCGACGAGATCGGTCGTCGGCTCGATGTGCGAGTACCACACCGCGAGATTGCCGCGCCCCGCCTGGACGAGCATCGTCTCCCGATACTCGGCGGCGCACGCCCGCGTGATCCGTTTGATGTGCTTACGGCGGTACCCGTTCTCGAGACCCGCGACGGCCAGGCTCGCCACCAACCTCTTGACATCCCATTCGAACGGGCCGGGGTAGGTTTCGTCGAAATCGTTGACGTCGAACGCCAGCTTGCGTTCCGGAGTCGCGAAGATCCCGAAATTGCTCAGATGCGCATCCCCGCACAGTTGCGTGTGCAGACCCGAATTCGGGGTGCGTGACAAGTCGTCGGCCATCACGAGGGCCGCACCCCGATAGAACGGGAAGGGCGACGCCGACATCCGCCCGTACCGCACCGGCACGAGCTCCCGGACTCGTGACATCGCCTGCTGCTCGAGCAAACCGATCGGGTCGCGTGCGGAATCCGTGTCGACTTCGGCGAGCGACTCCAACGGAGTCACCTTCCGAGCAGCACGACCGCGCTGTGCTCGCTCTTCACGGGACAGGTGCGCGACCACACCGGAAGCGGACATCGGCACTCGCCCGATCAGACCTGGCCGGAATCAACCCGGTCAGGGTTCCATGTCACGATTGCCCAGATGACGACGACATCGAGTGCGATGATCAGGATCGACCACCATGGGTAGTAGGGCAGCCACAGGAAGTTGGCGACGATCGACAAGCAGAGGATGCAGATCGCCGCGAACCGCGCCCAGAGAGCGCCCGTGAACAGAACCAGACCCGTCAGCGTGACGAGGATGCCGAGGATCAGGTGGATCCATCCCCACGTGGTGAAGTCGAACTTGTAGATGTACTCGATGCCGGTGACGAACACTTCGTCCTTGGCGATGGCCGCGATGCCCTGGAATATCTGCAGAACACCGACGGTGACAAGAAGAATTGCTGCGCCCATGGCAGTTCCCTTGGCGACAGCCTGCTTGGTATCCAGCTCTCCGGCCATGACTGTTCCCGTCTCGAATATGTATTGGACGGAATCAAGTGTGCGCCTTTGTGGACGGTTCGACGGCATAACGGCACAATTCCGACGTAACACGATACTCGGATAGCTACCGTGGGCCAGCGTGCGAGAGGTGGGCCGGCATGCCCGAAACTCTGATCATCGAGAACGGAACACCCGGTCAGCGCTGGTGGGCGCGTGCTGCCTTCGCCCTCGCATTCCTCGCCGTCGCCGTCCCGGTGCTGTTCGCCGGTCTGCTGAGCACGATGGGGATTCTCCTCATCGGGGTCGGCGGTGCGGTGGTTTTCGTGGCCGCCCTGTACTGGTTCCTCGCCGGCCGTGGTGCGCTTCGCTGGGCAACCCTGGCCGTAGCGGTGCTCGCACCCCTGACGGTATTCGTGTTCTTCATCCGGGCGAATCTGCTCGCAGTGGTGATCGCGTCGCTGATCCTCGCAGTCCTCGCAACGACCTGCGCTCGTGCAGCGTTGCGACGCAAGGCTTCTGACGAGGTGATGTTGGAGATCCCGGCAACACCACCGAGCCACCCGTTCCTCATCATGAACCCCCGATCCGGGGGTGGAAAGGTCACGCGGTTCGATCTTCAGCACAAAGCGGAGAAACTCGGCGCCGAAGTGGTTCTGCTCGACGAGACGAACTTTTCCGCCGTCGATGAACTCGCCCGCCGGGCAGTCATGAACGGCGCAGATCTGCTCGGCGTTGCCGGCGGCGACGGTACCCAGGCACGTGTCGCTGCGGTCGCCGCCGAGTTTCGGGTGCCGTTCATGGTGATCAGCGCCGGGACACGCAATCATTTCGCGATGGACCTCGGGCTCGATCGCGACGATCCCACGCGGTGCCTCGATGCGCTCCGCGACGGCGTCGACATTCGCATCGATCTCGGGCGGATCAACGGGCGGGCGTTCGTCAACAACGCGTCGTTCGGTGTGTACGCCGAGGTGGTACGTAGCCCCGCCTACCGAGACGACAAGACTCGGACCGTGCTGAAGATGCTTCCGGATCTGCTTGCCGGACAGTCCGGCCCGAATCTGGTCGCGCAGATCGGCGACGTCACCGTCCGCTCCCCGCAGGCCGTGCTGGTGAGCAACAACCGTTACGGCGGAAGCGACCTCGCGGGCATGAGTCGCCGGGACCGGCTCGACCGGGGGCTGCTCGGCGTCGTGACGGTGTCGGTCGCCGGCGCCGGCCAGGCAGTCTCCCTGCTACGACGAGCCCATGCGCGCGGCCTGACCCAGCACGAGACGTCCGAGGTGATCATCGACGCCGACACACCCGAGATCTCGGTGGGGGTGGACGGTGAGTCTCTCTTGTTGACCACGCCGGTGCGGTGCACGATCGAGCCGGGGGCGTTGCGGGTGCGGGTGCCCCGTGAGCGCCCGGGCACCAAGCCGTCATCGCCTCCGGTCGATTGGGTACGGCTGCGTGCGCTTGCAAGGTACGGATAAGCACCCCGGGGTGATGGTCGGACGGAATAGCCGACGTCGTCCCAGCACGGGCGTCACGCTCAGATCCACCCGTTCTGCTGGGCTCGCCGTGCCGCTTCGACCCTTGTCGTCGTCCCCGTCTTCCCGATCGCCGACGACAGGTAGTTGCGCACCGTCCCCTGCGACAGGTGCACAACAGAGGCGATCGCGGCGACCGGGACACCGTCCAGTGCCGCGCGCAGCACGTCGCGTTCGCGGTCGGTGAGTGGATTGTTGCCACCGGCGATGGACTCGGCAGCCAGCGCCGGATCCACGACACGTTCGCCTCGCCGAACTCGCCTCACCGCTTCGGCGAGTTCGGCGGCGGGCGTGTCCTTGACGACGAACCCCGACGCACCCGCTTCGAGGGCAGAGCGCAGGTAGCCGGGTCTGCCGAAGGTGGTGACGATCAGCGACCGCACGCCGGGAAGTTCGCGGGCGAGTTCCCCGGCCACCGTGATCCCGTCGAGCCCCGGCATTTCGATGTCGAGCAGGCACACCTCGGCGTTGCTCGACCGTGCGGCGTCGACGACCTCGTCGCCTCTGCCCACTTCGGCGACGACGTCGATGTCGCCTTCGAGTCCGAGCAGGGCCGCCAACGCACCACGCACGAGCGCCTGGTCGTCGGCCAACAACACGCGAATCATCCGAACTCCACCTTCAGCTCTGTGCCTACCCCCGCGGGCCCTGCACCTACGGTGAATTTCCCGCCTGCCGATCGCACTCGGTCGCGTAGACCTCGCAGGCCGTTGCCCTCGCGAATGCCGTCGGTGCCCACACCATCGTCGGTGACGCGCAACGAATGTCCGTCGAGGTCTATCTCGCAGTGCTGCGCGTTGCTGTGCCGCACCACATTGGTGACCGCTTCCCTCAGCGCCCAGCCGAGCACAAGGCGATAGCGGGGGTCGACGACGGAGGCGTCGCCGCGCATTTCGACGTCGATCCCGGCGTCGCCGAGTGCGGCGGTTGCGCGGTCGAGTTCGTCGCCGAGCCGCGCAACCCGCAGCCCTGTGACCGTGGCCCGTACTTCACCGAGGGCTTCACGGGTGAGGGAACGGATCGCAGCGAGCTCCGCCTTCGCGCGCTGCGGGTCGGCGTCGACGAGTCGTTCGGCCAGTTCGGCTTTGACGGTGACCGCGGTGAGACTGTGGCCGAGGACGTCGTGCACGTCGCGGGCGACGCGGTCGCGTTCGTCGGCGATCACGAGTTCGTTGCGCAGTGCGTTGTACTCGTCGTCGCGGTCGCCGACCGCGCGGATCACGGCGGTGATCCCACCCACCAGCACGACGATCAACGTATAGAAGAAGTCGTCACGAAGGGTCCCGTTCCACCACGGAACCAGCAGGCATACAGCGGCGACGACGACAAGGACGATCATCCTGGGCACGAACGTCAGCGTGAACATCGCGAAGGACACGACGAATGCACTCATACCCAGTGCGTCCGTACCGATGTGCAGGCTCACGGCGCCGATCAGCAGCACCAGAAGCGGGAGGTGGACGGCCGCGATGCGGGCCGGGGGTGTCTTCTCGGTATAGAGCGAACGGAATCCGTGGATGTACACGATCGCGAATGCGGCGATGCCTGCACTGCCGAGCGCCCTGCCGAGGGTCGATCCTGTGGTCAGCACCTCGGACAGAGGGTAGATCAGGAACAGGAGCCAGACGGTGGCCATGAACCATCCGAATCGAGCCCACGGGTCCTCGTCCGTTCGTCCGCTTTCGGTCACTGCCGGCCCCGCCCTCGTTTCACCAGGTAGGTCGAGAGAACCACGAAGATCACCGCCCACACCGACAAGTTGAGCGCCGGTACCCACAGCGGTTCGGCAGGTAGCGGGTTGCCGTTGCTGTCGATCAGGACGCCCTCGGTCAGAGGGTACCGGGCGAGCGCCACGTAGCCGTAGAGCGGCGTGAACTTCGCGATGGCGAGCATCGTGCCGGAGAGGGGAACGAAGATGTTGCCGAGGAACGCGAGAACCACCAGGCTGCCGCTCGCGGCCCCGACAGCCGCTTCCGATCGGAATGCGAGACCGAACATCAGGCCGTACACGGAGAACACGGCAGCGCCGACGAGCACAGCGATCGAACTCAGGATCCAGGCGCTCCACTCCCCCGATGCTCCCGTGAACACACCGAGGATGAAGATCAGAGCGATGGGGATCGCGGCGAACACCAGCGCGACAGTGGCCTTCATCGCGACGAACCCGGCGTCTGTCAGCGGCGTCAGACCGAGTTGACGTCCCCACCCCTGCATGCGTTCGACGGCGGCCATCCCGCCTATTCCGGTGGTCGCGGTGACCGCGCCGTACGCGGCCATCGAGATCATGATGTACATGGCGACGTTGCCGTGGCCGGCCGATTCGGACGAATACGACTGCGATGCACCGAAAATGATGTAGAAGAAGGCGGGCAGGACCGCGATGAAGAAGACGCTCACGTAATCACGGAACTTGCGGCGCAACTCGAGGCGAATGAACGTAGTGGTCATGCGGGCACCTTCTCGGTGAGTGCGAGAAACGCGGTTTCGAGTGAACCACCGGTGATTTCGAGGTTCGTAGCGCCGAGGTCGACGAGGAGCATGCGGGCCACGTCGTCGGAATCGGTTGCCCTGATTTCGATCCGGTTACCCATCACCGAGATGTCGGCGACGCCGGGATGCGACTTCAGCGCGGCGTACATCGCATCTTCGCGTCCGTGGGCGATGTCGGCCGAGACGACCCGTCCCGCGGCGATCGTGCGGATCTCGGATGTCGGGCCGTCTGCGACGACACGTCCGTCGGCGATCATGACGATGCGGTCGGCGAACGCGTCGGCTTCCTCGAGGTAGTGGGTGGCGAAGACGACGGTGCGTCCGGCGTCGGCTTCGGCGTGCATGGTGGACCAGAATTCGCGGCGGGCACCGACGTCCATCCCCGCAGTCGGTTCGTCGAGGACGATCAGGTCGGGGTCGGGCAGCAGGGCGAGGGCGAAGCGCAGTCGTTGCTGTTCACCGCCCGAACATTTCGACACCATCCGGCTTGCGAGCTTCGTGACCCCGGCCCGCTCGAGGACTTCGTCGACGTCGCGGTGTTCGGGGAAGGTGGAGGCGATCATCTGCACGGTCTCGCGGACGGTGAGGTCGCGCAGCAGCCCGCCGGTCTGGAGTACCGCAGAGACTTGGCCTGCGGCGATGGCGTGCCGTGGCGGTTTCCCGTAGACCGACACCACCCCGGTGGTGGGTTCGGTGAAGCCCAGCACCATGTCGAGAGTGGTGGTCTTGCCCGCGCCGTTCGGGCCGAGCAGCGCGACGATTTCGCCGCGCCGCACGGTCACGTCGAGGTGGTCGACGGCGTGTACTTCGTCGCCGCCTCGGGGCCGGAAACTCTTGACGACGTCGTGCAGCTCGATGGCTGCGACATCCCTGTTGTTCATGATCAGAAGTCTGCTGTGTCGCGGGGTGCGCCGCGATCCCCGTCCGTCACAAGATCACGATGACAAATGTCAGACGGGGACCCCTGCCACCACCCGAGAAATCTATGGTAGACTTCTATATAGAATCGGGTTCAGGGCACCCGTCCGGGCACCGAGGAGGGACATGGCACACAAGCCTGCAGGATCGAGCTACCAGCCCGATCCGCAACAACAGCGCAGCAGCATGAGCGACCACGAATTCATCGCCCGGATGCGAGCCGAGCTGTACAGAAGACCAAGCATGCGCCTGATCGCCGACAGGGTCAGCCACATCATGCTCGCCGGACGGATCGATCGAGACGACCCGATCCTCGAACTCATCGAATCGGACGACATCCTCGACGAAAAGACCGTCCTGAGCGACGCCGTCGAACACATCCTGTCGTTCCCGCACCTGTCCGCCAAAGAGGTCGCAAACCAGTACAACAAGAACTGGGCCAACCCCAGCGATGCGCTACGCAAACTCAGCACCAAAGGCGAAGTCATCGGACTCAAACGGGCCGGGAAGTTCCGGTATCCGGCGTTTCAGTTCTCGCAGTCCGACGAGGCGAATCAGGTAGCGCGGGAAGGCAACGTGAATCTCGGCGCCCGAGATGACCCGTGGGGTGTCGCGTCATGGTGGCTCTCACCCAACCCGTCGGCCGAAGATCGCAAGTCTCCGGCCCAACTTCTGAATGAGGGATCGCTCGACGCCGTGCGCGCGTTGCTGGATGCCGAGATCGCGGACGACCTTGCCTAACCGCCCACCACCGGCATCGGTCACCGCGCACATCGGGTCGCTCACCGCCGGAACCACGCTCTGGCGTATCCACTCCGGCGACCCGGACCGGGGGGCTTTGACCCTGAATCCGACCCCGGCGGGAGCGGGAGGCGGACGGTTCGACTCGTCCGACGGGTCGTACCACTACACCTATTTCGGGGAGGACATCTCCACGTGCATAGCGGAGACCTACTGCCGGTCGCTCCCGTTGGATGATCACGTTCCCAGAATCCTGAGGAAGGCCAAGCTGGCCGGTCGAGTCCTGTCCCAGGTCACCGTCACCGACGATGTCCCGGTCGCACTGCTGCACGGCTCTCATCTGGCAGCGATCGGCCAAGACACCTGGCTGACGAAATGCGACCCCGTCGACTACCGGACCACCCGAGACTGGGCAGCATCCATCCTGCGCGGGACCGACGGCGCGCTCGGCATCAAGTACCGGGCACGCAACGACGAGGACAAGTTCTCCGTCATCATGACGATCACACCCCATGCAGGTGTGAGGCTGCATGAGCTGATGACCGTGTCCCGGGGCCCGATCAAGCTCGATGACCGCGCCGGGACAGAGTTGATCAGATCCCACCTCGCGGCATACAACGCAACACTCGTCTGAGCGTCCACATCCATCTCCCGCTGTCCGCAATCGACATGGGGATGGTGGATGTGGGGCCCATGAGGAAACGACGCACGCGCCACATCGCCGTCCTCCCGATACCAGATACCCGAATCAGGACAAATGTCAGACGGGGACGGTCCGATACTTCTCCAGCACATCGTCGGTGTGCTCGCCGTGCACCGGTGGCGCCGAGCGCAGCCGGGGTCGCACTCCCCCGAAGTTGACGGGGAAAGCAATCTGTTCGAGCGGACCCGACGCGTGGTCGACGGTGCCGATCATGCCGATCGCGGCGGTGTGCGGGTCGTCGTAGATCTCGTCGAGGTGCCGGATCGGCGAGACCGGCACCGCGTGTTCCTCGAGTACCCGGCACCAGTACTCGACGGTGTGCGCGGCAAACACCGCGGTGAGCACCTGTTCGAGCTCGTCCCGGTGTTCGATGCGGTCTCGGTTGCGGTGGAACCGCGGGTCGGTCGCAAGTTCTGCGCGACCCATCGCCCGGCACAGGGCATCCCACAATCCGTCGTTGCCGACCGCGACGACGAAGTAGCCGTCACTGGCCGGATATGCCTGGTACGGAGCAAGGTTGGGATGCGCTGAGCCGAGTGCATGCGGACGCTGTTTCGTCGCGAAGTAGTTGGTGGCCCAGTTGACGTGCATCGCGAGCTGGCATTCGAACAGCGAGGTGGTGACGTACTGGCCACGTCCGGTTCGGCTCCGTTCGACCAGGGCCGCGAGCACGCCGATCACACCGAACAGGGCTGCGCCGAGGTCACCCATCGCGTAACCGGCCTTCATAGGCGCCCCACCCGGCTCGCCGGTCAACGACATCAGTCCGCCTGCCGCCTGGGCGACCATGTCGTAGCCCGGCTGGTCTGCCAGGGGCCCTTCGTCGCCGAACGCCGAAATGTGCAGGACGACGAGGTGCGGGTGCCGTTCCGACAATGCGCGGTAGTCGAATATCTTCTGCAGCCCGCTGCCCGGTTTGAAGTTCTCGACGACGACGTCGGCGTCCTCGAGCATGCGGTGGACGATCCGCTGTCCCTCCTCCGATTTCAGGTCGAGGGTCACCGACTTCTTGCCGCGGTTGACCGCGAGATAGTAGGTGGCGTCGTCCCCGACGAAAGGTGGGCCCCACGTGCGTGTGGGGTCGCCGCCATCGGGATGTTCCACTTTGGTGACATCGGCACCGAGGTCGGCGAACGACATCGTTGCGTAGGGTCCGGCGAGGATCTTGGACAGATCGACCACTTTGACGCCGGCGAGGGGCGCCGGTCCGGTGACGGGATTGTCGGTCATCAGTGTGCTCCTGCGAGTGAGTCCGTCGCCGCGGCGTGCGCAACGGACGGGTCGATATCGGTGCCGTCGACGACGACATCGAGGTGTGCCAGCGCGACGGCATTCGGTTCGCCGGCCAGGCCGCTGAGGTAAGCATTGGCCACCAGCAGCGACCGGTATCCACGACCACGGGCGATGTGGCCGGACGCGAGGTCGACGAGCAGCGTGGCCATCACGGTACGCGCGAGATCGTCCGTGTAGGTGGCACAGAGGGTTTGAGCGCGCACGTCGTCGCCCGCGAGCAGTTCCTCCCCCTTGGCCTCGAGCACATCCCACCGTTCCCGCAGTTCCTGGACGGCAGGTGCGCAGTCGCCTCCCGCGGAGTCGAGCATCGCGCGCATCGCTACCGCCAGGTCGCGGTGTGCACCGTTCTTGCGCATGGAGCGCAGGACGTCGAGGGCGATGACGTTGCTCGAGCCCTCCCAGATCGACCCGAGGTGCGAGTCGCGGACGAGTCGCGCGAACACCCGGTCCTCGATGTATCCGTTGCCGCCGCGGATCTCCATCGCCTCGCCGGTGACAGTGCGTGCCCGCTTGCAGATGTAGTGCTTCGCGACGGGGGTGAGGATCCGGACGATGCTGCGTGCAGCGTCGTCACCGCGGTCGGCACGGTCGAGGGTGGCGCCGCTGTAGGCGACGAGTGCGAGCGCTGCCTCGGCGTCGAGTGCGAGCGGCAGCAGTGTCGCGCGCATGAGCGGTTGGTCGAACAGTTTCTTGCCGAACACTTCCCGTACCCGGGTGTGCTCGACCGCGTCCCGCAGAGCGCGGCGCATGAGCGCGCTGGAGCGCATCGCGTTGGAGAGCCTGGAGGTGTTGAGCATCTCGGTCATCTGACGGAAACCGCGGTCGAGTTCACCGACCTGTATGGCGTATGCGCCGTGCAGCGTGACTTCACCGCTGGGCATCGAGCGGGTGCCGAGTTTGTCCTTGAGCCGATCGATCGTGTACGAGTTCCGCGTTCCGTCGGGAAGTCGCTTGGGCACCATGAACATTCCCACGCCGCGTGTGGAATTCTCGGTGCCGCCCGGGAACCGAGCGAGCGTGACGATGACGTCGGCGTCCGGGTTGGAGGCGAACCATTTACGGCCCGTCAGGCGCCACTCGGTGCCGTCGTGTTCGGCACGGGTCTCGGTCTGCGCGATGTCGGTTCCGGCCTGCGTCTCGGTCATGAACATCGCGCCGGTCAGCGCCGCGTCCGGGTCCGTGGAGGTCAGTCCGTCGATGTAGGGCCCGAACACGTCGGGATCGCCGAACATGCGCAGCGTGCGGGCAGCGGCATCTGTCATCGACACCGGGCATGCGAGCCCGAACTCGGCCTGCACGAACAGGTACGACGCGAGGTATTTGACGAGGTGCGGGGGCACGTCCGTCCAGCCGTGGACGGGGCGATGCGAGAGTGCGGAGAGCCCGTACTCCGAGTAGGCAGCGCGACACAGTTCCAGATAGGCGGGGTGGTAGTCGATGGTGTCGATGCGCTCACCATCGTGGTCGTATTGGCGCAGTGTCGGGGGGTGCGCATTGGCGGTGGTGGCGAGTGCGTCGAGTCGCTGTGCAGCGTCCGCACCCAGGCGGTCGAGAAGACGCTCGGTGAGTTCACGGTCGGGTTCGCCGATCCACTGGTCGAGCACTGCCTGGAGTGCTGGGTCCTCGTGTGCGTAGTTCATCGTCGTCCTTTCGGCAGTGTGTTCTCGGCGGAAGTCAGTGCGTGGCAGCGGGTGTGCGGGCGGGTGCGGGGTCCGCGGAGTCGGCGACGGCACCGGGTGCGGTGGCCGATCGGCGCAGGAGCGCCGTCATGCAGATCAGCGAGAGCAGGACGTATCCGAGCCCGAGTCCGACGACCGGCCAGATCGTGCCGGTGCGATTGAGCAGGAACTGGCTGACCATCGGAGCGGTGCCCGCGAAGATCGCCGTCGACAGCTGGTACGACAGCGAGATCCCCGTGTAACGAATGTGGGTGGGGAACACCTGCGCGAGGATGCCCGCCAGCGCCGCGTAGTACATCGCGTGCGGCGCCGTCGCGAGGACCATGCCGATGATCGCCCAGGTGAGCGAGCCGGTCTGGATGAGCACGAACATCAGCGGCAGGACGACGAGCTCGGGGATCAGCATCCACAGCACTGCTCGACGCACATCGATCCGGGTTGCGAGGATGGCACCGAACGGTTGCACGATGACCTGCGCGACCAGCGCGAGGGTGATGACGAGCAGGAAGTCGCCCCGATCGAACCCGAGATCTGTCGTGGCCCAGGCCAGCGCGAAGGTCGTCTTGACGTACGTGATCGCGACACCTGCAACGACCGCACCGACTCCGAGCAGCAAGACTGTCTTGTGCGTGCTGAGCACCTCGGCCAGCGGAAGACGCTTCTTCTCCTGAGTCTCGACGGCCGCCTTCATCTCGGGGGTTTCCTGGATCCGCAGCCGGATGTAGAGGGCCACGATCACCAGTGCGGCGGAGGCAACGAACGGGATTCGCCAACCCCAGCCTTCGAATGCGGCGTCGGACATCGCGGTCAGACCGAGGAAGGCCACTGTCGCAAGGAGATTGCCCACAGGTGATCCTTGCTGCGCGAACGCACCGTAGAGCACTTTCTTGCGTGGTGGGGCAAATTCCGTGGCGATGAGGACGGCACCTCCCCATTCCCCGCCCATCGCGATGCCCTGCAGTACGCGCAACAGGACCAGGAGAATCGGCGCCCAGATACCGATCTGGGCGTAGGTCGGCAGCAGGCCCACGCCGACAGTGCCGATGCCCATGATCGCGAGAGTGGTGATGACGGCATTCTTGCGTCCGAACTTGTCGCCGAAGTGGCCGAAGACCACGCCACCGAGTGGTCGTGCGATGAATCCGACCGCGAAGGTCGCGAATGCGGCCAGCGTGCCGATCGCCGGGGAGACGTCGGGGAAGAACAGCTTGCCCAGCACCAGCGCGGACGCCGTGCCGTAGATGTAGAAGTCGAACCACTCGATCGTGGTGCCGACGAAGGCGGTGACACCGGCTCGGCGCGCAGCTTTGGTGTCGTGCGCGGCGTGCTCTGGGGTTGGATTCACGATGCACTCCGAGGTGTGTCGTGCGGGCCATGTCCGCGAATGAATGAGGCGTGTATCACTATCGACGGACTATCGTGTAAAGTCCAAGACTTAATCAAACATGATTATGTGGATATTCCACTTATTCGAGGGAGACATGGAATTCCGTCAGCTGCAGGCGTTCCTCGCGGTTGCCGAGGAACTGCATTTCGGGCGGGCCGCGGAACGGCTGCACATCGCACAGTCGCCGCTGAGCCAGATGATCCGCACCCTCGAACGAGAACTCGGCGCCCGATTGTTCGAGCGCACCACCAGATCGGTGCAGCTCACCGCCGCAGGCACGGCATTATTGCCCCCGGCGCGGGTGATCGCAGCACAGCTCCAGGTGGCACGCGCGGTGGTGCGCTCGACCGCGGCCGGAGAGACCGGCGTGGTCAGCGTCGGATTCGGCGGGGCGAGCGGCTACACCGTGCTGTCCGAGCTGACCCGCGAGCTCGCGGATCACCATCCCGGCATCGAACTCGATCTACGCCCCCAGACCTATTCGGGCGAAGTGCTCGATCTCGTCGCCCAGGGCCTGCTCGACATGGGCATCGTCGGCCTCCCCGTCCCCGACGACTTCGCCACCGAGACCGTGCGACACGAATCCCTGATGGTCGCGGTACCGGCCGGGCATCGACTTACCGACCGAGACACTCTCGAACCCGGTGATCTCGCAGGTGAACGGCTGGTGGTCTATCCCGCAGCACACGGCTCACTCGTACGCGATGCCACCTTCACCGTGTGCGCGTCGGCAGGATTCGCACCGACCATCGCTCGTGAAGCCCCCGACCCGTACAGCCTCCTGGCTCTCGTCGGCGCGGGTGTCGGGATCGCCGTCGTCGTGGCGTCGACCGCGCACATCACCGTCGACGGCGTGCAGTACTTCCCACTCGACGGCGGCCCGATACTTCCGATCGCGCTCGCATGGCGACGCGGCAACACCGCTCCCGCGCTCCAGCGGGTCTTGGAGGTGCTACGCGAAATGCCCGGCGCCCGATAGCGCCGCACACTTCACATCGGGTAGACAGAGGTCAATTCGCAGCAGGACAGCACTGCAGCACGAGAGCACCGAGGAGAAGCTGTGCCGGAATCGATCCTGCTCGTCGAACAGCGCGGACCCGTCCGCATTCTCACGTTCAACCGACCGCAGCAACGCAACGCGCTCAACTCGGCGCTCATCGATACCCTGCGCGCGGAACTCGCCGCAGCGGACGCCGACGACCAGACCAGCGTCGTCATCCTCACCGGCTCCGACCCCGCCTTCTGCGCGGGTCTCGACCTCCAGGAACTCGGATCCGGCGGCAACACGC
This sequence comes from Rhodococcus sp. F64268, assembly GCF_023015605.1. Taxonomy (NCBI): domain Bacteria; kingdom Bacillati; phylum Actinomycetota; class Actinomycetes; order Mycobacteriales; family Nocardiaceae; genus Rhodococcus; species Rhodococcus sp. F64268. The sequence continues at coordinate 478,107 of NZ_JALKAI010000002.1, forward strand.
TCCTGAAGGTCGAGGACGAGAGCATTCCCGTCGGGCATCCGTGGACGCCGCTGTCGAAGCCTGTGATCGGCGCGATCAACGGTGCCGCCATCACCGGTGGCCTCGAATTGGCTCTCGCATGCGACATTCTCATCGCCTCGACGCGCGCACGATTCGCCGACACCCACGCCCGCGTCGGAGTGCTCCCGGGCTGGGGGCTGACGTCGCGCCTGCCCGCCGCCGTGGGTCGCGGGTTCGCGCGGCGCATGAGCCTGTCGGGGAACTTCGTCGATGCCGAAGAGGCACTGCAGGCCGAACCCCGCGCTGCGGGACGCGCGCAGAACGCCTAGGCCTGCCATTCCGTGACCGCGCACCGAAGTAAGCAGACGAAACAGGAACCTCGCAGGACCAGTGGTCACCCACCAGCCCTGCGAGGTTTACATTTGCCCTGCTTACTTCCGCAGCGCTAGTGCTCCTCGGTGAGCGCCAGCAGTTCCGCACGCGCGAGATCGAGGTCGTTGCTGCTCAGATACGGGCTCGCCACCGAGAGGGCGAGCCCTTCGGCCGCCGACCGGATCACCAGCACACGCGGCCATGGCAGGCCGTCTGCAGCGAATGCGGCGTCCCACTTCTCGGCGTCCCGCACATACAGCGCCTCGACCTCCGCAGAGTTCCCGAGCGTGGCGAGCAGAGTACCGGGGTTGAAGATGTCCATGAGGTAGGCACTGCCCCCGGTGAGGGCGCGCACATAACCTCGCGTGAACTTTCCGGGCCTGTTCTCCGACAGCTCGACGTGGGCGTGTACTTCCTCCCACACGCGCAGGATGCCGTGTTCGAGCGCGCCGTAGACCAGAGCGTCGCGGTTCGGGAAGTGGTGCATCAAGCCACCTTTGGTCACCCCCGCCGCAGCAGCGATATCGGCGAGACTGACCTTCGAACCACGCTCGGCGAACATCTGCTCGGCGGCTTCGAGGATCGCTCGGCGGGTGCGTTCCTTGTCGCGGGTGACAACCTGATCAGTGCGCTTCATGGGTCCCCACTGTCGCACCCCGCGGAGACGGGATCACACGCCAGGCCACCACGGCTGAGACCGCAAGGATCACCGCGGCGACGAAAGACGTGGTCTGCACCGCTGTCGCGAACGCGGACCGGGCATGGTCGACCACGATCGGGTCGAGGACGGTCGCGACGGTCGAAACCAGCGAATCTTCGGCGGTCGCCGCGTCGGACGGGTCGGTACCCGCGGGCAGATCGAGATGCGACCGGTACATCGCCAGATGAACGGATCCGAGCACCGCGATTCCCAAGGCTCCGCCGAGCTCGTAAGCGGTCTCCGCGATCGAGGATGCGGCTCCGGCACGTTCCGCGGGAACCGCGGAGACCACGGCGTCGGTCGACAGTGTCATCGCGATACCGACACCGAGGCCGAGGAGGACCAGCGACAGACCGAGGCCCCAATAGCTGGACATCGAAACGGTCAGGCCGAGCCCGGCGAGGCTGATCGCTCCCGTCGCGAGCCCGAGCCCGATCGCGCGACCGGTTCCCATACGTGCCACGAGCGCACCGACGAACAGGATGACGATCATCGATGCGATCGTCGACGGCAGTTCGGCCAAACCTGCCTTCAGCGGGCCGTATTCGCGGACAAGCTGCAGGTACTGCGAGAAGAAGTACAGCAGCCCGAGGAACGCGAAGATCGCCAGGCCGTTGGCGGCCACGGCACCCGAGAAAGCGGGCATTCGGAACAACGAGAGGTCGAGCAACGGATTCGGCAGTCGCATCTGCCTGCGCACGAAGAGGTAGCCCATGGTCAGGCCGAACACCGCGGTGACCGGGACGCTCCAGTCCAGCCCGCTACCGGCCCAGTGCTTCACGGCGTACACCACCGGGACGATGGCGAGGATCGACAACAACGCCGAGATCACGTCGATCGTCAGAGCGGAGCTACCGCGCGACTCCGACAGCAGCATCGGCCCGGCGACCAGCACGATCACCATCACCGGCACATTGATCAAGAACACCGAGCCCCACCAGAAGTTCTCGAGCAGGACACCGCCGACGAGCGGACCGATCGCGGCGCCTCCGGTGGCGCCCATCGCCCAGATGGCGATCGCCGTCGTGCGTTGTTTCGCGTCGAGGAATGTGGCACGAATGATCGCCAGCGTCGACGGCATCAGCGTCGCGCCTGCCACGCCCAGCAGAACGCGTGCAGCAATGAGGGTTTCGGGGTTGGGTGCGAACGCCGCGATGACGGATGCGACACCGAACCCTGCAGCACCGATGAGCAGCAACCGTTTGCGACCGATGCGATCGGCCAGGTTGCCCATCGTGATGAGCAGACCTGCCAGCACGAACGAGTAGATGTCGCCGATCCACAACAACTGCGTCGAACTGGGGTCGATGTCGGCGGCCATCGACGGCACGGCCAGGTAGAGCACTGTGTTGTCGACCGCAATCAACACCACGACGAGGACGAGGACGAGGAGGGCCGACCATTCGCGACGTCCGGCGCGTGGTGCAAGGGTCTGTTCTTCGGTCACGCGCAGAACCATAACAGTCCATATGGACTGTTGTAGAACCCGAAAGGGATGTTGTGAGGAGCTTCGCCCCTGTGCAGGGGCGCCGACAATCCGCTACGTCACCGGCAACCAGGTTCGCGCTGCGGTGACCAATGCCGTGACCCCGATCGTCATGGTCGGTTCGATGACCGGCGCATAGTGCGGCGAGTGGTTCGACGGCACCTTCAGCAGCGCGGGATCCGTCATGTCGCCCGTGGTGAACACCGACGGATCCGCTCCTCCGAGCAGCCAATACGCCAGGGGCGCACCTGCGCTCGTGGCGAGGACTCCGACGTCCTCGCTGCCCGCGCCCGCCCCCGGGTCGAGGATCTTGTCCGCCCCCAACCACGTAGCGAAGGCATCCAACGTCTTGTTCAGGGCGGAAGGATCGTTCGTGACCACCGGGAACCGCTCGATCGAGGTAATTTCAGGTTCTTCCGGGGCGCCCGCTGTCGCAGATTCGCCGCGAACAATGCGGTCGACGCTGTCGAGGATCTTTTGCCGTACCCCCGCGTCGTAGCTGCGGATGTTCAGTTGGAGCTCCGCCTCACCGGGAATGACATTGGCCGCATTTCCGGCATGAACGGAGCCGACCGTGAGCACTGCAGTCGCCGTGCTCGGGATCTCACGCGAGATGATCGTCTGCAGACGCAATACGACCTCGGCCGCAATGACGATCGGGTCGATGGATGCTTCCGGCATCGACCCGTGCGCACCTCGGCCGATCACACGCACGCGCAGCGAGTCCGACCCCGCATACGAGAGACCGGGATGTCCGGCGATCTTGCCTGCCGGAAGCGGCGCCACATGCTGACCGAGCACCACATCCGGTTTGGGGAACCTGTCGAACAGCCCGTCGTCGACCATGGCTTGGGCTCCCGCACCCAACTCTTCGGCCGGTTGGAAGACGAGGAGCAGTGTGCCCGACCAACTCGCAGTATCAGTGGAGAGAATCTGCGCTGCGCCGAGCAGGCACGTCATGTGCATGTCGTGACCGCACGCGTGCGCCACCGGCTTCGTCTCGCCGTGTTCGTCCACGGCGGTAGCGGTACTGGCGTAGTCGAGGCCGGTGTCCTCCTTGACAGGGAGGGCATCCATGTCGGCGCGAAGCAATGCGGTCGGTCCGGCGCCATTCTTCAACACCCCGACCACTCCGGTCTTCCCGACACCGGTGGTGACCTCGAACCCGAAAGCACTCAATCGCTCGGCCACGATCGCAGCAGTGCGATGTTCTTGGAACCCGAGTTCCGGATGTCTGTGAAGGTCCTTGTACAGATCGATCAGCGCCGGATCGATTTCCACCTTGCCGGATCTGGTCACAAGCTCGTCCCTTCCGATGCGGAACACTGGGGGTCCTTGTCGAGTATCTACTGTATCGGCCATCGGCGGGCCGATACCCGCGATCGGGCAATCTCGGACCTGACCGATGAGTTCTGTCGTCGACCCCGGTCTGTCACGGCATGACCACAATCGATCGCCCCGTCACCACCGCCACCCTGGACGTTCCCGGCGCCACCCTCACCTACGACATCCGCGGCTCCCTGAAGTCCGGCACCCCACTGCTGATCGTGGGGTCGCCGATGGATGCGGGAGGATTCGCAGCGCTCGCGGCGCAGTTCGTCGACCGCCCCGTCGTCACCTACGACCCTCGCGGCGTCATGCGCAGCCCCCGTGACACCCCCGGCCTCTCGACGCCCGAACTGCACGCCGACGACCTGCACCGCCTCATCGATGCATTCGGCGTCGGCCCGGTCGATCTGTTCGGCAGCAGCGGTGGCGCGGTGAACGGCCTCGCGTTGGTCACGGTACATCCCGAACAAGTCCGGACGCTGATCGCGCACGAACCGCCGGCGTGCCCACTCCTGCCCGACCACTCGGTGATCAAAGCGGTGATCGACGACATCGATGCCAGCTACCAGCGCAGCGGGATGGGTCCGGCAATGGCGAAGTTCGCGATGATGCTGTCGCAAACGGGCCCACTGGAACCGTCCTATCTCGCCGTGCCCGCGCCCGACCCGTCGATGTTCGGTATGAGCACCGAGGACGACGGCTCCCGCGACGACGCTCTGCTCAGCCAGAATCTGCAGTCGTGCACCGGATACGAACCCGACTTCGGCGCACTGGCGCAGGCGTCGACCCGCATTGTGATCGGAGCGGGCAGGGAGTCGACGGGTGAGGTCTCCGCTCGCGCAGCAGCGGAGGTCGCGAAGCGGCTGGGCGTCGAGCTCACCATGTTTCCCGGCGGCCACGCCGGGTTCACCGGCGACGGATACGGCACCCCCGGCGACCCGGAAGGCTTCGCCGCAGTGTTGCGGGAGATACTCGGCTGAGGCTCGCACCCTTTAGGTCAGGCTCGCAACACGAATGGTCGACCATCGGCGTTGCGAGCCTGACCTTTGCGTTGCGTGCTTCACGGCCCCGCGAGGTTCACGTCTGCGCAGCTATTTCGCTTCGGCGAGCGTCGTCGCGGGCTTGCGGATGAAGAAGGCCGCGACCACCGCCAGCAGCGACACCGCGCCACCGCACAGGAACGCCGTGTGGATGCCGTCCTGATTCGCAGCGAGCTCGCTGGCACCTTCGGATGCGGCGGACGTGGCGGTCACCGTCATCACGGTGATGAACAGCGCCGTACCGGCCGCGCCCGCGAGCTGCTGGACGGTGTTGAAGATCGCGCTGCCGTACGAGTACAGCTCCGACGGCACCGATCCCAGCGACGACGTCATCAGGGGCGTCATCACCGATGCCAGACCGAGCATCAGCATCACGTGGACGCAGACGATCAGCGGCGTCGACGACTCCGCGTCGAGGAGCGTCATCAACCACAGCGACGCACTGACCACAGCGGCACCCGGGATGACGAGGGGGCGCGCACCGATGCGGTCGTAGACGCGTCCGACGAACGGCGACAGCAGGCCCATCGCCAGGCCGCCCGGGAGCAACAGCAGGCCGGTCTCGAGGGTGTCGAGGCCGCGCACGTTCTGCAGGTACAGCGGCAGCAGGATCAACGCGCCGAACATCGCCATCATGCTGACGACCACCATGCCCAGACCGATGCTGAACACCGGGTATCCGAACGGGCGCATGTCGAGCAGCGCGCGTCCGTCCTTCTGCCGCGACAGCTGGCGCAGCACGAAGGCAGCCAATGCCACCACACCGACGACGAGCGGCACCCACACCGGGATGCTCGACTCCTCCGCCGAGTGGCCGATGCTGCTCAGGCCGTAGACGATGCCGCCGAACGCGAAGACCGACAGGATGACCGACAGGACGTCGAGAGGGACCTTCTTGGTCTCGGTGACGTTCTTGACCAGTACGACACCGAGGGCGAACGCGATCAGTGCGATGGGCAGGACGATCCAGAACATCCAGCGCCAGTCGAGAGCGTCGAGGATGATGCCGGAGATGGTGGGGCCGATGGCGGGAGCCACGGAGATGACGATGGAGATGATGCCCATCATGCCGCCGCGTTTGTGGGCGGGAACCACGCGCAGCACCGTCGTCATGAGCAACGGAAGCATGATGGCGGTGCCCGCGGCCTGTGTAACGCGACCGGCGAGGAGCACTTCGAATCCCGGCGCGGATGCCGCGAGCAGTGTGCCGAGGCTGAACACGCTCATCGACGCGAAGAACACCTGGCGGAGCGTGAATCGCTCGAAGAGATAGCCGGTGATCGGGATGACCACCGCCATGGTGAGCATGAATCCGGTGGTGAGCCACTGGGCGGTGCTCGCGGTGATGTCGAGATCGACCATCAACGGCGGCAACGCGACGCTCATGATCGTCTCGTTCAGGATCATGACGAATGCCGCGACGACGAGGACACCGATCAGCACCTTGCTGCCCGGCTCCAGATCGGCCTCGCGACCGACGTCGGCCTGGTCTTCCAACTGAGGTGACTGCATATCGGATTGCTTCCTGGATGGGTGTATCGATCGCGAATGCGACAACTTCGAAAGTCTCGCTTGACCTGGAAGTGACTGTCAACTTGATTTTCACTGTTAGATTGACGCGGACTTTCAACGTTGCGGTCCGAGGTGAAAGGAACCCACCGATGACCCCGAAAACCCAGGCGCGCATCCCGGACCTGCGAGAACGGCGCAGACAGGAGACACGTCTCGAGATTGCCGAAACTGCCCTGACGCTGTTCGAACGCCAGGGATTCGCCACTACGACCGTCGACGAGATTGCCCGAACAGCCGGTGTGTCTTCAAGCACATTTTTTCGATGCTTCGCCACCAAGGAAGAATCGGTGTGGGGCCCGGACCGCGAACTCGAAATCGAGATCGTCGAGTGGCTCGAGTCGGTGCCACCGGAAGACATCAACCTCACCGGTATCGAAGCCTTCTACGAGCGCTCCCTGCAACGCCTGGTGACGAACTCCGAGGACACGCGGGATCGCATCCTGCGCACCCGCCGGCTCATCGCGTCCGACGACCACTTGCGTGCCGCCGCGTTCGCCGCCGACGCCTTGGCCATGTGTCGCATCACCATGAGCGTCGCCGAGCGCCTGCGCGGGCTCCGCTCCGAATCGTTCGCGCGGCTACTCGTCGAATCGGCCGGCGTGGCCTCGCGCATCGCGTTCGACACCTGGGTTCGGCACATCGAACGCGGCGACGAGGCCGACCTCGTGGAGATCTACCGGACCATCCGAACCGATCTCCGCGAGGTCGTCACCACCTGATCAGCCCCACACGACGCAACCCGTAGATCACGGCACCGAGGACCACCACTGCGGTGCCCGTGAGCACCGAGGACAGCGGAAGCGCGAAGGCGAGGGTCACGCACCCCACCAGTCCGACCACGGGAATCACCCGCACCGGCCTGCCTTCGTCGCGGGTGAGCGTCCATGCGGAGGCATTGGCCACCGCGTAGTAGAGGAGCACCCCGAACGACGCGAACCCGATCGCCCCGCGCAGATCGACTGTTGCCGCCACCACCGCCACGATCACCCCGACGACGAGTTCGGCCCGGTGCGGCACCTGAAATCGGGGATGGATCGCGGACAGGGCGTGCGGGAGGTTGCGGTCACGGGCCATCGCGAGCGTCGTCCGCGACACCCCGAGAATGAGCGCCAGCAGAGAGCCGAGCGCCGCGACCGCGGCCCCGGCACCCACCACCGGGACGAGCCATTCGGCGCCCGCAGCACGCACGGCATCCGCGAGTGGCGCCGCGGCGTCGGCCAGACCCTGCGGTCCCAGCACCGACAGGACGGCCACGGTCACCGCGACGTAGACGACGAGGGTGATGCCCAGTGCCAGCGGGATCGCCCGGACAATGGTGCGCGCGGGGTCGCGGACCTCTTCGCCGAGGGTCGCGATGCGCGCGTAGCCGGCGAAGGCGAAGAACAACAGGCCGGCAGCCTGCAGCACCCCGCCGAGCGATGCGTCGTCGCCGAGTGATGCCCGCGCGATCTCTGCGTCACCGGAGCCGAGTGTCGTGACCACGACCGCTGCGAGCACCGCCAGCACCGCCGCGACGATCACGCGGGTCAGCAACGCCGACTTCTGGATTCCCCGGTAGTTCACGGCGGTCAGTGCCACCACCGCCGCGACCGCGACCAGCTCCGGACGACTCGGCCACACATACAACCCGACCGTCAGTGCCATCGCCGCGCACGAAGCGGTCTTACCCACGACGAACGCCCACCCTGCCAGGTACCCCCAGAACTCACCGAGCCGCTCGCGGCCGTAGACGTAGGTACCACCGGATCCGGGATACCGGGCTGCGAGCCGAGCCGACGACGTCGCATTGCAATACGCGACCACCGCAGCCACCGCCAACCCGATCAACAGGCCGGACCCGGCGGCACGCGCCGCCGGTCCCAGCGACGCGAAGATGCCCGCACCGATCATCGCGCCCAGACCGATCCACACCGCGTCCGGTACGCCGAGCCGACGCTGCAACGAGCCGGAATTGTTGCTCATCGGCGAACTCCTCGTGTCGTCGTCACCCTCGAAGCTGCGGACGATACGCGGTCCATGATCCGGGTCCGTGGACGACGCGTGAACAAACGGTGCGCGTCTGTTCGACGGAACGCCGTGACGCGTGCAAGAGTGACGTAATGCCCGATAGGTTGCGAGCCCGGTTCAGCCGGTCCGATCAGCTCACGGAGCGCCCCGACTTCGCCCTCGTCGGCGTGCTGAAAGTTCCCCAGACGTCCACGAGCCCGGCCCGCGCGATCGTGCGTCGCATCGGCTACGCCCTGGTGGCCCTGCTGGTGATGGTGGCACTCGTCTACATCGACCGCGACGGCTACCGGGACGCCCAGGACAACGAGCTGTCGCTCCTCGACTGCTTCTACTACGCGTCGGTGTCGCTCTCGACCACCGGCTACGGCGACATCACGCCGATCACCCCGTCCGCACGGCTGATGAACGTCCTCGTCATCACGCCGCTGCGCGTGTTCTTCCTCATCGTGCTGGTCGGTACGACACTGGGCGCGCTGACCGAGACATCACGTCAGACGTTCCGCATCCAGAGCTGGCGACGGCGGGTCCGCGACCACACCGTCGTCCTCGGGTACGGCACCAAGGGCCGCTCAGCCGTTGACGCGATGCTCGGCGACGAGGTGCCGCCATCGCAGATCGTGGTGGTCGACACCGATCCCGTCGTCGTCGAGAGTGCGGCCGGGCAGGGTCTGGTGACCGTGCACGGCTCGGCCACCAAACAGGACGTGTTGCGTGTCGCGGGGGTGCAGCGCGCGGCGTCGGTGATCGTGGCGGCAAACCGCGACGACACCGCCGTGCTCATCACACTCGCTGCTCGCGAAATCAACCCGAACGCGAAGATCGTCGTCGCGATCCGCGAATCGGAGAATGCGCATCTGCTGCGCCGCTCCGGCGCGGATACCGTGGTGGTGTCGTCGGAGACCGCAGGCCGGCTCCTCGGTGCCGCGCGAAGCTCACCGCGCGTGGTGGACATGATCGAGGACATCCTCACTCCGGAGGAGGGGTTCACCATCGCCGAGCGCGCCGTGGACCTCGAAGAGGTGGGGCAGGACCCTCGTCATCTGGGTCAGATCGTGCTCGGGGTCGAGCGCAACGGAAGCCTGTTCCGTGTCGGATCACCCGAGGTCAGCGCCCTGGCTGCGCGCGACAAGCTCCTCTACATCCGGTTGGCGACAGACGGCTCCGGGCATCGCGGCTGAAGGTAGCCCTCCCGCTGCACGCACTTTTATGGAAGAGTCATTTCCATGAACGAGAATGGCATTTCCGCACCGGGAGGGATGACCTTGTCCGCAGACCACACTTTCACCTCGGACTTCGGCATCAAGTCGCTCCAGGTTTCGAGGGACCGCGCGATCATGGGCGCGCTCGTCACCGAGAAGCTGTGCAACCCCAGCGGCACGGCATCGCTCGGATTCCTCACGACGCTGGTCGACATCGTCGCGTCGTCCCCGGCTCTCGTCGTGGGCTCCCCCGACTGGACCGCGACACAGGATCTGTCGATCCATGCCGCCGGCTTCCTGCGTCCCGGGCCGATCGCGATCGACGCCAAGCTGATCCGCGTGGGCAAGAAGACGATCTTGGTGGAGACCGACGTGTACGACACGCACGGCGCCACCGATCTACGTGAGATCGCGAACTCGATCGACACCCCCGGCGCCGGCGGACTCACCCTCGCCGCACGCGGACTCGTGACGTTCGTGCGTCTCCCCCGTTCCGCCGCGACCCACGGCGACGTCGCGTCGTACACCCCCGAACAGTGGGTCGGGACGGTTCGCGAATACCCGCCGGTCCCCATCGACGACGACGTCTTCACCCGCCTCGATCTCCGCGAGGTGGACGCCGCCAACGGCGAGTTCGAGCTCGATCTCACCGGTTTCGTCGCCAATTCCATCGGCACCATCCAGGGCGGCGCGCAGGCCCTCCTCGGCGAGGCCTCCGCGCATGCAATGCGGCCCGGCCTCGTTGCCACCGACATCCAGGTCCACTACCTGGCGCAGGTGAAGGCAGGCCCGGCGCGATCGCACGGCACGATCGTCCGCGACGCCGACGACCACTCGGTGATCAAGGTCGCACTCGTCGATGCCGGCAACGGAGACAAGCTGCTCACGCTGCTGACGATCACCCTGCAGCGTCCCCCTCGGTAGCCCGCCGGGCACCACCCTCGTTTGACGAGGCATCCCCACAATTACATAATTCGCTTATGCAAAAACGAGCCTCGGATGTCGCCCGTCCCCTGGAGACCGGTGACGATCTGGTGCTCGCCGTCGAACAACTGGTTCGATTCGTACGTTCCCGCTCCACGGCCGGAGACCTGAGCGGTTCAGCATCGTCCGCGCTCAGCCGGCTGGTGCGGGAGGGTCCACAGTCGATCACCGCACTCGCCCGCGCCGAACACGCATCCCAACCCAACATGACGCAACTCGTCACCCGGCTGGAGAAGTCGAGGCTGGTGCGTCGCGTCCCCGACAGCAGCGACGGGCGCAGGGTCCTCGTCGAGAGCACCGACCTGGGTCGCGACGTGATCGGACAACGACGAGGCCAGCGGTCCGAAGCTCTGCAGCAACTCCTCGATCAGATGTCCGAGGCGGAGCGTGACGCGGTGATGGTCGCCCTTCCCGCACTGGCGCAAGCGATCCGGAACTCGAACCGATGAACGTCGTCACCATACGTCCGTCGCTGCTGCCCATCCTCATCTACACGGCACTGACCAGCGCCGTCGTCAGTTCCCTCGGCATGCTTCTGGTGCCGACGCTCTCGCACGAACTGGACGTCTCGGTCAGCACCGCCCAGTGGATGCTCACCGTGAACCTCCTCGTCGGCGCAGTAGCCACACCGATCATGGGCCGCCTCAGCGACGGCCCCCACAAGAAGCGCCTGCTGCTGACATCGTTGGCGATCATCATGGTCGGATCGATCCTGGCGGCGTGCGCTCCCAACTTCACCGTCTTTCTCATCGGCCGTGCGCTGCAGGGTCTTTCGTACGGCATCGTCCCCGTGACGATCGCCCTCGCTCGGCGCTATCTGCCGGAGGTGCAGGTGCGGCCCGGGATCTCGAGCCTGTCGGTGACGGTGTCGACCGGGCTCGGCGTCGGCTACCCGCTCACCGGAATGCTCGCCAGCGGTTTCGGATTCCGCGTCGCGTTCGCGTTCGCCGTGGTCTTCCTGATGACAGCGATCATCGTGGTCTGGCGCGTCGTCCCCAGCGGTCCCGACGACCGCGCCCCACGAAACCGGTTCGACGTTCTCGGTGCCGCGCTGTTGGGTCTCGGTCTGACCGCGCTGCTGGTCGCCGTGAGCGAAGGGGGAAATTGGGGTTGGGGCTCCGTTGCCACCCTGGGGTTCTTCCTCGCTGCGGCAGCTGTACTGGCCGTCTGGGTGCGCGTCGAACTGCGGGTCTCCAATCCTCTGATCAATCTGCGCGTCATCCGCCACAAGGACGTCCTGCTCGCGAACTGCACCGCGATCGGCCTGGGCGCTGCGATGTACATGGGTCTGTCCGTCGCCAGCATCATCGCGCAGGCACCCGAGACCACCGCGTACGGCATTGCGCTGCCACTGTTCTGGGCGGGCTTCGTGATGCTCCCCCTCTCGGTGGGCAGCTTCACCGCGAACCGCGTCGTGCGGAGGTTGTCGGGCCGGATCAACCTACCGACCCTGCTCCCGATCGGCGCCGCCATGACGGCCATCGGAGCGATCCTCCTCTGGCAGGTCCACGACCAGCTCTGGGAGATCCTGGTCGGAATGATGCTCTTCGGTGTGGGCATGGGAACGACGTACGCGTCGATGCCGGGCCTGATCGCCAGGTCGGTCGCCGACACCGAACTCGGCAGCGCGGTCAGCTTCAACCAGGTCCTGCGGACCGTCGGCGGTGCGTTCGGTAGCGCACTGTCGGGTTCGGTACTGGCCTCGCACCTCGCCGCGGATCTCAATCCCACCGACACCGGCATCACCCTGGCCCTCGGCCTCTCCGCAGGTGCCAGCACGGTGGTGTTCACGGCACTGGCCGTCAACCACCTGAGAGCACGACGACGGTCCTTCCCGCGCGCCGACCAGCCACCGGCAACGACAATCGCCGATGTGCGAAGCAGGACCGCGCGCGCGAAGGAGGACTGATCACTGGTCACCCCTCGCCCGCCCCACTGCCCGCTCGAAGCGGGCACGCACGACGTCGAACCGGGACAGTTCCGCCCACGTCCAGCGGATCACTTGGAAACCCAGATCACGTAGCGCGTCCTCCCGAAGCTTCTCCCGACGAAAAACGTCGGGGGCGTCGTCTCTGTACTTACCCATGCCGTCGAACTCGCCGATGATCCGATGCTCTTTCCAGTAGAAGTCGGTGCGGGCAACGAATTCCCCCTCCGGGGTGCGCACAACCTCCTGCAACGACGGGGCGGGCAGCCCGATCTGTTCCATCCGCAGCCGGCTCAGCGACTCACCGGGGCTTTCGCTACGTCCGTCGAGAAACGCGATGACCCGTCGCGCCGCGGCGATACCTTGCCGTCGGCCGCGGCACTCGAGGGTCTCCGCCAGCGCCGACCGCAGCGACGGGTCTCTCGCCAACGCCGAATCCCCGGCAATCACGACCTCGTCGACCGGTGCGGTGCAGGCGAGGTCCGCGACCGTCCGCGCGAGCGACGTACACGGCACTCCCTCGACCTGGACGACATCGTCGCAGAGTTGCACCACGTGCAGGTGACGCCCGATGCTGCGACGACCACCGGATGTCCCGTCACGGCTCACGTGGACACGGCTCAGGTCGGGGCGCCACAGAGGCAATCCGTGCAGAACTGCGGCAGACACGTGGCTGATCGCGGACCCATCGGGCAGTCCTTCCCCCGTGGTTCGCGCTCGGATTCGATGTCGTTCGATCGCGTCGAGGCCGTCGGCGGTCCGGCCGTCGAGGTAGATTCCGGGAGCGAGTCGCTCCAGTTCGCCGGTCCGGAGCCCACGCCGGATCTCGGAATCGCTCAGACCTGCGCTGAGAGCGTCGCCGCGCCGGAAGGGTATCAGTGAGGTCATGGCGCCGAGAATGTCATCGCGGCACTCCCGACACGTCCCGGATTCGACGGAAGCGACAGATCTGTGGATGGCTCCGGCAGCTGTGGATAACCCCCGCGACACAATTCGCTTCTCACCGCAACAATCGAGGATGCGACCGCAGCCAAGGCACATCAGGCCATACACTGCACTCATGAGCCTGAGGCGGGGCAGACCGACGAGCGAGGTGCCGGACGTCGTGGGTTTCGACGCCGACGACGCCTGCGCGATGGTGCTCGGGTCCGGATTCGTACCGGTGGGCCCGGACAACAGCCCGGCTCCGAGCACGGGTGTGATCGTCGCGCAGCAACCGCCCGGGTCCACCAGCGCCGAGCCGGGCGCCGAAGTGATCCTGTGGAATCAGGACGCGGGAAGCCGATCACATTCCCCGCTGCCCGGTCGCGACGAGTCCGCGACACTCGATCCGGCGTAACCGCTGAGGAGAACTCCCGCGACGCAATTCGCTTCCCACAACGCTCGCTGCGGGTGTGGGAAACGAATTTCCGCGCGGGAAGGGGACTATCGGGTGGTCAGTGAGCTCAAGAAGTTTCGGGTGCGCTGGACCGAGCCGCGCACGTCGTCGCCGACGGGGAAGATCGCGGCCCAGACGTCGGTGGCGCCGGCGTCGAGCAGGCCCTGAAGTTGAGCTTGGACGGAGGCTTCGTTGCCGACGATCGCGACGTCAGCGGGAGTGCTCGCTCCCCCGACCTCGAGGACACGCTGGTAGTTCGGCATACCGGCGTACATGGTGGCGGTCGCAGCGACCGCGGCGCGCGCTTCGTCGGCGTCGTCGTGCACCGCGACCGGCAGCCCCGCGACGATGCGCGGCGACGGGCGGCCCGCGTTCTCCGCTGCGGCGCGGATCGCAGGTGAGATGACGGATCCGACGACCTTCGCCGACGCCATCCACAGCACCGTGCCGTCGGCGTATTCCCCCGCGACACGCAGCATCCGAGGCGACATCGCCGAGAGCAGCACGGGGATCTCATGCGCGACCCTCGTCATGCGGCCCTCGCTGCGCGTACTCCATTCGCCGCCTTGATAGTCGATGTCTTCGCCGCGGAGAAGCGCGGTGACGATGCGGACGTATTCCTCGGTGTTGCGCCCGGGCCGGTCGTACGACATGCCGTACACGTCGCGCACGAGTGATTCGTGCGACGGACCGAGGCCCAGGGTGAAGCCGGGGCGTCCCATAGCTTCTGCCACTGCCGCAACGCGGTTCGCCTGCAGCAGCGGGTGGACGGGGTAGGTCTGGAGCACAGCGGTACCGAGTTCGATTGTGGACGTCTCGCGACCGGCGATGGCGAGCGCCGTGAGGGGGTCGCCTGCGACCGTGCTGGCGTACCAGAGCGACGAGAAGCCGTCGGCCTCCGCTTTCTGTGCTTGTTTCACGATCTTGTCGGTGGTCGATGCGCCACCTGTCAACCCGATCCGCACCACGAGCCTCCTTGGAGAACCTTACTAATACACAACGAGAATAGTACTCTCATAAAGAGACTATCTACTTCTTGCCCGACCTGGAGGCCGCCCCTTGTTTGCCGACGCCACCCCCATCTCCGAAGAAATCGGCGCAGAAATCACCGGCGTCGCAGGCCACACCCTCACCGACCCGAAAGCCGCCGCGCGCTGCCAGGAACTGGTCGACGAGTACGGCGTCGTGGTGTTCCGCGAAGCGAAGATCACCGACGGCGACCTCGTCGAACTGAGCCGCATGCTCGGTGAGGTCGTCGTCCCGCCGATGGGCGGCCAGGAAGACCACCCCGAGGTGTCCGCGATCAGCCTCGACCCCGCGAAGACGGTCCTGGCGTCGTACAACACCGGCACCTTCTACTGGCACATCGACGGCGCCACCGACGAGGTCCCCCAGAAGGGCACGCTGCTGACTGCGCTGCAGGTGTCCGACGAGGGCGGCGACACCGAGTTCGCGAACACCTACGCGTCGTACGAGGCCCTCTCCGACCGGGACAAGGCCGAGTTCGAGACGCTCCGCGTGGTGCACAGCTTCGCCGCCGCCCAGCGTCTGGCCAACCCCGAGCCGACGGAGAAGCAGGAGGCGGCGTGGGCGCGGGTGCCCGAGCGCGAGCATCCGCTGGTGTGGACGCGACGAAGCGGCCGCAAATCGTTGCTGATCGGCGCGACCGCCTCGCACGTCGTGGGCTGGCCCGAGGAGCAGAGTAAAGCCCTGATCAGCCGCCTGCTCGCGTGGTCGACGCAGCCGCGGTTCTCGCTGCGTCATCACTGGCAGCCCGGCGACCTCGTGCTGTGGGACAACACGGGCATGCTGCACCGCGCTGTGCCGTATTCGGCGACGTCACCGCGCCTTCTGCACCGCACCACCCTCGTGGGCGAGGAGGCCGTGGCATGACCGATCTCGCCGACCTCGAGCGCAACGTGCAGTACCTGATGGATCGGGCCGCAATTCTCGACTGCATCGCGAACCACGCGCGCGGGTGTGACCGACACGACACAGAGCTTCTCGGCGGCACGTATCACGACGACGGTGTCGACGAGCACGGCGCGACCGTCAACAGCGGACCGGACTATGCGCAGTGGGCCAATTCCGTCCATGCCGCGACGGCGGACGCTCACACCCACAACATCACCACCCACACGTGCGAGATCGACGGCGATACCGCACACTGCGAGAGCTACGTCATCGTCGGCGTTCTCGGAAAAGGCTCGTCCACAGTGCAATTGATGAGCGGTCGATACATCGACCGGCTCGTCAAGCGCGACGGCACGTGGCGGATCACGGTGCGGAGGTCGACGGTGGAGTGGAGCGCCTCGGCCGATGCGTCGCTTCTGCAGTCGCCGTACTTCACGAAACAGGCCTTCCTCAGAGGCACCCGCGACACGTCCGATCTGTCCTATCAGCGCCCCCTCGAGGCGGACTCCGATGCCCCCGCTCGCTGGCGATAACAGTCCCGATCAGCGGCTACTCCTTTTGACAAGGGCACATGTGCCCTGTTCGGATGGGAGAGTTGATTTTGCGCGAAATTGGAGATACCCCACGATGATGGACTCGCTCGACACCTTCCGACTGTACGTCAACGATGGGTTGTCGGACGAAGAAATCGCAGCTCAGGCCGCACGCTACCAGCCGCTGGCCCAGGATCTGCGCGATCTGATTGTGCTGTCCATCCAGTCTCGTGGGGGCGACGACGAGATCCTCGAGGCTCGCAAGCACCTCTCGGAGGCCCGGTCGATCCTGGAACGGAATCGGGAATCCGGGCCGTACGGCACCCGCTTCAACGACTCCGGCAGCTTCCGGACCTGGGGGAATGCCGCGATCGGGTTGCGCAACCCGATCGCGCCGCCGCTCGAGTTCCAGTTCGAGGACGACGGTCGTGTGTGGGCCGACTTCCATCTCCACGCCGGCTACGAGGGCCCTGCCGGTTTCGCGCACGGCGGAGTCTCCGCCTTGGTGCTCGATCAGCTCCTCGGCGACACTGCCCGGCATGCGGGCGCTCCGGGAATGACGGGCACGCTGACCGTGAAGTATCGGCGGCCGACCCCACTCGGTGATCTGCACTGCGAGGCGCAGCTCGATCGGATCGAGGGTGCGAAAGCGTTCGCGAAGGGCTTCATCTCCGGCCCCGACGGGGTGTGCGTGGAAGCCGAGGGTGTCTTCATCGCCCCGAAGTGGATGCTCGAGCAGCGCGAGCGCACCGGACTCCAGGGCTCCACGCAGTAACCCGGAACACTCGCGCTGCTACGGCGGGTGCGGGGGCCGCTGCGTAGAGTGGTGCGGGTACGCAGCGCGAAGGACGGTGACCGCCCGTGGAGAATGTCGAGTTCTATTCTCTCGTCGCGATGTGTTCGCTCTTCGCGGCGTCGACGTGGTGTCTCGCCCGCCCACACCTGCTGTCCAGCCTCGCCGCAGCCGTCGCTTCCTGCTTGTGGGTGCTCCTCAACGGTCCCATCGAGGGTCGTGTCCTGTATGTGGTGACGCCGAATCATGGTCTCACCGAATCGGATCTGCTGTCGGCCGTGGGACTGTGCATCGCCGCGTGGGGCTGCTGGTACAGCATCCGAAACCGGCGGCGTCGGAGGCGGCGTCAGCCGAACAACGCCACCCACCGGCACCCCGACGACACCCGCGCCGCGCCCGTCCGCGTCGGTGATTAGACCATAAGATCGCCTATGTCTCGGAGTCACATCACCATCCGGTCTCGATCCTGGACGAATCACTCACGCTCACTTAGACTTGCCAACGGCCACTTCGCGTGGCCGTATCTCCCTGAAGTCCTCCCCGACACAGGAGATGCAGCGCAGAGCCCCGCTGGCTCCTCCCCCCTCAATTCGCCGGCGGGGCTTTCCTGCGCTCGCCCGTCGACAATCCGGCGACCACACCGTCGAGGATTCTCCCGACAATCGCGTCCGACGTTGCGAAGTTGATCCGCACGTGGTTTCGGGATTCCCGCCCGAACCGCGTACCTCCGTCGACGAGAACCCCGCTCTTGCCGATGCGGTCGACGGGGTCGTCGATTCCCAGTGGACCGGCATCGATCCACGACAGGTAGGTCGCTTCGGGGACGTGGTGCCGGGCGGCGGGAACTTCGGTGCGGAGCACGTCGTGCACGCGTCGGCGATTGCGTTCGAGCACGCGCAGCAGGTCGGACTGCCAGGCATCGCCATCCTGCCAGGCGGCCAGTGTTGCCACCACTCCCGGCACGGACACCGCCCCGTACAGATCGAACGGTTCACCGTCGCGCCGGGACAGCAGCCCTGCCGATCCGTAGTGCACCACAGCGCATCGCAGTCCGGCGAGATTGAACGCCTTGCTCGCCGACGTGATCGTCACCGTGCGCGCGGCGGCGGCACTGCTGATGGACGCGAACGGGATGTGGCGGTGCGGTTCGTAGATCAGCTCGGCGTGGATCTCGTCGCTGACAACGAGAATGTCGAATCGTTCGGCGAGGTCCGCGATGCGCTCGAGCTCGTCGCGGGTGTGCACGCGTCCGGTCGGATTGTGCGGGTTCACCAGTACGAGGACGCGGGGACGATATCGCGAGACCGCCTGCTCGAAGGTCTCGAAGTCGAGTTCCCATCCGTCACCGGTATCGAAGAACGGAAAGTCGATCTGCTGCAAACCCATTCGCCTGATCGTGGCGAGGAACGGCGGGTAGTTCGGAGTCTGGATCGCGACGGCGTCGCCGCGAGTGGTGGCGAGATGCAGGATGATCTGCAGCGCCTGGATGAGGTCGGTCTGCTCGCGTACCGCATCCGGATCGGGTTCCCACCCGTATCGCGCGGTCATGCGCCGAGCGAATTCGGCGCGGAGCGGTGTGCCGCGGAACCAGTCCGGGTATCCGAGGTCGCTACTTTCGATCCGTTCGAGTAGCGCACGCCGAATCTCCGGCGCTACAGGGAAATCCATATCTGCGACCCAGGAAGGAATCAATCCTTCCGCTGTCGCTTGCGCCCATTTCGCCCCTGCGCGGGACGACAGCACATCGATCTCGAGATCGTCGAAACCGGGGACACCGGCCATCGATCCTCCGAACACTTCTGCTACGGACAGCCGCGCGCTGCAGGCAACGCGCGGCTGCCTTCGCAGCGCGCGGTGACGTCAGTTGCGTCGGTCTACTGCCATATCGTCGCTCTGAACGTCTTCGTCCATCCGCGCGAGGTGGGCTTTGATCCACTCGGTGCTCCCCGGTGCGGCGGAGCTGTCGAACGTCGAATCGGTAGTGCAGGTGCTCAAGTCAATCCTCGTCGCACTCGACGCCGGTATGCCCGGCGGACGCAGGTCACAACCACCCCGTGTGAGTGACCGCCGTCACTATAGCTCTGGAATCGGGCTCTGCCAAACCGGCTCACGGCTGCGAAGACTGCGGGGCGAGCAGATCGCGAATGAAGTCCAGGAACCACTGGATCGGATCGATGGGCAGTTCGTCGAGCGGCGGTTCCGGCGTCGTCACCGGCTCATCAGAGACAGGCCCGGCTTGCGCCGGAGCCGCCTCGGGAGCAGGAGCCGGCGCGGACTCGGCGGGTGCACCTTCGCCACCGCCGACGGTCACCGTGATGGGCTCCTTCGCGAACGGGCGCCCCGACGCGTCGAAGATGTTGTCGTAGGTGGCACCGGCGGCGTCCTGGCAACCCCAGTAGACCTCGTAGGTGCCCGGCGTCAGCGCGCGAGCGCCGGTCTGCGCGGGTGCGCCGTCCTTGACATAGGTGGCCGAGGACGTCTGGGTGTTCTTCACCGAGAACTTGGTGCCCGCGGGCTGGTTGTCGATGCGGCCCGACGGGGTCGCGGTGTCGACGGTGCCCGGCTCGAGGACGTAGGTGACGCAGGTGGCGCCGAGTTCCACCGAGCCTTCTGGCAGATCGAAGTCGACGGTGATCGAGGTGTCGTCCGCGGAAGCGGACACGTTGGGGCCGGCAGCGGATGCGACACCCGGGACGGCGAATGCCAGCGCAGCGGCACCGGCGGCAGTGAGGGCAGCTTTCTTCGCGACAGAATTCATAAATTTCCTCCCCGAAATTTTCTGGTGCGCCCGCGTCGTGAGCGGCACGCGAAACCGACCTCTGTCAGGCACAGCTTCATCTGCACGTTATCGCAGGTAACGATCCGTGTCGCGACGAAGAGGGACACGCGTCGGGAAGAACCGAAATGTCCCCTTTTTCGAGGAATCGGGAAGGTCAGTTCAGCAGCGGCGGCCGCGCATGATCGCGTTGGTCTCGCTGCAATTCGACGAGCTCTTCTTCTCGCTCGGCCACCCTCAGGAACACCCCCGCAGCGAACGCGACAGCGGCCGACACTGCCAGCCACGCCACCAGTCCCACCGCGATCCACCACCACATGAGCTCAGTGTGCGCGAAATCGAGGGGCGTGCCAAACGCCCTTACCGGACGTAACGACAACACTCCTGTCACGAAACGGACACACCTCGTCGCTCACCTGGACTTTCTTTCGCGGCAACACAGCTCGCGCGAAATACAACATGTTTGCAACACCACACAGCGGTGTCCCACGCCCGACACGCCCGGCGGCGTCCCCTACGATCGCCCAATGCGGATCTTCTTTGTGTGCACCGGAAACGTTTGCCGCTCTCCCACCGCTGAACGTCTGACCTCCGCATACGCGGCAGAGGCCGGCCGGGCCGATCTCACCGCGCACAGCGGTGGAACCCGCGCAATGGTCGGGTACGGGATGGAACCCACGGCAGCGCTCGTGCTGCAGCAGCTCGGTGGAGATCCCGAGGGGTTCACCGCGCAGCGCATCACACCGGCGCTCGCGGAAGATTCCGACATGGTCATCACCATGAGCGAACGGCAGCGCAACAAGGTCGTCGAGGTAGCACCGCGCATGATGCGCGTGACGTTCACGCTCAAGGAAGCGGCCCGTCTCATGGAGGCGAGCAGCGCCACCACCGTCGCAGAATTGGCAGCGGCCCGGGCTCAGCACAATGCTGAGCCCGGGCCGGAAGACATCACCGATCCGATGGGCCAGGACGAGGAGACGTTCGTCGCGGTCGGTTCGGAGATTGCCGATCTGTTGCTACCCCTGCTTGCCCGAATCCGGGTCTGATTCGTCGACCGGGCGTCGCGGTGCTTGGATCACCGGTCGCGACGCCTGGTGCTCGGCTGCATGACCGTTGTTGGGTCCGTACCCGTGCACGGCCGAGTACGCCTGCGGCGGGTACTGCTCGTCGCTGTGACGTGCCGGCGCCTGCGGGAACTCGGATACCCGCCACGAGTCGTTGCCGTGGCCGTTGCTGCGCGGATGGTCACCGCCGGTGCGGTACGGCATCGCCTGCGTCGCCTCGGGCGTCGCATGCTGACCCGAATCGGACCCTTCCTGGTGCTGCGGGACTGCACGGCGCGGGGACTGCTCACTCTGACGCTGTGGAACGGGCGGATTCACAACCCGCTGCGCCGCGACCGGTGCCGCCGTCGTCGTCGCACTGACGTCGGCCGGTTTGTCGGTCTCGTAGTAGTACCGGTACTCGTACGAGCCGCCGCGGCCCTTCGCCGGGGTCATGTTGAGGATCGTGCCGAGCACGGTCGCGTTGACCGCACGCAGGTTCCCGACCGCCCGGAAGAGCTGTTCCTTGGTGGTCTTGCCGTGGCGCGCAATGAGCAGAGCGCCGTCGGTGATGGTGCTGAGCACGGCGGCATCGGTGACGGGCAGCAGCGGCGGCGCGTCGATGATGACGTAGTCGAACCGCGACCGCAGGTCGTCGAGCACATCGCGGGCGTGGTCGGAGCCCAGCAGTTCGGACGGGTTCGGCGGCAACGCGCCCGCACCGAGCACCCACAGGCCGTCGTACTTGGTGGTCTGCATGACGTCGGCGATCGAGGCCTGGTTCGCGAGCACCGTCGACAGACCGGCGCCGCTCATCACGCCGAGGTACTTCGACACGCGGGGACGACGCAGGTCGCCCTCGACCAGTGCGACGGTGTGCCCGGCCTCGGTGAGCACCAGCGCAAGGTTGATCGCGGTGGTCGTCTTGCCTTCGGTGGGCAGGGCGCTGGTGACCACGATCGAGCGCGGCGGGTGGTCCACTTCGAGGAACTGCAGGTTGGTGCGCATCTCCCGGTAGGCCTCGGCGTCGCCGCTGTTGGCGTCGACGAACGAGATGGGAGGCGTGTCCTGCCGCGCCTTGTCCATCGGGATCACACCGACCACACCGGCTCCGGCGATCTCCTCGATGGCTTCGCGATCCTTGACGGTGTTGTCGAGGCGGTCGCGCAGCACCGCGAGGGCGATACCGAGCAGCACACCGACGGCCAGGCCGAGCGCGACGTTGCGCATGGTCTTGGGCGTCACCGGCGCAGCCGGGGTCGCAGCGTGGGTTTCCACCACGACACGCGCCGTGGGCGGGCCACCGTTCTCGGGGGTTTCGAGTTCCCGGACCATGGTGACGAACTCGTCGGACATCGCGTTGGCGATGTCGCGAGCCCGCTCGGGCGACGGGTCGGTCACGGCCATGTCGATCAGAACGGTGTCGGGTGCCGACGCCGCGGTGACCTTCGAGGCCAGCTCGTTGGGTGTCATGTCGGTGAATCCGAGCGTGTCGATGGTGCGCTCGGCGAGGTTCGTGCCGGTCAGCAGCTTGGTGTACGACGCGACTCGCTGCTGCGAGAACAGGTTGCCCTGGTAGATCTCCTGCACGGATCCGCCCGACGACGTCGACACGAACATCCGCGTCTTCGCTTCGTACTGCGGAGTGGTGAGCAGTGACGCACCGAGCGCGGCGAGGACCGCGACGACCGTCGTCACGGCGACGATCTTCCACCTCGCCTGCAGAATTCGCAGGTAATCGTGTACTTCCATCAGGGCGTCTCCCTCGTTGCGGTTACTGCGCACCCAGCGGGCACGGTGGGACGGTCGTCACGGTCTGCCAGCGCACTGGCAAGGGCCGGGCCGATCGAACGGACTGCATCCGAACCGGTCAACTCCGAGTGCGTGTACGGCACAGGGTGTTCGACGACGAGACCGCGCACATATCGCTGCCAGGTCGCAGCGAGCTCTGGGTGCCGGTCGAGATCGGGGGTGGCGACGAACAAGTCGATGTCGCCTTCGTAGGTACGTGGTGTGTGGCGCAGCGCGGCGGCTTCGACGGCTTCGGCTGCCGCGTCGACCCGACGGAGCACGTCGCCCGCGAGGTCGTCGGGCAGCGACGCGGTGTCGACGGCGGTGTCCCGCTCGGGGGTGTCGCCGAGCGGAAGGGTTTCCGGTGTCAGGGTGTCGAGCAGTGCAAGCACCCCCACGTGGTCGCCGCTTTCCCGTAGCTGCACAGCGATTTCGTGAGCGATGGTGCCGCCGACCGACCATCCGAGCAGGTGATAGGGACCATCGGGCTGTACTTTACGGATGGCGTCGACATACCGCGCGGCGAATTCCGGAATGCTGTGCGCCATGTCCCCCGATCCGGTGGCCTGCACCCCGTAGAGGGTGCGGCCGTCCAGGTACTCGCCGAGTCCGCGGTAGGTCCACGAGAGCCCACTGATGGGGTGAATGCAGAACAGCGGCGGACGGGCGTCGCCCGCGGCGAGTTCGACGATCGTCGCGAACGGGTCGGGTACGTCGCCGCCGCGCTCGATGAGCCGGGCCAGCTCGTCGACTGTCGTTGCAGTGAAGAGCCATTCGAGTGGAATGTCCCGATCGAGTGCGGTGCGCAGATCACCGGCCAGCGCGACGGCGGTGATGGAACTTCCACCGAGATCGAAGAATCCTCGGTCCGCCGAGACGCTTTCGACGGGCACGTCGAGATGCCGCGCGAAGAGTGCGGCGACGGTCTGCGCGACCGGCCCCACCGGTGCCACGAACTCGGTCGCGGCTGCGTCGGGGCTCGGCAGTGCCGCGCGGTCGATCTTGCCCGACGACGTGAGCGGCATGGCGTCGACGAGGGTGATGGTTGCGGGCCGCAGGTGGCGTGGGAGGTGGGCGGCGACGCGTCGCCGCAGGCTTTCGCTCGTCGCGGTGCCCTGCACGTAGGAGGCGAGGGCGACTTCGCCTGCGATCGGGACGGTGACGGCAGCGTCGACCTGCGGGTCGGCGAGGAGCACGGCGTCGACCTCGGCGGGTTCGACGCGGATGCCGTGGATCTGCACCTGGTCGTCGGCCCGGCCCATGTGTTCCAGTTCGCCGCGGACGATCCGCACGAGATCACCCGTGCGATACAACCGCCCGCCGGGCGCGCCGTACGGATCGGCCACGAATCGTGTTGCGGTATCGGCACTTCGGTTTCGGTATCCTCGCGCGAGGCCGTTGCCGCTCACGTACAGCTCGCCGACCGCGCCGGCGGGCACCGGGTGCAGCCGCGCATCGAGGACGTGCGCGGTCGCACCCGCGACCGGGACTCCGATGCCGGGCTTCTCACCGCCGCGCAGCGGTCCACTCACCGACACGCCGACGGTCAGTTCGGTGGGACCGTATCCGTTGAACAGCCGGTGCCCCGACCACTTCCCGGCGAGCGACGCGGGCAGCGATTCCCCCGCAGCGACCAGGGTCAGCCGTTCCACTTCCGGCGACAGGGTCGCGAGCACGGTGGGCGTGAGGTTGGCGTGAGTGATGCGCTGTTCGACGATCAACTGCTGCAACGGTTCCCCGGCGAAGGTGTGCTCGGGCGCTGTCACCAGCGTGCCCCCGTGCGCGTGCGCGGTGAGCAGTTCGAACACCGCGGCGTCGAAGGTGTGCGACGCCGCCTGCAGCACCCGCACGCCGGGCGCGGCGCCGAGACGTTCGCGCTGCAGGTCGACGAGGGCGGTCAGTCCGCGGTGCGTCACTTCGACGCCCTTCGGGGTGCCCGTCGTCCCGGAGGTGTAGATGACGTAGGCGACGTCGTCGACGCGCACGATCGGTGACGCGGGCACCAGCACGTCGTCGCGGTCGGCGGTGAGGTCGAGCCAGGTGAGATTGCCGGGTCCGTGCTCGCCGACGGTGAGTCCGAGGACGGCGCCGCTGTCGCGCAGGATCGCGTCGATGCGTGCGGCGGGCTGCGCCGGATCCACCGAGACCCACGCGGCACCGCTCTTGGCGACCGCCCACACCGCGAGCGGCCAATGCTGATCGCGCGGCGACGAAATCGCGACGACGTCGCCGGGGCCCACGCCGCGTCGCGCGAGGTCTGCGGCGATCTCGTCGGCGCGGGCGGAGAGGCCCGAGTACGTCCACACCACGTCTCCGCCCTGCACGGCAATCGCGCCGGGGTGCTCGGCGGCGGTGTCGTCGAGCAGGTCGACGAGGGTGCGCATCTCGACGGCGGGTGACGACAACGGTGCGGGTGCAGGGACGTCGAGGTCGCCGACGGGCACCTCCGGACGCTCGACGGCATCGGCGAGCAGCGACACATAGTCCGCGAGCAGAGACTCTGCGGTGGCGGTATCGAAGAGGTCGACGGCGTGCACGAGACGCAGGTCGATGCCGTCGCGATGCCCGCGCTCGACGACCTCGAGCACCAGGTCGAACTGCGCGGGCGGCGCACCGGCCTCGGCCTCGGTGATCTGCAGTCCGGGCAGCTGCGGCAGCGACTCACCGACCACGCCGCGGTGGGTGAGCAGCACCTGGAACAGCGGGTGGTAGGCCCGTTCGCGGGTCGGCGCGACCTTCGCGACCACTTCTTCGAACGGCACGTCGGCGTGGGCGAACCCGCCGAGGTCCACGGATCGCACCTCGCTCAGCAGGGCGTCGAAGGACTGGGCGGGGTCGACGACGGTGCGCAGGGGCACGGTGCCGACGAACATGCCGACGAGACGCTCGAGCCGGCTGTCGCCGCGACCGGCCACGACGGTGCCGACGGTGATGTCGTCACGTCCGCTGCGGCGCGCGAGCAGCGCGACGAGCACAGCGTGGGCCAGCATGAACACCGTCACGTCGTGGCTGCGTGCGCTCTCGCGCACCCGCTGGTGAAGCTCGGCACCCAGGCGCACGACGGTCTGCTCGCCGCGGTGCGTCGGACGCGGGGGCCGCGGCCGGTCGGTGGGTAGCGGTAGCGGGCTGTCGGGGACGCCGTCGAGAGTGGTTGCCCAGTAGTCGAGTTGCCGTGCGGCGAGCGCGCCCGGGTCGGCGGGATCGCCGAGCAGCTCACGTTGCCAGCGGGCGTAGTCGCCGTAGGTGACGGGCAGCTCCGCGAATCGGGGTGCCCCTCCCGCGAGGCGCGCGGTGTAGGCGCGCGACAGATCGTCGAGCAGCGGGCCGACCGAGCCGCCGTCGAACACGATGTGGTGCACCGCGGCAGCGAGGATCCAGCTGCCGGGTTCGACGTCGAGCAGGCGGATCCGCAGCGGCGCCTCGGTGACGAGATCGAACGGCGTCGTGACGGTCTCGGCGATCGCAGCGGCGACATCTGTGGGTGAGAGGTGTTCGAGCACAGGCGGCTCGGCAAGTATCTGACCGGTGTCGAGATGAGCGGTGCGCAGGGGCCGGTGGCGGTCGATCACGTCACCCACCGCCGCAGCCAACGCCTCGATGTCGAGTTCACCGGCGAGCGAGAGGACGACCGGCACGACATACGCAGCGGTGTCGGGTTCGAGACGGTTCAGCAGCCACAGTCGTCGCTGCGCGGGAGCGAGCGGCGCGGGTTCGTCAGCGCTGGATCGTTGCAGCTGGGCCCGGGCATCGTCGGTCCGCTCGCCCCCGATGTCGTGGGCGAGTGCCGCGAGGGTCGGCGCGTGCAGCACCGCGCGCACGGGCACTTCCGTGCCGAACGCGTCGGTCAGGCGCGCGGCGAACCCGACGGCAGACAACGAGTCGCCGCCCGCCGCGAAGAAGCTTCGGTGCGCGGACGGTCGGGTGCCGAGGACGTGTTCGGCGATCGTGACGACGAGCTCCTCGGCGTCGGTGAGCGGGCGATCGTCGATCACGACGTCGTCGAACGGTTGCGCGGCATCGAGTGCTTCGAGCGCCGCGAGGTCGAGTTTGCCGTTGCCGGTCAGCGGTAACGCGTCCACGACACGCACCCGGCCTGGCATGCGCTGCGGCGGCACCACCAGCGACAGCGACGCGTGCACGTCATGCGCGGTCAGTTGGTGACCTGCAACGAACGCCACCAGCGTGCCGCCGAGCGCGAGGACCGCGGCGTGCCGCACGTCGGGCTGTGCGAGCAGCGAGGCTTCGAGTTCGCCGGGTTCGATGCGCACGCCGCGCACCTTGAGTTGCCGGTCGGTGCGGCCGCGGTAGGCGAGTGAGTCGCCGGTGCGGTGCACGAGGTCGCCCGTGCGGTACATGCGGGTGCCGTCCGGCGCTGCGACGAAGCGCTCGGCTGTGAGCGCGGGCGCATCGAGGTAGCCGGCGGCCAATCCTTCACCGGCGAGGTAGAGCTCGCCGACGGCCCCGTCGGGCACCGGCTGCAGGCGGGCGTCGAGGATGTGGGCGACGGTGCCGGGCACCGGTCTTCCGATGCCCGCCGGTGCGTCGCCGGTGATCTCGACGAGGGTCGAGACGATCGTCGCTTCGCTGGGTCCGTATGCGTCGAGCATCGTACGGCCGGCGGCCCACCGCGCGGCCAGCGCGGGCGCGAGCGATTCGCCGCCCGACGCGACCACGCGCAGGTCGGGCAGCTCGTCGGGGTCGAGGGTGCCGAGCACTGTGGGTGTCGACAGGTAGTGAGTGATGTGCTCGTCGACGAGCAGGTGGTGCAGATCGGGTCCTGCATACACGTCCGGAGGCGCAACCACCAGCGTTGCCCCGGTGGTGTGTGCGAGCAACAGCTCGAGCAGCGCTGCGTCGAAGGCCGGTGAATAGCCTTGCAGCACACGATCTCCGGGATTCACCCGGTAGCGGCGCCCGACTTCGGCGGCGAGCGGCCCGAGTCCGCGGTGCGTCACCGCGACACGTTTCGGGGTGCCGGTGGAACCGGACGTCGCAACGACATAGGCGACGTCGGGTGGGCACTGCTCCCCCACACCGGCGGGTTCCATACCGGCGGACGACGTGAACGCCGCACCAGTCTTGGTGACGGCCCACAGCATGCGGATGTAGGCGACGCTGCGGGGCAGGTCGATGTGCACTACCCGGCCCGGCCCGGCACCGGATGCGCGCAGGTCGGCTGCGAGGTCGTCGGATTGTTCGTCGAGTTCGCGGTAGGTGAGCGAGATGCCGTCGCCGCGCAGCGCTTCGCGGTCGGGATGCGCCGCGGCGGTGGCGCGCAGCAGTTCCGGCAGGGTGCGCGCCTGTGCAGGGGCACCGCCGGCGAGAGGTTCGGCCACCGGGGCGAACTCGGCTTCTCCCACCGCGGCGTCAGGTGCGGCGGTGAGTGCGCCCAGGATCGTCACGAATCGCTCGGTGAGTCGCGCGGCGGTGGGCTCGGCGAATCGGGAGGCGTCGAACAACAACGTCCCGGCATAGCCACCGGGCGACACAGCCAGCGAGAACTGCAGATCGAATTTCGGTGTGTCGTCGACGCTTTCCTGGGCTTCGAGCGTCAGCTCACCCACTTGCAGGGGCTCCACGCCGAAGTCCTGCACCGCCAGCGCCACCTGCGGGGTGCCGTGGATGTCGGCGACTACCTGCTCGAACGGCATGGCGGTGTGATCGAAGGCGGCGACGTCGAAGTCGCGTACCTGGGCGAGCAGACCGGCGAACGGCATATCGGCCGAGACGCGCGCCCGCAGCACCAGGGTGTCGAGGAACGGGCCGACGAGGTCTTCGAGCTGCGCCCAGTGGCGTCCACCGGTGACGGCGGCGACCGCGACGTCGTCGTGCGCGCCGAGTCGGGCGAGCAGCACCGACAGCGTGGCGTGCAGCACCATGAATTCGGTGGCGCCGTGTTCATGAGCCAGCTCCGCGACACGGTCGCGCACGTCGGCGGAGATCTCGAAGTCGACGCGTTGCGCGATGCTCTCGGCTCCGGTGTGGTCCGAGGGCAGTTCGGTGACGACGAGACCGTCGAGGGCACGCTCCCAATGCGCCGCATCGACGTCGGCCACACCGCGATTCTGCTCCCACAGTGCGTAGTCGGCGTACTGCAGTGGCAGCGGCGGCCACTGCGGGGCCCTACCTGCGACCCGTGCGAGATAGGCGACGGTGAGGTCGCGGAGCAGCGGGCGCAGCGACGCGCCGTCGGCAATCGAGTGGTCGACGTCGAGGTGCAGCACGTGCAGGTTCTCCGCGACGGGTTCGAGCCGGCTCGACCACCGGCCCCGGCCGGTCACCACCTGCTGCACACCGTCGCCGTCGACCACGTAGTCGGTGCGCAGGATCTCGTGGCGTTGCGTCAGGTCGTCGAGTGCTTCTTCGAGGGCCGACACGTTGAGCGGGCCGCGCAGCCGGACGGTGCTGTGCAGGCGATATGCCTCGGGTGCGAGGGTGCCCAGGCCCCACAGGCGACGCTGGGCGCGGCTGAGCGGGATGCGGTCGGGTCGCGGCGACACCGCGACCGGCCCGTCGTCACGTGTGGGGCCATCGGCGTCGATCACCGCGGCGAGCGCGGCGACGGTCGGATGGGTGAACAGCGTCCGCAGCGACACGCTCACACCGGTCTCGTCGCGCAGACGTCCGACGAGGACGGTCGCGAGCAGCGAGTTGCCGCCGATGCCGAAGAAGTCGTCGCCGCGACCCACCGTGTCACGCTCGAGCAGATCGCTCAGGATCCGTGCCACCGTGATCTCGGTGGGGGTCGCGGGCTCGGCCGACTCCGGCGACGACAACGCGGGCAGCGCCGCGACGTCGAGCTTGCCGTGCGCGGTCAGGGGGATCGCCTCGAGCGGCACGATCACCGTGGGCACGAGATGCGCGGGCAGCACGCTGCGAAGGGCGCCGCGGATCTCGTCGACGTCGACTTCGGCGGGTGTGACGTACGAGGTGAGAATCCCGTTGCACGGCAATGTGACAGAACGGTCGACGCCGCTCAGAGCCGACAGCGCCGCGTCGATCTCGCCGGGTTCGATGCGCACCCCGCGCAGTTTGAACTGACTGTCGCTGCGGCCGTGGAATTCGAGGGTGCCGTCGCGGCGCCACCGCACGAGATCGCCGGTGCGGTAGCGGCGGGTGCCGTCCGGTGCGGCAATGAAGCGTTCGGCGGTGCGGGCCGGGGCTCCTCGGTAGCCGGTGGCGAGACGTCCGCCGCCCACATACAGTTCGCCGATCACGCCGACGGGCACGGGCTGCAGCCGGTCGTCGAGCACCACCACGGACGTCGCGCGCACGGGCGTGCCGATCACGATGTCGTCGCCCGACTGCAGTGGCCGCGAGTTGGTGACGAACATGGTGGTTTCGGCGGGGCCGTAGCTGTTGATCAGGGTGCGTCCCGGCGACCAGCGGTCGACGAGCGCGGACGTGAGCCGGTCGCCGCCGAGCATGAGCACCCGCAGGCGCGGCAGGGCGCGCGGCGGCACGGTCGCGAGGGTGGACGGGGTCATCACCGCGTGGGTGATGGCGTCGCGGTCGAGGAGGTCGCCGAGGGCGGCGCCGCCGTAGCTGTCGGCGCCGGCCACGATCAGCGTCGCACCGGCGATCCCCGCGGTGAGGATTTCGAGCATCGCCGCGTCGAAGCTGGGCGCGGCCACGTGCAGTACCCGGTCGCCGGGCGTGGCAGCGAGATCCTGGGCGATGTCGTCGGCGAAGGCGCTCACACCCCGCTGGGTGATGGTGACGCCCTTGGGGTTTCCGGATGTTCCGGAGGTGAACACGTAGTATGCGGGCGAATCGGGCGCAGGCTCGAACACCGGGGTGGGGTCGTAGTCGGTGCCGTTGTCGACGGGTATCCACGTCACCGCGGTGGGCAGGGTGTCGCTCTCGCCCACTCCGACAGCGACACCGTCGAGCATCGCGGCGAGGCGCGCGGTGGGCTGGGCGGGATCGACGAGCATCGGGGCTGCCCCGGCCCGGACGACGCCCCACACGGCGAGCACTGATTCCAGCGACCGTGGATACGCGCACGCCACCGCATCGCCGGGTCGCACACCCTCGTCCTGCAGGCGTGCAGCGAGATCGTCGGCGTAGAAGACGAGTTCGGGGTAGGTGAGTTCACGGTCGCCGTCGCGCACGGCCAGGTTGTCGCCGCCGAAGTCGGCGCCCGCGGCGAGGCGCTGCCGCAGCGACCTGGTCGAGGCGGCGAAGCGTCCCTCCACGACGGGGGTCTGCCCGTCGATGAGGTCGATGTCGCCGAGGCGGACGTGCGGGTCTCCGGCGGCGGCCCGCAGGATCGCGGTGTATCGGTCTGCGACAGCGGTGATGGTCGCCTCATCGTACAAGTCTGTGCTGTAGAAGAATTCGATCTCGAGTCCGGTGTCGGTCGGGGTTGCGGTGACCTGCAGGTCGAGCTGCGTGTAGCGGGTGTCGATGGGCAGCACCGAGACCTCGACGCCGGGCAGTTCGGCGGTACCGACGGTGGGCCGGCTCAGCGACAGCGACACCTGGAACAGCGGGTGACGCGCCGCGCTGCGCACGGGGTTGAGGTGTTCGACGAGCGTCTCGAACGGCGCATCGGGATGCATGTAGGCGGCGACGTCGCGGCCACGCACCTGCTCGAGGAACTCGGCGAACGTCGCATCGGGGTTCACGTCGGTGCGCAGCACGTGGGTGCCGACGAACATGCCGACGAGGTCGTCGAGTTGCGGTTCACCACGGCCCGAGACGACGGTGCCGATGGGGATGTCGCGTCCGGCGCCGTGTCGTTGCAGCAGGGTCGCGAGTGCGGCGTGCAGCACCATGAACAGCGTCGCGTGTCCGGTGCGGGCGAGATCGTGCAGGCCGTCTACCAGATCGGCGTCGAGCGACACGACATGCGCGGCGCCGCGCCCGGTGGGTTCGGAAGGGCGCGGCCGGTCACCGGGCAGGGTCGTTTCGTCGGGCAGTCCGGCCAGTTCGGTGAGCCAGAACGGGAGCTGGTCTTCGGCGATCGCGCGTTGACGTCGCGCGTAGTCGCTGTACTGCACGGGCAGCGGCGTCCACGCCGGCGACGTTCCCGCGCGGCGGGCTGCGTAGGCGACGGCGATGTCGCGCAGTAGCGGAGTCAGCGACCATCCGTCGGCGGCGATGTGGTGCAGCACCACCACGAGCACGTGTCGCCCGGGTACCGTCCGGTACAGCCGGGTGCGGATCGGCCGGTCGACGGTGAGATCGAAACCGGCAGCCGCGAATTCGGCTGCGGCATCGTCGAGCGCATCAGCCGGGGTCGCGATGGGGTCGGCGGAGACGCGTTCGGCGGGCAGCAGCACCTGTTCGGTCGCCGTGGGGTACACGGTGCGCAGGGTGCGGTGCCGCTCGACGAGATCGCTCAGCGCTGCGGCGAGCGCGTCGACGTCGAGATCACCGTCGAGCTGCACCGCGAACGGAAGGTTGTAGCCGGGCGACGCCGGGTCGAACCGGTTGACGAACCACAAACGCTGCTGCGCTGCCGACAGCGGGGCGGGGCCCTCACCGGCCACCAGTGGCGGACGCGAGCGTCCGGCGCCGGTGCGCTCCGCAACGATCGCGGCGAGTCCCGCGACGGTGCGGGCGTCGAAGATGTCGCGGACGGTGACGTCGACGTCGGTGATGTCGGTGAGTCGGCCAGCGAGGCGGGTGGCGAGCAGCGAGTTACCGCCGAGGTGGAAGAAGTCTTCGGTCGCAGAGATTTTCGCGTTGCCCGCACCGAGGAGATCGAGGACGACCTCGGCAACGAGTTCTTCGACAGGCCCGTGCGGGGCCGCTCCTCCGGCACCGATGACCTCGGGTGCAGGCAGCGCGTCGCGGTCGAGTTTGCCGTTGGCGGTGCGCGGCAGCTCACCGAGCGACACGGCAGCCGCGGGCACGAGGTAGTCGGGCAGGGTGCGGCGCAGTTCGTTCAGCGCAGCGGTGCTGTCGCCGCCCACGAGGTAGGCGACGAGCTTGTCGTCGCGCAGCAGCACCGCGGCCTCGGACACGCCATCGCATGCGAGCAGTGCCGCTTCGATCTCGCCGGGTTCGATGCGGTAGCCGCGCAGTTCGATCTGGTGGTCGGCGCGGCCGAGGTAACGCAGCCCACCTGCGCGATCGCGGCGGGCGAGATCACCGGTTCGGTACCGGCGGGCCCCACCGGGAGCGGCGACGAACCGGGTGGCGGTGAGTCCGGGCCTCCCGCGGTAGCCGCGGGCCAGCTGATCACCGGCAACATACATTTCGCCGATCGCGCCGGGCAACGCATGCCGCAGCGACACGTCGAGGACGTCGACTGCCGTCCCCGCAAGGGGGCTGCCGATTCCCGGTGCTGTGGCTTCCCCCGCGGTGAGGTGCACGGTGGTCTCGGTGATACCGAACATGTTGACCACATGTGCGTGCGGGTGCCGCTGCGCCCACGGCACCACCCGCGCCGGGTCGAGTGCTTCGCCGCCGAAGATCACGAGGCGCAGGCCGGGCAGGGTCACGTCGAGGTCTGCGAGTTGGTAGAAAGCGCGCGGTGTCTGGTTCAGGACCGTGACGCGCTCTCGGCCGAGAAGTTCGGCGAAAGCGGCAGGATCGCGGACCGTGTGGTGATCGATCACGACGAGACGCGCACCCGTGGTGAGCGCTCCCCACATCTCCCACACCGAGAAGTCGAAGGCAGGCGAGTGGAACATCGTCCACACGTCACCGGGGACACAACCGAGATCGAATGTGGTGGCAGCAAGCAGCGTTGCGAGGTTGCGGTGGGTGACGAGCACACCCTTCGGGGTGCCCGTGGAACCGGACGTGTAGATCAGGTAGGCGCCGCTGTCGGTGTGGGTGGACGAGTCGAAATCGGCGCCGTCGTCGATGCCGGCAGCGATCACGGGGTCGTCGATGTGCAATGCGGGCACGGGTGAGTCGAAACCGCTCTGCGCGAGCACAACCGAAGGCGACGCATCTTCGAAGAGGGTCTGCAGACGCGCCGCGGGGTGAGTGACGTCGACGGGCAGGTAGGTCGCCCCGGCCCGGGCGACGGCGAGGAGCGTGACGACGAGATCGAGCGAACGCGGCAACGCCACGGCCACCACGTCGTCGGTGCCGATACCCCGCTCACGCAGCACCGCGGCGAGTCCGCCCGAACGCGACCACAGTTGCCCGTAGCTCAGGGACTGTCCGTCGGCAGACAACGCGACGGCCTCGGCGTCGTCGGCGACGCGAGCGGCAAGGAGATCGATGGGCGAAGCGGCCACCGGGGGAAGCGTGACGCCGACGGGGGTGTGGTCGGCGCCACGCAGTGGAATACCGCCGACGGGCAGAGCCGGGTCTGCGGTAACCGAGTCGAGGATACCCACAAACGATTTCCGCCACTCCACCACGGTGGCCGTGTCGAACATTTCCGCAGGAAAACTGAAGGTTCCGGTGAAACCCGCGGGCGTGCCCGCGTCGGTGCGGTGATCGCGAAGGTTCAGCTCGAGGTCCACCCGCGCAGTGCCCGACGGCAACTCGCGCACGGTCGTGCCGGGCACCCTGAAGGTGTCGATGCCGAAACTTTCGTAGGCGAGGATCACCTGGAACACCGGGTGATGCCCGCTCGCGCTCGCGTCCACCGCTGCGACGATCCGGTCGAACGGCACGTCGGCGTGAGCGAACGCATCGAGATCCGCGCGGCGCGCGTCGGCGAGGAGGTCGGTGAAGCTCTCCCACGGCCGCACCGACACACGCAGCGGAACAGTGCCGACGAACATGCCCACCATGTCGTCGAGCCCGGCATCGGTACGTCCCGACACCGGCGTGCCGATGACGATGTCGTCGGTGGCGGCGAGCGACGACAACAGCGTCGCGAATGCGGCGTGCACCACCATGAAGGGGGTGACGTCGTTGGCTCGGGCGAGCTTGTCGATCGCCGCGTGCAATTCGGCGGGCACCGTGAAACCGACCTGCCCTGCCGTGCCGGTGGTGACGTTGCTGCGCGGGCGGTCGGCGGGAAGTTCGAGCAGCGGTGAGGCGCCTGCGAGCGTCCGCTTCCAGTACGCCAGCTGCGTCGCGGCGAGGCTCGCGGGATCGTTCTCGTCGCCGAGAACGGCGGCGTGCCAGCGCGCGTAGTCGCGGTAGGTGACCGGAGAACCGGCGAGGTCGGGGGTCTCGCCGGCTCGACGAGCAGCATATGCGGTCGCGACGTCGCGTCCGAGAGGGAGCAGCGACAATCCGTCGGCTGCGATGTGGTGGAGCACCACAGCGAGTGTGAACCCGTCGCCGGTGCGGTACAGCTTCGCGCGGATCGGCGCGTCGGAGGTGAGATCGTAACGTGTTCGGGCGAACTCGTTCATCCGATCGTCGAGGTCGGCGGGTGCATCGACGGGTGTGAGGTCGAGTTCCACGGTGTCGAGCAGGTGCTGACGCGGCCCGTCACCGCCGTCGGGATAGATGGTGCGCAGTGTCGCGTGCCGGGCGATGACGTCGGAGAACGCGCCGCGCAGCGCGTCGAGGTCGGTGTCTCGCGGAAGGTCGACGGCGAACGCGATGTGGTCGCCGCCGTCCGTCTCGGCGGCCACGTCGAACCGGTTGACGAGCCACATGCGCTGCTGCGCGGGGGCGAGCGGTGCGTCGGTGGTGTCGTCGCTGTGGACGAGCGGGATGGCGGCGACCGCGCCCGGGGAGCCGAGCGCGCGTGCGAGGTCGGCGACGGTGGGGTTCTCGAACACGTCGCGCACACCCACCCGTCGCGCTGCGACCGCACCCAGGCGAGCTGCGAGGGTGGTCGCCAGCAGCGAGTTGCCGCCGATCGCGAAGAAGTCGTCGTCGCCCGACACGGCGGGAGCACCCAGCACATCGCCGACGATCCCCGCGACGAGTTCTTCGGTGACGCTCCGGAACCCGTGGACGGTGGATGCACCGGCCGGTTCGGGCAGTGCGGCACGGTCGATCTTCCCGGTGCTGGTGAGCGGCACCGCATCGAGCACGGTGACGGTGGCGGGCACCATGTGACGCGGCAGGCGCGCGGCGAGCCGCTCGCGGATCTCCCGGCCGTCGAGTTCGGTGTCGGGGCTGTGGACGTAAGCGGCGAGCGCGCCATCGCGGACGAGGGTGACGGCGGTACGCACACCCGGATTGTCTTGCAGCACGGTGTCGATCTCGCCGAGTTCGATGCGGAACCCGCGGATCTTGACCTGATGGTCGGCGCGTCCCACGAATTCGAGGGCGTGGTCGCGAGTCCAGCGCACGAGGTCGCCCGTGCGATACATGCGCCCACCACCGAAAGGGTCGGCGACGAAACGCTCGGCGGTGAGAGCAGGCGCGTCGAGGTAGCCGCGCGCCACGCCCTGCCCCATGAGGTAGAGCTCGCCGGTCACGCCGTCGGGCACCGGCTGCAGTCGGTGATCGAGCACCGCCGCGGTGACACCGACGAGGCCGGTGCCGATGGTGAGCTTGTCGCCGGGCCGCAGCGGGGTGCTGGACGTGGCGATCACCGTGGTCTCGGTGGGCCCGTACACATTCAGCATGGTGCGGCCGGCCGACCACCGCGCTGCCGTGTCCGCAGGCCACATTTCGCCGCCCACCGCGAGGACTTCCAGGTCGTCGAGACCCGCCGCATCCAGCTGGGTGGGCACCGACGGCGTGGTGAACCAGTGCGTGATGCGTTCACGTCGAAGCAGTTCGACCAATTCGGCGCCACCGAACACATCGGGCGGCGCCACCACGAGCGTTCCGCCCGCGGTCAGGGCCATCACCTGTTCGAGGACGGCACCGTCGAAAGCCGGGTTCGCGAAGTGCAATACGCGGGCGCCGTCGTGCAGCGCGAAACGTTCGACGAAAGAGTGTGCGAGCGGCCCGAGTCCGCGCTGCGAAACCGCCACGCCCTTCGGTTTACCCGTCGAGCCCGAGGTGTAAACGAGATAGGCGAGATTGTCGAGATGCACCGGGCGCACGCGGTCGGCGTCAGTGATTTCGCGGGTGTTGCCGTCGAAAATGAACGGCACGATCTCCACACCCACCGGGACGGGCACGTCGGGACCCGCCACGGCGAATTCGACGCCGGAGTCGGTGAGCAGCGCATTGATGCGCGCGGCGGGCTGACCGGGATCGACGGGCACGAACGCCGCGCCGGTCAGTGTCACCGCAGCGGCCGCGATCACCGACGACGCCCCGCGCGGCAACATCACCGCCACACGGTCTTCGGCTCCCACTCCCCTGCCGATCAGCGACCACGCGAGCGGACGCGCGGCAGTCGCGATATGGAGCGGCTCGCCACCCGGCTCGAGCACCCGCGCCGCAGATCGTTCGATGATCTCGGCGAAGGTGGCCTCAGGTCCGGGTTCGGCCACCGTCACCGGTACGGCACCGAGGTCGACGTCTCTCACCGGCGCGGTGGGGTGCTGCGCCACATGTTCGAGCACCACACCCAGTCGCTGCGACCACGTGGCGATGGTGGCGTGGTCGAACAGTTCCGTGTCGTAGACGAGCCGGCCCGTCAAAGACCCATCACGCATGGCACGTATCGAGATCTCGAGGTCGAACCGTGCTTGCGCCGAGCCGATTTCCTGCGGCCTCACCGTAAGACCCGGAAGTTCGAGGTCGGGGACGTCGACGTTGTCGTAGGCGAGCATCACGCTGAACGGACTGAATCCGAGTGCGTCGACGACCTGCTCGAACGGCACGGTGGCGTGCGCGAAGGCGTCGACGTCGGCGCTCCTGGCTGCGGTGAGCAGCGACGTGAACGGCGCGGCGGGATCGACGTCGAGTCGCAATGCGACAGTGCCGACGAACATGCCGACGAGGGCGTCGAGGTCGGGGTGGTCGCGGCCGGCGGTACCCGTGCCGATCGCGATGTCGCGACCCGAAGTCCAGATCGACAACCACACCGCGACCGCGGCGTGCACGGCCATGAACACGGTGGCGTCGTGAGCAGCGGCGATCGCGCGCAGTGCATCGACCTGCTCCGCGGGCACCGTGAACTCCACCGTGGCAGCCGGGCCGAACCCACCGCCCCGCGGCCGGTCGGTGGGCAGCGCTGCCGCGGAGTCGAGCCCACCCAGAGCCGTGTTCCAGTAGGCGAGTTCGCGCCCCGCGGGGCTCGCGGAATCGGCGGTGTCGCCGAGCCGGTCGCGGTGCCAGCGGGCGTAGTCGCGGTACTGCAACGGCAGTGGCTCCCACGCGGGTGCGTTCCCTTCGGCGCGCGCGGCGTACGCGGCAGCGACGTCGCTGGTGAGCGGCACGAACGACGCACCGTCGAGCGCGATGTGGTGCGCGACCACCGCGAGTACGTGCCGACGCTGGTCGATACGCAGCAGCCGGACGCGGAACGGGATATCGACGGCGAGGTCGAACGGCGCTGCCGCCCACTCCGCGATCAGCGACTCGACAGCGTCTTCGTCGGCATCTTCGGGCGTGAAGTCGAGCGCCGACATCGCGCGGTCGAGGTGGCGCGCCTCCTGCACCGGCCCGTCGGAAGTGACCGTGAAAACACTGCGGAGAATGTCGTGGCGCCCGAGCACATCCGAGATCGCGGCCCGCAACGCCTGCACGTCGAGATTGCCGTCCAGGTACAGGGCGAAGGGCAGATGGTAAGCCGCAGGGTCGCGGTGCGCGCGGGCGAGAAGCAGCAGTCGCTGCTGAGCCGGGGCGAGCGGCGCCGGTCCGGTATCGGCCAGCGCGACGGGCGCCGACGCCGAGAGCGGACGCGCTTCGGCGGCAACGGCAAGGCGAGCGACGGTGGGATGCTCGAACACGTCGCGGAGCTGCACGTCGCGGCCGAGCGCAGCGCCGAGGCGCGCGGCGAGCTGTGCGGCCCCGAGCGAATGGCCGCCGAGTTCGAAGAAGTCGGCGTCGCCGCCCACGGTGTCGGCGCCGGTGAGATCGGAGAACAGGCCCGCGACCAGGGTTTCGGTGGGTCCGTTCAGCGGCTTCGAACCTGCGGAAACGGCCGCGGGCTCCGGCAATTCGCGATGGTCGATCTTGCCGCCCGGGGTGAGCGGCAAAACGTCGAGCACAGTGATCGACGTGGGCCGCAGGTAGCCGGGGAGCTGTTCGGCGAGGTGGATGGTGAGGTCTGTGACGAAGGTGCCGTCTGCGACGGCGGGCGTATCGGCGTCCCCCACCACATAGGCCGCAAGGTGCTCACCGCGCACCACCACGGTGGCGGCGCGCACGGCGTCGAACGAGGTGAGTGCCGTTTCGATTTCCCCGAGCTCGATGCGGCGGCCACGGATCTTCACCTGCTGATCCGCGCGACCGAGGAATACGAGCTGACCACCTGAGTGCCAGCGCACCACATCGCCCGTGCGATACATGCGGCCACCGAACGGGGATGCCACGAAGCGCTCGGCGGTGAGTGCGGATGCGCCGAGGTAGCCGCGGGCCACGGCATCTCCCCCGAGATACAGCTCGCCGGACACACCGACGGGCACGGGGTGCAGGCGGGAGTCGAGGACCACGGCGGTCATGCCGTCGATGGGTCGCCCGATGGGGACACCCGAGCCGGGCTCGAGCGGCGCGCTCAGCGTTGCGAGGACGGTGGTTTCGGTCGGCCCGTAGGCGTTGAGCATGGTGCGCCCGGACGACCAGCGGTCGGCCACGGCCTGCGGCACCGATTCGCCACCGGCGTCGAGCATCGTCAGATCGGGCAAGCCGTGCTCCGGGGTGACGGACAGGACCGCGGGTGCGGTGATGGCGTGGGTGACGCGTTCGGTGCGCAGCAGCGTCGCAAGGGCGGGACCACCGACTGCGTCGGGAGGGCAGATCACCACGGTCGCGCCTGCGTCGAAGGCCAGCAGTAGCTCCTGCAGCGATGCGTCGAAGCTGGGTGCGGCAAGGTGCAGCACACGCGAGCCGACGTCGGCGCGGTAGCGGTCGCGCAGGGTGGTCACGAGCGCGGCGATGCCGCGGTGTCCGACGGCGACGGCCTTGGGTGTTCCGGTAGAGCCGGAGGTGTGGATCACCCACGCGGGGTTGTCGAGGTGCAGGGAGCGCAGCCGGTCGTCGTCGGTGAACGCCACCGTCGCATCGTTGTCGCGACCAGGCGTGATGCGTGTGATGTGCGCTGGCAGATGCGGGTGCTCACCCGCGACGGCCACCTGAATGCCGGTGAGGAGTTCCGCGAGACGAACCGCGGGAAGTTCCGGGTCGATCGGGGTGTATGCGGCGCCGGTCTTCGCGACGGCCCACAGCGCGATCACCGAGTCGATCGAGCGTGGAAGCAGCACCGCGACCCGGTCTTCGGGGCCTGCGCCTGCGGCGACAAGACGGTGGGCCAGTTCGTCGGATGCCGCGTCGAGTTCTCGGTAGGTGAGTACTTCGCTGCGGTCGCGCACAGCCACGCGAGACGTCTGGGCGTGTGCGGTCAGCAAGTCAGGCAACAGCGCCGGTGCGGGCGTGCTTCGGCCACGCGCCGGGGTGAACCCATCGAGTTCGGCGGCGGTGGCGAACGGCAGATCGCCCACAGGCGCCGACGGATCGCTGACGAAATGCGAGAGGAAATCGAGGAACCTGCGGTGCAGGAAATCGAGGTAATCCTGCGTGTACAGGTTGGGATTCGCCTCGAAATCGACGCGAAGAGAGCGGCCGGGAATTCCCGCATACACGTTCACCGACAGGTCGTCCACCGGCCCGGTTGATTGCACGTGATAGTCGGCGGGCACGTCTCCGTAGACGATCGACTGGTGGAAATTCATGACGTTGACGACGGGCCCGAAAGCATTACGCGTCTCGGTGTGTTCGCGGCCGAGTGCGCGGAGGTCAGCGAGCATGTCGGCGTAGGAGTATCGCTGGTGGCGTAACGCGCCGTTGAGCTCTACCTGGATATTCCGGATCAGCTCGGTGACCGGTGCGGCCAGGTCGAGGCGCACCCGGAGGGGGACGACGTTCGACACCACACCCGCCGAGCGGCGCAACGCAGCGGTGGTGCGCGCCGATACCGGGAGTGACAACACCACATCGGTGGTGCTCCGAGTGCGCGCCAGGAACGCGGCGAACGCAGCAAGCACGATCGGAACGTCGGTGGCGTTCACTTCCTGCGCACGTGTGGTGATCGCCTCCGCAAGTTCCCGCGAAACTGCAGTCGCGGAGCGGCGGGCAGGCACCATCGGTGGCGCGACGTCGTCGATCAGAGAAAGCGGTTCGGGCAGGTCGGCGAGGCGGTCTGCCCAATGCTCGCGGTCGCCGGCCTGCCGCTTCGATCCGATGTAGGCGGACTCGTATTCGATGATCTTCTCGATCTGCAACGAGGTGACCGGCGGAGTTTCCTCGCCGGCGAGCCACGCGGAATACAGATCCGCGGCGCGACTCAGCAGAATCATCGCGCCGTGACCATCGAGCGCAATGTGGTGGACATAGCTCGACAGGAAATATCGTTCGTCTTCGACGTGCAGCAGCGAACTGGCAATCAGACGGTCTCGAAGTGGATCGAGCGGTTTCGAGAAGCGCGTCGTCATCCAGCGGTGCGCGGCCGCTTCGGGGTCATCGACGCGGCGAAAATCGACATAGGGGACATCGTCGTCATAGTCGACGTCCACGAATTGCTCAGGAATGCCCGCACGCTCGGCGAGAAAAAGAAAACCCGATTCCACGTCGCGCGCGGCCTGGAGCATCGCCTTAGCCACCAGGCTGTGATCGAGACTGCCCCGAAACTCTAGGTACTGGGCAGTAATGAAGGGTACGTCCGGGTTCAATGCCTGCGCGTACCACAGACCCCGCTGACTTGGGGACAGCGGAAGTATTTGCACCACGCTCCCTCGCCTCACCCGACAAAACACATACTCGAGGCACGACAGCTTTGTTGCATCCGCCCCGACAGATCGCGAACAGTGCCTCCCAACACCATTGCCACGATCAACCGCACAAAGTGTATCTATGGTTACGGAGGCTCACCACTTGAACGGACGGCCAACTCGAAGTCGGTTATCGTCTCGGCGGGAGAACACGAAGGGGGCACAGGCCGCGTGAACAATGTTACCGGTGAGTCAGATTCGTCAGGTCAGCGTAGACGCAAGGTGCGGCGACGCCTGTCCGACGAGGAGATCGCAGCACGCCGCAAGAAGCGGCGTCGCGTGCAGATCGGCTGCGGTGTCGGCGTTCTCGCGGTAGTCGGATTCGTAGGGTGGCTCGGATACGAAGGACTCCAGGCGAAGTCGAGCCTCGAGAAGGCGCAGGACTTCGCGATGCAAGCCAAAGATGCGTTGTTGTCAGGTGATACAGAAACAGCAACGCGC
Organism: Rhodococcus sp. F64268; assembly: GCF_023015605.1. Classification (NCBI taxonomy): domain Bacteria; kingdom Bacillati; phylum Actinomycetota; class Actinomycetes; order Mycobacteriales; family Nocardiaceae; genus Rhodococcus; species Rhodococcus sp. F64268. The sequence continues at coordinate 520,108 of NZ_JALKAI010000002.1, forward strand.
GCGGCCGGCGACGCCGACCGTTACGCCCAGGACGCGCAGGGGTCGGTCGATTCGTTCCCGTGGCGCGTCGCCGGTGCCGTCCCATGGTTGGGCAGCCCGTTCGACACCACCCGGCAAATGACCACAATTGTGAGCGGTCTCACACGCGATGTATTGCTTCCCGCGGTCGACGCGGGCAGTGCAGTGTCGCCGGATCAGTTGATTCTCGGCGGTGCGCGCATCAATCTCGCGGCTCTTCGCGATGCTGCTCCGGTGCTCGAGACCACTTCCGCGGCGGCCACCGACCTCGATGCGCAGGCCCAAGCAGTCGACAGCACCTATCTCGGCCTGATCGACGACGCGCGCCTCGACCTTCAAAGCCAAGTGTCCGAATTGTCTGGGCTGCTGAATAATACGTCGACCGCCGCTCAGATCGCGCCGGCGATGCTGGGTGCGGATGGTCCGCGCAGTTATTTCATCGGGTTCCAGACCAACGCGGAGGCGCGTGGGACTGGCGGGTTGCTTGGCGGCTTTGCCGTCGCGCAAGCCAATGATGGTGCCGTGACCATTGACGACGTCGCGAGTAACCGCGAGTTCAGAGTCGACTACAACCCTATCGACCTTGGGCCAGACTTCAAACAAGCCTACGGACACAGCCGCGCCACCCAGGATTTCCGCAACAGCAATGTCAGTTCACACTTCCCGTACGCGGGCCAGATCTGGCAGTCGATGTGGCAGCAGGAAACTGGCGAGCGCGTGGACGGCGCGATTGCGACAGACCCGGTGGCATTGAGCTATGTACTGGAGGTCGTAGGCGACGTCACGCTTCCGACCGGCGAGAAGATCACCGCAGACAACGTTGTGGAGTTGACCGAATCAACCGCATATACCCGTTTTGGTGATGACCAGGCTGCACGCAAGGCGTATCTTGAGCTAGTTGCCAAAACAGTGGTTGAGAAACTCACCGGCAGCATCTCAAGGCCACAGGCGCTTCTCGAAGCACTCGGACGTGCGGCAAACGAAGGTCGACTTGCAGTTTGGAGTTCAGTACCCCAGGAACAAGAGGTCCTCGCCGGTACTGCACTTGGCCACGTAGTCCCGGACGATCCGGCGCCGTACGCAGGAGTGGTGATAAATAATCTCGGCGGCAATAAGCTTGACTACTACCTCCAGCGAGAGATCGAATACTCTGCAGGCACGTGCGAGCAAGATGTGCGCGAATCGACTGTAACGGTCCGCCTCACAAATGCACTGCCGAGCGGGGAGCATACGAAATATGTTGCTGGAACGTACGACAGCCGTTCCCGGACCGAGTTTGGAACAAATCTCACGGATCTTGCTCTATTAGCAACGCAAGGAGCTAAACTCCGCGAGGCAAAAGTGAATGGTATTTCCGCATTCGTCTTCAATAGCACCGAACGTGGCCATCCAATGTTCAACGCGCAGATACCGGTTTCACAAGGCGAGACTGTCGAGGTCGTGTTCCAGCTTTCTGAACCAACCGCTCCGGGTGCTGCGCGTGTACCCATACAACCACTGGTCGACGAACCGACGATCAACACAAATGTTCCGGTCTGCGACTGACCGTTCAGTGCCGGCAAGGTAGACCACTACCACTGAACCCCTGGTCGCGGGGCCAATCGCGCGGCCAGGGGATTCAGGTTCTCCAACCGCTAGGTCCTGATCGCGTCGACGTTCTCGCGGTACCAGGTGATTGTGGAGGCGATACCCGTACGAAGGTCGATACTTGGCGTCCAACCCGATTCACGCAGTTTGGAGACGTCCAATAGTTTCCTGGGCGTTCCGTCGGGCTTACTAGTATCCCACTCGATCTCTCCCGAGTAGCCCACCTCTTCGGCAACGATCTGAGAGATCTCCCTGATCGTCTGGTCCTCGCCTGTGCCAACATTCACTTGCTCAGCGCCGTCGTAGTGCTCCATCAGGTGTAAGCAGGCCGAAGCCATGTCATCGACGTGCAGGAACTCGCGAAGAGGAGTCCCTGTCCCCCAGTTTGTGACGGTGTCGACCCCGTCTCGTCGTGCCTCGTCAAAGCGTCTGATGAGCGCCGGCAGTACGTGCGACCCTTCGGGCGAGAAGTTGTCGCCGGGACCATACAGGTTCGTGGGCATCGCAGAAATCCAGGGCAACCCATATTGTCGGCGAACTGCCTGCACCTGAAGAATTCCAGCAATCTTTGCGATCGCGTACGCATCGTTTGTCGGCTCGAGGTGGCCGGTGAGGAGATATTCCTCTTTGATTGGCTGTGGTGCGAGTTTTGGATAGATACAGGACGAGCCAAGAAACAGCAGGCGCTGAGTTCCATGCTCGCGTGCAGCATCGAGAACGTTCACCTGGATCCGCATGTTCTCCGAAAGGAAGTCGACCGGATATGTGCTATTTGCGAGGATCCCACCGACTTTGGCCGCCGCAAGTATCACATTGAGCGGTTGGTTCTCAGCGAAGAACGCGAACACTGCGTCGCGGTCACGCAAGTCCAACTCACTCGACGACTTGCCTATCAGGTTCTGAAAACCCTCTGCCTTCAGACATCTCCAAATCGCCCCGCCTACGAGCCCGCGGTGCCCAGCGACATAAAAAGGCCCCGCTCGATCCAGCGGTCCGGGAACAAAAGGCTCAGGCATCACAGAATCTCCCAATCCGGATGGGTCGGCTTATCGATCCATGGACGTCCCTCGTGGGTTAGCGCTTCGATGTCAGCGTCAACCATGATGCGTGCAAGCTCAGGGGTGTGGACTCTCGCCTTCCAGCCAAGCTTCTCTTGCGCCTTGCTCGCGTCGCCGATCAGTGCGTCGACCTCTGTCGGACGGAGGTATCGCTCATCGAACTTCACGTGGTCTTCCCAGTTCAAACCAGCGTGTTCGAACGCAACCTGGAGGAAATCGCGCACTGAATAGGGCTGGCCCGTCGCTAGGGCGTAATCGTCAGGCTCCTCCGCCTGAAGCATCCTCCACATGCCCTCAACGTATTCGGGAGCATAGCCCCAGTCACGAACCGCATCCAGATTGCCCATGTACAAGTTCTTCTCAACTCCGGCCTTGATCCGCGCCACGGCTCGCGTGATCTTCCGCGTCACGAAGGTCTCACCACGACGCGGAGATTCGTGGTTGAAAAGAATCCCGTTCACCGCAAAGAGACCATACGCCTCACGATAATTCTTGGTTACCCAGTAAGAGTAGACCTTCGCAGCACCGTATGGTGAACGCGGATAAAACGGGGTCTCTTCATTCTGTGGCGGAGGGGTAGCACCAAACATTTCCGAACTTGATGCCTGGTAATACCGACATTCAATGCCCGCAAGGCGAACTGCCTCGAGCAACCGAATCGAACCAATACCCGTTGTATTCCCAGTGTGCTCCGGCTCGTCGAAGCTCACACGCACATGGGACTGCGCACCCAGGTTGTAAACTTCGTCAGGCTCGATTTGCGAAAGCAAAGTCACGAGACGTGCGCCGTCACTCAGATCCCCATAATGCAGGAATAATCTTGCATCTGAATCATGGGGATCAACGTACATGTGGTCGATCCGTGACGTGTTGAAGGTCGACGACCGGCGAATCAATCCGTGAACCTCGTAGCCTTTCGACAACAGCAGTTCAGCCAAATACGAACCATCCTGGCCCGTGATCCCTGTAATTAATGCTCGCTTCACACTCACTCCTTTGTACCCGACTTCACATGAACGCAGGGCCAACCGCCTCTAAGTGCGGAGGCAACTTGAACTAGCAACCTCAACAATATGATTTTAAACGCCCACCTAAACCAAATTTCCACCCCGCCCCGCTAATCAACTCCATATATTCCGCAGGAACGGTCCTAATCGTGTCCGCGACCACCGTCGCGTGGGTTGCCAATTTGACGATTCCCCCACCTCGAAGATTCCATTTCGAAAGCGATTGATATTCGAGCCGCGGTCTGCGGAAGAAGCCACCACAGCACCTAAATTTCCGGACAATCGAACGATTGTGGCAGCGCCGCTATCGCTAAAAACCACGCTCGGAGTACCGCATGCTGCCGCCTCACCAACTACCCAAGGGGCACCCTCGCGCCGTGAGGGCAGCAGGAGGGCCCCCGCGGTAGCGACATACTCAATCGCAGAGGCATGCGACACACGACCATGAAACGTGACGCGCGACGAAAGCCGTTCGAGCCGGACGTATGATTCAAGATCCTTACGCAACGGGCCATCGCCCAATATGTCCAATCGATAATCCCGCAACGCTGGACTATTAAGCGCTTCCACCGCAAGCCATGGCCTCTTACGGTTAATCAACCCACCTGAAAGAACCAGGCGTCTTGGATCATGCTCTAGCCGCGCTCTCGGCTCAACGACAATATTAGGTTCGAGAACCACTTCCGCGCCAGATCGACGCATGAAATCGAAAGTAGCGTCATTCTGACAGACAATGCGGTCTGCGCTCCTACTGAATAGCTGGCTGTTAGCCTTCCCTGCGACAACACTCGTACGCTCTCGGAGCGAGGACCTGCCGTTCCATTCATGCACGGGTTTATGCGGAACTGCGACAGGGCCCCAAACTCTAGGGCCAGAAATCCTCGGCAACAATGGGGGCAGGCTGGCGGTTGCAAATGTAAATTGGTGAGCCGCGGAGTAGTTATTTAGCCTAACCAATTCGCCCATCACGGCTTTGGCACGAGGAATCCACCTGAGGTAGCTAGTGCGCGTTCTCGAATCACCGTAGGTTTTGAACGCACGATCCGACAATGAAACTGGATGGAGCGAAACCGTCTCTGCCCAGTCTTCCTCCGAAATCGCTCGCCGCACTTCCACGTTGTCCCTCTCATCGTAGACAAAGTCGATGGCACCACCCGAAATGCCCGACATCGCCAACGCAGATTCACGCAAAAAACTCCATCCCACACCGCCCTCACTCCCGTGGCCCGGCTTGGTGACAAACGAGATCGCGAGTACCCTCACTGAACCATTCCCATCTCCCGAGCGCACGCACTCCTCATCCCATCAAGGCCTTTTCAATTCCCGTCGCGAAGCGCGCCGCCATAAGTTCAGTAGTGAATCCTTTGGACTCGGACAAACAATTTTCCGACATCCGATCAGCAACCGATGGATCATCAATCAACCCGCTCACAGCCGCACAGAACGCGCCGAGATCATCCCTGGACACGACAGCAGTGGTACCAGGTTCAAGGTACTCAAACTCAGGCGCATGAAAGGGCCAGTCGGTTGTCACGATTGGCGTCCCAGACGCGAGGCTATCCACTGCAATCAGGCCCACCCGACCCGGAATGAGAAGAGCTTTCGAAGCTTTCAACGCCAACGCCTTCTGCGTACCGAATTGATTCCCTAAATATCTAATCCATGGGAACTTAGTTGCGGAGTCGCGAACGACTTCAGACATAGATCCGTCGCCTACAAGAACAAGACGAAAAGATTCGTGCCGCGAGTGCAATTCATGCGCCGCATCCAGCAAGAACGGAATTCTCTTAGCTTCATCGATCCCACCGATGTACACAAAAGTGTTCTCGCTCAGATCCAAGGACTTCCTGAACTCTGCCACGTCGAGCTCGGATAGATCATCAAGATCTCTGCGCAAAGATGCGGTGTCGATCGAGTTTTGGACCACCGTAGTTCGATTGCTCGGAAATCCTTTGTCGACCATTGTTTGGACTCCGCCGTGGGTATAGCCGAAGAACCAATCCGCCCGAAGAGTCAGCTTTTCCTTCAGTCGTTCCTCGAACCTGCTTTTCGGCGCAGTGTAGGTCCTTCCATGCCCCCAAAACCCAAGCTTCGCGAACGACTTAGGAGGCACTAGAAGCGCATACGTCTCAAGATTTCGAATTGCCTGCTCTAGGATCAGCAGGTCAAATTTTCCCCTATCCTTGACAGAATCAAGTCTCTTGTAGCTCAGGTTCCTCCCAAGCACACCGAAGAACTTCGTCGGCAGCCTAACCATTTCGTCAGGAGTAAGAGAATCATTCCGGGCGGCCCACTCCAGAGGAGTTTCACCATAAAATATATCAAGAGAAATCTCGTTCTCCAGCAATATTCTAGATAGTTCTTCAAAGAAGCCTTTCCGATATTGCGGCATCCATGGATGGATAATCCCGACATTCTTCATCACTCGCCACCCTCTCCCCGTGGTCCTGCCTCTGATCCGATCCATCGCACGCCCTGGCTACGCAGAGCACTCCAATGCCTCAGGAGATCATCATCACTGAAGCGGTTCCGAATCACCCGAGCCGGCGACCCTGCGACAATCGAATTCGAAGGCACATCCGATGTGACCACTGCTCCAGCTGCCACCACGCTGCTATTCCCTATACTGACACCTGAATACACGACCGCGTTAAAACCAATCCACACATCCGACCCTATTTTGGTAAACGACGACAACCGTGGCTCATCGCCAACCCAACTCGAGTCGCGCACAGTGGTACCAACCTGTTCATAATCATGGTCCCTTTTGCCCACAACACCTGAGCCGTTCGCGAACAACACCCCGTCACCGATCTCCCCGTCAACCTGTATCGTGACGTGCTTTCCGACGTATACACTCGTCCCAATTTCGAGCTTCGAGGGTGCCCAGATCACCGAACCGGGCCCAACATGTAGCGTTGAATCGTAGGTAACGTTTTCGCGGACTGAAATCCTGCGGAGCAGATATCGAATGATTGACTTCATTCCCAAATCTTCCCTTTTGCACGGTCCAGAGAATCCGGAATAGTCTTGCTCTGGAATACGGCGGAGTACAGAAACTTTGGATTTCCAATGAGATACCGTCGCCATAACCGCTTCGGCTCTCTCGCTAGCCTATAAACCCACTCAAACCCAGTTCCGCGTATCCATCCCGGCGCTTGCTTAACTGTGCCGGCGAGGAAATCGAACGCAGCTCCCACTCCAATACAGGGGATATCAATACGGTGGGCAAGAAGTGCAGCAATTTGATCTTGCTTCGGAGTACCAAGAGCAACCCAAACTATGTCGGGATTTGCTCGGTTGATCCTTTCTTCCGCTTCATCAATGAGCGCTTCAGTGACCGCACCGAAAGGCGGTGCAAACATGCCAGACCAAATGGCACCGGGGTACTTATCCGCAACGACATCCCGCAAGGCGCAAAGCGTTTTCTCTGTCGTTCCGTAGAAGAAGTGCCGAATATTGAGAGCCTGCCCGGCGTCCAGGACACTACAGAATAGGTCAGGTCCACGTACTGTTCGTGCAAGAGTATTTCGCCGACGCATAAACCAAGATACCGGCGCGCCGTCAGGGTATGTGATCCCGACGCCCTGAAAGATCGAGCAATAAGAACTGTCATCGACCGCAAGTGCGACACAATATGCGTTTGCCAGGCGAATAGGAATTCCAACTCGATTTGTTGCAAACGAAATTACAGATTTCGTTGCGTCGTCGAGGTTAGACACGGTGAACGGCACCTTGCCCACTCGTACCAGCGGCGCGTCTTCGGAGGAGTAAGGGTATTCCATTTCAGCCCCGCTCATTTCTCAGACTTCGCGACGGCAGGAACCTCTGGCCAATCTGCGCTGACTCTGCTTTCTCGTTTTCGAAAAACACCGTAGCTACGTAGTATCACCACCGGAGGGAACCTTTCCTTGAATCTATATAAAGTTGCCGCTCCAGCAATGACGGTGAGCGTCGGAACCAGGATCATGATGCTGCCAGCAGACTTCACGAATAATTGCGCGACGAGAGCGGCTGCAAGACTTCCGATCAGTACGTATGTGTAATGCCGATAGAGGCGTTCTGCGTCGATATATCCCGCCCGATGGCAGAGCGTCACATACCATATCTGCCGAGCAACCGCGACCACCCCGAGTGCGATAATGGCCGGAACCGCAGAGCGGCTGTAAATCGTGGCCATAACCGCAACAATCTGAATACAGATCATAATTACCTGAGATGACCAAATCCATTTGAACTTTCCGAGCGCCTCGACCGCACTTCCTAGAACCGTAGTGACCGCCTGGATCCCGCAGACAACCGACAAAATCGAAGCAAACACCGCGGCTTGCTCCCATCCGGGCCCGAACAGAATCGGGACGACCACCGGCAGAAGTACCGCACCCACGTAACCCGCTGGAACCGTCACCCAGGCGACAAGCGCCAGCAGGTCGGGCCAGACTGTGCGTGCTCGCGTGCTATCGACCCGATCATGCCTAAATTCGGGATACACGACTTGGATAATTGCAGTCTGCATCTGGAAAAAAGGGACCGTCGTAACGACGTCACTACGGTTCCATTGGCCAAGAGCCGCTGTGCCGACCCATCTTGAGACTGACCACTTTCCGAGGTTATTTGCCAGATAGGAGAGGACACTCGATAATGTGATTCCCCAGCTGAATCCGATATCTGACCGTGCAGACTTAAATGCTCCGACTCGAAGTAACTGACCGCGTGTTAGCGCAGTCAGCGTGATCCAGAGTCCAAGTTGCGCAATGATTGGCGAAGCGATCAGGCCTATTCCGCTCTCATCCTGCACAACTATGGCAAGCCCCAGAGCCATCCCAAGAAGATTGGTCGAGAAAGTGGCGAAAGCGAGCGTTCTGAAACGTCCTTCACGCCGAATGAACCCCGAAGTCATGCCCAGGTGGGGCGCAAACAGCGCGGACACGCTCAGCCAAGCGATCAATGGCGCTGCGTCCGCGTAGCCCCACAATGCGGACCATAAGTCCGCGCTCAGGAACATGAAGCTGCCAGCCACAACGCCCAGTATCAACGCGTAGAGGCTCAACCCTTTTAACGCTGACGTATCAAGACTTGTCATCCGTCCCACGGACTGACCAAGCCCGCCGTTCGAAACTACTGTGATCAATCCGGCCACGGTTAGCGCAATCGCGTATGCACCAAACCCACTGGATGACACAAGCCTTGATGTGACGGCAGCGTAAAAGAACTGCGCACACGCTGTTCCCACCTGGGAGCCGTAATTCCAAGCCATGCCAGAGGCAAGCCTTTGAACCTTATTCATTTCGGCCACCGGCGGCGGCAGAAATTCCTATTTGGTCGTGTCGCATTGGTCGGGAGGGCGCGGAGGGGTTCGAAATCCTCGCCCCCTTGAAGAAGGAACTCCAGATGATAACCCCAAGTAAAGGAGCCAGGTACCACTGGAAATTGTATGCCCAACCGTACACGAGTATCAACGCGATGAGCGACAAGTTGGCGCCGTTTAGCGGTGCCTTCCAGTTCCGAACGATCGCGATCCATGCGATTGCCAGCATGCCTACGAGACCAACGATACCCACACGGAGATAGGTCGCGACGTACCAGTTATGCGGTATGTAGCCAATCCGGAGCCCATCTTCACGGTAGCGCCACCACCCCGTGCCCGACGGGAAGCCGAAAATTATGGTCTGCGGACCCGATCTAACGCTTCGGTTTATGAGTACTAACCAATCGTAAACACGTCCAGCATATGTTCTACTGTCACTGGCAGAACTCGACAACAAGTCGGGGATTTGACCTAGAAGGCCCCCATTCGACAGTAGAATGATGCTCACCGCACCGACGCACGTCGCGAAAATCGTCACTAGTCGGTGGTGAACCTCAATGGCCAAGAGAGACACCACCAGCGCCGCAGCTAGGGCCACCCATACGGATCGATGCTGGGCAACGACCACACAGATAGCCGCCCCAAGCGACAAAGGCAGATAGAGTCGTCTTTTAGTGGCCCGCCAGGTCCATAACGAAACCACTACGCACGCCGCGAGAGCCACAGCCTGTCCAGATGTAATTGGCCGGCCAGCCTCAAGGATATCCCCAGATGACGAGCGCACTGCGGTACTTGCGCTGCCGAGGCCAAATTGTGCGACGTTGATTAGGCCCACAAACATCACAAGCACGCCGGAATATATGATCCAGGCTTGCGCCCAACGCTGTCCCTCGTCATGATCTACGAGTGTGCGGACCGTCCAAACCGTGATTATCACGATGTAGAGCCACGGACGGACTTCGTTCAGCGCTGACGCGAATCCGAAGTACCAGAGCCCGCGCACAACCGAGAAGACCAGCATCGCAAGGAAAACCTGGACGGCGATCTTGATGCCACGGGACGACAACCGACTGCCCGACGGCACCGCCGTCACCAACATCGCCGTCGCGAGAACTGCGCAAAGAAAGTCCGGCACCGAAGCGGATAGTCCCAGAAAGTTTAGGACCGACGGCCACTGCGGAATGTGCCACGCCGTCGCCATGAACAGAGCAATCGCTCCGAACCCCACCTGAGGCCAGCGGATCACAACCATCACACCGAGCAGGTAGCATGCCAGCGCTCCGATCAGTGCAATCAGCGACTCAGCCATGCCGGTACCCCATCTTCGTTCTAATTCGAGTGGTCACCGTGCTCGGGGAAAGCGCTGCCGACAGAATTCGCAAGTAGGGGCTCGCGAAGCAAAGCGGGCCCACCACACCTCCGTACCGCATGCAGAACCTGAACCACACTGCGGTCGGAAGCGCCTTCGGCCCCTTCACCTTGGTGAATCGGTCTCTCATCTCCAATTTGTCATCAACCCAGGTACCACGGGTCTCGTTACGACTACACTGACCTACGGGCGCTCCAGTTAGTTTGATAGGGATTCCCATCTTTGTCGCCTCAAAACCGAAGGCCAAGTCCGCCATCGCATGAATATAGCCGTCAGGAAACCCTCCCAACGAGCGGTCGATAGAGGCGGGTACTAGAACAACGTTTCCATTGAGCGTCACACAGCGTCCGTCGCTGTTTCGAGGATCGACAAGTTCGAGTTTGAATGGCCGCATCCGCGATCGCTGTCGGAATCCGGAGTAGGTCAGTTCTTTCGAATCGGGATCCACAACAGTGCCAACTGCAATCCCCGGTGCATCAGAAAGTTCGGCAAATAGGTTTGTCAACGCGTCCGGGTAAAGTTCTACATCGTCATTGAGCCACAGGATGTAGTCGTAGTCCAACTTCTGCGCAAGTTCCCACGCGGTCCGCATCCCCTGAGCCCAGAAGATATCCTTTGAAACGCCGACTGCGGTTGCCTCGGGAAACTCTTCCTGAACCCTCATTAAGGTGCCATCGATGCTTCCCGCATCGACAACAACTGGCGTTATCTCGATGCCATCGGGAATTACAAGAGCATCTAATGTCCGAAGGCACTGCAATGTCGTCTCGACCCGGTTATGCGTCGTCATGAGGACTGATATCTTCTTTACCTCCACGCCGGCCACCTTCTTAGCGTCCATCATGCGCACCCCTCGTATCTGCGATGGTCTCGAGCAGCAGCAGGTACCGCTGAACCACAGAACGGAAGTCGAACTCCCGGCCTGTCTCGCACGCAGCATCGCGGCTGAGACGCTGATACATCACGTCGTCGTTGACGAGATCTTTCATTGCCGTCGCAATGTCGTCGGGACTATCGATGTTCACGAGCCGACCCCACCTGCCGCCGCCGAGCGTGTAAGGCACGCCACCGCTGCGCTCGCCTCCGACCACCGGAACGCCACGGGCTTGCGCCTCGAGTATGGCCATACTGCACGCTTCCCACCTACTCGTATGCACCAGAACATCCACACCCTGCACCAAACTGCTGAGCAACTTCTCGTGCGGAGTTGCGCCGATAAATTCCACCCCTGTAGCAAGACCGTTCTCGGCAGCCCACAAATACGCATCCTCACCTGGCCCATGCCCTACCCCAAACATCATCAGCTTGGCGGAAGGCACCGATTTCCTCACGATTGAATACGCTTTAATGGCCGCCGCCGTGTTCTTTCGCGAGTCGAATCCATTCGCTATTGATGCGAAAGTGAAGTTGCGCCTTGGCTGAGCACTCGTGCCCGAAGTTAGGGAAGGTATTTCTATCCCATTTGGAATAACGGTGACGTTAGGCGATTTGACTAAGATTTTCGATATCTCACTAACCAGGCTCGGCGAGACCGCCGTCAGATTCTTCGCCTTGGCGAGCGAGGAGAGACCCAGCGCCCCTCGCAGCCACCAATACGGGTGCTTATAGTGCCTGATTATTGACAGGGGCGAATCATGCGCAGTAATCAATGAATCCGGTTGAACATCGAGTGCCGACTTCGCAAATTCGTATAGCCAGTGCGCATGAATTACGTCTGGGTTAGAGCCAGCCATCAAACCCGCTAGGTCGGCTCGTTCGAGTTTAAAGAAGTCCAGCCCTCGCTGGCGCGCAGACTCGCGTCGCCTTCCAATGTGCACACGAAGTTTCCGCCCCTCGATTACGACGGGCTTGTCGACCACGACGGAGCTCGTAAAAACATCTACCTCGTGTCCGGCTTGAAGGTATGCACGCGCTAATTCCCCAATGTAAGGAAACGAATATGTAGATATTTCGGCTCCGGAAGTGGGCAGATACTCCCGCAAGATCTCTAACGAGATCGGTCCAGCAAGTCCAATCCTCATCGTGTGTCTCCAACTGACCCGATGATCGCCGCTGGATTTCCCGCTACGATCGAACCTTCAGGGACGCTCCGTGTTACGAGGCTTTTTGCCCCGACTACCGAGCCATCACCTATGGCTACACCCTTGAGGATGTGGGAACCCGCACCGAGAAAAACGTCGTTTCCGATCTCTATAGCGTCTGTTTCTTCCGACTTAGGAATCGGCGCATACCGCCGCCCCATGGATGGCGCGATCGGATGGAAGTTCGTATCTGCGACCGTAACGTCCGCACCAAATAGACACGCAGTGCCGATTCGGACCGCCTTCGCAGCACAAATGACAGTGCCGCTCATTCCAACGTCATTTCCTATGCTGATTGTGGCACCCTTCGCCAAGGTGCGTATAGTGACCGGCTTTGATACGCCCAACGCCGTCGAACGAGAGTCACTGCACAGCACAACGTTACTGCCAATCGTCACGGTGGATCCCGGGTAGACGGAAACGATCGGCCTGCCGATGATCGTTACGTTACTTCCGAGTTCGACGCCGATCCGTTTGAGCCGGTAACACCACCACGTTGACGTCGCCAACAGGGTTCCTTTTCGGATCGCTTTGCCTGCAAGACCCAAAATGGGCTGAGCACGAACATTCATTCACTGATCCCCGCATCATGAATACCCAGCTTGATGTCCCTACTCGCCAGGCCGTGAAGCCATTTTTTGAATTCAGAGTCCCATCTAGAAATGCTCTCGTGCGGAATACGAAGGTCTACCGGATTACATGAGTACTTCTCAATGGCTTCCTCGAATGCAATCAGTCCGTCTCTCCGCGCAACTACTGGAAACCCGGTATCGCGCCCGATCTCTATCGCTCGATTGTCGACGGCAACTACGAGGCTGGGACGGCCCAACTGCGCCGCCCTGATTCCTGCGTGCAACCTTGTGCCAACATAGTCGCGCTCGACAAGGGCGCGGCTTAATGCTGGAATTCCCCGTTCAAGCACGAACGCATTGGCTGGCAATTCCATATTCTGTAGATTGCGCTCGTCCCAGTCGCCCTGAGCCCAGATATGGACTGCATCATATTTTGAGCTGAGGGATTTAAGTAGGTTGCAATCATGGCTACTATCAGGGCTATAAGAAGTCAACGTGAAAACACATTCTGCAGACCGCCCCAATGCCGGCAGCTCCGCTGGCAACGCCCACATGGTCGGGCATCCGGTATTGATTGATCGAATCCCCAACGATTCCAGCCGGCTTTGCGTGTACGCGTCGCGTACCGCGACTGGCAATCCAGGGTGCACTAGCCTCCGAATTATTTCGGAATTAAACCTGGTGGGTTTCGGCTGGTATTGTCTCCAACCGACACCTAAAAATATCACTCGGTCGCGTAAAATCTGCTGATCTCTCAGCGACATTTTCCACTGTCGGTCGCGCCACATTTTCGACGTGAGGATATTCGTACCGGTCACGACCAGAGCGTCGCACTGTGCGATCGACTTCCGCTCGCCCCGATTGGGACGTCGATGGGTGGGGAAACGCTGCAGCGAGGAAAGAAACGGGTAGTGATCAATGATCGACCCCACGATGATGCCATCCCCGTCATTATCGGACTCATATGATGTGTCAAGCAGTCCTACGGTCACCGTTTGTTCCCTTCACCTTCAAGTATTGAATTCTCCACAAATGACAGCGTCCCCAACAGTTTGGCGGAGAGCTCTTGGCTAGCGTCGACCCATACCCCAGTAGTCCCAGCCTGCATCACGCCAAGTACGGGCATCGAGACAGTTTCTGCCATCGATGATCTTCGTTCGTCGAACCACGTCTTCAAGGTCGCCTGGCAGGAGCTTCCTAAATTCTGCCCACTCAGTTAACACAAGAATGACGTCCGCCCCGGTACAGGCGGCAATGGCCGATTCTGCATACGTCAGGGTGGGGAAGATTTTCTTAGAGTTTTCCATGGCTTTCGGATCAAATACCGAAACCGACGCCCCCTGCAGCTGAATCTGCCCGGCGATGTTTAGTGCCGGAGAGTCTCTGACATCGTCGGAGTCAGGCTTGAAGGCTGCACCCAGCACAGCAACACGCGCACCGAGTAGTCGCCCCTCGACAAATTCTCGCGTCATCTCAACCATCCGGCTGCGGCGTCTCATGTTGATATTGTCGACCTCGCGGAGAAACGTCAGCGCCTGGTCTGCGCCAAGTTCTCCCGCGCGGGACATGAACGCACGGATATCTTTTGGTAAGCAGCCTCCACCGAACCCGACCCCGGCTTTGAGAAATCGTCGTCCTATGCGCTCATCGCGCCCGATCGCATCTGCGAGTACAGCCACGTCAGCGTCTGCTGCCTCACAAACCTCAGCCATGGCGTTGATGAATGAAATCTTGGTGGCAAGGAAGGCATTTGCCGCAGTCTTGACCAATTCTGCCGTTGCGAGATCCATCACCAGAAAGGGAATTCCCTCATCGATTAGCTTCGCGTATATTTCCCGCGCAACTTCCTCTGCCCTGCCAGGAGCACTGGGGTCAAGACCGAGTACAAGCCGGTCAGGGTGGAGAGTGTCCTGGACTGCGAAGCCCTCACGCAAAAACTCGGGATTCCATGCGACTTCAGCGTGCTCTCCGACGGGGGCTAACTCGCGGACGCGTCTGCCAAGTCGGCGAGCGGTTCCTACCGGCACTGTCGATTTGCCGAAGATTACCGAGGGCTTGCGAATTAGGGGAGCCAGTTTCTCTATAACCGCGTCGACGTGGGATAAGTCCGCTCCAAAGTCACCCCTCCTTTGGGGCGTTCCGACCCCGATGAAGTGGATGTCCGCGAAATCGGCGGCTTCCTCGTATGAGGATGTGAAGCGTAGCCTTCCCGATTCGAGACTGCTCTTGAGGACGCCTTCGAGGCCCGGTTCGAAAAAGGGCACTTCACCGGCCTCCAACTTTGCGAGCTTGGCGACGTCGACATCCACACCGAGGACTTCATGTCCGAGTGCGGCCATGCAGGCCGCGTGAGTCGCTCCCAAGTAACCGGTTCCGAATACAGCGATACGACAGCTCATGGCCAGGGTTCCAGTCCTACTTCTTCACTCTCATGATGAGATCGGATAGATCGCCACGTCGTGGTTAGATCAGATCTTCTTCTGCACTTGATCTGTCGAGTGGTTGTGCTGCCCAGCCTGTTCCCGCCCGGATCATCGCAGTCCTGTCGAATCGGCCTGCTCTCGATGCTGGCAGCTCAACTCCGTTCACCGGGGGCCGTATCGGCCATTTCACTCGACTGTTTAGTACGCGCCATCCTTGGCGAGAACAGCCTTCATAGTCTTCCCGATAATCAACACATCAGAAACCATCGACCAGTTCTCCACATAGGACAAATCCAGTCGCACGGACTCATCCCACGATAGATCGGAACGGCCGCTTACCTGCCATAGACCAGTCACTCCCGGCCGCACCAGTAGCCGACGCTTAACACGACCGTCGTAGTTCTCGACTTCGCGGCGCAACGGCGGACGGGGGCCCACCACACTCATCTCTCCGCGCAGAACGTTGATGAACTGCGGCAACTCGTCGATACTGAATCTCCGAAGTACGCGGCCAACCCGCGTCACGCGCGGATCCTCCCGCATCTTGAAAAGCAGGCCGGCTCCTTCGTTCTGCAACAGCAACGACTGAACCATCGTGTCCGCATCGGTCACCATCGACCGGAACTTGATCATCCCGAACGGATTGCCGTCCAGACCGATCCGCTCGGCCCGATAGAATACAGGTCCTTTGTTGTCCAGCCTGATAGCCAGGGCGACAACCGCGAAGACCGGCGCGAGGACCAGCAGTGCGGCTGCCGAGAAGGCCAGATCGAAAAGTCGCTTACCGCTGCGCTTGGCACCGTGATAGCTCGGCTTCTCCACATGAAGCAAGGGAAGGCCTGCAACCGGACGCATTTCAAGACGAGGGTTGGATACATCGACCACGCCCGTAGCTACAACTAGATCCGCATTGTACGGTTCAAGGCTCCACACCAAATCCTTGATGCCTTCGTGTCCTAATGTCTCTGTCGCGGTCACTGCAACTGTGTCAGCACCTGAAGCAGTCAATGCCTCTATCACTGAGTGCTCGTCACCGAAGATCGGCACCTTCCGTCCATCGACGTCGATCTCATCGCCGACCGCGCCAGAGTAGGCGGGCACGCAGACTCCCACAACGTGGTAGCCGTCGGTGTGCGTCCGCTCAAATGTTCGACCCAAATGTCGCACAGCTTGAGCACCGCCCACCACCAGCACAGATGTCGTAAATTCACCTCGACGCCGCTTCCGGGCCACTGCCTTTCGCCAAATCCAGCGGCTGATCAGCAAGCCAGTCAAGCCTACGGGTAACGCGATCGCCAAGTATCCCCGCGCGAGCTCCAAGCGGAAGACCAGGGCCACGATCGCGATGAACCCGAAAAGGCGAAGAGTGCTCGTAACAACCCGCTGATACTCGTCGTACCCGGCTCCGATCACGCGGCATGAACGCGTACGGAACACCCGGAGATTTACGAGCCATGTAACGGCAAGCCCCGCCGATATGAGCGTGTAGTTGAGCGTGCTGATCGGGTCCATCGTCAACAGATTCTCATGGCCAAACCGCACTACATGCGCCAGCAAGACAGACACCACTACGACGGCGGCATCAGTCCAGAACAAGCGACGTACGTACCCGGACTGCCACGCCCTCCGAGTCGACGATGGGTCGGCGCCACTGCTGACGAAGCCCGAGCTTGCGCCCGCCGTCTCGAATTCCGAAGCGGCATTCCGCTTCTCGCCCACCGCGGTCACCACGGATTCACCCTCATCGTTGTCCCCTCCCCGAGACATGCACTACTTCACTTGATGGGCAGTGAAGTGGGCTCGCAACCCTCCCCGGCCACGGATCCCACGCCATGCACGACCAAACAAAAACTCAAGCTTGCACCTACCCGGACGCCTAACGCTTCTCAGCCTCGACATCCCTGAATGAGACTGTAACGTTACTTACCCACATCGGCAGCTTGAACGCACGACCAGTTCATTGAACTCAACCCTCGTAACATCGCTACATCTTTGCGGTACCCCAAGGCACAGTATTACGCCTCCCGGATCCCTTTCGGTAGGAATAAGGTTGTCCGTCCATCACTTTCACTGCCTCCTCCGATTCGCGCACTTCGGCAATCACCCATAGACTCCGATAGCGAAGTTCGGTCAAAGTTGCGCTCACCGGCGTAAACCTACTTCGAGTGAGATGTATATCACATCGATTCTGGGTGCCACGCTTTCCCGGAAACCTCGGGTACCGGACAACTTTCACAACTCGACTGGGGAGGCGAGGTTCCACAATGGAAGGAAATGTGGGGGCACACACGGCATTCCGCACCGCGGTAGTGCCAGCAGCGGGAATGGGAACTCGTTTCCTACCCGCGACCAAGACTGTTCCAAAGGAACTCCTGCCGGTGGTCGACACACCTGGCATCGAGTTGGTTGCCTGCGAGGCCGCCGACTCAGGGGCATCACGGCTGATCATCGTCACGGCACCTGGCAAGGACGGCGTGGTGGCTCACTTTGTTGAGGATCTCGTTCTCGAAGACCACCTTGAGACCAAAGGCAAGCACCACCTGCTCGAAAAGGTCCGCCGAGCGCCGAAGCTGCTCGAGGTTTCATCCGTCGTGCAAGATCGTCCGTTGGGACTCGGCCACGCCGTCGGATGTGCAGAGCCGTCGCTGGCCGATGATGAGGACGCCATCGCGGTTCTCTTACCCGACGACCTCGTCCAGCCATCCGGGATCTTGGAGACGATGGCTCAGGTACGCGCAGAACATGGCGGGACCGTGTTGTGTGCGATCGACGTCCCGAAGACACAGGTGGGCTCCTACGGGATATTCCACGTCGAGGAGGTGTCAGGTATCGCCGATCCGGACGTGATGAAGGTGCTCGGCATGGTCGAGAAGCCTCAACTTGCCGATGCCCCTTCCACGTTGGCCGCGGCCGGCCGCTATCTTCTAGACCGGAAAATCTTCGACGCACTTCGTCGCATCCAGCCCGGTGCCGGCGGTGAGTTACAACTGACAGATGCAATCGCTTTGATGATCGACGAAGGCCATCCGGTGCATGTCGTGGTTCACCGTGGAACGAGGCACGACTTGGGCAATCCCGGGGGCTACCTTCGTGCCGCCGTCGACACCGCACTGAACAGCGGCGAATATGGCCCTGACCTGCGCAAGTGGCTCACCAACCGTCTGGAAGTTAACGACGGGGAGTAAGCGCTTGCAGGGCGAGCCATGCCCAGGACGGTCCCGGATCAGACGTCGATCCGGGACCGGTCTAGCTCAGCAGATCCATCCGATTCGGGGTTCGTGGAACTCGATGGATCAAGGGACTGATGCGATGAATACCTGGGCATCCACACCGGTTGAAGAGAAGCTGACCGTCGCACCGGCCGGTACCCACACAGATTCGCCCTGTGCCACCGAAAAGCTGGATCCAAAGTCGATGGTGTCTACGCCCTCGATACTGATCCTGCACGTCCCCTTCGTGCACAGGAGGATCTGAGGACAGCGTGCATAATTGCGTGCACCGTCAGATCCAACAGCACGACGCCCGTCGATCTCGACACGACGCAAACGAAACTCCCGAGCAGGAGTTGGATACTGCAGGATCACGGCGTTCCAGGAGGGATCCGCGAGCGGTTCTGCGCGGACGATCGGAGGCGTTATCGGATCGAAGCGGAGAACACGCATCAACTCGTCGCGATCTACGTTCTTCGACGTCATCCCACCACGCAAGACGTTGTCGGAGTTGGCCATGATTTCGACACCCGTGCCGCATACGTACGCGTGCAGATGTCCTGCGTCGAGGTAAATCCCCTCGCCGGGTTCCAACTTCACCTGATTGAGGAGCAATGCAGCAAGTATGCCCAGATCTCCCGGATACTGATCGGCCAAGTCGAGCAGCATTTTCGCTTCGCCTCTGAAGTCACCTTCTGCATACGCGTGGAGATAGCGTGTGCAGCCTTTCAACAGTGCCGACAATAAAATGTGCACGTCCGTTTCGTTCAGGCTCACCCACCTCTCGAACACAGTGCGTAGCCCGTGAGACTCCAATTCTTCCGCAGAACCGGATAGTTCCGGCACACGCAGCGCATCAATGAGAGCGACCGTCCGCGTTACGTCACGAAAACCTGCCAAGGCATGAAATTCGGTGAGTGCCACGAGGAGCTCGGGCTTGTGATTGTCGTCGCGGTAGTTACGTATTGGCGAATGGATCGGGACGCCAGCCGCATTCTCGCGTGCGAAACCAACCCTTGCCTGTTCGAGTGTCGGGTGCGCTTGCAGCGACAATGCGGTCTCTGCTGCCAGAACTTTCAAGAGAAACGGCAGCTGCGCGCCGAATTGCGACAGGCTGTGCGACCCGAGGGCCGATTCCGGTGACTCGGAGATTGCTTCCTGCAGCGAGGCGCCGCACTGCAGTACTGAAGGACCATTCGGATGCGTGCCCAGCCACAGTTCGGCTTCAGGGCTACCCGTCGGTGATGGCCTGCCCATCAATTCGGCAAGGACCGTTCGAGATCCCCAGGAATACGGCTGAATAATACCGTGCAGACGCTGTGCGTATTGCAGACCGTTGCCCACATCGGAGACCTTGCCCTCTAATCCTCCAATGACATTCGTTCTGACGTTATTGATTTCGATCGTCTCCCCTCACAGTGGGATACCGCTCCGTTGCTTGATGCTTAGGCGACCCGGTTGACTTCCCGAGTGTTCACGGCACGATTAAGGTTCGCGCGCCGACGCTTCGGCTACATCTACACGTCTATGCAAGGAGGATTTCCTGCAGATACAGCTGCTCGCTTCAGGTTCGACGGGCTTACGACGCTCACCCGTCATCGAGATCCTATGTGTCCCGCTACGCACGCGCGAGCTGAAACGGCTCGCGCAAGTCGTTGCCGCTAGCCACCGTGAGTGGCATGGACATCCCAGTCACTCCAGCTGCGGATTCGCCAGCGGCGCCCACGCCCACGCCCACGCCCACGCCCACCGTATGCCGAATACGAGGCGATGCTGCCATCATCGGCGGGCAGGTACTATCTCACCTTTCCGTCCGATCGCGATGGCTCCCTGAGGAACGTCGGAAAGCACAACTGTTCCGGCGCCGACATGGGCACCGTTGCCGATGACAACGCCGCCAAGCAGGACTGCATTGGCACCGATCGTGACATTATTGCCCAACTGGGGAGCCGCGCCATCTTTCTCACCAAGAGTGACGTTCTGATGGATCTCGCATTCGGCGCCAATGCGACTTTTCCACGAAATCACAACTCCTTGACCATGACGCAGGATCAACCCTGGACCTACTTCAGTTTGCAGGGGTAACGAAATTCCCATGACGATATCAACTACGCAGTAGTAGAACGGATGGTAGAAGCGACGAAGTCCTGGAGGGAGTGCCTGGCCGATGCGGAACAGTCGCATCACGACCCGGCCCTTCGCACTGTTTCTGTTCGCATATAGATCGGTACGGAGCACGTGTCGGTTTGAAGCCATAGCCGGAATCTTGCCGGATGATGCCCGGTTTGGCAGTGGATGAGGGCAGCGCTTCACGCTCAAAGGAAGTTGCAAGACCAAATAACTCGACAAACCGGTCAAGCAGACAACCAAGCGCCCCATACCGCTCATTCAGCTCCCCATTGGGGGACTGGCCCGTCCGCCCCTCGGGAACGTGCTATGTGCCCTACTGCGATGCCGCGAGCCGAACCGACATACAAGTCGTTGACGACCGTCACCTCGGATGACAGGATGACCAACCACACGCGACGAACGCGTGTGCGAACAACTGAACAGATGGCCCGCCGCGACTGGCATCGCGACGGGCCGGATGTCCGACCATCTAGGAGTCGAACATGCGTCAGCATACCTATGTGCAGGTGGCGTCGTGAGCATCGAAGCGATCATCTGGACACTTGAGCACGCTGAAATACCGTCGCCCACTCCCCCCGGCATGCCATCCGCGCCGACGTTGACGCTGGTGTTGCTCGGTTTGGCCAATCACGCCTCACGGCACGGCGACGGCGCCTACCCATCCGTACGGCGACTCGCCGCATACGCCCGCCTCAGCGAACGACAAGTACAGCGCTGCCTCGCCGCGCTCGTCGACCTCGGACTCATCGACCGCGGCGACCAAGCCCGGGTCGCGGCCACGATCCCCCGCGAAGATCGTCGTCCCACCTGCTACGACCTCAAGATGCAACGGGGTGACACACCGTCGTCCCGTCTGCCGCAACGGGGTGACAGCAGCGCAGCCGACGGGGTGACAGAACGTGACGAACGAGGTGACGGCTCCGACACCCGAACCGTCCCTGATCCAAGTGATGAACCTGCAGCTCCCGCGCGCACGCAATCTCCCGCCGAAAACGCGCCCACAGCGCAGCGGCCGGACACGCAGCTCGACGACTTGGCCGCGGCGTGCCGCCGGGCCGGTCTCACCGCACGGTTCGATACCCTCACCACCGAGAAGGCTGCGATGATCGCCGACTTCCTCGCGATCCACGGCATCGAGGCACTCGTGCGCGCCGCGCTCACACGACACCGACCCGACGACCCTGCCCGCTCGGCTGCGGCGTGGATCTCGACCTGGCAGCAACTCCAGCCACCACGCCCGAAGCTTCCGCCCACCTGCGGCCAGTGCGACGAATACGGGTGGCTTCCCGACGACGACCTCGGACGAGCCGTCCGCTGCCCCTGTCGACGCCTCACCTCCGAGCAACCCTCCCGGACCGCCAAAGCTTCACACCCGAGGCGAACGTGGAAGCCGAACCTGGCCAAACACTCTCGTATCCAATGCACCAGGCGCGTTCGCGGCGGCCGTAAACGACCCGCGGCCCGTGCCCATAAGGCTGCGGCAGTCGGGGTGACCAAGTGTTCTGTGGAGGTCACCCGCTCGTAACACATCCCACAGCGAACTGCGATATCGAAGATATGAACTTCGTCCGATTCGTCCCCCTCTTGGCTGCTTTCGTCACCGTCGCGGCGTGTGCCTCGGAGAAGCCAGCTGCGGTGCCTGTCGCCAGCACCACTATCGCAACCAGCACCGTCGCCTCGACGAGGTTTCTGATGAGCGGTCAGGTCTTGGTTCACCCGACATACACGATCACAGAAGACGACGGCAGCTGTGACGCAATGCCAGCTTTGCCGATATCCGAGAGGGTATTCGTCAGCGTGGCTGACGACCAAGGCAGAAAGGTGGGGACCGCGAGCCTGCAGGACGGCACATGGCACACCGATCGCGGATGTCTTTTTCGATTTGTTGCGCCGGTGGACAGCCCCGCCGCGTACTTCGACGTGCAGATCGGCGACGAAGAGCCGGTAACGATCTCCCGCGACGAAGCTTCAAAACGAGGGTTTGCTATCGGATACGGCTACAACTGACACTCACCTTTGACGTGGCCTTCGTACGCAAGCAACGCGACGGCAGATTGCAGCACGTGTAGGCTCTGACATCAGCCCAGAGCGAGGGCAACTTTTTCAGACCCGACGGATTGCCCATCCTGAGGCCCCAGCCAATGGCCTGAGACTCGAGTTTGGCCGACTGAAACTCATTTTCCGCGTACCGCGAGGTCGGAACGTATCGCGGAGCCGCCGAAATGTGCGGCACCACCCACAAGACCGTGCGCCGGGTCGTACAACGATTCGAAGCCGGTGACCTGCCAGACCCACCACCGGACCGCCCACTACGCCCGCGCAACTACGACGAGGTCGTCGCACTCGTCGCCGGACGCATCAGCAAATCCCACGGCAAGATCTCCGCCAAACGCCTCCTCCCGATCGCCCGAGCCGCCGGATACACCGGCTCGGAGCGCAACTTCCGCCGCCTGGTCTCCGAAGGAAAAGCCAAGTGGCGCAAAGACAACCACCGTGGACGCCGCCCAGCAGTATGGACACCCGGCGAATACCTGGTCATCGACTAGGGTACCGTCGGCGCGGGCCTGCACCTGTTCTGCGCAGTACTGGCGTCCTCCCGCTGGCGGTTCGTCGCGTTCGCCACCAACGAGCGTGCCACCACCACATTGGAGCTGATCGCCGCAGCCCTCGCCGCCGGCGGGGTCCCCACCAAAGTTCTGGCCGATCGGATGGGATGCCCCAAAGCCGGCGTGGTCGCCAACGAAGGAGCGAGGTGACCGCCGCTGAATCCACCCTGAAATCAACGCGAGGGGGGACTTGAACCTGGCCACACACCGGGACCAGAAACCGTCCATTGACAGCCGAGCCAACCTTGCTCTCCTACGTCAAACTTGTCATTCGCCTCGAATGGCGGAGCGCAACAGGGCTTCACGGAAAGTGCGTCAGATTCACTTCAACTTGGCCGTTGACATGGGGGCGCCTGCACTACCAGGTAATTACGGTGGTTGCGGAAGCCGTCGTAGTGGGAGTAGCGGACGGGGCCCAACACGGTTCAGGTTACCTCCAAGTTTCCGGGTATCGTCTTCAGCCAAACAACCACTCACAGCCAGCAAAAACAGGAACAGCGCGGTCGGCAACGCAAGGATTGTTGCCATAGAGCAGATTTCGATCAAGAGTGCTCCCCGGACACCTGCGTCGCTGGTGCACTGTTTCGATGCGGGAATGATGCTGCGTTACCCGGAGCGACCGTCCAGATCGACATCGACAAATGGCTCACCCAGGTGCCGCAACACTCGCAGGCACGTGTCGATATCGGTATCCGTTAGGTTCCCACCCACGCCTTCCAGCACAGCATGCTCGCGGGCGATGGTCGACGCCATAGCCGCTCGCCCCTTATCGGTCAAACCGACCAGCGGCGAGCGCTGATGACGTGGGTTGTCGAGGGTTTCAACGAACTCGTGCGTAAGAGCGTCGTTGACCATCCGCTGAATGAACTGCCGGCTCGTTGCCAAAGCCCGCCCCATCTGCGGCACGGTCATCGGTTCGTGCGCGGTGAGCAGATCACACACCGCGCGCACTCCGACCGACATCCCCGGCGGTAGCGCGTCCTGCTCGAGCCTGCGATAGACGCGCCTGTAGAGAACCCCGACCTGAGCAAATACCTCCATCAATCGCGGTGCCAATACGTCTGGTGCCAAGGACTCGTCCACGACCCCATCATGACACCTGAGTTGCCGAAACACGCCCACTATGACAACTTGGTTGTCATGTTTGCGGCGGACGATTTCTTCACCTTCGACACCGGCGACGGCGCTCTGGCATATCGCGACACCCACGGCGAAGGCCCACCCGTGATACTCCTGCACGCCGGCTTCCTGGACTCCACCATGTTCGAACCACAACTGTCGGCGCTGAACCGATACCGGGTGATCGCCCCCGATGCCCGCGGACATGGCAACTCCGCCAATGCCACCCGCCCCTTCCGGCAAACCGACGACGTCGGAGCACTCCTCCATCACCTCGGCCTGCCGTCCGCCGTACTCGTCGGCGTGTCAATGGGTGCCATGATCGCGATCGAAACCGCGGTAGAGCATCCGGCACTGGTCGCAGGGTTGGTGGTCGGCGGACGCGGACTCGATGAACCTCAGTACCGAGATCCGTGGTCGCAACGTGTCGCGCACACCCAAGCAGCCGCACTGGCATGCGGAGATATGGCCGCGTGGATGGACGCGTTCACCTCGTGGGCTGCAGGCCCCACCCGCACCCTCGAAGAGGTCGACCAGGGTATCGTCGACAAACTACGACAAGCGGCGACGCGAACGCTCTCCAAACACACTGCCCCCGAACCTGATTACCTTCTTCCGGTTTCCGACCTCGCATCTCGCGCACGAACGATCGACGTTCCGGTTTTCGCCATAGACGGCGCCCTCGACTCACCGGACCTGACAGCAACCGTGGACCGGTTCCTCGACGCGATACCTCATTCCCGCCGCGCCGTACTCGACCATGCGGCGCACTACCCGAACATGGAACAACCGGCCGCCTACAACGCGCTCGTGGAGAGCTTCATCGACCGGGTTCACTGAACCGAATGCAGCGGTAGATCTCCTGGCCCAACGTCGTCAGTACGCCTGTGGCTCGAGATGCCACAGCATCGACATCGTCGTTCCGGTGGCGCTCTTGTGCACAGCGTTGTCGGCGGTGAGTTTGTCGATCAGCGCGAGGCCGTGTCCGTGTGCGTCCAGGTGAGCGGGCGGGATGCGCCACCGCCCGTGATCTCGGACGAGCACGGTCAGCCGTTGATATGCACGTTGCATCGTTGCGTGCACCTCGATGGGGCCTGCTTGGTCGAGGTAGGCGTGTTCGAAAGCGTTGACCACCGCCTCACCGGTGGCAGACAGCACTGCGGCGCACATCGAATCCGCCCCGATCACAAAGTCGAGCCATCGCCCGAACTCGTGGCGCACAATCGCCATCTCAGAGCTCTGTGCGTGGTCGAGCCGTCGAACGAATTCGACGCCGGTGGCGATGCTGTGCATGTGGTGTGCGCTCTCCTGATCGTCATGCCCGGATCCCCAATGGATCCGGGCACGTACGCTCACATACCCGCTGTCTGGAATTTCATGCGCAACCTTCGACGATCAGCTCGAGAACAAACCATGACGAGCAATCCCGGCAACCTGAACCCGGGCCGCGCCTGCGATGCCGAAGACCGTGTTCAGCAAGCAAGGCCCTGGTCACGACGCGATCGCATAGTTGAATCCGCCGTAGCTGTCGCGACTTTCTTCCCTGGCGATGAGGGTGTACTGCGGTGATGCGTCGGAGCTTCCCGAGAACAAGGGATAGTGGACCTCGTAGATCGCGGCGTAGACGTAGCTCGAGTGATCGTTGTCGATCGAAGACCAGACGAAGGAGTCGGGCTCGATGCCGACCTCGAAAGCCGCACAATAAAGATTCGAGTCGGTCTTGTTGTTCAGGCTGACGACTTTGTCGACCATGCCGTACCGGTCGTAGTAGGTGATGTTGTTGCCGTGCTGGTTCGCACTGCAGAACACATACTTGGCCGTACTGCTGGAGATGGTCGCGGCCTGCACTGCCGGCGCGGTGAGCACAGCCGCTCCCGCAGCGAGCGTGGCAGCACCAGCGAGAGCCGCAATCAACTTCTTCATGGGTCGTACTCCTTGTGTCTACTGTTTCGAGAATCGTCACATCCACTCGCTTGCCGACTGTGGACCGACAGCGGACGAGACAGTGGCAGTGGGATTCGGCAAAGCTCTTCGGCGGTGACGCGGATTGGAACCACAAGTCGGCGACGAGCAGTTCCGATCAAGAATCGTGATGGGTGGTGACGACAGTAGAACGTCAGCTCAGTGGGAGTACCTTTGCCGCCCAGGCGAGTCCAGTGCGAGCACATGGCCCCGTCTCGGTAATGGTCGCGTCGTCACTTCTGCAGATTACTTCGTCGCATCGGCAGAATACGAATTGCCCCAGGCAATGTCATCCGAATGAATGACATAGCGAAGTCCTGATGTGCCGCAGTCGGGCACTGCGGTGTGTATCTCAGGAGTCCGGCCCCACTGCTGGCCACCACATCGATGGACGCCCTCAGCGGACTAGCGAGACTCCATATCATCGACGCCGGTTGCATCTGCTCTCTCTTCCACGTCTGCAACGAATTTCGCGATCCGTCGAGCTCGGCTGGAAGCGCTGTTCGCAATGAGAACGTGGTGGATGATCGCAAAGCGACGACCACGATCCAGCTCAGCAAACCGCTTCGCCGCGGTGGGTGAGCACTCCAACGCCGATGCGAGGTCAGCAGGCACCTCGGCCGCGGCCGGGCCAGGGTATGCCCGCTCCCAGCGACCGTCGGCTTTCGCACGGTCCACCTCGGCATGCCCGCGAGCCCGCATCCGTCCTGACGCGATGAGAGCGCCGACGATCTTCACGTTCCGTTGCGACCAGATCGAGCGGGCACGCCGTGGGGTGAAGAGCTGCTGGAAAGTAGAGTCGTCGATTGCATTGCGTCGCCCATCGATCCAGCCGCTGCAGAGGGCCTCCTCGAGTGCTTCGGCATAGGACAGCGACGTCGGAACCGTCGTGCCCTTCTTCGCCAAGACGAGCCGCACACCGTTGACCGAATCCTCGTGCGCGTCCAGCCACGCTCGCCAAGCAGCCGCATCGGCAACAAGCAGCCGTGGCGGCAATTCTCTGTCATCCATGACGGACACCGTCCCATCCATCGCGGTCAGTTCTTGACCTCATTCGGTAGTCACTTCGGCGCCGCCGTCGCCGCATCGAGTCGTCGCGCAAGCGGACCTGCGGCCTCCCGCAGCTGTTCAGGACCGACGACGGTGAAGGGGGCATCGAAGCGCAGCACGAAGGCGAGCAGGCAGGCCCAAGACCAGGACCCGACCACGATCCGACACGACCGAGCTGTCAATTCTTCTACCGCGCCATCGCCGATCCAGGGAGCCACTGCGCTGACCGGTAGGTCTATGACGATCTCGCCGGTACACGGCCATTGATC
Source organism: Rhodococcus sp. F64268 (assembly GCF_023015605.1). Lineage (NCBI taxonomy): Bacteria > Bacillati > Actinomycetota > Actinomycetes > Mycobacteriales > Nocardiaceae > Rhodococcus > Rhodococcus sp. F64268. The sequence continues at coordinate 547,876 of NZ_JALKAI010000002.1, forward strand.
CTCCGTCTCGGCCCCTTTCACCCTTGCTTCGAGGAACGAGCGCGCGTCCGGTGCAGGAAGAGGACGGGGAGCGAATAGGCCGCCACCGGGTATCCGAGGAACGAGACGGTCCAGGCGGAGGATCCGCCAGTCGTCTCGATCGAGATCCCAGGCGACGAGATACCAGCCCCCGGTCCTCGCGACGAGTGCGTGTGGTTCGGCCCGACGCGGTGGGCAGTCTGTGTCGCCATAGTCGAATCGCAGGATGCGCTGATCGCGAATCGACGTGCTCACCGCTTCCAGAACCTTGGGGTCCACGCGAATGGCCTGCTCCGTAGCGGTGAATTGGATGCCGTCGGCCCTGTGGCGGAGCCGTGACGGCATTACCTGCCGCACGGTTGCCAGCGCTCGTGCTGAAGCATCGGCGATATCTATGCCACTGGAGCCGACTCCTTGCAATGCGACGGCGAGCGCCACAGCTTGTTCATCGTCGAACAGCAAGGGCGGGAGTTCCGATCCCGCAACCAGCCGATATCCACCGTCCGGCCCCTTCGTCGACCCGATCTTTTAGCCGAGGTCGCGCAGCCTGCCCACGTCTCGCCGCACCGTACGAGGGGTGACGCTGAGCCGTGCTGCCAACACATGGCCAGGCCAGCTTCGCCGCGTCTGCAGCAAGGACAAGAGCGCGAGCATTCGCGATGAACTTTTAACCATGGAAAAGAGTGTGCTCCAAATAGGGGACCTCCCCTGTCCTCTACTGCCGCGATCGTGGATTCGCGGCACAAACGCCGCTGAGAATCAGCAGCAAAGGACGAAGCATGGGTATCAAGACTACGACTCACCTCAACTTGCGAGGCACCGCACGGGAAGCGCTCGACTTCTACCAGAAGGTCTTCGGCGGGCAGGTCGTCGCCACGACCTACGGTGACGTCGGCATGCCGAAGGATCTGCCTGGCGCCGACAAGATTGTTTTCGGGGAGGTCGAGAACGAGGACGGTTTCCGTATCATGGCCTACGACATCCCAGGCAAGGACGATGCGGACATCTCCGAAATCGCCGGGCATACCCGCCGCGAGAACGGCGCCACCATCACTGATCGGACCTTCTTCCAGTCCGTCCGCGGGGAGACACTCGACGAGATCCGGACATACTGGGACGCGCTATCGGACGGCGCCGAAATCATCGAACCGCTGGCCGAGTCGGCGTGGAGTCCCGGATTCGGCATGCTCACCGACCGTTTCGGAGTTACCTGGGTGCTGGACGTGCAGGCTTCCTACACGGGCTGACCCGAGCAGTGAGTTGGGCTCGCAGACGGCATGTCGGCGAGCCCAACGTCCTCAGTACGCGCCCTCGCGCGCGAGGACGGCCTTCACGGTCTTTCCGATGATCAGCGCATCGGTCACCATCGACCAGTTCTCCACGTACGACAGATCCAGCCGCACCGACTCGTCCCACGACAGATCCGACCGACCCGACACCTGCCACAAGCCCGTCACACCGGGACGAACCAGCAGACGACGCTTGACCCGCCCGTCGTAGTTCTCCACCTCGCGCCGCAATGGCGGACGCGGACCCACCACACTCATCTCACCGCGCAACACGTTGATGAACTGCGGCAACTCGTCGATGCTGAACCGACGAAGCACCCGGCCCACACGCGTGACCCGCGGATCCTGCCGCATCTTGAACAATGGTCCGGCGCCTTCGTTCTCAGCCAGCAACGCCTCGACCATCCTGTCGGCGTCGGTCACCATCGACCGGAACTTGAGCATCCCGAACGGCTCACCGTCGAGACCGATCCGCTCAGCCCGATAGAACACCGGCCCCTTGCTGTCCAACTTGATCAGCAGTGCCACCACCGCGAACACCGGCGTCAACAGCAACAGCGCCGCCAACGAGAACGTCAGATCGAAGATCCGCTTCCCGGAACGCTTCGCCCCGTGATAGCTGGGCTTCTCGACATGGATCAGCGGAAGGCCCGCGACCGGTCGCATCTCCAACCTCGGTCCGGCCACGTCGACCACACCCGTCGCCACCACGAGATCAGCGTCGAGCGGCTCGAGCTGCCACACCAGGTCTTTGATCCCCTCGTGGCCCAGCGTCTCCGTCGCCGTCACTGCCACCGTGTCGGCATTCGACAACTCCAACGCTTCGGCCACCGAATGCTCATCACCGAAAATCGGCACTTCTCGACCATCGACATCGATCGTCTCTCCGACCGATCCCGAATACGCGGGCACGCACACTCCGACGACGCGATAGCCGTCCGTGAACTTGCGCTCGAATGTCCGGCCCAAGTGCCGCACCGCCCGTGCACCACCAACCACCAGTACAGATGTGGCGTACTCCCCGCGGCTACGCTTACGCGCCAATACTTTTCGCCACATCCAGCGACTGACGAGCAACGCCGCGAGACCGGTAGGCAATGCGATCGCGAGATACCCCCGCGCCAGCTCGAGACGGAACATCAGCGCGACGATCGCGATGAAACCGAAGAACCACAACGTCGCCGACACGACACGCTGATACTCGTCGTAACCCGCACCGATCACCCGCCGAGAACGAGTACGAAACGCTTTCAGGGCGGCCAACCATGCAACAGCGAACCCGCCCGAAATCACCGAGTAGTTCAGCGTGCTGATCGGCTCCACCCTCAGCACGTTCTCATGGCCGAACCGCACCGCATGTGCGAGCAATACCGCCAGCACGACGACAACACTGTCGGTCCAGAACAAGCCCCGCGCGTACGCCGACTGCCACCGCCAACGGTTCGCCGCGGCGTGCCGGCGATTCGGCAACATGCGCACCGTCGATGCGCCGCCACCATCGGCTCCCCGTTCTTGGATCACGACCACTTCTCACCATTCTCGCGCCGGCCTCCTCGGAGACCAGCTCAGTCCTCCCCAGACATGCCCGCAGCCTTGGAGCGCAACAAACCAGTACCCACATGCCCCTCGCATGTGCGCAGTGGTGAAGCAGTGTTGTCTCCAAGACTTACGGTTGTACTGCGACGATTCCCTTCACTCGGGTATCGCTAACCAACACATCTCACAAATGGCCGCGGTCGTTACCCGAGGGAACGTATCCAGCGCAGATTTGCTTGCGTTCGTCCCTGTGACGACGGGGCCATCGGTCCCGATCCGAAAGTATCCCCCACCTCGCCGCACTTCAAACAGGGTCGAGACATACAGCCACCATGCATGTTTCGCAAACGCTCAGGTTCTCGCTGGTGGCATCGGTGCCTCTCCCTATCCAGGCGGTCGCACGCAGAAACCTGTTACTAAAAGATTCATCTAAAGAACTGACAAAGAATCAGTAACAGCATCCGAATTGGGCTCGATCATGTGGACATGGTCCTCCACCCTCGAGCTCCCAGTCAGCGGCGACGCCGACGCAACATCGCATTCTGGTCGTTCCTTGTAGCGGCCGCCGTCGCCGCGGCACTGATGTATTCGGCGATCGAGGGTCGCGAGCCACCTGCCGCGGGCACGGCGCCGGCATACGAACCGGTCAAGCCGACGATTCCAGCGCTACTGCCGCCTCTGCACCCGCTCCCACTCGACGAGAGTCCTGGGCCTGCCGTGGTGCCGGCAAAACGCTCTTCCACTATTCCCGCCGAGTAGCAGAGCGTATCTTCCCGCGCGGGCCCCAGCTTCCCACAGCGGCAATCACGGCAGCGGGAAGCTGGAATCCGAGCGGGAAACACGGCAAAGCTCGCCACCGCTGCGCGTTCTGCAACGCGAACTTCGGCGCAGACACTGCACCTCAGGGAAGCTTCCGGAACACCGGAGCACCCTGGGGTGAGCTCTCGAGAGCCGCGAGCGTTTCCTCGGACGGAGGCGTCGTCAGGATGCTGACGAGCAAGTCCAGCAGCTGACTCACGTGCAGCGCGTACGGTGCCACGGCGATCCCCTGCATGCGCATCCGGTGCCGGTCGGCGGAGATGGACACACACACTGCGGATGCCTGATGAATGCGCATGTCGCGGACAGGCTGCGGGATGTGGTCGAGCAGACGATCCAACCGGTCGTAGTAGTTGTGCTTGGACTCACGGTGACTTGCGGTCAGGTCGTCCATCGGATGGCTCTCCCGCAGCAGGAGCTCCAGAAACGGCAGGTAATAACACTCCTTGTCCTCCGCGAGTTCGATCAGCGGGAGTTGGTGAGCTTCGAGAATTCGTCGCACGTCGCCATCGGGCAGTCTCGCTTCGAGTAGCTCACGACGATGCGTCAGTCCGTCGATCCGGTTGATCAGGATGGCCTGGATCAGATTTTCCTTGGTGCCGAAGTGATATTGCACCGCGGATTTGTTGGCCATGCCTGCGGCAACACTGATGTGGCGGAGTGGGACACCGTCGAGCCCGTGTAGGGCGTAGAGACGTTCAGCGGTGAGCACCAACTGCTGCTTCGACGACGGCGCGAGGGCGTGGTTCCGCTGTTCTGACATGCAACAAATGTAACCAACCCTCGACAAGTTAAGTCCTAGGACTTACTGTTCAGTTTACCGAGCGAGATTGAGCACTTCGTGGAGCACCGAACAACGCTCCAGCACGTCGACGAACGTACGAGTGCACCACCCGAGAGGTGCAGCATGAGCCGAGCCATTGTGTTCTCCGGTGACGAAACATGGGAAGAGCGCGAATTCCCGGAACCCGACCCGCCTTCCGGGGGTGCCGTGCTACGGGTCGAATCGACAGGACTGTGCCACAGCGATGTCGATCATTTCCGCGGAAACATCCACACCTCGTGGGGAGGCGCATTCCCATCCGTCCCCGGTCACGAGATCGTCGGACGCATCGACAAGATCCGGCCTGCCACCGCCGCACAATGGGGCGTCGAGGAGGGCGACCGCGTTGCGGTACGCGAACTCGTGATCACCCCCGACGGAAATCGAATCTACGGACACGACTTCTCCATCCATGAAGGTTCCGGCCTCTACGGCGGGTTCGGCGAGCATCTCGAACTGCTCCCGGGTTCGAAGGTCTATCGGATGCGCGATGACCGCCCCGCCGACGAACTGACCTTCTTCGAGCCCCTGAGCTGCGCGGTGACCTGGGTGAAACCGGTCCGCAAGGACGACACTGTCGTCATCGAAGGGCCCGGCCACATGGGCATGGCCACCATCGTGGCTGCACACGCTGCGGGTGCCTCGACGATCATCGTGACCGGGACCGCACGCGACCGCTTCCGCCTCGACCATGCGCTGCGAGTCGGTGCCGACCACACCATCGACGCCGAGAACGAAGACGCCGTCGAACGGGTCCGCGAGATCACGAACGGACAGATGGCCGATGTCGTCATCGATGCCGCATCGGGAAGCTCCGCGACGGTCAACCTGGCCATGGACCTCGTACACAAAGGCGGCCACGTGGTTCTGGCGGGCATGAAGGACGGGCCGCTGGAGGGCTTCCATCCGGATTGGATCCCCACCAGGCGCATCACCCTGCACCCGGGCGCGGGTATCGACACCGAGCACGCGGTCGAACTCATCAACGCGGGAATGATCCCCACTGCCGACCTGCTGGGCGACACCTACCCACTCGACCGGTTCGCGGACGCGTTCTCGCACATGACCGAGCGCACGCCCGAACACGACTCCATCCGAATCGCCTTGACCCTCTGCTGATCACCGCGCTGCCACTTCCCAACGAAGGAACTCGAATATGAGCAACAACCTGGCCGACGAGATGTTCCGCACGGTCCTGTGCCGCGAGCCCACCGAGATCACCACGCCCTTCCAACAGGTTTCACGCGACTTCGTTTTCGGCGACGTGTGGTCGCGTCCCGGGCTGAGCCGCAAAGACCGTCGGTGGATCGCTTTGGTCTGCGTCGCCGGCGCAGATGCGCCAGGACCCATCGAGGCGTATGTGCGCGCCGCCCTCGACAGCGGTGACATCGAACTGGAAGAGATGCTCGAATTCGTCCTCCACTTCGCCGTGTACAGCGGGTGGCCCAAGGCCGCGCACCTCGAAGGCGCCGTCATCAGGCAATGGACACAGATTCACCACGACCGCGGTCAAGAACCCGGGCCTTGGCCAGAACTGTCGCACGACGCTCTCGGACCTTCGGACTGGGACACACGATTCGAGGCCGGCGCGCAGGAGTTCCTCGACGTCAATCTCATTCCCGCACCTCCCCACACCACGCCCTACCGGCACGCAGGCATCCTCAACTTCGTCTTCGGCCATGTATGGCAGCGACCCGGTCTCACCCGACGTGAGCGACGTATCATCACCGTCGCCTGCGTCGCCTTCGCCGACGCTCCCACTCCGATGAAGAGCCATGTCACCGCCGCGCTGCACTCGGGTGACATCACCAAGCCCGAGATGGACGAGATCGTCCTCCAATTCTCTGCGTACTACGGGTTCGCGAAGGGTGAAGCGCTCAGCGAAGTCGCCGAAACAGCATGGGCAGAAAGGCCTGCCACCCTCGCGAAGGCATAGCCGACAAGCCTCCCGCATCACCGACACCCGAAAGTTCAACGATGATCCGACACTGGCGTGCCCTCTCCCGATTCGCAGCAGTCTGCTCCGCGGTGCTCATCCTCGGCGCTTGCGGTGGGACATCCGACCCCGGGGGCTCTGACGGCGAGCCAATCGCCGGCGGGAATCTGAATGCGATACAGATGACGGAGCCGCGCACACTCGATCCCGCGAACATGTCCAACAGCTGGGCGTTCCAATCACTGCTGGGTAACGCTCTTTACGGCACGCTGATCACCAATGACGTCGAGTCGCTGGAGGTCAACCACTCCATGGCCACCGAAGCCTCCACGAGCGACGAGGGCCGGACATTCACGTTGACCCTCCGTCCTGGACTGTCCTTCACCGACGGCACTCCCCTCGACGCCGCCGCTGTGAAGTTCAACTGGGATCGCCTACGTGATCCGGCACTGGGTTCGACCTCCCGCCGCCAGGCCATGCAGATCACCACAACAGACGTAGTGGACGAGACCACTTTGAAAGCAACTCTGGACCCACCGAATCCGCACTTCGCGGACAGTCTCGTCCAGTCCTCGATGAACTGGATTGCGTCTCCCACGGCGCTACGGCAAGGGCAAGCCGCGTTCGACTCGAACCCCGTTGGAGCAGGGCCGTTCACACTCGTCGACTGGGCACGGCAGGACAGAATCGATCTCGCGAAGAACGACGGCTACTGGGATGCGCCGAAACCTTCCCTCGACAGCATCACGCTACGTACGTCACCCGACACCAATCAACGACTCAACGCTGTTGTGTCGGGCGCCGCAGACCTGACCGCCGACTCGAACTGGTCCACCATTGCACGCGCAGAGGACGCCGGACTTCATGTCGAGACAGTCCCCATGGGCGGAGGCCAGTTCCTCGGAATGAACATGCGACGCGCTCCCTTCGACGACGAACGCGCGCGGCGCGCAATCGCTCTCGCTGTCGATCCGGCCACCATCAACGCCGCCGTGTACCCAGGCGCGGGTGACGAGCAATTTCCGCGCACCGTTTTCCAGGAGTCGTCACCGTTCTACAGCGATCTCCCGTTCACGCGACCCGACAAGGATGCCGCCCAGCGGTTGTTCGACGAGTTGGCAGCCGAGGGCAAGCCTGTGTCGTTCACGTTCGTCGGCTACTCGTCGGCCGAGAACAAGGTGGCGGCCGAGGCATTGCAGGCAAATCTCACGGAGTTCGACAACGTCGAGGTCGACATCGAGATCGTGGACAACACGGAAGGCGTAACGAGGTTGACCGGTCACGACTTCGACATGATGATCACCTCGGCCCTGGTCCAGGATCCCGATGCTGCGTTGTGGTCGGCATTCCACCCCGACTCGTCAGGCAATTTCATGGGTGTCGACGACCCTGCCCTCACTCAGGCTCTCGACGCCGGCCGCAACGCCGACACCGTTGAGGTGCGCCGCGAAGCATACGACGTTGCGCAGCGTCGGCTCGTCGACCTGAATGTCGGACTGTGGTACGTCCGAGGTGCGCCGTCGGTAATAGCCGCGACCGACCTGGAGGGGATTCTGATGTACGGGTCGGGGTCGCTCTTGCCCGAGGAGCTTCAGTTCACAAAGTAGCGTCGGCACTCAGTAGCGAACAGCACACTCCCGAGGCGGCCGATGTCGAATGGGATTCCGACATACCGCATCGGCCGAGAGTGCCGTTACAATCCGGCATGCCTTACGCCGTCCCGCCCGCCGAGCCCAACATCCGACTCGAAATCAACGCCTACGCTCCCACGGCACTTCAGGACGTAGGAATCGCGTATTGGCGGCTGGACGGACTCGACCCGGAGACCGGCGAGCCCGTATGGGAGCACAACGTCGGGGCACTCCCCTACAAGATGTGGTCGGGTGGAGCACACTATGCAGCCGCCGCTGCCGTCGCCGCAACGCTCCTCGGCTACTGGTGTGCTTCCTGCAACGGTGAGCTGGTTTTGACGTCGAGGCAAGCACTGTCCGACGCCCTCGTCGGGAAGGCCGTCGAGTGCCGACGATGCAATACCCGTGTCGACGATCAGGCAGCCGGGATTCTCAATCCACGCGCGCTCACGGCCAGCGCCCGACGCGCGATCGAGACGCAAGGGCACGTAGCCGTCGAACAAGCGCGCCGCGAAGTGATCGCTGAGCAGTATCCGGTGGCGTCCGTCGACCCGGAGCAGCTGCTCACCGACGCTTCGCTCCCGGCGAAGCTCGGAGCGCTGTCGGTGATCCACGCGGTCGGCGACACGGACGGGTTGATCTATCCCATCGAGATCAACGATCAGACGATCGCCCCGAACGCATCACTCAGCAAGGACCTCTTCATCGCGGCCTGGGACGGAGGGCTGCTCCAGGTCCATCCGACCTCACCGACGAGTTCGTTCACGTGGGACAGCGGCACCGTTCTCGGCGAAGGTTTCTACACCAACCGCGCGCGGTTCTTCGTTCCCGGCGAAGAACCCGTCGAGGGCCGACTCGCACACTTCGTCGATCTCCTTCTCGCACAACTGGACCCGGATCGTATGTCGTCGTCCGACCACACCGAGCTGGTTGAGCTCGCACAGCATCTCGTCGCCGAGGAATCGGGCCGATACTTCATTCGCATGCTCAGCGAGCACAACCTGCCGGAGCTCACCGATACCCAAGTGGAAGAACTGCGTGCTGTCACAGCGCGCGGCGCAGAGCTGTTCCCGATCGGGCATCTGGACCGGATGGCCTGGGGAGCCACCCGCGATGCGGCCGGCGCCTTTCATCGCACCGCCGGCATGCCGGGAACCGATGCGAACACCTACGGGTTGAAACAGTTCGAACGCTGGATTCAGGGCGCTACCGACAATCCGCGTGTGCTCTCCCAACCGTTCAGCGAAGAGGAACGAAATCTCCCGCTCTCGTCGGCCACCGGCATCGTGTTCCGCACAATCCTCGGCCTCGACCCGATGAGCGCGACCCTCAGCGATATCACCGGAGCACTCGCCGGAGCCCCCACCGACATCCCGGCCACCGAACCGCTCGACGGCTGCGACGCGAGCATCCCCGATCACCATCTGCTGATTGAATGGCTCAGGACCTCGCCCCACTACTGGGAGGACGGCAAGTTCCGGAAGGCACTCGGCCTGATCGAAGGCTCGCCTCCCCAGGTCTGCACGCCGGGCTGCGCGCACGAACGCATCGCGCATGTCGCCCGTGAAAGTGGCGGCGTCTACGACCGCATCGTCTCGAGCCTCGGAGACTCCGACGCTGCCATCCTCACTGCCGAAGCGACTGCAGTGGCCAACGCGCTCGATGACGAAGTACGCGCCGGCGACGCACTGCTCACCGCGGTCGTCCACACACTGCAGACTCAACCCACTCCCGGATCGAACTGACCTCGACCGGCAATCACTGTCGGCAAGTGTCGGTGTGGTCGGTTGTCGAGATCGAGGAGATGCCCCGTGGACGAGCAACCTACTCGTGAGCGGAACGCCAGGCAGCCCACACCTCGGGGCGGAGCCGACCACGATCCGGCACATCGAAGCCTTCCTCGCGAGCCCACGCGCGCACCTGCGCGGTGGACGGTTCTGCGGCGGCAGCGTCGTTCTGCTGCGGTGTGATGCGTTCGCGGGCCGCGTCTTCGATGCCCGCCCACTCGTGTGCGGCAGCAAGGTACCGGTAGGTCCACTCCTCGGCGAGCTGCCGGGTCTCACAGAACACGATCGGCACGCTCGGGTAGCGGACCTGCAGTTCGGCAAGGCCGTCCGCGATCACCGCGGGCCGGACCCGTTCGAACTTGAACACGGCCGAGTACCGGTCTTCCACCACCACTGAGGCGCGCGGCAGCGCGGCGAGCTCGGCCATCGCGAACCGCAGCTTCCCGCTGGTCAGACTGCCCACCAGATCGGCCAACGACTTGCGTTCGACCGAGGCCACCAGCTTGTCGTCGACGACAAGCCCGTAGTCGCCGCACGGCAGCGCCCGCGTCACCGTGACGGCCTGCTGCCCGGTGAATTTGTATGCGTAGCGCTCGTGGGAATCGACGACGATCGTCAGGTCGGGGACTCCTGCGGCCCGAGCGACCGGGGTGCGCACGTTCGGACGCGCCTGTTTCCTGGTGCGCGGCGACTGCCAGAACACAGCGTCACGGCCGCGGGCTTTGGTGAATACGATCTGGGACCGGTTCTCTCGTCCCCGATCCAGCACCACGTCGATCGCGGCGCCGCGGCGCACACAGGAACGCAGCGCCACCTGCTCGACGATCTCGGGGGTGCCGGGCCACTCATCGGTCGAAACCGGATAGCAGAACAGCGCTTTGGTGCGCGGCCAGGTGTCGGAAGTGCGAAACACCATCCCGCCCGCAAGCGGGAGTCGCAACAGAAACGGCAACCGGGAGGCCGGGTCGGGGTTGCGGGCAATCAGCATGTCCACGGCGCTACGCGGCCTCCCACTCGGCGGTTCATATCGAGCAGTATCCGATACAGCGTGTGCACCGACAACCTGTCGCGGCAACCGGTCGCCGCCGGAACACTCTTCCAGCGACTGGCCCAGCTTCCCACAACGGCAATTGCGGCAGCGGGCGGCTGGCGTGTGCGCGAGTAGGATTCGCGACCAATATGTCTCGGTCGACATGTCTCGGTCGACCCGCTTTCGTCCTCGTCGGCGATGGTGGCGTCGACAACCGACGGAATGAACGGCCGAGTTCCTAGCGAGCTGCGCCGGACCCCGAAATCGAAGATTGCGGCACAGTGGGCGCGGCTTCTGCTGTCGCGACACCCCACGCCGCGAACGATAGGGCTGCGACCGCGGTGATGACGAGTGCACGCTTGGCGTCGGCGGAAAGCGACCGACGTGCGTCGGCCGAAGCGCCGTCGGCGTCGGACTGCACATCCGAGCGACGGAGCCGTTCGGCCCGGGTCCAGTCGTGGCCGTTCCACCATCGTTCGATCCGGTTGTAGGACGGGTCGGGATACCACCCCGGGATCCGGGGTCCGGATGCGGCACGATTGCCGCTCGACGGACCTGCTACCGTAGAGTGCCGATCACCATATCGGACAGTCACGACGCTGTCCTCCTTCATTTCGTGCGGGCGTCAGCACGGATGCCGTCGCCTGAGTACCTTGCCGCGGCACAGCGGTGCGCCCGCCCCGGATCGGACGGGGCGCACCATCGGCCTGCGATCAGAGCAGGATGCCGAGACCCGCGAGCAGAGCGAAAAGGGTAGCGCCGAGCGATCCGAGAATCATGGAGAACTCCTTTTGGTGTGTGGCCCTGCCCGGGCGGGCAGGGGGTCGAGGCACATGGCAAAGGCATGCACCGCAACCGTCCAAGACATCGGTCCAGGTATTTCGTTTGTTACACGTGGGAATTAAGCCCCTTGTGATCATGTGACACTCTATGATCCATCTGCGTTCCCACGCCCCACCGAGGGGACGGCGGCGCACGTGCGACCCTGCCTCGGCATGGGCCGCATTCGCTGTACGAGGTGGAGCTCTTTCTACACAGCGTCACGACGACGCCGCGTCACCTCGAGGGTGAAACCAAGGGTGAATGACGAATCGCCGGGGTGGGGTGGTGTGCAATGACAGTTGTCCCGGTTTTTCTCGGTGCTCGCTGACAACTGCACCGCGGCAACCGGACAAAAGCGCAACGGGAGGGCGCACTGAATGGACAGTACGAATCGAAGTCGGTCGACGGTGCCTACGTTGGTTCGCCCTCGACTCTTCGAAATATTGTCCCGCCCTTCGGCGCTGACTATGGTGTGCGCGCCCGCCGGCTTCGGTGTACGCACGTTGCTTACGACATGGTTGCAACACAACCACAGTGGAACGCCACCGACCACCTGGGTACCGCCTCCGTCGACACCCTATGATCACGATCGATACTGGAGTGCGGTGCTCGACGCGGTTCATACCGCCGGAATTGCACCGCGCTCCTTTCCTCGCCACCCCGGCCCCCGAAGCTCGGATGCGGCAGACACCTTCGTCGAACTGTTCGGCGCCCTCCGCGAGGAGTGCGTGCTCGTGCTGGAACGCCCCGACACGTTTTCAGGTCCGGTATCGGAATTCGCCGAATGCCTCTCCCGCTTGGCTCGGGTCTCGCCGCGTCCGACCATCCTGGTAACGGTGGCGCCCGCCTCCCCGTGGTCCGAAGTCCTCGGCGGGATCGTCGACACCCAGGTGTCTGCAGAGGACTTGCTGTTCACCGAGGCCGAGGTGGTGGATCTGTGCCGGTCGGCCGGTCTGGCACAACCGAAGATCATGGGACGAAGGATCCATGCAGTATGCGACGGCATTCCCCGATGGGTGAGCAAGACCGTCGACATGGCGGGCCGTTACTCCGGACCTGTGGTCGACGCGCACGGACGTCCCGCTGCCGAACTGATCGGCATGGTCGCGGCAGACCTCGACAGCATGCTGGGGACCCTCGGCGCCGACCTCGAGCGTGAACTTGCCCGGACGCTGGCGCCGGCGCGCACCTTGAGTGAGCCTCTCGCCCAGGAGTTGCTTCCCACTGCGCAGTCGGTGAGCGAGATCCTCACCGACACCTACCGTGCGGGACTGCTGGTTCCGGCAGAATCATCCGACCAGCACCGATACTGGCGCTTTCCGGTGTTGGTGCGTCAGGCCCTGCTCGACCTGGCGCGAAAGGCCGATCCGGAACATCTCGAATCTGTGTTGACGCTTCTGGCCCGGCGCGCGCTGAGCAACAACGATCCGGCATCTGCGGCCCGTTACGCCGCCGATGCCGGCGATTGGCCGTTGGCATTGGACATCTGCGAACAGCACTGGGTGACGATGGTCATCGGAAATATCGACCAGCTGCGGGAGATCCTCGACAGCGTGCCCGAGCAGTACCTGCAGGATCGACCGAGTGTGAAAGCCGGCAAGTCGGTTTTCGTGGGACTACTGGCGCAAGCCCCGATACTCGGACCGTCGCTCCCTGCCAGCGATACCGAATTGCTCGACCTCGCCGACTCGCCGACAGTGACCTCGAGCATTCATGTCGCCACGGTGCAGTCCATCGGGCTGCGTGTCGCAGGACGCTACCGCGACGCAGTGAATCTGACGCGGCGGATCGTCACGCTGGCCACTGCCGCACTCGACCAGCAACCAGAGCTCGTCCATGCACAACTTCCCGTTCTGCGCCTGCAGTGGGCTCTCACCTTCCAACTGGCGGGCGCCGACTTCGACGCCATTTCCGAGTTCATGTCGGCCTACCGCGGTGCCGTGGCCGAGGGCATCGACTTCGCTGCTCGTAATTCCGCAGGCAACCTGGCGTTGCTATGGGCGATGACCGGGCACGCTCCCCGCGCCCACGCATGGCTCGCCCGTGAAGTCGACTTCGGCGACGGTGGGGAAGCGCTGGCTCCGATGGTGCGGATGGGCGGTTCGCTCGCCACCGCATTGACCTCGTTGGATCGGCTCGACTTGGCCACAGCCACCACGGCGCTCGACACGCTCGGTGAACCGAGCCACCGCGAGGAACTCTGGGCATACATCGCTTACGTGCAGGCCCAGTGCGCGTTGTTGCACGACGGCGCGTATGCCGGACTGATGCAGCTGCAACGCCTCGCCGCTGAGCGACGCGTCCAGTGTTCACCGAGTTCGTTCGCTACTGTGCTGATCACTGCGGCGCGGGTCGATCTGCACTTGGCACTCGGACAGGGCAACCTCGCTGCCACCACCGTCGCCGATGCGGTCCTGAATCACCCACTTCTGGTACTTGCTTCCGCTCGCGTGGCGCTCTACACCGGCTGCCCCGACGAGACACTCGAGATCGTCACGCGGTCGCTGTCGTCGGAAGCTGGCTCACCGCGTGAACACATCGAGGGTCTTCTCATCCGAGCAGCCGCCCATCACAAACTGGGAGACGTGGAGGTCGCGGCGGACTGCTGGCGCACCGCGTGTGCGCTCGCGGAACAGTCGGACTGCTATCGCCCGTTCACCACCGTCTCGCTGCGCTTGCGGCGTGCGCTGGCCGACGCCACCGGCATCGCGCCCACCCTCGATATCGACAGGTCGGTGTTCCCCGAGACGGTTCACCACGTCCAATTGACTGCCCGCGAGCACTCGGTGCTGTCCTGTATGGCGCGCGGCTTGTCGCAGCAGCAGATCGCCGACGAACAGTTCGTGTCGGCCAATACTGTCAAATCACAGATGCGCAGCCTCTACCGGAAACTCGGCGCGCATTCGAAGGCAGAAGCATTGGCTACCGCACGCAAGCTACGACTACTCGAGACCGACACGAGCACACCGCAGCCCGAGTCCGACCATTCCCCGTGATCATGAATGTGTGCAGTGACACGCCTGATCCAATCTGTGTCGTATAGTGAGTCCATCGTCACAGCAGGGGATCCGATTTCACCCGTTCCTTCACCCCGAATCGGCCGACCCCGCAGCCGGGACAGCGATAGCCTTCAACAGCGACCCGATTCCCCCCCGACATCGGGTCGCTCGTGCGGCCCGAATCCTCCCCGACAGCGGGCCGCAGCGCGGCCCGGATCCCCCGACTTCGGGCCGCCCGACGAACGCCCCCACTGTCGCACCAGCACGAGGGTGGGGGCGTTTTTCTCGGCACGCCGTGAAGCCCGGAGACTGCAGCGGCTTGCACACACATGCCCCTCGCATATGTGCACAGGTGATCGCGCCATCTCCAGGCTTCACGGTCGCTCTTACCACGATTCCTGTGGTTCGGAATCGCCAACAGGTACATCCCATCGAAAGCCAAGATCGTTACCAATGGAAGGTAAATCTCTTCCAAAGCTCGCTCAGTCGGGCAGCCAGGCCGACGTCGTCGCGGTGCCACGTACGCCCGACTTCGTCGAAAAGGGTCGCGGACATGCACGATTCGGACAAACGTCCAACTTCGCAGGCAGGCGGTGCCGCACCTCGGATCACAAGCACGCGACGTCCGCTATCACCCTCGCTCGCCCCGGCGACCCCCTGAAGAGCCACACCGCGAGCACGAGCCGGAATATCTTGGAACAGAACAACTTCAGTGCGTCCGGCCCACAATCAACGAGCGCTTCACGTGCATGAGCGCCGGAGCTGGAGAACAGGAAGGTCGTCGCTGCCCGTATTTCGGTTCGGCCCGGAAAGCCGCACTTCGAGGGCTACGGTTGATACACACTGCGCCGAGGTCAGGAGTCGTCGTGCCGAAACTGGAATTCAAGAGGAAATCCGACCTCTCGCGAGAGGAAGTGTCGGAAAAGCTCATAGCACTCGGACACGCGCTCGCGCGCGGTCGCGAGGTCGCACTCGAGTCGGGGGACGACTCGATCGAGATCGTCGTCTCCGACCGGGTCCGGTGGGAACTCGAAATCGAGGTCGACGGGAACGAAACAGAGATCGAGATCGAGATCAGCTGGAGCGACGACCCCTCCGAAGAATCCGAAACCGAGGCGGAAGCCGAACCCACGACTCCCCCGGCCAAACCGGCGCGTCGGGGACGTCCCCGCAAGAACACCGTCGGCTGATCAGCTCACGCGGTCGGTCTATCGCGGCGACCGGATATTTTCGTCACCGACCCTTACGGCGTGAATCTCGCATAGCGCCTCATCATCGGGGGCAAGCATCGCTCAACGGTGCACGGGATGCAGCAACTCCGGTGTGTTGTTGCGAGGAGAGTTGACGGCGGAGCTCACCTCGTACAGATCGAGATGTGGTTCGGGAATCGAGTTCAGTAACGCGTCGACGTCGTCGCGATCGGTGAGTGCCGGATCGAGCCACGGACCGACGAATGTGTCCGGCAGGAGCACCGGCGAGCGGTCGTGGATCTGGCCTGCCGCATCGGTGGCCGGCCTGGTCAGCACCGCGCACGTCCACAACCAGCGCTCCGGATCGTCTTCGGGTAGATCAGGGTTCGGCCACAGCTCGTAGAGGCCGGCCATCGAAATCGGTCCGTCGGCGTGCAGGAAGAACGGGGTCTTCTTTCCGTTCTCGTCCTTCATCCACTCGAAGTAACCGTCGGCGGGCAACACGCAGCGACGTCGGGCCGCGGCCGCCTTGAAGGCGGGCTTGCTCGTGATCGTCTCCGAACGCGCATTGATCATCCGTGATCCGATCTTCGGGTCTTTTGCCCACGAGGGGACCAAACCCCATTTGACCTCCGACGAGACCATTCTCTTCGGTTCAGCATCCGGCTTGCCGCGCGGCGCGCGTTCGAACACGACGTTCACATGCTGCGTCGGGGCGATATTGTAGGACGGCGGTAATTCTTCCCCGACCGCCTCGACCACGTCGTAGACCGAGACCAGATCATCGCGGGTGCTGGTGCTTGCATACCGTCCACACACGCTCGAATTCCCCTCGTCGCAGTTCTACCGGGACGATAGCGTCACCCACCGACACGCGAGCGGAAGACGTTCGGGAGGGATTTGCCGGATGCCCGTTCAGTGGGTTCCGCAGCCGCGCGCATTTCACTCGGCCCTGGAGTCTTTCAGCAAGGCCGCAGAACCTATTCGGTGAGTGCGTCCGGTTCGTCGCGCGCAGGCAGATCAAGGAGATAGTCGAGCAAGTCCACCGCCTCGGTCAGCGCGTGAATTCGTTTCTCCGGATCGGACACATATACAACGGGCCGAAGTCGCCTGTGTCCGCGCAAGGCGTCTCCGCCGAGGTAGTCGGCGATCGCTCCCCATACATGACATGCAGGGGATGGGAGCTCCTCGATCGTCAAGTGCTCTCCCTCAGGGGTCCGCAGCATCAACACCTTGTCGGCAACTGTCCCTGAGGCGATCGGGCCCATTTTGTCGGCGATCACGCCGGCTATGGCTGTGACCGTCCATTCGAGGACTGCGCCGTAACTGTCTCGTTCGCTGAGACTGTCTCCGTGGACCAACGAGGACACCGTGTCGGAGAGAGCGGCGCGGTCACGGTCGCCGGCCAATGCAAGCAGATGGCCGCCCAGTCTCGACGCGGGGTCGGCATCTCGGCGATTCGATTTCATGAAGGAGGTATTCCCCTTCATTTCGGTGTTACACCTGGCATGTTCGAGTGGCAGACCAGGCACCGATGAATTTCGAACACATGGGAGGTCTATCCCGCCATGAGGAAACTGATCTACGACTTCGGCGTGTCCCTGGACGGCTACATCAACGACCGCGACGGCAACATCGACTGGACCGAACCCGACGACGAACTGCACCAGTTCCACAACGACCGGTTTCGCAGCCTGGAGATTTCGCTGCACGGCCGTCGGATGTACGAGCTGATGGCCGAGTACTGGCCATACGTCCCCGACGACGCATCACCCATCGAGCGGGAGTTCGGCGAACTCTGGACCCGGACACCCAAGGTGGTCTTCTCGCGGACACTCACCGAGGTCCACTGGAACAGCACCCTGGTCAGTGAGAACGCGGTCGAAGAGGTCCGCAGGCTCAAGTCCGAAGGCGACGGCGTCATGGAAGTCGGCGGCGCGAACCTCGCAGCCTCATTGATTCCGCACGGACTGATCGACGAGTATCAGCTGTTCGTTTCACCCATGGTTCTCGGTGGCGGCACACCGATGTTTCCCGCGCTGGACAAGCGCCTCCCGCTCCGACTGGCCGAGACGAGACATTTCGAAACCGTGGTGATGCTGCGTTATCTCGCGGAGTGACGACTATCGGCGGCGCATTTCTGTTGCACGACGGACGG
Source organism: Rhodococcus sp. F64268 (assembly GCF_023015605.1). Taxonomy (NCBI): domain Bacteria; kingdom Bacillati; phylum Actinomycetota; class Actinomycetes; order Mycobacteriales; family Nocardiaceae; genus Rhodococcus; species Rhodococcus sp. F64268. The sequence goes on from NZ_JALKAI010000002.1 coordinate 565,914, forward strand.
CCGATGGTGCGGACGGGGCACGCCGCTCGGTCGTTGCAGTGCCCCATCCGTCACTCGCTCGAAGGTCAGCGTCCCACTGCGTCGGCCGGACTATTCCAATGCGCGATTGCGTCCTCACGCGCACGCTCCTCGCGGCTGGACGTCACCAGCAGCAGCGTGATCGGCAGAGCCAGCGCGATCATGCCGAGCACGAAGCCGGGGAACAGCAGCGACAACACGCTCAGGCCCTCAGGTTTCGCAGCCGACGGATCGACGGTGGCATGTACCCCGGCCATGCCTGTGTAGTGCAACGCCACCACCGCGCAGGCCATGATCAGCGCTGCCGCTATACGTACGACTATCCGTTCGGCGTGTGCCGAGAGCCACAGCGCTGCGACGGACGCGACGATTCCGATGATCACGGATGCAACGACGAAGCCCGAATTGTGTCCGAGTACGCCTTGGATCCGGATAGCAGCCATCCCGCTGTAGTGCATTGCGCTCACTGCCAGACCCATGACCAGTCCACCGACCGCCAGCGGTGCGATACGCAGCATCCGCCACTTCGAAGTGAACGGCCGATACATGAGCCAGAGACCGAAGAACGTCGCCCCGACGGCGAGTACGACCGAGAACACCGTCAGACCCAGGTCGTAGCGGATGACCGAACCGGGTACCGCAAAACCCATCATGCCGATGAAGTGCGTCAGCCAGACTCCGATCCCGCCGATGGCCAATGCTCCCATCGCCAGCCATCGCAACTTGCCCGAACGGGTGGGGTCCTTCGCTGCCTGCCGAACACAGGTCAACCCGACATAAGAACCCACAACAGAGGTGGCATAGACCTGGAAGAACACCCAGATCCCCATGCTGAAGTGGTGTAACTCGTGCGACATTCGAATCCTCGCGTACAGCGCGCCCCGACTTATCGCATCCGGACAGCAGCGCGCCACACCAGCACCGAAGCGAGCTGCAACCCCGGCCCCCAAGCAGCATAACGGACCTTATCGTATCCCGAATCACATCACCAACACGAACGGATCGGCAGGCGCACTGTCAGATCCTGACCACAAGAGAATCCCTGCTTCTCATGAAATGGTCTTGACATCAGTCGCTTTCAGGTTTTCTCGTAGCTGCCGAAGGGGCGGTTGTGTGCGATGTCGCCGAGCAATTCGCACATAACCGCCCCCTCACCGAGAATCGGGGAGCAAGTTGCCGCTACGCTCTCACTGAAGCGATGAACAGCGCCGTGCTGGCGGGTCGAATTCTGTTCAAGGACAAGCTCAGCCCCATCGTGGGTGCCGGAATCGGTCTGATCATCACCGGCGTGCCACTCGTCGAGTTGGGTGCGGCGCACTGAGCCACTGCGCCTCACTTCAACATCCACATAGGGCATATAGTCCGTAATGACCTTTTTGCCCGTGTTTGATGCTGGCACACCGACATTCCCGGATCGCCGTCGCCAGGGAGTCCCGGCCGACCCGCCCCGCTTCGTGCGCGCTCCCGTGATCAGACCGTTATAGTCGGCTTCATGACTTCAGTTCTCGGTGTCTCGATGGGGGCCAGCGCTGTGCGCTTCGCAAGCCGTGATGCCGAGACGCCCGAGGGTTCGATCTTCCGATCACGCCCCATCACTGCAACTTTAGAACGCCCCGGGGAACCGGCCGGCGATTCCATCGAGTGGATGCTTGCCGAAACCAGGGAGATCGAGCAGGTAGAGGCCATCGGAGTCGCGTACCAGAACGACGCGCAGGCCGGTGCCGTCCACGCCGCGATGACCCGGCTCGAGATCGGCCACTTCCAGTTGGTCCCCGAGGTGACGGCCGCGCTCCAGATGCTGGAGATGTCCGGACAGCTCGGTGAGAACGAGACGCTGGTGTTCTACGATCTCGGCAGCTCCGGCCTCACCGTCACCGTCGTCGACCGAAGCACCGGAAAGGTACTGAGCACCACGCGTTCGGATCAGATCAGCGGTAACCTCGTCGACCGGCTCGTCCTCGACGACCAGCTCCACCAGCAACGCTTCGAGCGGCCTGCCGATCTGGCAGCCCAGCTCGCCCTCACCGCAAGGTGTCGTGACGCGAAGGAGCAACTGTCCACCAAGGGTGCAGTGTGCATAGCGGGCGAGGGCGGCCTGTTACTGCTCTCTCAGGACAGCTTCGATTCGCTCATAGACGGTGCTGTGAAGACGTCTGCCCGCCTCACCCGCGAGGTCATCCAACGCTCGGGACGCACCCCCGATGCTGCAGTGCTGATCGGCGGTGGTGCGAACATCCCGCTGATCGCCTCGGTGATGGAGTCGTGGCTGGACCTGCCGGTGATCGTGCCCGAACAACCCGAGTTGGTAGCGGCAGAGGGCGCGGCGCTGCTGGCTCATCCCGCAGCGGTCGAGTTCGCCGACCACACACTGTCGCACACCGAGGTGCTGCCGACCGCGCTGCCCGCACCGAGCAACGAACCCGGCAACGTCGCCGCTGTGGTCACCCATGAGACGCCACCGCCACCGCCTGCGCCGAAACGTCGCACCTTCGCGCTTGCCGGCGGTGTCGTCGCTCTCGCAGCTGCGATCGGGCTCGGCACCGTCGTGCTGCAAGACTCGGAGGGCGACGTACAACCCGCAGTCACTCAGCAGGACACGCAGCCACCGGCCGCGCGGCAAGTAGCACCGCCACAACCCGCGCCGACCTCGGAGATGATCCCGACCCCTGAAACCGCCCCGGCGGCGAGCGTCGTACCGCCTGTGGTTCCGGCACAGGCCCAGGAGCCCATCACCTACCAGCCGCAGACCCAGGTCCCGGCTCAGGCGCCCACCGCCGAGACGGAGAGTGAGAGTGCTGCGCCGCCCGCCACACCGGACGCGCCCGAACCCTCGCCGCTCATTCCCGGCCTGCCCGAGATCCAGCTTCCGACGCTCCCTCCACCGCCGACGCTTCCCTTGCCGGAACTGCCCTCGATTCCCGGATTCTGAGTCTCGGACACTTGCCTGTCACTCACCCCTGCACCCGAACTCCGCTCGTCGGCATCGGCCGCTGCGGCCAGCGGGACAACTGCCATGGTGACCAGAGTGTCGCGGATTATCGATCGCATGAAAGTTCCTGATGGTCAAGGGATGTGAGCCCTCATGATCTTGCAGGAGACCCGGCGCAACGTAGGACCATCGGCAACGATCCGGACACTCGAAATCCCACTCCGAAGCACGAGTGCCATCGCGGATTCTCGCCAAGATGACGCGTCGGGGTAAGCCCGGCAATGCACGCAACCGCAAACTCACATAGTCTGTTCTGTGCCCCCGCCCCTCCCCGAACGGGGGCACAGTTCGCGCACACTCCCCCCGAGTGCGCGGACGACCAGGGTTCCGTCGGCGCCATACGCCGACGGAACCCCTCGGGTCAGAACGATGAGGACCCCCCGGTGCAGACCTCACCGTCTTCGTCCCGTCACAGCCGTCGATCTATCACCCGCCGATACGTCGAAATGCTTTCGCAATCACTTGTATCGATGCCCTCCCCGGCAAACAATACCAATCGACCGGTATTGCTCGGTGGGTGCAGTCTACCGCATTTCCGGCGACACCTGCATCCCGTCGGACGAAAGTACCCGGACACGGTCACTGCCAGTGGAAACACTGGTGAACAGCACCCGGCATGATCCATCGATCAGGGATCGGTTGCCAGCTCGGTATCTGCCCAGATTCGAGTGCTGGCGTAGTGGTGATCGTGTCCGATCAGGTCGATGTGACGCGCTGACAATCCGCGCTCCAGCCCCACGTGCAGCGCCTGTTCGTAGCTCACGGACTCAGTCGGTGGAGTGAGCAGCCCTTGGGCGGCAGCGACGTGGACGAGATCATGGACGCTCGCGGGAATCCGATCGGCGACGTGGAGCATGCCCCCGCGCATCGCGTCGGGAAGCGGACGAACCGCAAGAGCGGTGGTGAGCCGGCCCACGTCGTGGCGCGAGATCACCGACTGCCTGGCGACACCGTTGTCGATCCAGACTCCGAGCGTCGACACGATATGAGCAAGCCCGGGCAGGAACCACCGGTCCCCCGGTCCGTGAACGAACCCGGGACGCAACACGAGCCCGCCGTGGTCGCGCACAAGATTCTCGGCGGCAAGACGGCTGGCACTCAGCGCCGTGACCGGGTTGGGTTCCAATTCCCCCTCACCGACGTTCCGATGCGGCCCCGGACCGTAGACGCCGATCGTGCTGAGATAGAAGATTCGATCGATGCCCTGCGCCGCAGCGGCAGCCACCAGGTTCCGGGTGCCAAGAACGTTGATCTGCTCGTACTGGGCCTCGTCGGAGCCGGTGTAGGACGCGGCGTGCACGATCACGTCGACTCCGGCAAGCGCAGCGGTGAGCGATGCCGGATCATCCAGATCGGCGGCCACCCCCGTCATTGATGGTCCTACGGGCGCCGGTGGACGGCGCGCAATCGCAGTGCACCTGACACCCCGGGTCAGCAGCACGTCGAGCACTGCCCCACCGAGGAAACCGCTGGCACCCACCACCGCGACATGCAGTGCCGGTTCCTGGGTCGATGCACGGTCTGCGGTTTCCTCAGGGTCGGCTGGTACCGTGCGTTTCGGGGGAGGCCGATTGTCGGAGTTCGTCACGACTCGCCTTTCGGGATGTTTTCGAGAGAAGGACACGGGGTGTGGTCAGACAAGCCCGCGCGGTAGCTACGCGGCAGCAGATCGTCGTCGCAGCCGCGGCGACATTCGATCGACTGGGGTTCGAGGGTGCCAGCCTCGGGGAGATCGTGGAAGCGAGCAGTGGGCTCACCAAAGGCGCCCTGTACTTCCACTTCAAGTCGAAGGACGACCTGGCGCAGGCGGTCATGGATCGGCAACACACCATCTCCATCGCCTCGGTGGAAGCCATCTCCGCCACCAACGCCTCGGCCCTCGAACAGATCGTCATGCTTTGCCACGAAATGGGCCGACAGATCGTCGAGGATCCGATCGTGCGGGCGGGAATCCGGCTGACCCTCGAATTCAGTGCGAGCGCCGCACCCGGCGAGCCCGGGCCGTACCAGGACTGGATCGAAGCCTGCCGAGTTCTCGTCGAGGAAGCGATCGCCCAGGAAGATATCCTTCCCACGATCGAGCCACCGGTGCTGGCTCGCTTTGTGATCTCCGCATTCACCGGCGTCCAGATGGTCTCGAACGTGCTCGATCGGCGCACCGATCTCGAACAGCGCATCGACCAGATGTGGCAATTTCTGCTGCCGGGCATCGTGGTACCCGAGCGCCGACTCGACAGCGAGAAGATTCGAGGCGCTCGTTGGGTCCACGACCCAGCGATGGCCTGACCCGCGTCTATACACCGGACCGGGTTCCGCGCCCCGAACGTACATCGGCTGCAGAAGCCAACGTCAGCGTCGCCGAGGCCATCGACGTTCCATGCTGTTCGAATACGACATGCGCGCGCCCAGGCTCATCGTCGACGCACGAGACGACCACCTCGGCTCGACGGTCGAGTTCCACGAACCGCTGGAACTGCACGCTCATCGACACCAGATCCGCATCCGGAAGCCCGAGCTCCGCTCGCGACGCCTGACGCGCAGCTTCGAACATGAGCATGCCGGGGAGATGATCGGACGGATGGTCGAACAGCACCGGGTGGGACAGGTCGGGCAGCACCTGCCATCGCCCGCGTCGTGCCGTTGCCCCGATGACGACATCCCCGTCGACCATCATGCCCACCGCGGCCGCGTCGAGGGGCACGCCGTCGGGCACGGATCCGATCGTCCGCGGCCCGCTCTCACCCCATCGAGCGTTGTCGTACTCGTCCGCGGTGAGCACCGAAGCACGGCCGTGGCCTGATCCGACTCGGTGGCCCGCGACCTCGAACGTCAGGGCAGCGCTGAGACCGGTGACGTGTGAGCCTCGTCGACGCACATTCGACACGTCGACAGTGACCGCTACCTCGGCCGCCCCCTCACCGATCTCGAGCCGATCGGGTTCAGCGGTGATCTCGATGGTCTGCATCACGAATCGCTGACCGAGCGAGACGCGATAGCGAGTGTGTGCCAGGTAGATCACGCTTTGCCGCAGTGTCTCCGCGAGGAGCATCGGGTCGTACCGGCCGGCCCGGCCGCGGTAGAAGCCATGCACCCGCGGCCACTGCGCGCCCAGAACGAACCGGTCGGGTTCCGGGCCGGTGACGCAATCAGTGAGGAAAACCTCCGATACGGACTGACGATGCACATACCGTCGTGGCACCGTCGACTCGAACGACAACACCGAAAGATCAGCCTCCACGCTGGTAGCCATACCGGACGAACTGTTTGTTACTCCGATACCGTACTTATCGCACTCACAGTACGGCTCGACGTCCTCCCGGCCGTGGATGACCGGGCTTGTGTCGAAGGCAATCCCCTCCCTCGCCCGAGAACGAGCCCCTCGTCACGTGCTCGCTGCCTCGGCTACTCCGGGCGGACATCCGGAACCGGCGCCGGCCGCGAACCCATGACGAGTGATTCCGCACCTGCCACACCGACCAATGATGCCGCGACGGCGCGACGCACCGGAATGAGCGGTGCAGTGCCGTGTTCCACTGTCGCACGGAATCCTTCGAGCACCACGACGGTGCCTTCTGCCATGCGATCGAAGGATTCGTCGTCCGCAACGTAGGGGCCGGGTACGCGGATCTGCTCACGCGCCAGCCCATCCGGCTGCGCCCAGCCCTCCAGACGTACTCGCACGGACCAGGCGTCTTCTCCTGTGACACGCTCCGACTCCGCCATGCCATGGGAACCGCGCACCGATACCCAACTCCAGTGGCTTCCGGTTTCGCCGGCGAGGAAACCGTGGCGGGCCACGGCCAGGGTGCCGTCGGAGAGCCTTATGGCGAGAACAACGGCGGCGGGGCGAGCGTCATCCGGTCCGATGGAAAAGGCGCTGACTTCCACCGGCCACGCTCCGGTGAGGTCGAGTAGCGGTGAGACGGTGTGCGTGCAGTACGCGGTCGGCGGTATACGGCCACGCCAATGTGTCGGGTCGCCGATCAGAGCGGCTGTGTCCTGGGGCGACAGGCTGTGCAGATAGTCGGCTTCCACCAACGTGAGTGCGCCCAGCTCACCGGAATCCACCGACTCCCGAAGCAGCCGAGTATGCGGATGGAAGACATAGTTCTCCGCGAACGAATAGGTCGCCCTGGACCGCTCCGCTGCAGCGATGAGCCGGCGCCCCTCGTCTTCGGACGCGCAGGCCGCGGTTTCCGACAACACATGGATCCCGTGATCCAGGAACGCGATGGCCAATTCCGCGTGCGCGTCGAAGTCGTTGGCCAGCACCACGCCGTCGAGACCGGCACCGAGCAATTCGGTCCAATCCCCGGTCGCCCGCGCCTCCGGAAACTCTGCGCGTGCGTCGGACACACGTCCGGAGTCGGCATCGCAGACCGCGATCACCTCGATGCCGATCCGGCGTGCCAATCCGGCCATGTGCAGGCCCCGCGACAGACCTAGGATTCCGATACGCATGTGACAGGTATACCCACCGCACTCGATCGGGACCCGTCGTCGCGGCTCACGACGACCACGACCGCCAGCTCAGCCGGTCGATGGTGATCACCGGCCCCGACGGCCGCTGCACCCGATACTGCGTGTACTTGCGGACCAGCGCGTCGAGTCCGGCCGCACCGGAGTCCGTGTCGGCATCGTGCACAGTGGCGATGCCGTCGACGCGAACCCACCACAGCTGGGACCAGTCATCGTCGTAGTGGTCTACGAGCACGCTCACCCGAGGATTCTCTGCAATGTCGGCCAAGCGTCGCAGTTGCCGCGTCGTCTTCGGCTTGTCGTCGACACAGGTGTGGATCGTGTCGCCGTCGAGAGCGAATACGATCGGCATCACGTGCGGCACGCCGGACCCGTCCGCTGTGGCGAGTCGGGCCACGCGGGCGTCGGCGAAGCGTCGGCGGACATCCATGATCGCACCCCCTACGAGGACTGCGCCGCACGTGTCAAAGCTACTGTGGCCGAACGCAACTCATCAGCAGAATCGAGCGGTGACAGATACCCGGCGCGGGTCGGTGCCCGACCGCGCGGCGTGGTGACAATCAGATCCAGACCGTAGCGGTCGGCTCCGACGCACGTGGCCTCGGTGGCATCCGGGAATCCGCCGAGCTTTCGGGCCATCGCCAGCAGCGCATCAGCATGGTCGTCGTTGAGATGCGCGATCGCGCGACCGGCCGCCGGGGTCACAGGATCGGGTAACGCCTCGGCATAGGACTCGGCGGTGGCCGAATCCATCCGTCCGTACCCGCCCACCCAGCGCACGCGCTGAACCCGAAGAACCCAGAGCGAGAAGTCGCTGAAATCGATGTAGACGCGCGCCGCAGGCACAGCAGCCAGATGCGCCTCGCGCGCGGCAGTCAGCTCCGCCCCTTCCGGACGTTCGACATACCCGGCGAGGGTGATGCGAGTGCTGGCCAATGGGTCGGACTGCGGGTCCGGTGCCACGATCGCGATGCTCGCGCGTGGATCGCGCGCCAGATTGCGTCCATGCTCCGCCATGTGCGACACGCACAACACCGGCGAGCCTCCGACGAGCCCGTACGTCACGAACGACGCCCAGGGGTCGCCTTCCTTTGTGAGGGTCGCGAGAGTGCCCGCGTTCGTCGACGCCGCGACCGTCCGCGCTTCCTCGGCGGCAGAGGGCCGGGTCGCGTTCACGACCTCCGCCAACGGCGGCGGCACAGTGGGGGCGTCGCCAGGGTCTCCGTGATCCAAGTTCGTCATGAAACGAGACGGTACCGAATGACAACACCCCGTTCGACGAGGTCGCCGTGTACGCCTGGTCTCGTCGTCGCCCTCGGCCGAACCTGTAACGCGAAGGCGGTCGGGTACCTCTCCAAATCGGCTACAAGATCACGATATTGCGACTACACTCACGTCGATAAAAGGGGGAAATCGCGAATGAAGCTGTCATTGTTCGGATCAGGCAAGCGGCGTAGCGAGCGATCAAAGCTCGACGCGATGCAGAGGTGGATCGAGGTCACCGACCGCTCCGTCGAGGTGAACGAGGCTCTTCGAATCTCCCTTGCATCCCGCGGAGTTCGACTGAGGGAGCGCGGCGACTACCGGATCATCGATGCGAGTTGGCCTGTAGCAGAATTGAAGTCGCTCAACGATCAGTGCGCCCTCGCTACCGAACTATGCAGTGAGAGCGAAGCCATCGCAGCCGAACTGGACGACGTCAAGCCTTCTGGGTCCAGCCAGCTGGAATCGTTCGTCGCACTGTCGGCCGTTGTCCGACGCGCACTCGCAGAGGCGGAGCGTCGCACCCGGAACCCTCGGCCCTGAGCACGTCCGCGACGATCGAGCACCACCTACGCAGATGCACCCCTCCTCCCGAAGAGGTGCATCTGTCGTAAGGCTGTGTTCGTCGCCTACTGCGCAGCCCGAGCTGTGGCCCACCGGTAGTCGGCCTTGCCGGCGGGGGTGCGCTTCACCTCGTCGACCACGACGATCGAGCGAGGAATTTTGTATCCCGCCAACGATTTACGGCAATGTTCCTGCACCTCTTCGAGGGTCAGTTCCCCAGCTTCCGGGTAGGTGGCGATGACAGCCGCGACTGCCTGCCCCATGCGTTCGTGCGGCACGGGCACGACAAGAGCGTCGGAGACCGACGGATGTGAGTGGAGTGCCGACTCGACCTCTTCGGCGAAGACCTTCTCGCCTCCGGTGTTGATGCACTGCGAGCCGCGACCGAGGAAGACGATGGTGCCGTCGGCCTCCACACGACCCATATCTCCGAGGATCGACAAGCGCGTACCGTCGGCACGTGTCGGGAATGTCCGGGCCGTCTTTTCTTCGTCCTTGTAGTAGCCCAGCGGCACGTTGCCGATACGGGCGATGTAGCCGACGTCGTCGGAACCCGGGGCAATCGGCTCGAGCCTTTCGTCGACGAGGACCATGTTGGGGCTCGGGGGCATTCGCAAGTTTCCGTCTTCGTCGACGTCGAATGCGCCGTCGTTGCCGGTTTCCGAAGCGCCGAAGTTGTCGCGCAGCAACAGGTCCGGTTTCACAGCAAGCATGCGGTCGCGCACGCTCGTCGACCAGATGGCACCGCCGGAGGTGATGGAGAACAGCGAACTGAGGTCGGCCTCGTCCTTCCGTCGTTCCATCTCGTCGACGAGGGGCAACCCCATGCCGTCGCCGACGATGAGAATCACCTGCACCTTGTCCTTCTCGACAGCCTCGACCACCGTCTTCGGATCGAAGTCGCGCCTCAGGACCACCCGGGCGCCGAGCGTGAAGAACGTGAACAGCGAGTAGAGGGCTGCACCGTGCATCAAAGGCGCGGCGATGAGGAACGCAAGACCCGGGAACTCCTTCGCTGCGGCTGCGACCTCGGCGAGATCCTTCCGTGGCTCATCACCATAGGGATTGCCGCCGGAGAGCGGCTTGCGGAAGAAATCGTTGTGCCGCCACATGACACCCTTCGGGTATCCGGTGGTTCCGCCCGTGTACAGCAGATACAGGTCGTCGCCCGAACGCGCGGGGAACTCTGCTGTCGCGGGCAGAGCATGAGCATCGGCGAAGGGGACCACGGCAACCGAGCGCTGCTCGGCGGCCTGCTTCAACTCCTCCGTTACCTCGCCGGCGACGAACACCGTGCGGATCAGCGGACAAGCATCGAGCAATGACGCAAGGACCTGCTGATGCTCGGGAAGTTCGACGACGACCGCCACCGAATCCGAGTTGGTGAAGATGTACTCGAGTTCGCTGGGTGTGTAGCGGTAGTTGACGTTGATCGGTACGGCGCGGATCTTGATGAGACCGAGGATGCTGGTGACATGCTCGACGCAGTTCTTGAGGAATATCGCGACGTGATCGTCCTTGGAAATGCCTGCCTGGGAGAAGAGCTGTCCGGCACGGTTGGCTTCCGCGTCCAGCTCCGCATACGTGAGATTCAGATCTTCGTACGTGAGTGCGATGCGATCCGGTACCGCAGACGCGGTTGTCTCGAAAACATCCGCAAGGTTGAACTCCACTGTGCATACCTCCACTCCGACGAACCCCTTCCCCAGAATCTAGAACACGTTCCAGCTTAGGGGAAGGGTTCGCGCAGAATCGGGCAAACCTTCCCCAGGCTCTCCGGGTTTCCGCGGGTCATGAGGTAGTGGCAAGCCGAGGAGGCGGAGGAAAGATTCCGCTCTGGATGAGCGTGTCCCCCACTGTGACACCGGTTTGAAACCGCGTCACGCGGATCACTGAGCCGGGACCGCTGGCCAATCGGCGACGGGCAGACCTGCACTGTTGTAGGACACTCCTACCACCTCGGCCGGGGTCAGGCGGCGAGGGCGATCAGCGCGACCGCTGGCAGGACGGACGACGCAACGGTCCCCCTGACGCTCCCTCCGCGCGGCAGCCAGTACCCGAGCAGATCAGCGACGCCCATGAACAACGACGTGAGCAGCATGTAGATGGCGCTGACGACCACAACGGTGGTCCCGGTCGACTCGTCGCCGAAGTTCACCATCCAGAGCCCGATGAGGGCGCCCACTCCTGCGAGTGCGTTGCGGGCGCCGATGCAGAACGACCACAGGTGCACATTCGCGATGCCGTTGGGCTCGATGCCGAGGAACTTCTGGACCCAGGGTCGGTCGACCAGGAAGGCCTCCAGCGGGAAGACGACGATCAGGACGAGTGCCGAGAGGCCGACGCAAACCTGCGCGAGTGCGTTCACAACTGCCCGCCGGTGCTGACGGCTTCGACGAGCGAGATGGTCGAAATCGTTGGTACGACCCGGGTCATGCGGAACCCCGCCCGCTCGAGCAGGGTGGCGAACTCCCGCTCGGTGCGCTCCCGGCCACCGACGAAGAGCATCATGTCGAGGTCGAGGGTCTTGGCGAAGTGCGGCGTGTTGCCGGGCGGGACCACGCTCTCCATCAGGAGCAGGGTGGCGCCCCTCGGCATGTGGCGTCGGACGTTGGTCAGGATCGCGGTGGCCTGTCCGTCGTCGAAGTCGTGGACCACGCGCCGCAGCACGTAGAGGTCACCGTCGGAGGGAGCGGTCTCGAAGAACGACCCGGCCTCGATCCGACAGCGGGGCAGCACGCCCGCCGCACGCAGGTGTTCCTCGGCGTCACCGGCGAGGGCCTCACGTTCCTGCAGCACCCCCTTGGCCAACGGTGCCGCGCCGAGGATACGCGCGAGCAATTGTCCGTGCCCACCTCCGATGTCGACGATCGTCGAGTACGGCGTGAAGTCGTATGCCGCCTCCACGGTGGGCCAGTCCAGGGCCGACAACCGGGTCATCGCGTCGTTGAACGTGGCGGCGAACTCCGGGTGTTCGTCGAGGTACTCCCACATGGGCATGCCGAACATCTCTTCGACGGCCGGCCTGCCGGTCTCCACGCAGTGGGCCAGCCGGCCCCACGGCCTCTGATAGGCCGGATCACCGAGCATCAGGACGACGGGAAGCATCGAGTCGCTGGTGTCCGAGCGCAGCCGTTCGGCCACGGGAGTCAGGCGGAAGAGGCCCCGCGGGTCCTCTCGGAAGATTCCGAAGGTGGCGCAGGCACGCAGGAGGCGGTGCGTGGCGTCGGGATCCGACCCCACTTCGGCCGCGACGTCGTCCGCGGTCAGCGGGCCGTCCGCCAGTACGTCGGCGATGCCGAGCCGTGCCGCGGCGTAGACGGCGTGGGTCGTCACGAACCCGGAGGCGAACTCGAGCAGGCAGACCTCCGGCGGCGCCATCCGCCGGGTCAGTGACTGCAGCGCGGTCCGGAGGGCGGTGGCTGCCCGGACCACGCGGGTAGGAGGAAGTCTGGTCATCGCAGATCCCCTATGATCGTCAGCAATGCTGACTATAAGCATGGTCAGCAATGCTGACTATTGTCAAGGGGATCGATGGACGTCGCCACGCTCATGTTCATTGCCTACCGGGCGATGGACGACCGGGTGATCCGCGCCATGCGGGAGGCCGGCTACCAGGTGACCGTTGCGCAGGCCCGGCTCGCCCAGCGGATCGCCGAGGACGGCTCTCGCCTCACCGACCTCGCCGAGCAGGTACAGGTCACCAAGCAGACCGCAAGCCTGCTGGTCGCGGCACTGGAACGGGAAGGACTCGTGGAGCGCATCCCGGATCCGCAGGACGGCCGGGCGCAGATCATCCGGTTCACCCGAAAGGGGCAGGCGGCGTCGACGCGGGCTCGCGAGGTGGTGATGGGCGTCGAGCAAGAATGGAACGACCACCTCGGCCCTGAACTGGCAGGATGCCTTCGAGAGGCGCTCACAAAACTCCGCGAAATCGCAGATCCGTACCAGTGATTTGAATCAACCACCCTGAGGATAGGAATACCGCAAGCGGAACCCGTACCGGCGTGTGCCGAAAGCGGTCCCGTAACCGGAAGCTACCGACCTGCTGGGGTCCCGTAGAGGTGGACCGGTGAAGACCCGAGCGTGCGGCCGCATCACGACGGATCGCGCTCCGCGAGCCGCCTGAGATTGAGTAGTTGGCGTCGCGCCATCACGAGATCGCCTCCAGTCGTACGAGTACGGCGCCCACTGGATCTGCGTCACCCAGGGCCACACCGCCTCCGGCCGAGCCTTCACTGTGACACCCCACCTGTCTCCGATCATGCGCCCTCCCCTGTTCCACATCCCGGCGTCGGTCGACCACCAGTGTGCCCCTCATCGTCGGCCATCACCGCCCACCCTCGTCTGCGAGCCCTTGGCAGATCACGCCCCACTGATAGACAATGCGTCCAGTAGATGGATGCCATGACGTCGAACCGTTCGAGATGCGAGAGTGCTTACATGTCTTCAGAACTCACCGGCAAGATCGCCGTTGTCACGGGCGGCGCCACCGGAATCGGCCGCGCGACGGTCGAACATTTCGTCCGCGAAGGCGCCCGGGTGGTGATTGCCGACGTGCACCGCGACGAAGGTAAAGCCCTGGCCGACTCCCTCGCCCCCGCCACCGTGTTTCGGGAAACCGATGTCTCGGACATCGACGAGGTGCGAGCGCTGGTCGACTTCGCGGTGCACACGTTCGGCGGCCTCGACGTGCTGGTCAACAACGCCGGCATCTCCGGCCCGATCCACGCCAGTTTCCTCGAGGACGACCTCGAGGCCTTCGACAAGATCTTCGCCGTCAACCTGCGTGCGGTGATGGTGGGGACGCAAGCAGCAGCCAAGTACATGGCCGAGCACGGTGGCGGCGCGATCATCAACACCTCCTCGATCGGCGGCATCATGGCAGGCAGAGGAGTGATCACGTACCGAGCGTCGAAGGCCGCGGTCATCCACTTCACGAAATCTGCGGCCATCGACCTGGGCGTCCACGGAATCCGCGTGAACTGCCTTGCACCGGGGAGCATCCCGACGACATTGCTCGCGTCGTCGACCACAGAACTCGAGGGCGAGGAGCGCGAGGCGATGATTTCGAGCGTGCGCACCACACAGTCGAAGAAGCGGCCCCTCAACCGCGAGGGGACTGTCGACGACGCTGCCGAAGCCGCCGTCTATCTGGCCAGCGACCGCGCCCGCTACGTCACCGGCGCCGTCCTCCGTGTCGACGGCGGCACAGCCGCGGGCAGCACGATGACGACGCCGGGTCAGAGCTGACTCAGGGCCACAGGTCTATTCCCTGCCGGTCACCAGCTCACCGGCAGGGAATAGACACCGTAGGCGAGCCGGTCGTGTTTGAACTCGATCTGTTCGATCGGCACGGCAAGCTTCAGGGTCGGGATTCGGCGGATGAGCGTGGCAAAAGCAACCTGAAGTTCGACGCGGGCGAGCTGTTGGCCGATGCATCCGTGCGGGCCGAATCCGAACGCGAGGTGCTTGTTCGACACTCGAGCCACATCGAAGTGCCGCGGCTCCTCGAAGGTCCGGGCATCCCAGCTACCGGCGGAATAGTCGAGAACGACACCCTCACCGGCGCGGATCACGACATCACCGATCTCGATGTCTTCCAAAGCAATACGTCGCTGCCCGTTGTGGACGATACTCAGATACCGCAGTAGCTCCTCGACCGCTGTGGCGATGTCCTTGGGATCGTCGTTGTGGCGCAGGTACTCGAGCTGTTCCGGATTCTGGAGGAGTGCGAGCGTTCCGAGCGAGATGATGCCTGCGCTCGTCTCATGACCTGCCGACAGCAGCCCGTTGGCAAGCGCAACGCCTTCGTCGATCGTCATCTCGCCCGCCCGGATGTTGTCGGCGAACTCCGAGATCACCCCTGTCGACTCCTCCGTCGACGCAAGCCGCTCTTCGATGACCTCCCGCATGTAGCCGCGCATGGCCGTGAACAGTCGCTCCTGCAATTCCGGTGTGGCGTACCGATCCATCGCGGCCGAGGCGTGTTCCTGGAAGAAGTCATGATTGTCGTAGGGAACCCCGAGCAGCTCACAGATCATGAACGACGGAAGCGGTAGACCGAATGCGGGCACGAGGTCGACCGGATTCGGCCCGGCGAGCATGTCGTCGATGAGCTTGTCGGTCACCTGCTGGATCTTCTCGC
Organism: Rhodococcus sp. F64268; assembly: GCF_023015605.1. Taxonomy (NCBI): domain Bacteria; kingdom Bacillati; phylum Actinomycetota; class Actinomycetes; order Mycobacteriales; family Nocardiaceae; genus Rhodococcus; species Rhodococcus sp. F64268. The sequence goes on from NZ_JALKAI010000002.1 coordinate 581,375, forward strand.
GCTGCGCTTCCACGCGCTTGTAGGAGAAGGTGCGTGTCATCATGCGGCGGAGTCGCAGATGTCCGGGGCCGTCGGTGTTGAAGATGCTGTCCGGCCGCATCGGGGCGATGGCCGCCCGGCCCGCATTCCAGTGTGGGAAGCCGGTCAGGCGATCGTCGGTGCTGATACGCGGATCCAGTGCCAGTACACGCAGTTCGGCGTTGCCCGTGATCAACCATGGTGTGCTGCCGTCCCAGATACGGACTCGTCGCACAGGTTGATCGGCCGCCGAATCGATGAGTGCAGCAGGGACGTCGAACGGGCAGCGTGCGTCGCGTTCGACGGGAAAGCTGAGAACGGCCTCGTCGACGTCGGTCGTAGAATTCTCCGGCATGTCTGTTTCACTCCTCGAATGCGATGGCGACTGCGGGGCACGATGCTGCTGCCTGACGAACCGGATCCCAGTGCTCGTCGGACGGATCCGCATCCATCAGGACCACGACGCCGTCTTCGTCCCGCTGATCGAACACCCCGGGCGCTACTGCGGCACACTGGCCCGCAGAGACGCATCGCTCTTCGCTGATCTCGACTCTCATTGACAATCGACTCCGTAACCGTGACTGGGGACCAAGGGCACTAGGTGAGCGTGACGCCTTCCATCTGCCCGCTGTCCCGCCATCGGGCCAGCAGGTCGAAGAACTGGATCGGGCCACCGCCGTAGTTGGCTGCGACGAGGCCGTCGGGATTGCCGCTGTCGCCCTCGTTGTCGAGATAGCTGGGGGTGCAGTCCGCGTAGAAGGCCTGCCCCACCTTGCCGAGCTCCTTCATGGTGGCGACCCAGCCGTCCTCCGCTTCGAGATCGGCTTCCATCGTGGTGGCTCCTCGCTGGATGCACTGTGTGAGCAGGTAGACGAGGTGCCGGGCGCGTTCCTCGGCAGTGTGCGTGTAGTTGTTCGCGATACCGGTCTGCGTGTACCCGAGGAAGAAGCAGTTGGGGAATCCGTGGGATTGCAACCCATGGAAGGTGCGCGGTCCACTCTTCCACTTGTCGCTCAGGTGGATTCCGTCGCGACCGATGATGTCGAATCCTGCGCGGCGGGTGTAGCTGCTGCTGACGTCGTATCCCGTTGCGAAGATCAGCGCGTCGACCTTGTATTCGGTGCCTCCGACGACGACCCCGTCGCGTGTCAGCCGCTCGATTCCGCGGCCGTCGGTATCGACGAGCTCGACGTTGTCGCGGTTGAACGTGGGCAGGAATTCGTCGTGGAACCCGACTCGTTTGCAGAGCCGCTTGTACCAGGGCTTGAGTGCTTCGGCGGTGGCCTTGTCGGTGACGACGGAGTCGATCCTGGCACGTACCCGTTCCATGGACCTGTAGTCGGCCTCGAACAGGAACTCGCCGATCTCCTCCGGCGTCATCGGTGCGCCACGGCGTTCGTTCTCCTGCTGGATCGCAGTCTTGGTGACCTCGGAGGCCACCCGGGTCCAGCCGTCGTCGACGAGGTCGATGTGGCTTTCCATGCCGGCGGTGTAACGGGTGAAGTTCTCCATCCGCTCGCGCTGCCAACCGGGCTCGAGATTCGCGGCCCAGTCGGGATCGGTGGGTTTGTTGCCGCGTTCGTCGACGGCGTTCGGTGTCCGCTGGAACACGTAGAGTTGCTGCGCCCACCTGCCGAGGTGAGGCACCACCTGCAGTCCGGTGGCGCCGGTGCCGACGACGCCCACCGACTTGTCCTGCAACCCTGAAAGGTCGCCGAATTCGTTTCCGCCGGTGTAGCTGTAATCCCATCGGCTGGTGTGGAAGGTGTGCCCTTCGAATTCGTTGATGCCGGGGATGCCGGGCAGTTTCGGACGTACGAGCGAGCCAGGCGAGACGACCACGAACCGGGCGCGGATACGATCGCCGCGATCGGTGTGCACGTTCCAGCGTTGTTCCGCCTCGTCCCAGACCATCTCGGTGACGGTGGTGTGGAAGAGCGCGTCGCGCGCCAGGTCGTAGTGGTGGGCGATCGCTGCGAGGTGTTCGCGGATCTCGGTGCCGTACGCGTATTTCTGAGTGGGGATGTAGCCGAGCTCTTCCAGGAGCGGCATGTAGATGTACGACTCGATGTCGCACTGGATGCCCGGGTAACGATTCCAGTACCAGGTTCCGCCGACGCCGCCCGCCCGGTCGAGCAGTCTGATGCCGTCGAGTCCTGCCTCGCGCATGCGCGCTGCAGCGATCAGGCTGCCGAGACCGGCGCCGATCATCAGGATCTCGACCTCGTCGTTCACGGGATCGCGCGGGGTCCGCTCGACGTAGGGATCGTCCTCCCAGTGCGAGAATTCGGCCGTGACTTCGACGAACTGCTCGACTCCGTCGCGCCGGAGCCGCTTGGCACGCTCGTAGGCGTGTTTGGCCCGCACCCAATCCGGGTCGAAGCCTTCGGGTTTCGGGCCCGGCGGCGTCAACGTCTCCGGCATGCTCGGTTCCTTTCGCCTCGCGGCAGGGTGCGGCTCACGCGAAGCGCTCCCGCAGCGGCCGGTCGTCGGGGGTGGATCGGTAGATGCCGCGATCGATCATGCGCGGAATCACCTCGTCGATGAATTCGCGGATCGACGCCGGGCCGACGGGGAACATGAGGTTGAAACCTCCGACGTTGCCGTCGTTCCACCATGCCTCGAAATCGTCGACGATGTCGTCGTACGAGCCGACGAACTTGCGGTGCTGTGCACCGCCCCGGCCGAGGGACTGCGCCGTGACCTCGCGGACGGTGGCGCCGGGGTGTGCCTCGATCCAGTCGTAGAGACCGACGTAGTTCCCGAAGGTGCTCTTGATGGTCTTCTCGACGTCGGCGGGCTTCGGCATCTGCTCGAAGGGGAACCGATCTTCGACGCTGTCGAACGAGACCGGTTCCAACCCGAATTGCACCAGCACCTTCGGCGCGAGGAGTTCCCACGGAACGAACTCGTCCAGGGCGAGCATCTGTTCTTCGGCTTCCTTCGCGGTGCGTGCGACGTAGGGGATGAGGCCGGGAACGGCCGGGACACTTCCGACGGGGCGTCCCGCGTCGGCCAGTGCCTTGTCGAGGTCTTCGCGGTAGGCGGCTGCGCGCTCCCGGTTGGATGCCGCGGTGAACACCATGTCGGCGTGCCGTGCGGCGACCTTGATGCCCGGTCCGGACCCGCCCGCCTGCGCGACCAGCGGTCGGCCCTGCCGGCTCGGCGCAACGTTGAGCGGGCCGATCACGCTGAAGGATTCGCCCTTGTGATTGATCGGCGAGGCGTAGTACCGCGTGACACCGTCGGGGTCGCGGCGCACCTCACGATTGGCCCAGAGCGCTTCGGTCACGTCGAGGAATTCCGTAGCGCGGCGGTATCGGGTCTCGCGGTCGGGGTGGCTGGTCTTGCTGTAGTTCAGCGCGAGTGCGTCGCCGACGGTGGTGACTGCATTGAGCCCGGCCCGGCCGTCGGAGGCTTGGTCGAGAGAGGCGATGAGACGCGCGAGTGTGTACGGGTCGTAGAACGTCGTCGACGCGGTGGCGATGAGCCCGACGTGCTTGGTCTCGCGGGCCATCGCGGTCAGCGCGGTGATCGGCTCGGCAGGCCCACCGTCGAAGGCCGGCGAGTTCGGCATGCCGGGTACGTCGCCGAGGAATATCGCGGTGAAGAGCCCTTCGTCCCCGAGGTGCCCGTAGGTCATGAGCCGTTCGAATGGATCGACGAGGGCGGTGTCGGCGTGGTGCTGCTGCTCGTACGCAGGAGCTCCCATGTGGAGGTTGACGTCGTTGCCGACGAGGTTCAGGTGGAGATAGCGCCGAGTCGTCATAGCCCGTCCTTCAGATCAGAGGTGGCGTCGAGAGTCGTCCTGTAATCCCAGCCACACGCTATAGATGGATGGTTCGGCAAGTCAATAGACGATGCGTCCATCTTTTGAACGAATTGGCCTGCCTGCGCGTTCAGGTCTGCATCGCTTCGGGACGTGCCGGGACCCGGTCTGCGACAGCGGCACGACCCGCCGCGATTCCCCACACTCCCGCGACCGCGAGTGTGGCACCGGCACCGCCGTACACCATTCCGCTCGGGTTGGCCATGACATTGCCCGCGGCATACAAGCCTTCGATCACGTCGCCGTCGACATCGAGAACCCGCCCCTCGACGTCGGTGCGGGGTCCGCCTTTCGTGCCGAGTGCCGAGCTGATCACTTCGACGGCGTAGAACGGCGCAACATCGACCGGCCCCAACGTCGCACCGGGAGAATCCGGGTCGCCCATCCTCCCACCGGGGAAGCGATCGAATGCGCTGTTGCCCCGCGAGAAATCCGGGTCCGCGCCTTGTGCCGCATGGTGGTTGAACCGCGCGACCGTATCCGTGAGCGCGTCGATCGGAAGATTCAGTGCTGCAGCGAGTTCGGAGATGGACGAGGCACGGGTGACCCACTCGGGCACGGGGGCCCCCGGGCGGGCGCCGAATACGCCGAACCGGTCGACGGTGGACTGGTCGAAGATCATGTACGCCGGAAGGTTCGGGTAGTCGAGCCGTGACTCGTCGAGATGGTGGAAGGCACCACCGAAGGCGTTGTAGTTCGCGGCTTCGTTCGCGAAACGGCGACCATAACGGTTGACCATGATCGAGCCGGGCAGCGCACGCTCGCGTGACGACAGCATCGCGACCGGAGCACCGTCGCGCCGGATGCCGGGACACTGCACCGACGGAGACCACCACGCCTCACGCATGTTACCCAGGCGAGCACCGACTCTCATGGCCATGCGCAGGCCGTCACCGGTATTGGTCGGTGCACCGATGGGACGCGTCAGCGGCCCGCGCAGAAAGTCGCGCACGAGGTCCGGGTCGTATTCGAACCCTCCCGTCGCGAGGACGACAGCGGAAGCTCCGATTGCACGGACTCCGTCGGCGGTCTCGACTTCGACACCGTCGACAGCACCCCCGCCGGTGCGCAGCTTCATCGCGCGAACCCCGGTTCGGACGTCGACCCCACGCTGGAGACACGCTTTCAGGAGGCCGCCGACCAGTGCGCGACCCAGACCTTCTTCCTCGGCTTCTGCGCGGGCAGCGAGAATCTCGGGTGCAATGACGCCCGTCCCGCCGCCGAGCGGCATTTCGACGAGCATGATGCGTTGGATGTCGCCGGCAATACGGTCGATCCACTCCTCGATCCCGGCGAATGAGAACAGCCCGGGCTCGAGGGTCCGCCCCCCGCCGGGCTTCCCACCGGGATGTTCAGGGTGGTAGTCGGGATACCCCTCGACGAGCTGAAGTCGTAGATCGGTGTTCTCGTGCAGGAATTCGACGAAGCCGGGGCCACCGGAGATCAATACTTCGGCCAGCTCGGGCAGGATCATGCCGTTGGACAGGCTGGACAGATACGTCATGCCTTCCTCGAGCGAGTCCTGGATGCCCTTGCGTGCCGCGACGGGGTTTCCGGGCACCCAGATTCCTGCACCGGAGAGGGCGGTGGTGCCGCCGATCAGGTCGGACTTCTCGAACACCGCGACGTCGGCACCCTCGAGCGCGGCGGCGAGCGCCGCAGTGAGACCGGCGGCTCCGGACCCGAGAACGATTACGTCGTACGTTTCCCGCATAGGTAATTCGCCCCACCATCTCATCGCATCGTGTTGTAATTATTGAACACCTGGTCTCTATTGATGCACGTTCGCTATGGTAAGCGGGATCACACCACCCCACAAGAGTCCACTCGAACCGGAGGCCGGAGTGTCCGAACCCGAAACATACGATGTCATCGTCCTCGGCAGCGGCGCCGCAGGACTCACCGCCGCATTCACTGCAGCACACGAAGGCGCGCAGGTCACGGTCATCGAGAAGAACAACCGGATCGGCGGCACCACCGCGTGGTCCGGAGGCCACATGTGGATCCCGAACAACCCGTACATGCCCGGCATCGGCGCCACGGACAGCACCGACGACGCGATGACCTACCTGATGTCGCTCGGACGCGGCATCCTCGACGAACGCCTCGCACGCGCCTTCGTGAACGCCGGACCGAAGATGGTGAGCGCACTCGCCGACCAGGGGGGTGTCGAGTTCTTCGCCGTGCCAGGACTTCCCGACTACCACCCGTCCAATCCCGGCGGTAGACCCGACGGCGGCCGGACGCTCGGGCAGGAACTGTTCCCCTTCCCCACCCTCGGCGAATGGCAGGACAAGGTCGAAGTGACCCCGTACTACTCCCCCTATCTTCGGATGGACGAGACCGCGATCGGATGCGCAGTCCCCAAGGCCCCCACCGACGACGAGAAAGCGCATCGCGAGGCCGAAGACCTGCGCGGCATGGGCGGGGGTCTCGTCGGCCATCTCCTGAACGCGTGCCTACGCGTCGGCGTCACGTTCGAATTGTCGACAGCGGCACACGACCTGGTCCTCGAGGACGGTCGCGTGACGGGTGTGGTCGTCGAGACCGCCGAAGGACGGCAGACCCTCCGTGCCACCCAGGCTGTCATCCTCGCGACCGGCGGATTCGAGTGGAACGAGGAATACCGCGCCACATTCCTGCGCGGCCACGTCACGAAGCCCGCCTCGATCCCCACCAACACCGGCGACGGCCTGCGCATGGCCATGCGTGCCGGAGCCGCACTCCAGAACATGCGCGAAGCCTGGTGGATCCCCATCACCGAACTCCCCGCGGGCATCAACTCGATGAACCTCGAAATGATCAACGGCGACCGCACACGACCACGCAGCATCATGGTGAATCGCACCGGGCGGCGCTTCACCAACGAAGCCGTCAGCTACAACTCGGTCGTGGGCGCCTTCCACCAGGAGGACGTCACCGCATTCCGGTACGCCAACCTGCCCGCGTGGCTGATCTTCGACCACACCTACCTCACCACCTACGGATCCACCGGTCGGCCCTACACCGGCACCACACCCCCGTGGCTGACGGAGGCACCCACCCTTCGCGATCTCGCCCTGACACTCGGCATCCCCGGCGACGAACTCGAACGCACCGTCGAACAGTGGAACGCAAACGTCGCGGCGGGCAAGGACCCGCACTTCGGCAGGGGCGAGAGCGCTCACGACCGGTGGTGGGGCGACCCGTACAAGAAGGGCAGCATCGAAGGCACCCTCGGCCCGATCACCGACGGACCGTTCTACGCCATGGAACTGACCGCAGGCGTCATCGGCACCAAGGGCGGACCCAAGGTCGACGAGCATGCCCGCGTCGTCGACCTCGACGGCGAGGTGATCGCCGGTTTGTATGCGGCGGGTAACGTCTCGTCGCCGACCGGCGCCTCGTACGGTGGCCCCGGCGGAACGCTCGGCCCCGGAATGACATTCGCCTGGATCGCCGGCCGGCACGCAGTCGGTGCAGACCGGTGACCGTGTCCGGCTCGATCGTCGAGGCGTGGTGCGAGCGGGTCGCCGCCGGACCGGGCCGCGCAGCGATCCGGTACTTCGACGGCACGATCGATGCCGCCACCCTGGATTCGCTGACCGATGCGCTGGCCGCCGAGCTGCAAGCGCGGGGTGTGCGCTCGGGCGACCGGATCGGTATCTATCTGCAGAACGTCCCCTACTACCCGCTGAGTCTGCTGGCCGTGTGGAAGGCCGGGGCCATCGCCGTGCCCCTCAACCCGATGTACCGGGGCGAGGAGTTACGGCGGCTGGTGGAGGACTCCGGCACCACGGGGATCATCGTCGCCCGCGGTACCGACGAGGCGACGCGCCACGCGTTGGCGGGAACCTCGGTGCGGTGGCTGCTCTCGGCGTCGTCACGCGACTTCCAGACGCAGAACGACCCTCGGGTGTTCACCGAACCGGATCTCGTGCCCTCCCCCGACGGCGACCTCACCACCGTTCTCGCTGCCCGACGCGGTCAGCGGCCGACACGAATCATGCACGACGGCGACGACATCGCGTTCATCACCTACACCTCCGGCACAACCGGGCCACCGAAAGGCGCGCTCAACACCCACCGCAATTTTCTGTGCGCGGTGGCGGGTTACGCCGAGTGGATCCGGTTCGCTGCCGGCGACGTCTCCTACGCGATCGCTCCGATGTTCCACATCACCGGGCTCTCACTCAACGCCGGGATCGCACTCCTGAGCGATGCGACCCTGAGCATGAGCGGACGGTTCGAGGCGTCGGTCGCGCTCGACACGATCCGCGAACACGAGGTCACCACGACGGTCGGTTCGATCACCGCGTTCAACGCCTTCCTCGGCGTCCCCGACGCAGGTGCCGACCATTTCGCGAGCGCGAAGCGCATCTACTCCGGCGGGGCCCCGATCCCACCTGCGACGATCGACGCCTTCCGCGACCGGTTCGGCGTGTATCTCCACAACATCTGGGGCATGACCGAGACGACCGGCGGGGGTATCGCTGTGCCGCCCGGTGTCGCGGCCCCCGTGCACGGTCCGAGCGGGACGCTCTCCGTCGGCGTCGCGACTCGCGGCGTCGAGGTGGTCACGGTCGACGCTCAGGGACGTCCGCAACCACCGGGGCAGGAGGGCGAACTCGTCGTCACCGCGCCGCAGGTGATTCCCGGCTACTGGCAGAACGAAGAAGCAACCGAGCGCACGCTTCCGGGTGGGCATCTGCACACCGGCGATGTCGCCATCATCGACGACGAAGGCTGGGTCTATCTCGTCGATCGCATCAAGGATCAGATCAACACCTCGGGCTACAAGGTATGGCCGCGTGAGGTGGAAGACGTGCTCTACGAACACCCTTCGGTCCTCGAAGTCGCAGTGGTAGGTGCGCCCGACGAGTACCGGGGTGAAGCGGTGGTCGCGTATGTGTCGCTGCGAGAGGGAGAGACGACCGATCCGGCCGAACTGGTCGCATTCGCGGGTGAACGTCTCGCCGCATACAAGCGGCCCCGCGTGGTCCACGTGCTCGACGCGCTCCCGAAAACCGCGACCGGCAAGATCCAGCGAGGCGCATTGCGCGGACACTGAACTTCGGTGTTCTCAGCGGCGTATATCGCTGTCGAGAACACCGAAGTTCGGGTCGGGCTCTACGCTTTGCGGGCCTCCGGGTCCATCGGCTCGATGCCCTCCTCGATCGCCTTGATCAGCAAAGCCGTGAATCGGGTGTAGAAACGCGCCATCCGGATGAATCCGGTGCCGAACCAGAGCCCGGGCTGCGCCGATCGGCGCCAGGTGTTCGCGTACTCGCCGTCAGCGGCGCGGCCGTACGCTTTGTCGATCTTCGCTGCCGCGGATCCGAGAACCGGCTTCAGATGACCCCAGAACTGGTGGTAGCCGGTCGCGAAGACGATCAACTCGACGTCGTGCATCTGTGACCCGTCGGTGAATACCACCGTCGTTCCGTCCTTGATTTCTGCTACCTCGACGCCCTGCTTCAGGCGGACGCGACCGTCGGCGATCAGCTGGGATGCTCCGATGTCGATCTGGTAGCTGTCCTTGCCCGACATGTGCGCTCCGATGATACCGGTGCCGTCCGGTCCCCAGTTGAGTTTGAATCCCTGGGATTCGAGTGCGTCGAGCAGTTCCTTGTCGGCCGCCTTCGCGAGCTGCACGAGTTCCTTGTTGAACTCGTCGACCCGTTCGTTGGGCAGGGCGTAGGTCATCTGATCGGCGAAGTCGGGCGTCAGGGTCATGTCTTCGGTGAACAGCGTCGACCAGTACTTGTGGTAGCTCGGGTAGGTGACGACGTAGGTCGAAGTGCGCTGCACCATGGTGACGTCGGCGTCGTGCTCCCAGAGATCGTGTGCGAGTTCGTGTCCGCTGACCCCCGACCCGATGACGAGCGCCTTCTTGCCTGCATAGCATGCGCCGTCCTGGAACTCGTCGGAATGCACTGCGACACCGCGATACTCCTGGAGCCCTTCGATCTCGGGGATGCGTGGTGAACCGAACATGCCTCCTGCGACGATGAAGTGGCGCGGGTGCAATGCGCGGATCGAGCCGTCGCCCAGTTGCACACGCACGGTCCACCGCTCGGCTTCCTCGTCGTAGTGACCGCTCAGAAAGGTCGTGCTCGTCCACACGTTGAGGTCGAGTGTGGTGGCGTATGTTTCGAGCCAGTTCGCGAACTTGTCCTTCGGCGTGTGCGCGGGCCAGGTCGCGGGAAGCGGGAGATACGGCAGGTGGTCGCCGTAGACGGTGCTGTGCAGCGCGAGCGATGCGTAGCGTTTGCGCCACGTGTCGCCGATGCGCGCTTCCTTGTCGATCACCAGCGTATCGACGTCGAGGGCACCCAGCCTCGCCGCGAGGGCAAGGCCGTTGTGGCCTGCGCCGAGCACGAGGACGGTGGGGTCGCGATCCTCGAACGACGTCTCGCCTCGACGATCGTCGGCCCAGCGCGTGCGACCCGGGACGACGCCGTAGACCTTGCCCTCGGGGCGGCGGTGACGGGTGGCCTCCGGAAATGCGCTGAGCGCTTCGACCTGGGTTTGCAGCGTGAACGCGACGAACCGCGATCCGTCGCGGACGAGCCGGACGAATCCCCGGTCGATCCGGTCGTTGGTGGTGAAATCGAAGAAGCCCATGACATCGTCGCCGGAGAGGAAGGGCTGCTGTTCGCTGTTTGCCGAGAAACCGGACGCGCCCCATTCTTTGGCGAGCTCGATCAATCGTGCTGCAGTCTGCTCGCCGCCGACGGCGTGGTGGAAGTCCCACGGGAAAGCCATGAAATCGCGCCACGTGGCATCGGGGTGCAGACATGCCCCCAGTTCGACCTCCGAGCCCTTCTCGAGCGCGGCCGCGAATTCCGAGAGCCACGCCGTGAAGACTTCCGTCGCGTTCCGAGCGTCGATCTCCGGGGTTGAGTTGCGCCGAGCGTCGGTCATGAGGTGCGGCTCCTTCTCGGTCTGATGCATGATCCGAAGGCTTGTGTATTTACCGAACACTTTGATTCTATATACACACATACTGGTCGAGTGGTCCGCTCTCCGTCAAGAGTTGGGAGCGAAACCTTGTGGCGCCCAATAGCCATCAGATACCGTCGAAATGCATTCTCTACACATCCGTGTGCACTATCCGAGACAGGAGAGGGATGACCGGCAACGACTCCCATGAGGTGGGGGCCGGGCTGATCGTCCGAACCTTCGCGTCGCCGCACACTGCCACGCGCCGATTTCCGGTGTTGATCCTGACCGGCGACACGTCGCACACCTGTCGCGAATTCGCCACCGACGGTCTCGTGGTCGTCGAGGTCCCCGTTCGCCCCGGCAGCGCGCTCGACGACGGCGACCGCGCCCTGCAATGGGCCCGCTCCGTGGCCACCGATCTCTTCGATGCCGATCCGAGCCGCATCGCTGTCCTCGACACGCCGGAAACGCAGCCTCTGGCCGCCGAACTCGCAGAGCGTGTACTGGCCCGACATGAGCCAGCACTGGTCGTCGACACATTCCCCCGTACCGAACTCACCGGATTCGCGACGAGCCTGCACGCCCGCATCTCCTCGCTTCCGGCGTTCGAGGGCCCCGCCGAGCCGGCCGTCGCGGTGCATCGCAGGGTCGAACCGTCAACACTCGCACAGCTCGACCACCTGACCCGGTGGGACACCACGGACATCGACACCATCCGCGCTTCCTACGCCAAGGTCACTCCCGTCACCGTCCCCGCGAAGGACCGAGTCGAGCGGGTCGACGACGTCATCCCCGGCACCGCCGAGCGACCGGGCATCCCCGTCCGCTGGTACCGCCCTCGGGGCACTCCAGGCCCGCTCCCCGCGGTCGTGTACTTCCACGGCGGTGCGTTCATCATGGGCGGCCTCGACGAGAACGATGATCGACTCGACCTCCTCGCCACCGACATCGGTTGCGCGGTCGTGTCGGTCGACTACCGTCTGGCACCGGAGAATCCGTATCCCGCGGGCCTCGACGATGCCGAGCTGGTCTGGCGACATCTTCTCGCGAACGCCGATGCGCTCGGTGTCGACCCGCACCGTCTCGTCATCGCGGGCGCGAGTGCCGGCGCCGGACTCGCCACTGCACTGTGTATCCGCCTCGCCGAGGTGGGGTTGCCCCAGCCCGCGCTCCAACTCTTGGTCTATCCGATGCTCGACGACCGGGAGCACGGTTCCCTCCTGGCACTCGAAGGCGGATCCGGACATTGGGGTCTGTGGCGACTCGAGGCCGAACGTCACTCGTGGCGGGCGTATCTCGGCGAACTCTCCGGCACGACACCACCGGCAACAGCCGCACCGGGCCGAGCCGGAGCAGACGAATTGCGCGGTACCGCACCGGCATTCATCGGGATCGGCGATGTGGACGCGCTGCTCGACTCCAACCTGCACTATGCCGCGCAACTGTCCCGTGCCGGCACGCCCGTCGAACTCCATGTCTACCCCGGGGTGATCCACGGCGGGTTCGTCGCCCGCCCTCGCACACGCCAGACGCAGCGTTTCCTCGACGACGTCTACGCCGCTTTGCGCACGGTCTTCGAGACCGACGCCTGACCTCAGCGCATCGCGGCCAGGAGCGCATCCGACATCGCGTCGATCGCGCGCTCACGCTCGATCTCCCACCCCTGGATCAGCCAGAGATGCATGAAGTAGTCGAGCATCGAGTACAGCATCGCGGCACTGAGACGCAGCTGCTCCGTGGTTGCCGACGTCTTGGTGCGCGACCATTCGACGACCAACTCCTCCATCGTGCGCATGTGTTCCGCGGCGAACTCCGGATCGGCTGCGCGCGCCTCGTGCAGCGTCTTGTAGAGAATCGGCGCTTCGAGATAGAAGTCGACCATCCGCTCGAAGAACTTCCGCACCGATGCCGCCTGCTTGTGCCCCCAGTTGAAGCCGTCCTGGGCCTGCCACTCGACCATCCGGGCGTCGCGGAGATTGCGCAGCACAGTGGCCTTGCCGTCGAAATGCAGGTAGAAGGTTGCTCGCCCGATACCGGCCCGCTGCACGATGTCGTCGACCGTGGTGGCGAAGTAGCCGCGGTCGGCGAATGCCTCCAAGGCGGCATCCAGGATGCTCTGCCGGGTCAGGTTGCGTTGACGCTCGCGCATGGACAGTCGTGGAGTTGTGCTCATGAGTCGGTGATCCTAACTGGGACCGCAACAGTGACTAGGGGCGCAGCCGTGCGGCCTTGCTGAGCCTGAACTCGGGGGGAAAATTCTCGTCGTTCGCCTTCACCGAATTCGTCAGCCCCGCCTCCATCATCTCGGCATCGAGATGGAACTCGTGCTCGTCCGGACGGACGAGCCGCCCCATGGACTCGACCATACCGGTGAGTAGGCTCCCCATGTACTCGCCTTGATGCTGTTTCATCATCCGGAAGAACATCTTCTGGATGACAACGGTGTCGGTCGGACGGTTGCGCGCGCACGCCTTTGCGTACGTCTGCACCTCGTCCTCGAGATCTTCGCGGGCCACGACCTTGTTGAGGAAGCCGCACTCGTGCATCTCGCCGGCGGTGAACGGCCGGCCGGTGAACACCATCTCCTGAAAACGCCGTATTCCCATTGTCATCGCCCACGTCCACATGCGCGGGCCCCAACCGACGTAACGGAACGCCGCGTGTCCGAACAGTGCGTCGTCGGATGCGATGACGAGGTCGGCGTCGGCCGCCTGGTAGAAGTGCCACCCGTAGCAGTAGCCCTTGACCTCGACGATGCTGATCTTGTTGAACTCCTGCAGGCTCCGGCAACCGGACTGGGCATCCGCGAACCACGACCCGTAGTTGCCCATGTTGCGGTACGAATCCTTCGGCGGATAGACGACGTCGGGGTCGTCTATCCGGAACTCCTTGAGGCGCTCCTCCGAGTCTCCGTCCTCGACACCTGCCATGAAGTCCGGGAGGTCGACCCCACTGCCGAAATCGTCTCCCTCGGCCCGCACCACCAGGACTTTCACGTCGTCGTCGATGCTCGCCCGGTGAAGAAGGTCGGCGTAACGCAGTCGCGCTTCGACGGTCGGAGCGTTCAGTCGGTCGGGCCGGTTGAACGTGATGGTCGCGATCTTCGAAGCCGGGTCCTTCTCGTAGAGGATGATCTCTTCGGCCGACGGCGGTTCACTGTTCGACATGTGCGCTCCTCGAGTTCAGTACTTGGTTCACCGAGCGGGAGCCCGGCCGATCACTCCGTCTTGTTCCAATACGCGCAGGTCGTCGTCGGTGACTCCCAGCGCCTTCAGTTCGTCTTCGTTGTGTTGCCCGAGCAGCGGTGCCGGTCGCTGGGTGAGGCGGTCGGGCAGTCCTGTCATGGTGAACGGCAGGGTGCTCTGCCGGTAGCGGCCGACGACAGGATGTTCCATGTCCTCGAAGAATCTCCGTGCACTCAACTGCTCGATCTCCGCCTGGCGGTGCGGTTGCATCATCCGCGCGACAGGGACGCCTGCACTCCACAGGAGGTCGACGATGAACTCGGAGTCCCGTTCCTCGCACCACGCCTGTACGAGTTTGTCGATCTCGTCGTGATGCTCGAAACGCCCCGCACGGCAGGAGAAACGGGAATCCTCGAGTTCCGGGACCTCGCTGAGCGCTTCGACGAGCGCACCCCATTGGGTGTCGTTCTCGATGGCGAGCGCAATCCAATTGTCGGGCCGGCCGAACTCGTCGACGCCCTTGGTCCGGTACAGCCCTTGCGGAGCGGCGTCCGGACCCCGGTTGCCCTGTCGCGTCAGGATCGACCCGGTCGCGGTGTACTCGATGATCTGTTCGGCGGTGATACTCAGTGCCGCATCGATCATCGACGCTTCGACGAGCGCGCCCTCGCCGGTGGCCGCGCGGTGTTCGAGTGCCAGCAACAGGCCGTACACCGCGTGCATACCGGCATTCGGGTCTCCGATGCAGGAGGGTTCGAGAGGGTTGCTGTCGGGGTAGCCCGTCATCCAGGTCAGGCCCCCGGCGTCCTCGATCGAGTAGGCGAATGCGGCGATGTCGCGCCAGGGGCCGTCGAGTCCGAAACCCGGCATACGCACCATCACGATGTCGGGGCTGATCTCCCGCACCCGCTCGTAGTTCAGTCCGGCCTGATCGAGCACCCGCGGTGTGAAGTTCTCCACGAGGACATCGCAGGTTTCGATGAGCCGCTCGAGGAGCGTGCGCCCTTCATCGGTGGTGAAGTCGATCGTGACGCTCTTCTTGCCTGCGTTTCCGCCGAGATGGATCGGTGAATGTTCCCACCACATTTCGGTGTCGCCCGACACCCCGCCGACGAGTCGGCCGCCGTCCGGTCGCACAACGGACTCGAGGTGTATGACGTCGGCGCCGAGCAACGCCAGCAGATGGGTCGAGGTGGGGCCTGCCCAGAAGGCCGTCATATCGAGCACCCGCAGCCCGGTGAACGGCAAGTCGCTACTGCCGCCGTCGTGGTGTGTGCGCATTCGACCGGTCAGGTCGTCGTGTGCGCCGAGATCCGGAGACGGTTGTGGCGCAGACCAAGTGAACGACGAGATCCGGAACGGCTGGCGAGGTTGCAGGAACTTTCCGTACGGGTTCTCGACGAATACCTTGCGCACTTCGAAGTGGTCGAGTGCGGCAACGTTGCCGGGATCTGCGACGGGAGCGTGCGGGATCCGGAAGGCGATCGCCAATTCTCGGATCTCGTCGACGGTGCGCGCGGCGACCCATTCCGCAATCAGGGGAGCCACCTCGGCCGGGCGGGACATGATGGCGTCGTCCTCGATCCATTCCGCATGATCCATCATCACGTAGAGATCTTGGCGCTGTTGCAGCGTGCCACAAGCCATTCCGACCAGACCGTCGGCAGCCTGCTGCACGCCCGGGAGCACCAGCGCACGCTCGGTGCGCCACGGCCGGTCCATCACGTCGTGGTAGGTGACGGGATAGTACGTCAGGCTCAGCACGATCGCCTCGAGCATCGACAGGTCGATGAGGCACCCACGGCCCGTGAGACGTGAATTCACGCGTCCGGTCAGTGCCCCGATGGCGGTGTAGGTGCCGGTCACGAACTGCCCCACCCGGCCACCCACCTGAACCGGCGCGCGATCAGGCGCGCCACGGCCCAGGCCGACGATCGCGCCGGACCACGCCTGGAGCGTGAATTCGGTTGCAGCCCTGTCACTCCACGGACCTTCGAGCCCGAAGGGGCTGATCGACACGACGACGAGATGCGGGTGGTCGGAGTGCAGCCGCCTCGGATGCAGTGCGGCGAGGCCCGCGAACGGTGAGTCGGACGACCAGATGACCGCATCGGCGCTCGCAAGCAGACGCATGACCCGCTCTGCGGCCTCCGCCCCCTCGGGGTCGATGACGAGACTTTCCTTGCCGCCCGCCAGGAACTGGAAAAGCGGACCGCTCTCGTCGTCCCCGATCTCGGCACCCGAAGCGGACCAGCGCCGCAGCGGGTCGCCCTCCGAGGCTTCCACTTTCAGAACCCGTGCGCCGCCATCTGCGAGGAGCCGGGTCCCGTATCCGCCGGCGACACCGACGGACAGGTCGACGACGACGAAGTCCTCGAGCGGAAGCTGTTCGGTGCGGCTGTCCCGACCCTTGTTCATTCCCGATTCCTCACGCCCGTCGGATCAGCGGCCACTCAGCTCGATAGACAATGTGTCTTGTAATTGGACACTGTTCCTCAACAGAGGCGTCACCGTCAAGCAAATAGTCGGACTCTCTACCGAAATGTCGGCGCTCGTTAGCTGGCGGGGGCGCCCGACGGGCTGTCGGTCACGAATTTCTCCATGCGCAATGCGCTCAACAGTCTCGTCGACAGCAGACTCGCATCCTGCGCAATGCCTGCCGCAGCGACGAAGCGGTCGGGCCGCAAGAACAGGACCGACTCGCGATGTACGTCGAACCACGCCTTGAGCTGCCCCGGGTCGCCGACCACGGTCACGCTCTCGTCGTACGAGGTCTGCCCGACCTGGGCGGCAGGAACGACGGCGACGAGTCGCGCGCCGATCTTGCGCCACGCCTCCACACTCGGCTTGTCGAGCACGGCAGTGGGATCGTTGTTCCAGCAGAGCACCGCGAACCAGTTTCCGAGCGCCTCGTCGAGCAGGCACCGTCCGTTCTCGGTGACGACCCCGGGTTGGATGAACATCCGGCCGACCGGCGAATCCTTGTCGGGAAGCGGCACCACCGCCCCCGTCTCGTATCGCGGCATCGGCTTGAATCGCATCTCGAGGACGTAGCGCTTCAGCGTGGGGAGCGCCGCCGCCGCGCGAAGCACCCGGTCGCGAATCCAGGCAAGGCGCGTGTCGCGCACCGAGATCACCCGTCCGACCATGGTCGACAGGTCGATCATGGCTCGGGCATGCCCACGCCGCTCCGCATCGTAAGTGGTGAGCAAGTCGGGGTCGGCCTGCCCGGAGCACACCGCAGCCAGCTTCCAGCCGAGGTTGACCGCGTCGCGCACACCGCTGTTGTATCCCTGCCCTTGCCAGACGGGCATCAGATGGGCTGCATCGCCCGCGATGAAGATACGTCCGCGGCCGAACTCACCCGCGATCCGCGAGTGGTGGGTGTAGATGCGGTACGCGATTATCTCGGCGTCCTCCGGGCGGGGGATGTGCACACCCAGAAGTGTGCGCACGAATCCGATGTCGTCGACCTCGCTGTCGCGTTCGTCGTCCATGAGCATGAACTCGAAGCGCCGGATGCCGTGGGCAATCGAGATGGAGGCATACGGCCGCTCGGGGTCGGCGCCGACATAGCTGTTCGGCGAACCGAGGGGATCATGAGCAAGGTCGACGACAAGCCAGCGTGTGGACGAGGTGACGCCGTCGAATGCGGTTCCGATGATGTGGCGGGTTCTGCTCTTCCCGCCGTCGCAGCCGACCACGTATCGCGCACGCACCTCGCGAAGTGCACCGCCGTCGAGGAGTTCGACGACGACTCCGTCGTCGTCTTCGCGCAGGGACTGCATCGGAGTGGACCAGCGCACCTCCACGGCGTCGAAACGTCCGAGGCCTTCGAGGAGTTCTGCGTCCACGAGGGGCTGGACGAAGCCGTTGCGTCGCGGCCAGCCGAACTGCGCCTGACTCGGTGCCATTTCGGCGAGAAGATCACCGTCACCGTTGACGAATCGCAGAATCTGATTCGGAATCAGGTGTTGTTCGACTTTTCCTGCCAGACCGATGCCCTGGAAGGCACGCATGGACTCATCGTCCAGGCCCACTCCGCGCGGGTAGTCGATGAGGACATCGCGCTCCTCGGCGATGAGAACCTGCAGGCCTCGGGCACCGAGGATGTTCGCCAAGGTGAGCCCGACGGGCCCTGCTCCCACGATGAGCACATCGACGGCAGCCAACTCCGACGCGGATCGTTCTCGACCGTCGATCACGGACACTCCCTTGCATCAGTGTGTTGTAATTATCGAACGCCGAGCTTCTATATACACACGTACTATGTCGAACACGGCGCTGTAGTGTCAACACCGCCGACGCAGCTGAAGCTGCATATACTGAGTTCCATGTTGTATTTCTTGCTCACAGGCGTGCGCTGAATGACTCCCCCGAACGGGCGCGAGCAGCCTGCACCCCAAGTCGGAAGCCGGACACTGGCTCGCGGACTCACCGCACTTCTCGCCGTGGTGGACTCCCCCGACGGCATGACCGTTGCGCGCCTCGCCGCTGAGCTCGACGTCCACCGCTCCATCGCATACCGAATCCTGCAGACATTGCGCGACTTCGGATTCGTGACACACGGATCCGACGGCAGCTACCGTCCCGGAGCGCTTCTCGCCGCCCTCTCGACGTCCTACCTTCCGGCATTGCGCGAGATCGCCACCCCGGTGATGCGGCGCCTCGCCGACCAGGCCGGGTGCACCGTGCACCTGTTTGTCGTCGAGGGTGAGGAAGCCGTCTCGATCGAGGTGGTGGAGCCCGTGACCGTGCTTCAGCACATCGCTTTCCGCGCCGGAATGCGGACGCCGCTCGATCGCGGAGCCGCCGGTTACGCACTGCTGGCAGCGGGCCCCACACTTGCGGACGAGCCCGAAGCTGTCGCGCAAGCGCGGCGGCGCGGATACGCAACGAGCTCCGGCGAGGTCGAGTCCGGTGCCTACGCCGTCGCGGCCCCGATCGCGAACTCACACCCCGCGGCGTGCCTGACGCTCATGAGCCATCGCGAGAATCAGCTGGCCACGGCAGCGCCGGATGTCGTGCGGGCGGCAGGTGAGATCGCCGCGGCAGTACTCGAGGGCTGACCGACTTCACACGTCGCCGGCAAGGAAACCGATCACGGCCTTGTCGCAGATCTCCTGCTGTTCCCACTGCGGCCAGTGCCCGGCACCGTCGATGAAGAGGAACCGGCCGTTCGGCATCTTGTCGGCCATGTCCATGCCTGCACCCGCAGGGCCGGACGGATCGTCGCTGGTCCAGATCACCAACGCAGGTGCAGTCACCGCTGCCAGGTCGGCGTCGGTGACCATGTTGCGCCGCCGCACCTGGGGATCCTGCAAGCACAGGACGTGTCGCATCGACTCGGCGAACCCGGGCTGCGAATAGATAGCGCGACGACACCCGACGAGTTCGTCTGTGACACTCGAAGGGTCGGCCATGAGCCACTCGAGACGCGCCCGGATGCGTTCCTCCGAGGGGTCGTCGGCGGCGGCCTGGCTCAAGTCCCTGATCCGCGCCATCACCTCCGGGGCAGCCATGGTTCCGCCGGGTGTGTTGAGCACGACGCGGTCCAGTCGCCCAGGGTGCTTCACAGCGAATTTTATTGCCACCCAACCACCGAGCGACTCGCCGGACAGATGCACACGATCCAGATCCAGATCATCGAGTAGCGCGGCGAGATGCCCGACGTAGGCGTCGATCTCGAGATCGCGATCGGTCTGGGTCGTGTAACCCTGCCCGGGGAAGTCGTATGCGATGACGGTGAAATGCTCGGAGAGCGCAGGAATGTTGCGCGAGAACGCTTCCAGATGCCCGCCCGTGCCGTGCATGAGCACCAGCGCGGGCCCGGAACCCGCACGCAGCACGCGGGTCCGCCATCCGTCGATCTCGCGGTACTCGATCGTGTGTGCCACCGTGCCGAGGTCGTCCCAGATCGTCATTGCGCAGCCAACTCCTTCGGTTGTGCAGTGTCCTTCGGTTGTGCAGTGTCCTTCGGTTGTGCAGTGTCCTTCGGTAGTGCAGTGGTGACGGCGAATCCGGCAAACCACTCTTTTATCGGTCGGTAGTAGCGGCGTGTCATCTCGTAGTCGCCCTGCGTGGACAACGCGCCGTAGGCGGCGATCCAGGTGCGGATCTCATGGGCGGAATGGCCGCCCTCCTCGACGAACCAGTCGGTCGATCTCTCGTCGAACGCAGTGGTGTCGCCGGATTCGAACGCGTCGAGCACGAAGGCATCGAACTCGGGGTTGAGGTCGTGGAAGTCGGTTGATCCCGACGCAAACTCGCCCGCCGCGGCGACCGTGCGAGATTCCCGAACCCGACGCTGCTCGGCCGTGGGATTGCGCCCGTGTGTAATTCGTTCGGCCACTTCCGGAGTAGCGTTTTGCATGCGGGGCACCGGCGGGTCATGCGAGAGGCCACCCGACCCGACGATCAGCACTCGCTTCCCCGACTCCGCCATGGCTCGCCCTGCAGCCTCCCCCAGTAGACGCGCTCGACTTGCGGGGCCGAGCGGCTCGGCCACACAGTTGATGAACACCGGCACCAGGGGTGGAAGCTTCTCTACAGAACCGAACAGGAACAGCAGCGGCTGAACGAAGCCGTGGTCGACCTGCATCGCCTCGGACAGCGCCACATCGACGCCCGACTCGAGTGCGTGTCGCGCAAGGGCATAGGCGGCGTCGCGGTCGACCGGTAGCGGCCCCTTCGGCAACCCGTAGTCGCCCACGGATGTGGCTGCCGCACCCACGCAGAACGACGGCATCAGCTCATACAGGAATCCGTTGTAGTGGTCGGGGGCGAAGACCAGGACGAGCTCCGGATCGAATTCCTCCACGAAGGCGCGCGCACCTGCGAGTTGGGCGTGCACCTCGTCCGCGATGTCCGCCGCAGGGTCGTGCAGCCCGATCAGCGGCGAGTGCGACGAAGCGCAGAGGGCAAGCGGCATGGTCACTCCGTTCATCGGCCGAGCGAGCCGCGGCGTTGCGTTATTTACACATCACCTCTCGGTATATACACGCGAGACAGTAACACTCGCCCCGTGGAGGTTCAACGAATCCCCATTGGTTCGTCCGTCGCTTCCGCCGAGTCGGGTACGACGGATGAGACGACAGGTTCACCCGCTCACGATGAGAGCGGCCGTCACAGGGTGGCCACCAGAATGTCTTCCCCGCTCGACGGGCGCAGACCGTCGGTCCGGTCGGCGAAGTAGCGTGCAGCCAGCGATGTTCCCGCGACGTGACGGACATCAGTGAGGCCCGAATCCTCGGCGAGAGCCAGCATTTCGGAGGGGGTGTAGAAGCTGACGAACGGAGTTCCGGAGGCCGCGGCCCCCTTTTCGCTCGTGTCGAGGCCGCCGCGGTCGGTCTCGTCGACCAACTCGGCGGGTAGCAGGAAGGTCATTGCCAGCGTCGACCCGGCCGCAAGCCCGGCGACCTGACGAAGCGTCGCCGCAGTGGCGTCCCTGGTCAGATAATGCGACACACCTGTCGAGACGACGATCGCCGGAAGATTCGGGTCGAAGCCTGCGCCGGACAGCTTCTCCCGCCAGCTCTCGTCGTCCTCGAAGTCGACCGGCACGAGGTGAAGCCGGTCCGGAACGCCGTACCCGAGTTCGATCAGGCGCCGACGCTTCCACGCCTGCGGCCCCGGTTGATCGATCTCGAACACCTGCAGCTTCGCGGCAACATCCGGCCTGCGCTGGGCGAACGTGTCCAGGCCCGCGCCCAGGATCACGTACTGGGTCACGCCGAGTTCCGCCTGCTCGATCACGAGATCTTCGATGAATCGAGCGCGAGCAACGATGGCCGCCCGGAAGCCGGCGGTCGTCTGCGGGTCCATGTCCGGGCGCCTCGACCAGTCGTTGTCAGGCGCAAGAAGCTGCAGGCCGACCTCATCTTCGAGTACGTGCGGCGGTGAATCCACCCGGACGTGCATCGCACGCCACAGTGCGACACGTTCGGCCGTGTTCTCCGGCGCCTCGATCTGCTCATCGGCCATGATGGTCCGCCTCACCGTGTCGCCCAGCGCCGGGAGCTTGGATGCTCCAGATACGTCCGTCGGGATCACGAACCGTCATCTCACGAGTTCCGAAGTGGGTGTCCTCGAACGGGGTGACCACCTCGACGACGGGATCCGGACGAAATGCATGAGCATCAGGCACTCCCAGAACGAGCCGAGTCTGTGGCTGCTCGGTCTCGGGAACCTCGGCGATGAACATGTAAGGACCGTCGCCCGCGCGGAGCTGCCCGGACGCATGATCGGTCTCGAACTCCAGGGTGAAACCCAACTCCTGGAAGAACTTCGCCGACTTGCCCCAGTTGTGGGTCGTCAGAAACACGGCCTCGATGCCGTCGGTTGCCATTTCTCTCTCCCTTCCGGAGGAACACGAGAACTACTCGTGGGTGTCGAGGTAGGCACGCAGGGCCTCGGTGACCAACGCGGACAAGGACATTTCATCCTCGATGGCGCGATGCTTGACCTGCTTGATCAGATCGACCGGCAAGTACACGTTGAACTGCTTGACGTCACCCACAAGAAAGCATGCCAGCAATCTAGCTACCGGGTCGTAAAGCGGTTCCTCGCGCCGCAACGTCCACTCGGCAGGCAGGTGCCGAGTACAACACCATCCGGTCAGGTCAGCACAGACTCAGGGAAGGACATCGCAGGACGGGCGAGGCCGGCCGTGCGGGCCGCAGCCGAACATGAGTCACCGACTCGTTCTCGTGATCGGCAGACGCAACCGCACCTCGGTGCCGCGCGGTTCGTTCGCGAGGAACCGGATGTCGCCGCCATGCCGTTCGACAATGTGTTCCGACAGGATCAACCCGAGCCCCGACCCATCCTGTTTCGCCGAGAACACTCCTGACGCCAGGCGGTTCTCGGGTGCGGTCTCCATCCCCCGACCTCGGTCCGCGACCGAGACACAGGCCCACTCCCCGTCGTGCGAAGTGCTCACCGTCAGTACTTTGACCTCAGTGCTCGGCAGCACGATCTCGTCGATCGCGTTGAAGCACAGGTTGATGATCACCTGTCCGATCAGCACACTCTCGCCCTGGACCGGCAGGGATTCCGGCGCGGAATGCACATCGACGCGGATACCGCGCTCGGCCGCACGCAGCCGCACGAAATACAGGCTCTCGTCGACCACCTCGTTGAGATCCAGTGCAGACATTGTCGATTCGATACGTCGCACATACCGTTTGACGGACGCCACGATCTCCGCGGCGCGGCTCAATTGTCTCTCCGCCATATCCAATCCGTACGAGAGCTGCTCGCGGTCGAGGGTTCCTCCCGCGACACGCGCCTTCAGTCCGCTCAAGTAGTTCGACGACGCCGCGAGGGGCTGCCCGAGCTCGTGGGCCAGAATCATCGCCATGTCGCCCATCGCGTTGTAGCGGCTCAAATACTGGAGATTGGCCACCTGGTACTCGTGCCGCAGTTCCAGTTCGACGCGTTCGGTGACGTCCCGGAAGGCCAGCACTCGCGAGACGATGCCGTCGTGCACGACGTCCTCCAGCTCACCGGCCAGCCACGTGATACTCCCGTCCGCCTTCGTGATCTTCTGCGTGATCTTGACGGATCCGTGTCCGAACGCGAGTTTGGCCACCACCTGTTCGGAGTCCAGCGCTGGGTCGCACCGGCCCAGGTCTTCGAGATGAACCCCCGTCAACCGATCCGGTGTGGAATCGAACAGTCGCGCGGCGAGCGGAGAGATGTCCTCTATGCAATTGTCGTCGTCGAGCACCAGAATTCCGGCCGACGTGTGTGTCATGATCCGCTGCAAGGACTGCGACACCCAGCTGAGTTCCTGCTGGATCTCGACCTCCTCGGAGATGTTGCGGAACTCGACCAACACCACCGGACCATCTTGGAACTGCATGTGCGACGCGGTGGCATCGGTGAGGAAATCGACGCCGGCCTTGGTCCGATACTTCCACTGCCGACGGCTCGATCCGTGAACAACGGCGGACTGCAACCACGCAACACCGAGCGCTCGACGGTACTGCCGTTCCTGGCTGCTCATGTGGTGCGCCTTGAGCGGACGCAGCTCTTCGAGCGTGAATCCGAACATCCGGCACGCTGCAGGATTCGCCCACAGAATGTTCTTCGACGCGGCCTCATGAATCAGAATGCCCGTCCGAGTGTGTTCCGCCATCGCCTGGAAGTCGCGTCGGGTCGGGAACATCGATCAGCACCTCCGAGAACAGGACGGTCCATCATGGAACGCAGTCCGTCACCACCGCCATCGGTAATTACTTTATGACCTCGGGAGAAAACCCCGATACCGCCGTAGCCGCCTCGTCCATAGCGTGTTCATCAGCGCGAACACGAGCGAACGGAGACGACATGACGATCCCCAGCACCACCGAACGGATCGCGGCCGAGCCTGTGGGCGCGGCACGGGACCGTGCATTCGACGATGCGCTCGAAGTCCTGCGCGACCGACGCGACGAGTTCAACAAGCAACACTTCGTCCCGCCCGATTACATTGCCCTGCTCAAGCGTGCCGGGATGTATCGGGCGTCGACACCGGCGCAGTTCGGTGGTGAGCCGATGAATCCGTCGTCGTTCATGAAGCTCGTCGAGCGGATTTCCGCGGTGGACCCTGCCACGGGCTGGGTCGCCAGCTTCGGGTCGTCTCTGGTCTATTTCTCTGCTCTGCCGGTCGCGACGCAGGCGAAGATCTACGCCGATGGGCCGGATCTCGCCTACGCCGGTGGCCTTTTCCCGATGCAGGAAGCCGAGAAGGTGGAGGGCGGTTACCTGTGCAGTGGGCTATGGCAGTTCGCCAGCGGATGCCGCGGTGCTGACATTCTCGGTATCGGCCTCGCCGGCGGGCCGGATTCCAACGGGATGCCTCTCACCGCACTCGTGGATCCGGCCGACGTGGAGATCGTGGAGAACTGGGATGTTGCCGGAATGAAGGCCACCGGCTCCCACGCCGTCCGCGCAGACAGGCTCTTCGTGCCCGAAGAGATGACCTTCGTGCGTGGCGGAGTCCCGCAGGTAGACGAGCCGATCACCCGCTACCCGATGCTCCCGTACGCGGCACAGGTCCTTGCGGTGGTGACACTCGGGGCGGCGCGCGGTGCCCTCGACTACGTGCGTGAGGTGGGTTCGGCCCGTTCCAGCATCACCGGCGGCACAGCCAAGGGGAACCGGCCCGCATACAAGACGGGCCTCGCGCAGGCCGAGGCCGATCTACGCTCGGCGCGGGCGTTCTTCTACGAGGTCACCGACGAGGTCTGGGAGCTCGCCGTATCGGGCGCCGCCATCACCGACGAACACAAGGCATTGCTCCGATTGGGTGCAACCCAGGCTGCGCATGTAGGCCGCAATGTGGTGCTCACCGCATTCGATCTCGCGGGCACCGGGGCGATCTACGAGAGCCATCCGCTCCAGCGATACCTGCAGGACGCACTCGTTCCTGCCCAGCACGCGATGCTCCAGACCAACACCTTCGAGGCCGCCGGTTCGATTCTGCTCGGGCTCGACGCCGGTATCCCCAGTTTCCCCTGACCGGGCTCGCACCCCAACCGAAAGGACGCCGTCATGGCCGAACCGTTGCGCACACTGTTCTGCATCGGCAACAACCAGAATTTCTTCGATCTGCCCAAGGCCGAGATCGGCCCGGTCTGGGTCGGAATTTCCACCATGCTCTCGAACCTGAAGAACATGGACGGCATCGACATCATCGGCACGTTCGATGACGACGCCCACATGGTCGGGCCGTCCGATGGGTGGCCGTGGACCTGCTACGTCCTCGCCGATGCTCGTGATCAGGAGACTGTGAAGAACGCCTGCAACCTGCTGCGCACCACCATGATCGGCGAATACGCACTGTGGAAGTACTTCAAGATCGAAGCGCGGATGGGTCGTGAGCTGACCATTCGGGACGACGTGGGGTTGTGATCCGATGACCGCCCTCGAACGCCGTCTGGCCGTCCTCGAAGCGAAGGACGCCGTCCGCGACTGCCTGACCCGCTACATGGACCTGTGCGACGTGCCCGGGCCATTGGAGAGCACCGACGAGATCGGACTGCTGTTCACCGCGGAGGCGACCTGGGAGGGGGTAGGCCCCGAGTACGCCGGCAAGTTCGGAATCGCCCGAGGCCGCGCCGAGGTGGTTGCGCTCGTCTCGCGGTATCTTCCACCGGCAAAGCACTTCGTCCGCAATGCACATCTGCTCGGCAGCGAGCAGATCCAGGTGGACGGTGACGGTGTTCGGGGCCGCTGGATCATGCAGCAACTCTCTCTCTACGCCGATGGCACCGCCGAGTTGTTGTGCGCCCGACTCGAAATCGACTTCGAGATCGAACAACTCCCCCATCCCACCGCTCGGATGAGCCGGTTCCGTACGCAGCGGATGTTCGCGACACCGCTGCCCACCGAAGCAATGGCCCACCTGCACTGATGCGGACGCCCGCACAACACGAACTCTGAAAGAAGAGCACCATGACAACGGTCGAGCATTCGATCCAGGAGAATTACGGCGACCTCGTCGGCACCGATCGTGTCGCCGGCCGGCTCTACACCGATCCGGAAATCTTCCGCGTGGAGATGGAGAAGATCTTCTACCGCACGTGGGTGTGGGTCGCGCACGAGAGCGAGATCCCCGAGGCCGGATCGTTCAAAACCACGCAGGTGGGCGATCAGCCGGTGATCGTCACCCGCGATCGCAAAGGCAATTTCAACACGCTACTCAACCGGTGCCGGCATCGCGGCGCGACCGTGTGCGACCAGCGCAGCGGCAAGGCGAACGGCTTCACCTGCCCCTACCACAACTGGTCGTACGCACTCGACGGTCGCCTGCGCGGCATCCCGTACCCGGACGGGTACGAGGGTGTCATCGACAAGAAGGACTACCCGCTCCAGACCCTCCGCACCGAAAGCTACATGGGAATGATCTGGGCGACGTTCAACCAGGACGCCGAGCCGCTCGAGGATTTCCTGGGCGACGCCAAGATCTGGATGGAGCGGTTCTTCAAACAGAGCAACGGTTTACCGACGAAGGTCATCGGCGTACACAAGTTCCGCTTCAAGGGGAACTGGAAGATCCAGCTCGAGAACACCACCGACGGTTACCACTTCCCGATGGTCCACAAGTCGTGGATGGCCTCGGTCGATGCGGAAACCGCGAACATGATGTCGTTCATGGACGATCCGAGCGCTGAAACACACTCGCTCGGCAACGGGCACAGTGTCGCCATCATGGCAGCCGCCCACATGGACCTCGACGTCGACGACGGCACCGAAGAAATCCAGCCTCGATTCCAGCATCTCGTCGACGAACTCGCCGAAGCCGGCGAAAGTCCCGAGCGGATCCGCCGCTACATGCGCTCGATGCACGGATGCGGATTCAACCTCAACACGTTCCCGAACGTGGCGATGTCGTCGTCGTTCTTCCGCGTGCTCATCCCCATTTCCGTCGACGAAACCGAGATCTGGCACATGGCCATCGGCATGGACGGCGGACCCGAGAGCGTCAACCGGGAGCGGCTGCGCATCCACGAACATTTCCAGGGACCGTTCGGTTTCGGTAGCCCCGACGATGCCGAAGGCTGGACCCGGGTGCAGATCGGCGCCGGCGGCAATCCCAACATGCCGATCCTTGTCAACCGCGGCGAGGGACGCGAACATCTCACCGAAGAAGGCTGGCCCACTTCACATGTCACCGACGAAACGGGAATGCGTGAGGCCTACGCAATGTGGAAGAAGTTGATGAGCGATGACTGACCTCACCCTGACGGACCCCCGCGTCCTGCGCGCGATCGAGCTCATCTGGAAGGAAGCCGAAGCGCTCGACGACAAGGACTACAAGTCGTGGGAGCAGATGTACTCCGACGATGCCCATTACGTCGTCCCGATCGACCCGGATACCGACGATTTCGGGTCGTCGCTCAACCTGGTGTACGACGACAAGCGGATGCGGCGGCTTCGCGTCGAGCGCATGCTGCAGGGCTATTCGCCGTCTGCAGTGGCGGCGGCACGCACCGTCCGGGTCATCTCCCGCTTCACCGTGCGCGAGCTCACCGACACGTCCGTCACCATTCGCTCGGCCCAGATTCTCAACGCGTTCAAGCGGAACGAGTTCCTGACCCTCGGCGCGAACCTGACGCACACCGTCGTCTTCGGCGACGAGGGTGACGAC
Organism: Rhodococcus sp. F64268; assembly: GCF_023015605.1. Lineage (NCBI taxonomy): Bacteria > Bacillati > Actinomycetota > Actinomycetes > Mycobacteriales > Nocardiaceae > Rhodococcus > Rhodococcus sp. F64268. The sequence goes on from NZ_JALKAI010000002.1 coordinate 609,471, forward strand.
AAGATCTCCCTCAAGGTGATCCGTCTCGTCGACAGTGAGGACGCGGTCAGCGCCTCCGGTTACCTGTTGTAAGGAGCTGGTATGACCACCACCAATGGCATCGCGGTCGTCACCGGCGCCGCCGGCGGAATGGGCGCCGTCATCGCCCGGAAACTCCACACCGGCGGCCGACGCGTCCTTCTTGCCGACCTCGACGGCGGCGCGGTCGACGCACTCGCATCGGAATTGTCCGCTGACGGATCCACCGCGCGCGGAGTCAAGCTCGACGTCGGTCACAAGACCGGCTTCGAAGAGGGACTCGCGGTGTGCGAAGAGCTCTGGAGCACGCCGACGATCCTCGTCAACAATGCCGCGGTCACCCAGGCCGCCGACCTGATGACGCTCGCCGAGGACGATTTCACGAGCGTCCTGAACACAAACGTCAACAGCATCTTCTTCGGATGCCAGGTGTTCGGGGCTGCCATGGCCGACAAGGGTTTCGGACGGATCGTCAACATGGCGTCTCTCGCGGGTCAGAACGGCGGCACGGCAACCGGCGGCCACTACGCCGCGTCCAAGGGCGCCATCCTCACCACCACCAAGGTGTTCGCACGCGAGCTGGCGAGCCGGGGCGTGACGGTGAACGCCGTCTCCCCCGGCCCGCACGACCTACCCGTGGTGCGCAGGACGGTGCCCGCAGACAAGCTCGAAGGCATCATCGCGGGGATCCCTGTGGGGCGCCTCGGAAGCCCGTCGTTCATCGCCGACACGGTCGCGTTGCTGACCTCCGACGACGCCTACTTCGTCACCGGCGCTTGCTGGGACGTCAACGGCGGACTGTACGTCCGCTGACTGTTGCTACACAAGGAGAAACGGACATGGCACTCATCGACGTCATCGTCTCCGATATCACCCAGGAAACGCCGACCATCAAGTCGATCAGGTTGGAGAAGCCCGACGGGTCGCCGCTGGGTACATATCTTCCGGGCGCGCACATCGACGTGGAAGGGCCGACGGCCATCACCCGCCAGTACTCGCTCTGCAGCACCCCCGACTCCGCGGACTCGTTCGCCTTTGCCGTCAAACGTGAGGCGAACTCCCGCGGCGGGTCTGCCGCCCTGCACGAACTCGCGGTCGGCGACAGACTCCGCATCAGCGAGCCCCGGAATCTCCTCGGCATCGCAACCGACGCACGACACCATGTACTCGTCGCCGCGGGCATCGGCATAACCCCGATGCTGAGCATGGCCCGCTACATGGATGTCCACGACATCAGCTTCGAGTTGCACTACTTCGCCCGCACCGAAGCCGAAGCGGCGTTCCTGCCGTTGCTGAACGACCGCTGCCCCGACAAGCTCCACGCACACATCGGAGTGTCCCGCGACAGTCAGGAGCAGGTACTCGACGCGGCCTTCACGACATTGCCGGCAGGTACGCACGTCTACACATGCGGACCGGACGGATTCATGGACAAGGTCGTCGCGGTCGCGGGCCGGCATGTTCCGCCCGATGCCGTCCACCTGGAAAATTTCCATGCCGCCGAACAACCCGACACGTCCGAGAACGCGGCCTTCGAAGTGGAACTGGAAGGCGAGACCTACGAGATCCCCGCCGACAAGAGCATCGTCGAGGTGCTCCAGGAGAACGGCTGCGACGTCGACACCTCCTGCCAGGAAGGGATCTGCGGCACCTGCATCATGCAGGTACTGGAAGGGTCGCCCGAGCACCGCGACAACGTGCTCACCAAGGCCGAGAAGGAATCCGGTGAGGTCATCGCGGTATGCGTGTCGCGCACAAAGAGCCCACGGCTCGTGCTGGACTACTACTGATCGGACCGTTACCGATCGGCGTCCGGGACTTCCACTCCATACCGGAGAAGGTCCCGGACGAAGGTTCCGATGCTGTCGGAATCGGTCTTGCTCTTGATTCGGGCGCGATGGACATCGACCGTCTTCACGCTCATCCCCAGCCTGCGGGCAATGTTCTGACTGGGTAGTCCTTCGACGACCAGGGCGAGGATCTGCCGCTCCCTCGGAGTCAGGCACTCGAGCTTCTCCTGCACGACCGTACGCGAAACATGCTCGGCGAACCGGCTTCTGGCTCTCTCCGCACCGGACTGCACGGCGTCGAGCAGTCGCTGCGGGTCGTAGGGCTTCTCGAGGAAATCCATCGCCCCCTTCTGCAGCGCCCCGACGGACATCCTGATGTCGCCGTGTGCAGAGACGAAGATGATCACGACATGCGGGGCGAATTCGTTGATTCTCTCCTGCAGGCGCGTCCCGCTCATACCGGGCATCCGCACATCGAGCACGATGCAGGCCGGTAACGAACCGTCGTACACGTCGAGGAAGGCATCGGCACTGTGGCAGATCACCGGCTTGATACCGATGCTCTCGAGAATCCAGTCGACGGAATCGCACAGCGCAGGGTCGTCGTCGACGACGTACACAGTTGTCTCCGGCGCATCTTCGGTGGCGCGCGCGGTGGTCATCAGGCGTCGCCTCCCACCCCGTCGTTGCTGTCCGCCCCGGTGCTGTCGCCCCACCCGGCCTCAGCAGTCCAGTACCGCGCTCCCACCGCACTGAGTTTGGGCTCCCACGGCGTGGTGCGCCTCAGCAGCGGTTCCTCCCCGCGCACCGACTCGTCGGCGGCTTCCGGACCGTCCGCCTCCACCGTCCAGTGCACCCAGTTGACCTCGCGGCCGTACTCGTCGTGCACGAACAGGTCGACGTGATGCCACCCGTAGTTGAAGGTGTCCTCGTAGCAGGTGAGGAACATCCGATGATGGTTGACCGGTCGAGGTGTCAGCATCCCGGTATCTCCTGAAGTCGTTGTGTCGCCCGAATTCACTGCGCCTCCCGAAATCACTGCGCTTTCCCGAATTTTCAGTGGTGCAGTCATCGTCATCCGGCCACCGGCGGCAGATCACGGAGTGCCGCTTCGAGTTTCTCCCCCACGTCGAGCAGATACCCCTCGTCGCCTGCCGATCCGATCACCTGCAGCCCCAGCGGGAGCCCCTGCACCGTGCGGGCACCCGGCACAACCACCACCGGCACGCCGAGCAGCTGCCACGGGCGGCTCAGAATCGGTGAGCCGGTCGCGGACAACCCCTTCGGTGCCGGACCGGTCGCGGCGGGGCCGACGATCACAGCCGGACCGTCGAGGATCTCGCGCAGAAGTTCGCGCGATCGATCGCGACGGATCAGGGCGGAAGAATATGCAGAACCGGAAATTTCGCGGCCCTGCTGCAGCAGGTCTCGAATCTGAGGGCTCAGCTCGTCACGGTGCTCGTCGAACTCACCGGCACGCTCCCGCGCGGCCTCATAGCCCATGACCGTGAGGTGATCATCCGCGAGCGTCTTGACGTGATCGTCCCAGTCGAGTGGCTCCGACCGGAACCCCAGATCGACCAGGAGGGCGGGGATTCGGCCCAGCAGTGCAATCATCGCGGGGTCCAGATAGTCGAGGTAGCTACCACCCCAGACGAACACGCTCGTAGCGCTGCCGAATGGATCGCTCGATTGCGCACCGAAAAACGCCTCGTGCACGTATCGGAGGTCGGCGACAGTGCGGGTCAGAAACCCCAGGGAATCGAGTGATTCGCTCAGGCCGATGATTCCCGACATATCGGTGCTGCCGTGCGGAAGGACCATTCCCGCTGCACCGCAGTACGACGCGGGGCGAGTCAAGGATCCAGCAGTCTGCGTGCCGAGAGCCAGCGGCACAGTGCCTGCACCCACCGCTGCCGCGGAACCGCTCGACGACCCACCCGGCGTGTGATCGAGTGCGTGCGGGTTACGGGTGGGGCCGGGACGGAAATAGCCGAACTCCGTCGTCACGGTCTTGCCCTGGACGACAGCGCCGAGCGCCCGAAGCCGGGCAACGCAGGGCGCATCGGAAGTGGCCGCCGAGGAAGGAGTGACGGACGAGCCGGCACGCGTGGGCATACCCGCGACATCGATGAGGTCTTTCACGCCGACGGAGACACCGCGCAGGGGGAGGTCGCGTGGGTCGTTGTCGATATCCGCGGCCTCGGCGGCTGCCGTCGACGAGAGCTGCACCCACGCCTCGAACTCCGACTCCCTGGCCTCGATCGCCGCTCTGAACTGCGAGACGAGTTCCGTCGCGGTCGTCTCGCCCGCTCCGATCGACCGCACTTGATCCGAAACCGACAAACCAACCGCGGGCGCGTTCACATCTTCCTCCTACGTTCGCTGACCTCACCATTCTGCCCAGTGAGCGCAGTCGCCGACAGTAAAGGTTTCCCTCCTACCCGAGCGAGGGAACGGCAAATATGTTTTCCACACCGTCGGTCCGATGGTGCCCGTCCAACACTTCCCGCACGCACCACGCCCCTTCCCAGCCCACAAGAAAGGCGGCTGCACATGGCTTCGTCCGTGGCGCCGGACACGATCATCGACTCTCCCCGACCGGAGACCTCGAAGAAGATCGATTTCGGCAGAATGAACCGCAAGGCCTGGCTCGTCACAGCACTGCTCGTCCTGTTCCAGATCGTCGCGTTCGCCGACAAGGCAGTGCTGGGACTGGTTGCGTCCGAGGCGATTCCCGATCTGGGGATCTCCGCGGTCGAATTCGGCTTCATCGGCAGCGCCTTCTTCTTCCTGTACGCCGTGGTATCTGTCGTGACCGGATTTCTCGCAGCGAGGTTCTCGGTGCGGTGGATCATCCTCACGATGGGCGTCGTGTGGGCGGTCATGCAGTTCCCCATGCTGCTCGGTGGCGGTGCCGCGATCCTGCTCGTGACCCGCATCGTGCTCGGTGGCGCCGAAGGACCGGCCACGGCGATGTCGCTGACCTCGGTCCATTCGTGGTTCGAGCCGCGTCGCCGTGCCCTGCCGTCGAATCTCGTGGCTGCCGGCTCCACCCTCGGCCCTGTTCTCGCCGCGCCCGCACTGGCGTGGGTCATCGGCGAGTGGGGCTGGCGCTGGGCCTTCGGCGCCCTCGGTATCGTGGGATTCGTCTGGGTGGTCGCATGGGTGTTGCTCGCCGGCGACGGCCCCCACTCGGGTCATGGAAAGCTCGGCGAGGGCGAGGACGGTGTGTCCGCCGAGGCTACCGCCGAGATGGACACCGAAGACGTCGACAAGCAGAAGCCCATCGCTCTCTGGCGCGCATTCGCCAGCCTGACCTTCCTCGCCGCGGTCATCGGCGGCGGTTCCAACTTCTGGGTCCAGGGTTTCGTGACGACGTGGCTTCCGCAGTATCTCGGCACCGTCGTCGGGCTTTCCCTCCCTCAGGTCGGAACGGTCACGACCATTCCGTGGATCCTCGGCGCGATCGTCCTGCTGTTCCTCGGCTACCTGGGCCACCGGCTGATGCAGAAGGGCTTCGATTCGCACCGCTCCATCGCTGTCCCCTTCGGGATCGCGGCACTCGTCGCCGGTATCTGCTTCATCCTCGTCCAGACAGCATCAGGCGTCTTCGCTGTGGCGTTGCTCTGCATCGCAGCCGGTTGCAGCCTCGCCTACCCCATGACCGCATCAGCATTGGCGTTCTCCGTGGGCAAGAAACAGCGGCCCATCATGATGGCCACGCTCGGTGGTGTCGCCTCCGTTGGAGCGATCATCTCGCCCACGCTCGTCGGATGGCTGATGACCCGAGCCGGGTATGTCTCGCCGCCATCCGGATCGGAACTCACCCCCGAGATGGCGAACAACATGGCCGCCGGTGTGCACCAGGCATTCACGATCACCGGTGTCGTCCTCCTCGTCGGCGGCGTGCTGTGCATCCTGTTCCTCCGCCCCGAGGCCCTCGGACGCAAGCTCCAGGCCGGCTACAGCAAGTAATCTCCCCCGAGCAAGGAGGGCACTCATGTCCACCGATACCACCATCGACATCGACAGTGACATCGATAAGGGTCTGTTCCGCGAGGTCATGGGCCACTATCCCACCGGCGTCGCGGTAGTCACGGGTCGCGCGGACGACGGCGAGCTGCTCGCTCTCGTCGTCGGCACATTCAGCTCGGTGTCTCTCGAGCCTCCACTCGTCTCATTCATGCCGATGAAGACATCCAAGTCGTTCGACAAGCTCCGCCGATGCAATTCGGTATGCATCAATATTCTCGGCGGCGAGCAGGAAGACCTTGTCTCCACGATCGCACGACGTTGGGAGAACAAGTTCGACGGCATCGATTGGTTCGGCTCGCCCTCCGGCGACCCCGTGCTCGAACAGTCCGTCGCGTGGATCGATGCCCGCATCACGAACACACTGGACGCCGGTGACCATTGGATCGTCCTCTGCAGCGTGAACGACATGGCCGTCACCAATCCTGTTGCGCCGCTGATCTATTTCCAAGGGGGCTACGGCAGTTTCGTCAGCACCTCCCTGATGGCCCGGATGGACCACGAGATCATGGATGAGATCCACGACGCGGAGATCGCACGCCCCGACGTCGAGGCCCTTGCCCGGGCCGTCGGATGCGAAGTCATCCTCTACACAGCAATCAGCAGGGACGAGATGGCGACGGTCCTGTCGGCAGTCGGGCCAGGGGTCGATCGGGAGAACGGGCTGGCACGACGAATACCGATCGTGCCGCCCATCGGCGACAGCGTGGTCTTCGACCGGGCCGACGACGAGCAGGAGCGATGGCTGGCCAAGGCCCACGGCGTCGACGAATCCGTGAAGGGACACTACCGGCAGCGGACAGCATTCCTCCGCACCCACGGATACGTGCTCTCACTGCTTCCGCAGGAGGGGATCGCTGCCTACGATTCGATGTGCGAGGCCACGCGCCGATACGAGTGCGGGCGCCTGACGCCCGTGCAGGAGCGTGACATTCGGGCATCGATCGTCGAATCGACGGTCGACTACCGTCCGCGGGAACTCGATCCCGAGTGTCGCTACAACGTGGGGTCTGTCGTGCTGCCCGTCCGCAACCGGGACGGGAGCCACACACGAACCTTACGTCTGGCCCAGCTTCCGACGGATGCATCCGGAGCGGCGGTCGCGGAATGGATTTCCCGAGCCAAGGCAGTTGTCGCGGTGCTGGAAGGGCGATCCGGTGGGCAGTAGGTGTCGCTGCGCTACGCCTTCAGCACCAGGAGGAAACCACCACCGCCGGCATCGATCTGGGTGTCGAACCGCATGTCGGGTTCCAGCCGCGACAGTCTGTCGAGCAACCACGCGGAAGCGTCTTCGGCATCGGATTTCGCGGGGCACCGGGCGACGGCAACGCGCCCGCCCTTCCGTCTCAGCTGTTCGACCACGCCGATGATTGGTGCGGGGTCGACGACGAACAGCTGATCGGGCCACGGTACGACCGGCTTCACGGCACCTTTCTTGGTGTTGCAGGCGCGGTGCGCGAGCCGCTCGACCCCGCCCTTCCCCTTGGCGCCCTTCTTGGCTGTATTGATGCTGTCGATGCTGGGGCCGCGCGGGTCGTTGACCGACATATCGGAGTCCACTGGTTCGTCGCACAACCAGCATCTCCACGACTCGCGGTCGCCGACTTCCTGAAGGGTGCTCATGGGCACGAACGCTACCTGGGCACTCGGTGTGGTCAGCCGTTCGGCTCAGCGAAGACTGTCGCGTACGACGCGGTCGATCAGTTCCGCCTCGTTCACGTTCGATGCTGCAAGTCCCAGCGAGCCTGTCGACGAGAGTACGGCTATCCCGTGGACCCCGACCCACAGCGCAGCCGCGCTCTGTGCCGCGTCTTCCACGTCTGCCGATTGCTCGACCATCGTGACCAGCCATGTGAACAGCGGTTGCGACACGGTCCGCAGCTCGGCGCCGGAGCCTTCGAGCAGGTCGTGCCGGAAGATCAGTGTGAACATCGCCGGCCGACGGCGGGCGAAGTCGACATAGGCAACGGCCAGTGCGGCGAGGTTGCCGTCTGTTCCCGCCGCCGCGGCGAGCACCGCCGAGAGGTCTTTCAAGCCGACCTCGGCGATCGCCGCGAGCAGACTCCTGTGGGTGGGGAACCATCGTCGCGGCGCACCGTGCGAGACACCTGCTCGCCGCGCAATCTCTCGCAGACCGATCTCTGCCGACCTTGTCTCCTCCAGCAACTCGATGCCCGCCCTCACCAGGGCCGATCTCGTATCTTCCATCTTCACGTAGACAGTGTCTCCCATCTTCGTGTAGACACTGTCTATGCGTTTCTGGAGTGCGTGCTTCTACCGGCTGTGCCGGCACGTATTGATCGGCCCGGTCCTGCATCTACCCAGGCGTCCGAAGATCGTTGGTCGCGAGAACCTCCCCCGCCACGGGCCGGTCATCGTGGCAGCCAACCATCTCGCAGTGCTCGACTCGTTCTACCTGACGCTGGCCGCCCGGCGGCAGATCACCTTCCTGGCGAAGCGCGAGTACTTCGACAGACGCGGCGTCGTCGGACGCCTCCAGCGGTGGTTCTTCTCGGCCATGGGTCAGATTCCGGTGGATCGACGAGGAGGATCGACGGCAGCCTCTGCACTCGAGGCCGCGATCCGGATCGTCGAGCAAGGCGGAGCGTGGGGTATCCATCCGGAAGGCACGCGGTCGCCCGACGGACGCCTTTATCGAGGGCGGACCGGCGCTGCCCGAGTCGCCCTGCAGACCGGAACTCCGCTTGTGCCAGTGGCCATTACGGGGACCCGGCCGGATCGCTCCATTCCGTGGTGGCGCCGCAGAGTCTCGGTTGAGATCCTCGAACCACTGGACTTGACTCCCTACCGTGGCACCGGAGCGGCAGGTGCACGAGCCGCCACGGACGTGTTGATGCTCGAACTCGCCGCTCGAACAGGGCAGGAGTACGTCGACGCGTACGCGCGAGAATGGAAGGAGGTCGAGACGTGGCCCGGGCGTCCTCCAGCGGCGATAGGCTTGCCGACGATCGAGAGCCGGCTTCGGAGCGAGGGCACATGGCAGTCGACGAACACCCCGGAGGACTTCGCCGGATATCGCTGATCCTCGCCGGGATTCGCGACGGCACCGACGACGACAAACTGGCGGCCGGATTCCTGCTCGTCGCCACCGTGGTGGCGTTGATCTGGGCCAACGTGGGCGACTCGTACGAGGCGTTCTGGCACACTCCGTTGAGTATTCGGATCGGCGACTACGGCATCGGTCTCGACTTGAAGCATTGGGTCAACGACGCAGTGATGACCTTGTTCTTCTTCGTCGTCGGTCTCGAGGTGAAGCGCGAACTCACGATCGGAGAACTCACCGACCGCGCGCGGGCCGCGGTGCCGCTCGTTGCCGCGATCGCCGGTCTGGCGTTACCCGCTGCGCTCTTCCTCCTGCTCAACCCGAGCGGGGAGGCCGCCGGTGCGTGGGGCGTGGTGGTCTCCACCGATACGGCATTCGTGTTGGGCGCACTCGCGCTGGTCGGACCTCGGTGCCCCGCCCGACTGCGCGTGTTCATCCTGACCCTCGCAGTAGCCGACGATATCGGCGCACTCGCAATCATCGCCCTCTTCTACACCGACGAACTGCGGCTGGGTTATCTGCTGCTGGGCGGGGTGGGCTTGCTTCTCATCCTGCAGTTCCGCCGGCTCGAGGTGTGGCGTGGCATCGCCTACTTCATCGTTGCGGCGGGGACCTGGGTGGCGTTCTACGAGTCGGGCGTGCATCCCACCCTCGCCGGGGTGCTGATCGCGCTGATCCTTCCCGTCTACCCGCCGAGACGCAGCGAAGTGGAACGTGCGGGCGAACTCACGCGGGCTTTCCGTCAATCGCCCAACTCCGACTATGCGCGCGCCGCACAGCTCAGCGTGCTCCGAGCAGTCTCCGTCAACGAGCGGCTGTTGCGGTTCTATCAGCCGTACACCGCGTTTCTCGTGGTACCGATCTTCGCACTCGCCAACGCCGGAGTCGCGGTGACCGGGCAGACCGTGAGCGACGCGATTCGGTCGCCGATCACCTGGGGCGTGATTCTCGGTTTGGTGGTGGGCAAACTGGTCGGCATCACCGCCGCCACCGCCGCGTTCTCCCGGCTGCGCCCCGGCAGCCTCCAACCGGGCCTCACTCTGTCACAGGTCAGTGGGGGCGCGGCGCTCGCCGGAATCGGTTTCACCATATCGCTGTTCATCGTGGATCTGGCCCTCGAATCTCCGGACGCTGCCAACGATGCCCGCATCGGCGTGCTCGTCGCAGCCGTTCTCGCGACCGGCTTGGGCTGGGTGTTGTTCAGGCTCGCAGATCGCCGCCACCCGCCGGAAGGCGTCACCGGACACGTGTTGCTGCGGCCGGTCGACCCGGACAGAGATCACCTGCGCGGACCGGTGGACTCACCGCTCACTCTCGTCGAGTATGGCGACTTCGAGTGTCCGTTCTGCAGCAAAGCCACCGGAAGCATCCGAGAGGTGCACGCGCACTTCGGCGAGGAACTCCGTTATGTTTTCCGGCACCTGCCGCTCGACGAGGCACATCCGCACGCGCGTTTCGCAGCCGAGGCCGCCGAGGCCGCGGCGGCGCAAGGCCGGTTCTGGGATATGCATGATCATCTCTTCGTCAACAGCGATGCCCTCACCGAAGACGAAATCTACGTACACGCCGAGCAGTTGGGGCTCGACATGGAGCGGTTCGCCGAAGATATGCGGCTGGGACGATACCGGCATCGGGTGGAGGACGACGACCTCGACGCCGCGTCGAGCGATGTGCACGGGACCCCGACGTTCTACGTAGGCGCCACCGGCTCGGATCTCACCCTGCACACCGGCCCGTTCGACGCGGCGACCTTGATCCGGAAACTCGAGGAGATCCGTGGTCTGTAGATCGGCACATCCTCCGCGTGGGGCGCTGAACGGCAGCGCGAGATTGTGTGTCCCCCAGCTATTCAGCCACGACGTCAGAGGGGTCGAGTCGCGGCCGGTGAGGCCGACATCATGGACCTCGATCCCGAGTGGGACCGAGCGTTTCTCGACGTGTGCAGGTCCGGACGCGTCGAGGACGTTGCCGCATACTCCGCGCTCAGCGCCTGCGGCGACTACGACGTGACCTATGAGTTCTACAGGCCCATCAAGGAATACATTGCCGGGTTCGCCGTGACCACGGCGCTCCTGGCGGGTTGACGCCTGACCGATTCATGACGGTCGAGATCGGAGCGAGCGCTCCGGCCACGGATCGGGTTCATCATCGGAACCCTCCGTGGCCGGACCAACCGCTCAGCGCGACCCGCGACGCTTCTGGCTCAACTTGGTGAACAGTTCCTGAGCCTTGCGTTGATTCTCGGGCTTGGAGGCCTCCCTCTTGATGACCTGGACGGCTTTGATCGCGACGCCACTCTTGATGACCTTGCTGAGCATTCCCATCGTGCACCCGTCCGTCGTTGTTCGCGAAAGTTCGATACTTCCAAGATACGGGGCTTCGGGGACCACACCGCCGACGGCGCGGGGCACCGGCGACCTATCGGAGAACGGACTCTTCGACAGCAGAACGGAGCAAGGCCCTGAATCGGGAGGGGGCTTCCAGCCACGGAAAATGGCCGGCGTCGGACAGAATCGAGACGTTGCATTCGAGGTGCTCGCCCCAGCGGGTCAACGCCTCCGCGGGCCGAGGGTCGCCCGCACCGCCGATGATCACCGACCCCGCAGGCACCAGTTCTCGCAGTACGTCGACGTGTGAATCGAGCGGGTCGGCCCGCTTCTCGACTCCCAGCTCACGGTTCATCCGATAGTTGATCGGACGCCGGACGCGCGCGGCCTCCAGCGCCCACCGCCACGCGCGACGCCGGTCGGCGTGGTCGGTGAACCACGACAGGGCGAGGAACTCGATCTCCTCCGCCTCGGACCGGGTCTCCATGGCGTCGAGGATTTCGAATCTGGATTGCTGGGTGTACGTCCGCCGCGACGTTTCGGTCGCCCTGCACGGCTCACGCCAATCACCTGTGAACGGTCCGGCCAGGTGCACGAGCCGCGCGACGCGCTCGGGGTGTGCGAGCGTGAAATAGCTGGCGAGGTCGGAACCGTACGAATGCCCCACCAGCACGACCTGTTCGTGACGCCATCCGTCGAGGAGACGCAGCAGGTCTGCGATGTGTCGGGTGAGGGTGTGCGGGCCGTCCCAGCGCGACTTGCCCGTGCCACGCTGGTCGTAGCGGTGGACGACGGTGACGTCGTCGAGCATCTGCGCAACCGCCTGCAGATAATCGGGGATCCCTGGGCCACCGTGGAGCAGGACTACCGGCGGCGCGGATCTACGCAATCCGGTCGTCCAGGTGCAGAGCGTGGCATCGTCGTCCATCTCGACCATGCACATCGCCATGCACACAATCTAGAAGGTTCGTCCACGCTCCGCTGCCGGACCGACGAAGAAGTCAGCGCGACGCCCGGGCCAGCAGCTCGCGGGCTTCCTCGCTGCCGTTGAGGACACGCGCGGTACGACGCTTGATCTTCCATTTTCCGTCGATGCGCGCGAGGTCGAAACGGTTCGCGGTCACGCGCCAGACCCGGTAGGAGTCGGAATCGAGGTTGCGGCGAAGCAGCAGCGAGTGGCACGTCGCGGCGGCGGTGTCGCCGTCGACGCGGATGTGAACGGGGTCGAGGAGGTGGCCGCACCCTTCGTTGATGTAGTCCTGGTGGGGGCGCGTGCGCACCATCTCGGTGATCGCGTCGCGGCCTTCCATCACCCGGATGTCGATGTCGTAGACCGCGTCCTCTGCCCAGAGCTCGCCGACGGCGTCCGCGTCGCCGGCATCCACGGCGGGGCCGTATGCCGTCAGCACTTCCTGAATCGCTGCTTTGTCCTCGAGGAGCTGAACGCGCTCGAGCAGCGAGGCCACCAGTTCTGCAGTGTCGGTCATGTCGCTCCGTCCGGGCTGAGGGCACATCGCGGGCAGCGATGCGAGGGCGAACCCCGTTCTACCTGCCGTCGGATCACGATGTGTCGCACGTCCCGTTCAACGGAAATGTAGGAGCGCCGTCACATCAACTCCTGGGACTGTTCGAGCAAGCACATCCGGCCAGATGCGTAAGCCATATTGTCGAGTTCCCCGGAAGGTTTCCTCATGGGCGTCACGTTGGACAGAATCATGCAGCACGCGGACGAGATCCGCGCTGACGGCGCAGTAGGTGACACGCTGATGCGCCTGCCCGACACCTCCGCGAAGCGCCTGCGCGAATCCGGCGTCATCCGCATGTTCCAGCCGAAGGAGTACGGCGGTCAGGAAGCGCACCCGCGCGAGTTCGCCGAGACGGTGATGGCCATCGGCGGCCTCGACGGCGCGACCGGCTGGGTCGCGGGCATCGTCGGCGTCCACCCGTGGGAGCTGACGTTCTTCGACAAGCGAGCCCAGGAGGAGATCTGGGGCGAGGACTCCGACATGTGGATGGCGTCGCCGTATGCGCCGATGGGTGTCGCGGTGCCGGTCGACGGCGGTTACGTGCTCAACGGCCGCTGGGCGTTCTCGTCGGGGACGGATCACTGCGGCTGGATCATGATCGGCGCCGCTGTCGGCGACAAGGACGGCAACCGCACCGACAAGGTCCTGCACGTCCTGCTGCCGCGTTCCGATTACGACATCGACCCCGACAGCTGGGACGTCATCGGGCTGCGGGGCACCGGTTCCAAGGATCTGATCGTCAAGGATGCGTTCATTCCCGAGTACCGCACGATCGATGCCGATATCGTCCTGAGCGGAAACGGGTGGCGTCACGCAGGCCGGGACGAAACCCTGTACAAGTTCCCGTTCTCGTACATCTTCCCGCTGGGTATCACGTCGTCGTTGATCGGCATGACCGAAGGTGCGCTGGCCTGCTACATCGCCGCACAGAAGGAGCGTGTGCAGGTCACGGGCGTCCCGATCAAGGAAGACCCGTACGTGCTCTACGCGATCAGCGAGGCCGCGTCGGAGATCGAAGCCGCACGCATCACGTTGCTCGAGACGGTCGACCGATTCTGGGACAAGACCGACCGCGGCGAAGAGATCAGCTTCGAAGAGCGTGCCATCGGCCGACGCACCCAGATCTCTTCTGCCTGGCGTGCGGTGCGAGCGATGGACGAGATCTTTGCCCGCGCCGGGGGAGCCGCGGTGCATCGTAAGACACCCATGCAGCGCTTCTGGCGCGACGCGCACGTCGGCCTCACCCACGCCATCCACGTGCCCGGCATGATCTATCACTCTGCGGCGCTCACCCAGCTCGGTGGCGACCCGCAGGGTGCCTACCGTGCAATGATCTGATCCCCCTTTCGCTTTCGAGGAAGAAGACTATGACCGAATTGAGAGGTCTCGGGTACCTCCGCATCCAGACCCAGGACGTCCCGCGCTGGCGCGAACTCCTCATCGACGGCCTCGGCATGGCGGTGGGCTCGGGCCCTGAGACCGATGCCCTCTACGCGCGGGTCGACGAGCGTCGCGCTCGCATCGCGGTGCTGCCCGGCGACTCGGACAAAGCTCTCGCCGTCGGCTGGGAGGTGCGCGACGAGTTCGCGTTGCAGCGGGTCCGTGAGGCCGTCGAGAAGTCGGGACGCGCGGTCGAGGTGTTGTCGCGGAAGGAGGCGACCTACCTCGATGCAGAAAGCGCTATCGCTTTCGACGACCCTGCGGGGACCCGACTGGAGGTGTTCTACGGTCCGGTGCTCGACCACAGCCCGGTCGTGACGCCGTTCGCGGGACGCTGGGTGACGGGCGGGCTCGGTCTCGGCCACGTGGTGTTGCCTGCGACGAATTTCGATGAGGCGTACGAATTCTACACGCAGGTACTGGGTTTCCTTCCTCGCGGCTCGATCCGGCTCGACGAGGAGGGCCTGAACCGAGTGCGGTTCCTCGGTATCAACGAGCGGCACCATGCTCTCGCACTCTGTCCGGCGCCGCCGACCGAGGAGCCGGGCCTGGTGCATCTGATGACCGAGGTCGACAGTCTCGATGCGGTGGGGCAAGCGCTCGATCGCGTCAACCGGATGGATTTTTCGATCTCGTCGACGCTGGGCCGGCACACCAACGACAAGATGATCTCGTTCTACGTCCGCGCACCGGGCGGATGGGATCTCGAGTTCGGCACCGAGGGCATGCTCGTGGACGAGCGGCACTACACGTCGGAGGAGATCACTGCCGATGCGTACTGGGGCCATGACCAGACCGGGTCGGAGCCACTGAAGGCATTCATCCCGGCCGGTTGATGCCGGGACGTCTCACTTGGTACACGGGTAGGTGCACCCACCGAGGGTGCACCTACCCGTTTCGTTCACGGCTCGTTCATCCCCTCTTCCAATTCGGGTTCCACGGCGCTAGATTCGTCACGGCCGCTCCATTGATCGTCTGATCAATACCCCCGACGAACCCCGGAGGAGATCTTCGTGAACATCGCGTGCGAGAACCCCAACACCGTCATGGGACGGGTCACCGCCCTACTCGAACCCTTTCGCGACACCGCAAGCCTCACTCTCACCGAACTCGCCGGCCGCACGGGGTTCCCGCGGTCGTCGACGCATCGGATGCTGCTCCAATTGGTCCAGGTGGGCTTGGTCCACCGCAACGGAACGACGTACTCTCTCGGCCCCAAGCTGCTCGAACTCGGAGCATTGGCGCGCAACCACGATCGCGTCCACCAAGCCGCGCTCCCGACCCTGTACTCCCTCCGACGCGACACCGGCCTCGTCGTCCACCTCGCCGTCCTCGAAGGCGAGAGCCTGCTCTATCTCGAGAAGATCGGTGGCCGTTGGCCCACCGGCCTGCGCACCCGCGCGGGTGAGCGGCGGCCCGCGCGCGAGACGATCGAAGGTGCCGCCATGCTCGCGTTCCGGGAGCGCGCAGACCGGACTGTGGCCTGCGGTGACGATCGCATACGTTGCGCCGCAGCCGCATTCGATGCCGGTCGGGGAGAGATTGCCGCACTGTCGGTGGCAGGTCCGCGCGAACACGCCCCGGCGGATCTGGTTCAACGCATCCGCGATGCCGCCGACACCGTGTCCGCCCGCGCAACACACTGACCTCTCGCAAAGTTCCCTTCCTTCATCGAGAACGGGCTGCTACAGTTCTGTCGTACTGATTGATCGGTTGATCAATGGAGGATTGAATGAGACATGAGTTCGACTCCCCCGCCGCAGTCATCGACCGCGTCGCAGGCCTGCTCGACGAATTCCACGCCGGCGGTCACCTCACCCTGTCCGAATTGTCGGAACGCACCGGGGTGCCCCGGTCGTCCGTCCACCGACTCCTGAATCAGCTGATCGAAGCGGGGTGGGTTCGACGAGAAGGACGCAGGTACGCGCTGGGGCGCAGCATGTTCGAGTGGGGCGCCCTTGCGCAACATCACGACGAACTACACCGCGCCGCACACAACGTTCTGCACGAACTCCACTCCGCCACAGGCCTCGTCGCGCACCTGGCCGTCCTCGAGGGGCACGAGGTGCGATATCTCGACAAGGTCGGATGCGAGACGGTTCCGCTGCCCTCACGCGTCGGCGGCCGCCAGCCCGCATACCGCACCGCCCTGGGGAAAGCCCTGCTCGCGCACACGCACCTAAGTCCCTCGACCCCCGCGCTGCCCGGCGCCGACTCCACACGGCTACGCGGCGAGATCGCCCAGGTTCGCGAACGACACGTCGCTCAGGAGCGCGAGGAAACCGTGCGAGGGGTCGCGTGCGTTGCAGCCCCGATCGGAGACGGGCGCACGTGTGCCGGCGCGCTGTCCGTCACGGGAGCCGTCGACACCGTGGACGTCGTGTCGCTCGCCACCCCCGTCCGGGTTGCGGCGCGCGCGGTGTGGCGCGCGCTCTCTCACAATCACAAGGGATTTCAGCGCACGAGCGCCTGACCTCCGTCGACTGCCAAAGTATGCCCGGTGATGTACCGCGATGCAGCCCCGCACAGGAAGACCACCGCCGGCCCGATATCGGTCTCGGGATCTCCGAGCCTGCCCAGCGGCACGGTCGCGAGGTAGCCCGCAGCCGCATCCGGTTCGAGACGGAACCAGTCCTTCATGGTGTCCGAATCCGCCAGCGGCAGAATCGCGTTGACCCGGATCCCGTCGTCGGCCCATTCACACGCCGCGGTGCGCGTCAGCACCCGCACCGCCTCTTTCGCTGCGGCGTACGCTCCGGTGCCCGACGGGTCCCACCGAATCCCTGCCGCCGAACCCAGATTGACGATGCGACCACCTCCGCGGAGGTGGGGGTGGGCGGCCCGCATCATCCGCCATGTTGCCGTCGGTCCTGATTCCATCGCTCCGCGGTAGGTCTGTTCGTCCACTTCGAGGAGAAGCCCGTGCGCCGCAGTCATGGCATTGTTCACCAGTACGGTGAGCGCGCCGAACCTCTCGACCACCGCTGGGACGACATCCTCGACCGCCGCGGCGTCCGTCACGTCACAGACGAAGGGCTCGGCACTACCGCCACGATCGGTGATCTCGTCGGCGACCGCCGCAATGGCCGACGAAGTACGCCCGACCACCGCGACCTGCGCGCCCGCGGCTGCAAGGGCCAGCGCAATACCTCTACCGATACCCTGACCGGCGCCGGTCACGATCGCGGTATCACCCGCGAGTACTGCCTGCGCGTCTCGGACCATGGTCACACATACTCCTTATCGAACGTCGAATCCCATTGATCAATTGATCAATGGGTGTGGCACACTGACCCCGGCCATACCGGCGCCGACGCTCAGCAGAAAGGCTGCAATGGATCCGCAGCAACGCCGCAGGCAGATCCTCGATCGGTCTGCCGAGATCTTCGCCCGCAAGGGAATCAACGCCACCACGATCCGGGACATCGCGAAAGCGGTAGGCGTCCATTCCGGGGCGCTGTATCACTACTTCCCGTCGAAGGAAGCCATCGTCACCGAACTCATCCGCGAGTACATCGACGACATCTCCGAACGTTGCCGTGAGGTGATGGCGCTGGCGCTCTCACCCCTCGAGCGTATGGAAGCCCTGGCCGAGATAGCGCTGGATTCCAACGTGCAGTATCACGGAGCCACATCGATCTGGCGACGCGAAGGTGACTACATGCGCGAACGCGTTGTGGAAGCCGATATGGCCACAACCGCCGACGAAATGGAAGCCGCGTGGCGCAGCACCATCGCCGACGGCGTGGCCGATGGCACCTTGCGCACCGACATCGACTCCGAGATCCTCCGCGAGATGCTCTACGACGTCTTGTGGCATGCGACGCGCTGGCACCACCCCGAACCGGGTGAATCGATGGCCGAGCTCGCACACACGATCATCACCGTGTTCATCGACGGGATGCGCAACCGACCCGAATGACCTGTTCCGCCCGACCCGGACGGAACAGGCCCGACCTCACTACCGTGCAGCCAGGTTCTCCTCGACCTCCTTGTGCCACGACTCACGGGCACGGGTGGTGTCGACCTCGAACTCGAAACGTTGCGTCATGTCCGGTGTGACGTCTTCGACGTCGACGTAGAACTGGCTGTACCAGCGGCGCAACTGGTAGACCGGCCCGTCCTCCTCCGTGAGGAGCGGGTTCTCGATGCGCGACTTGTGTTCCCAGATCGCAATGTCCTGCTTGAACTGTTCTTCGAGACCGTCGGTGAACATCGTCGCCATCTCGGAGGCCTGTTCCTCGGACATGCCTTCGATCTTCTTGACGATCGTGCCGAACTGCAGCACGAACGAGTTCGACGTCACCGGGTAGTGGCAGTTGATGAGCTTCGACTCGATGGTCGTGCCCTCCGCCACGGTGTAGATCGTGTCGAGCATGAAGGACGGTCCGTAATAGAACGCATCCGAAATCGTCTGGGCTTCAGGCAGGTCCATCTGCACACCGGTCTTGATATCGTCGCGGCCGTACGAGCGCATGTGCTGGCCCGCCACATGCCCGTCGAAGACGTTCTTGAAGAACTCGGGCATCTGGAAGTGCACGTAGAAGAAATGCGCCATGTCGACGACGTTGTCGACGATCTCGCGGCAGTGCGAGCCCTCGACGTGGATGGTCGTCCAGGTCCACTCGGTCCACTCGCCGTCCTCGTATCCCTCGATTTCGGGGATCGTCACGTTCTCCGGTGGGGTCGTGCCCTGAGGGCAGTGCCAGACGAAGAGAACCCCGTTGCGTTCCATGGTGGTCCACGACTTCGTGCGCGCGAGCTTCGGGGTGCGGCGAGCGTAGGGGATCTCCTCACAGCGACCCTGGCCGTTCCAGCGCCAGTCGTGGAAGGGACATGCGATGGTGTCACCCTTGATCTCGCCGCGGGCGAGGTTGCCACCCATGTGCCTGCAGAATGCGTCGAGAACGTGGAGTTCTCCCTTCGTGTCGGCGAAGACCACCAGGTTGGTCCCGAAGACTTCGACCTGATGCGGCTTTCCATCACGGAATGACTTGGCAAGGCCGATGCAGTGCCACCCGCGGGCGAACCGGGTGGGATTGCTACCGGCTTCGATTGTGCGGATCTCGATGCGATCCTGTTCGACGGTCATGGAGTCCTCCAGGGCTGAGTTGGCTGAAAACGGCGGTCACCGCGAGGCGGTGACGGCTTCCTCGGAAGTCGGACATTCCTGGGATGAGAGGGGCCGCACGGGTGGCTCGACCCGCGTGGTCTGGAGAATCTCACCCTCGGCGACAGCCGCATCGACCGTGCGGTCCAGCGCCGCACAGCGCAGGAGATACGTGTGGGGGTCGATCTCGCGAGCAGCGGCGAATTCTCGACACGCATCGGAAGCCGATTCGCACCATTGGATACTCGTGTGGGCTGGGCTGTACTTTGCGACGAGTACGCGGGTGCCACAGGTGTGGCAATCGAGCGACTGCATTCTGGCCGTTCCCTTCCTCGGATGACCCGAGGCTACGAAGGGGATGTGGCAGCAACCACAATGTTTCAGCCCAGCGGGAAGTTCGTCCGGCGTCAGGCCCCCGCGAGCACGCCCTCGAGGACTCGGCGCAGCACCTGATCGAACATGTCCCCGGGGGCGTCGTCGGCACCGGGGTGTGCCAACGCTGCCGCGACGAACGGGTGGTCTCCTTGTTCGGCGATCTTGTGCAGATACGCGACCTGCGCGGTGAGGCGCATCCGCCGGGACTCGCCCCCACTCACCTCGGCGCGAGCGAATTGCTGGACAAGAGAATTCAGCACCGCGATCGCCTGCATCTTCACGTGGCCGGGCACGTCGACAGATGCCATCGCACGGAGGGAGTACTCGAGAAAGTCGATGGTGCGTGGCCCGATACGCATCGACTCGACCGGCAGATCGAGCAGCCACGGGTATTTCACGTGGACGATCTTCGCGCGTCGGGCCAGTGCGATGAGATCGTCGATCGGCTCGCCTCGTAAGGGCACGTCGAGGTCGATCTCGCCGACCGTGGCATCGACCATGATGTCGAAGATGTCGTCCGAACCGGAAACGTACCGATACACGGCCGATTGGCTGACGCCGAGTTTCTGAGCGATCCGGCGGGTGGAGACGGACGGCAAGCCGCCTTCCGACGCAAGCTCCATCGCAACAGCGGCGAGGTCGCTCCTACTGTGCGACGGGGCCGGGCCGCGTGTGCCGTCGGCACGGTCCCAGACGATCTGCACCTTCTTCGCCACACGAATCCCCTTCCGCTCGTCGCCGTTCTGCCCTATCCTAAACTGAGTTCACCGAACGCAGTTTAGGATAGGGGCAAGATGCCGTCCGACAATTCATGGGGACCGCGACAATGGGCACAGAACGGGTCGGTGCGCATCGCGTTCGACCGGTTCATGCCCGAGCGCGACGGCGACCCACTTCTCGTCGCGACCGGGTTGGGTGTCAACCGCCACTCGATCCCTGACGGGTTCTTCCGGGAGCTCGCGAAGCAGGGATTCGCCGTCGTGCGATACGACCAGCGGGACGGCGGCGAGTCGACCCACTTTCCGCCGACACCCACACGAAACCCGATCACCGCGTTGTTGGGCAGGCGTGGTGGGGCCTACACCGCCGAAGACATGGCAGACGACGCCGCAGCAGTGCTCGACGAACTCGGCTGGGGCTCGGCACACCTGCTCGGAGTCTCGCTCGGTGGTGCGGTCGCCCAGCGCGTCGCCCTCAGGCATCCGCAGCGGGTCCGGTCGCTCACCACGGTCGCGGCTGTCCCCGGTGATGTGGCGGGGTGGCGCACACTCCGCTTCATCCGGGTGCGCACACTCGGCAAGTTCGCAAAGCTGAAGTTCCCCGACACCCGCGAGGGTGCGATCGAGGCGGGGCTCGCCGTTGCCGAGCTTCTGTCGTCACCTCGTGCCATATTCGACGAGATGTCGGTTCGAGCAAGGTTGGAAGACAATCCCGACAGCGGCGTCCACGACCAGGAATCGCAGAGTAGGCAGATCGGCGCACAGTGGAGCGGTCCGACGATCGACACGATCGCGTGCCCCGCCCTGATCGTCCACGGCGAAGACGATCCCCTCATCGCCCCCAAGGCGGCCCATGCCATCGCGTCCAAGATCCCTGCGGCTCGCACACTGTTCCTTCCCGCAGTCGGACATGACCTCCCCGAGCATGCGTGGGCTCCGCTCGTCACCGCGATCCGCGAACTCGCCGACACGCCCACGAGACATCTTTCTCCGTAGTCGTTCAGCAGTCGGGTAAGTCTCCGCGTGTGGGATATGGTCGGGCCGCTGGACCACAGAAGGTGCAGTAGCTGGACACAGGGGATCGGATGCCGCACGAACAGCACTTCACGATGGGATTGTGGGTGCCGTACCTGGCATTCGTCACCGCCGCGGTCGGCTGCTACGTCGGATTGTGCTGCGTGCAGCAGTCCCGCAAACACCTGACGTCCACTGCCGGTGTGGGCTGGCTCGTGATGGCTGCCCTGTCGATCGGCGGTGTCGGCATCTGGCTGATGCATTTCATCGGGATGTCCGGCTTCTCGGTCCCGACCTCCCCCGTCCGTTACGACCTCGGCGCCACCCTGTTCTCGGTGGTACTTGCGGTAGGGGCGACACTGTTCGGGCTGTTGATCTCGAACGCTCGTCTCTCCGCCGCCCAGCGATTGTCTCGCTCCGCGTCGATCACGCTCGGCGGCGCAGTGATGGGCACGGCCATCGTCCTCATGCACTACACCGGCATGGCCGCCATCAGGATACGGGGCACCATCGAGCACGATCCGAAGATGGTTGCGGTCTCCGCTGCCGTCGGCATCCTCGGGTCTGCGGCTGCGATGTGGATGTTCGAAAGCCCCGGGAAACTTCACGTGCGCGTGGCGTCGACCCTGCTGCTTGCCTGCGGCGTGGTAGCGCTGCACTACACCGGCATGGTCGGCATGAGTGCACAGGTCGACCTCGAGGCACAGGCGCCCGAGGGAATGACGGTGCTATCGCTGCTGTTCCCGGCGTTCGTCATCGGCATCGTCCTCCTTGCGGTGCCGATCGTGGCGCTGCTGGTCAGCACCGAGAGCGACCATGACCTAGACGATGGGGGGCAGCTGAACAACCTGTCCCGCGTAGGCAAGCCCGGCACCGAAACCGACGAGTAGCGCGGTATCCCCCGGTTTGGATACGCCGGACCGAAGAAGCTCCTCCATGGCCATCGGGATCGATGCGGCGCTCGTGTTGCCGGTCTCTCCGATATCGCGCGCAACCGCAACGCTCTCGGGCAGATGCAGCCCTTTGATGAGTGCGTCGGTGATACGGCTGTTCGCCTGGTGCGGGACGAAGGCGTCGAGGTCGGCGGCGTTGACGCCGGACTTCTCCAACGCGTCGGTGCACGCCTTCCCCAGGAAACTCACCACCCAGCGGAACACCGCCGATCCGTTCATCCGGATGTACGGGCGCACTGCCGGCGCTCCACCCGCGGCCGCTGCTTCGACTTCGTCGAAGTAGGACATGAAATCCTTGTCCTGCTTGATGGCGTCGGTCTGGCTTCCGTCCGAACCCCAGGCGACCGGACCGATCCCCTCCGAATCGGATGGGCCGACCACGGCCGCACCGGCACCGTCCGCGAAGATGAACGCGCAGGTCCGGTCGGTCGGCTCGAGCAGATCGGACAACCGTTCGACGCCGATGACCAGCACGTTCCTGGCCTGTCCGGCACGAACGAGTGCCGCAGCATTGCCGAGCGCGTAACAGAAGCCCGCGCAGCCGGCCGAGATGTCGTAGGCGGCGGTGTCCTTCATCCCCAGTTCCGTGGCCACCACAGCTCCCGCCGACGGCCCCAGCACCATCAGCGACGACGTGGCGAGGACGACCGCGTCGATCTGATCGGCCTCGAGACCGGCCGCGGCGAGCGCGTCGCGGGACGCGGCGACACTCATCGAGACGATCGATTCATCCTCGTCGGCCCACCGTCGCGAGGAGATGCCGGAACGTGTCTTGATCCATTCGTCGGAGGAATCGATCTGGTCGACGATCTCGGCATTGGGCACGACGCGGCGCGGTCGGTACACCCCCAAACCCAACAGAGCAGCGTGGGTGACGGGTGCGGCGGTGGCGATCTGAGCGGGCATGACTTCCTCTCCACATGAACCTGGTGGGTTCACCCTCGTATTCAATTGTGTGCAGTGAACGGCGTTCCGCACCCCGACAATGCCGACAGCCTGCGTCCGGCGCCCATTTTCTTCGGGAAGGTTCACGTTGTCACCTTTTGGTCCAGGTTGCTCAGGTGACACGCGGTGAGATGATCGGTCCGCCGTCGAGCTGGGCTTCGACGAGCTCCAACCCCGTGTGCCGGCCCGCACCGTGCCCCCGCAGGTCGAATGCAGGTAGGCCTGGTGGTCGGCCACCGGGCCTACGCACCCTGCACCACGCCTGCTAACTTGCGGGAGTGCCATACCTCGGATTGATCGTGACACTGCTGTGGTTGGGCTGCCTCGTCGATGTGATCTGCTCCGACGAAGATCGAGTCCGGCACCTGCCCAAATTGTTGTGGCTGATGATCGTGCTTCTGCTGCCGCTGGCGGGGTCGGTGCTCTGGCTGATCCTCGGCCGACCTCAGGGCATCGTGGAAACTCTGACGTCCAAGTCCGCTCCCGAATACCCCCGACCCACCCGCCCTGTGCTCGATCCCGAGCACGACGAGGACTTCCAGCGCCGCTTCCGTGCGCGCGTCGAAGAGCAGCGGCGCCTCGCGAAGGAGCAGCGCCAGCTCGACGACGGCAACGAGAACGCCGGCTGACTCTCCGGGTCAGAGACGTTTGACGACCGCGGCGGGCACCCCCGCGGCAACGACGTTCGGCGGAAGATCCTTCACGACGACCGCGCCCGCACCGACGACGGTGTTCTCCCCGATCGTGACACCCGGCCCGACGATGACGCCACCGCCGAGCCACACATTGTCTTCGATGGTGATCGGTTCGGCCGATTCCCACTTGGCGCGGCGCAGTTCGGGGTCGATCGGATGGGTGGGCGTCAGCAACTGCACGTTGGGACCGATCTGCACGTCGGCGCCGATGGTGATGCGCCCTACGTCGAGCATCACGGCCCCGAAGTTGACGAAGGTACCTGCCCCGATGGTGACCTGGTATCCGTAGTCGACGTACAGGGGCGGGCGGATCTCGGCCCGCTCGCCCAGGCCGCCGACCAGTTCGGCCAGGAGTGCGCGTCGCGCATCCGGGTCTGCGGCGCTCGTGGCGTTGAACTTCTCGCTCAGCGTGGCCGCGCGCAGTGCATCGGCCGCAAGTTCGGGGTCGTCGGCACGGTAGAGTTCGCCGGCCAGCATGCGGGCCTTCTGTCCGGACATCAACACTCCCGTCGGTTTCGATGTCCTTGCGAAGACTACCCGCGAACGGCTTCGCGCAGTTCGGCTGCGAGGTCGTCGGTAGCGGCGACGATGCCGCTCCACCGTTTCGTCAGGTCGGTGTCGAACACGATGGGACGGTCGTACGCGTCGATCACTGCACCACCGGATGCCTCGACCTGCACGACCGCGGCGGCGATGTCCATCAAACGGTGCGTGTCGCTGCCTGCGTCGACGAACGCGTCGGTCGACCCTGTCGCGACGAACACCGACTCGAGGGTGCTGCAGCTGAGTATGCGGATGCGCGTGGCCTTCTCCGCGACACGCCACCAGGCGTCGCGGTTGCGTTCGTGCGGACGGAGCATCGAGACCGCGGCCGACGACAGAGACGTGCAGCCGCTGGTGCGAAACGCGGACCTACTGCGCGAGGCCCACCAGGTCTGTCCGGTGTGCAGCCAGGTCGTCGACGCCTCGGTGAAGTCACCGTCGATTACCGCCGCAGCGCTGAAACATGCCAGCGGGATACCCGCGGCCGCGTTGGCGGAGCCGTCGACGGGGTCGACGACGAGGGTGACGGCAGATCCGACATCGATCCAGCCCCGCTCCTCCGAGAGCACGTTCGCACCGGCCGCCGTTGCCGCGGAGATGATGGCGTCCTCGACGAGGACGTCGATGAACATCGTCGGTGTGCCGTCGGCACCCTCCATCGCGATCGACTTCAGTTTCTCCCGCGAATACTTCGCGACGGCGTCGCGGTACGCGGTGAGGGCGGCATCGGACGCCGCGGTCAGCATGCGTCCGGCAGTGGTGTGGTCGGAGTCGGTGAGAGTCATATGGGTACTCCAGATGGTGTGGCGTGGCATGGCACGGCATGGCGTGGCCGAATGTCACCTTTGGTCACCTCGAGTAGATGAAGGTGACGTTCGGTCAGTTGGCAGCGGGAATCAGGACACGACCTTGCGGACCCAGATCGCCAGACCCTCGACGATCATGACCACCACGAAGATCATCAGCACGATCATGGTGACCACGTCGAACTGCATGACTCGGGCCGCGTTCATCAGGTAGAAGCCGAGTCCGCCTGCGCCGACGACACCGAGCAGTGTCGCGGCACGGATATTGGTGTCGAGCTGATAGAAGATGTGCGCGATGATCGCGGGCCCGGACTGGCGGATCGTCGCGGCGATGAGGACCTGCATGCGTGTCGCGCCGCCGGCAATCACCGCCTGTTGCACGCGGATGTCGGTTTCCTCCACGGAGTCTGCGATCAGCTTGCTGAACAGGCCGATTGCGCCGACCGACAGCGCAATTGCGCCGGCTGTGGCACCGAGACCGGTCACGACGATCACGATAATCGCCAGGATCAGATCCGGGATACCGCGGACGATCACGATGAAGACGCGGAATCCCTTCGCGACCCCCCGAGTGGGTGCGACATTGCGGGCTGCGAGGAGACCGACGGGGACCGCCACGATCAGGCCGATCAGAGTTGCCGCGAGAGCAATCTGCAGAGTGACGATCAGCTGTTTCCACAGTTCGTCGCCGATACCGCCGGTTCCGGGTGGGAAGAACAGCGAGAGGGTATTCCACATCGAGCCGAAACCCTCGGCCATACGGGACAAGTCGATGTTCGCTGACCAGACGGAGGCCAACAGCGCCAGCACGAAGAGTGCGACGTAGGAAGTACGGACGATCCGCTCCCCCGTCCAGGGTCGACTGATGCGATACCGGCCGTCGGAAGTCCGCAGTGCAGTCGGGGACTGCTTCTCACCCGGCTCACGATCCACCCAGCCGCCCTGAGCATTCGAGACACGGTCGCGGAGACGCGAGAACAAGCCACGCCGCGCGGGGGCCTTGTCGCCGAGCACCATCCTGCGCAGGGCGCCGGAGATCAGCTCGACGATGACGCACAGCGCGACGATGAACAGCGCCAGCGCCATGCCGCGCTGATAGTTCATGGTGCGCAACGCACTCGACAGTTCGAGACCGATGCCGCTGACACCGACGTAGCCGAGGATGACAGAGGCACGCAGGTTGATGTCGAACCGGTGCAGGGCCGTGGCGACGATCGCGGGCATGACCTGCGGCAGCACTCCGCCGGTGATCTGCTGCCACCACGTGGCGCCCGCGGCGCGCAGTGCGTCCCGCGGACCGGGGTCGGTGTCTTCGATCGCGTCGGCGTACAGCTTTCCGATCATGCCGATCGAGTGGATGCCGAGTGCGAGGATGCCGCCGATCGCGCCGAGGCCGAACAGACGCAGGAACAAGATCGCCAGCACCAGTTCGGGAATGGCACGGGTGACGACGATGATGGTGCGCGCAGGCATCCGAAGCGCCGTGCGGGGTGCGGTGTTGCGGGCAGCTCCGAGCGCGACGGGGATGCTCAGCACCACAGCCAATACGGTGGCGAGGAGCACGATCCCCAGGGTCTGCCCGGTCGTCGCGGCGAGCTCACCGAGGGGCGGGAAATCGAGTGGGAAGATCCGCGACAGGAACTCGGCTGCGTTGCCGATACTGTCGACGATCGTCGCGAAATTGATCTTCAGCGATGCGATCGACCACAGGGCCGCCGCGAACAGGCCGAACAGGATGACCTGCGCGCTGATGGTCTGCCACGTGGGGCGTGGCAGCGTCTTCACCGGTGGCGCGGTAATCGTCATCGGTTCGCGGTGGCCTGAGCGGACGCGACCGGTTCGACCGCCGAGTAGATGCTCATCGTCTCGCTCCGGTCGATCGTCGACACCGGCTTGTCGAGCACCACCTGTCCGCCGCGCAGACCGATGAGTCGGTGCCCCCACGACAATGCGAGATCGACCTGGTGCAGGCTGCACACCACCGTCAGGTCGTCCTCTGACGCAATCTGGGAGATCAGCGCCATGACCTGCGCCGACGACTCGGGATCGAGCGAGGCGACGGGTTCGTCGGCGAGGAGGATCCTCGGCTTCTGGATCAGTGCGCGCGCCACCGCGACTCGCTGCTGCTGCCCACCGGAGAGCGTGTCGGCGCGCTGGAACGGACGGTCTGCGAGACCGACGCGGTCGAGTTGTTCCATGGCGGACAGACGCACCGACTTCGGGTACATCGGGAGACCGAACCTCGGTCCACGCAAAGAGCCGAGAGCACCGGAACACACGTTCTCGAGCACCGACATGTTGCCGACGAGGTGGAACTGCTGAAACACGAATCCAACCTTGCGTCGAAGTTCCCGCAGTTCACGGCCGCGGGCAGCGCCCACCTCGTGCCCGAGGACCCGCACGGCACCCGATGTGGACGGGTGCAAACCGTTGAGCAGACGCAGCAGAGTCGACTTACCCGACCCCGACAGGCCCAGCAGCGCAACCACTTCACCGGGGTAGACCGTCAGCGACACGTCGTCGAGCGCGCGGAGATCCGGTGCGAACACCTTGCTCACGTGGTCGAGTTCGATGGTGGGCCGGAGAATCTTGTCGATGGATGCGCCGAGGCGCGCATGGTCGGGGTCGGTCATGGCGGACTCCAGATGTCGAGGGATTTCGGATTCGGGTCAGGCTGTGCAGGAGGGGGATTGAGTGATCTCGCAGACCTTGCGGACACCGTCGTAGAAGTCGTCGGCGACGGGGATGAATCCGTATTCGGTGCCCTCGGGAAGCTCACACTCCTGCTCGCTGGCGCAGTAGCCGGCCTCGACGAGTGCGGGGCGGTTGAGCTTCGTCGCGTAGATGTCGGTGAGCTGGTCGATGAGGTCCTGCGGCAGCGTGGTCAGCACCGCTGAGGGGCTGGCCGCGATCATCTCGGACTCCCAGATCACGTCGAGGTCGCCCTCGGCCAGATCGCCCTTCTGGACGAGAGTTTCGGTCACCATCGTGTCGAATGCGAAACCGGCGTCGCACTGGCCGCTCTTGACCGCGAGTGCGGAAGCGTCGTGGCCGCCCGCGAAGACCGGGGTGACGTCCTTCTCGGGGTCGACGCCGGCCTCGAGCAGACCCGCCGACGGGTAGAGATACCCGGAGGTGGAGGTGGGGTCGACGAAACACACCGGCTTGCCGCGGAAGTCTTCGAGCGATCGGATGTCGGATCCCGCAGGCACGATCGCGTACGACTGGTAGCCGGGTTCCTCGTCGGGGCTGTCGGCGAACACCCCCAGTGGCTGTACAGGCACGCCACCGTCCTTCGCGGTGGCGTAGGAGAAGGGGCCGTAGTGGCCGATATGCACCTTGCCTGCGCGCTGGGCCTCGATGACGGCCGCGTAGTCGGTGGCGTTCTGGAACTCGACCGGGATACCCGTCTCGTCTTCGATGACCTGCTGAATCAGCGAGAATTCCTGCGCCAGGCTGGTGCTGTCCTCGCTCGGGATGGAGGCGAGCACCAAGGTCTCCGGGGCGCCTTCGCTTCCGGTCGCGCCCGCCGAGCTGTCTTCGTCGGCACTGGAACCACACGCGGACAGCGTGAGCACGGCCGCCGCGGCCACAGCCACCGCAGACCAAGTACGGGAAGAGGTAATACGCATGAGAGGAAACTCCTTGTCGAACACGCGGAAGCGAGTCGGGGCACGAGGGGGCGACACCTTACCGGCATCGTTGGAGTCCAGACTGTCTGTATGGTGCATCGAATCTCCCAACCCGAGGTGAACTCCTCCCCTCGACCGGACGACGTTCACGGTGTGTTGTGCGATCAATGCACCTCGGCCCCGCAACCGAATGGGTGCGAGGCCGAGGATTCACGATGCGCGTAGTACCGCGCGGGTCACCGGGTGACCGTGTTCGAGCGAGACCAGGACGAGGTCGGCGCGCTGACCGGTGGTCAGCGCACCTCGGTCGGCAAGCCCGACCGCGGTCGCGGGACCGCTCGTGACGAGTCCGACCGCCGCGGGCAACGCCATGCCGCGCTCCGCGAGAGCGAACGCGGCACCGAGCAGCGACGACGGCAGGTAGTCCGACGCCAGCGCCGTCACCAGCCCCAGCTCGGCCAGTTCCCCGGCGGAGACATTGCCCGAGTGGGAGCGTCCACGCAGCACGTTCGGGCCGCCCATCACCACGGACATGCCGCGGTCACGCGCTTCCCGCGCCGCTTCGACCGTAGTGGGGAACTCGGCGACGTTGCCTCCGCGTGCGGCCAGATCCGCGATCTCGACGGCCGATTCGGGATCGTGCCCGAAGACGCGGGCCAGACCGCTGCGCGACTGTTCTGCAAGCCATCCCATCGTCTCGTCGCGGACACCGGCGTTGGCCTCGCGCTCGGCCGCCAGGCCGTCCACCACCTTGCGTGCATCCTCCACCGAGATTCCGCGTACGCCGGCGATGTGGTTCTCGTAGTAGGTTCGGTCGGCGTATTGGCCGATCCCCGGCGTGTGGTCCTCGTGTGAGATGACCGCGGGGGTTGTGGTGGTGACGACACCCGCCGCAACCAGCCGGTCGAATTCCTCACGCATGGCCTTGAATCCGGCCGCGGACCGCACGTCGAGGCGATGCAGGACCCGGTGGTCGACGAGTCGTGCGTCGGTGTCGCGGGTGCTCCAGTCCTCGATCGACTCGCACATCTGCTGCGCGACATGGACGCTGCGCCCCGTCGTCGCGGTGGCGCGATCGGAGAACGATGCACCGTGGAACACGGTCGTCACACCCGCCGCCCGCACCTTGCCCTCGAACGACATGAGGGAGAACGCCCACGGCAGTTCGACACCCGGTCGCGGGAGACGCTCCTTCTCCAGTCCGTCGGAATGCACGTCGACGAGGCCCGGCACACACAGGAGCCCGCCGCCGTCGACGTCGGACCGCACTCCGGGGGTGGACGGGCCGACCTCCTCGATCATGCCGTCGCGCACCACGATGCGTGCGTCGTCGAGAATGCGGTCCGGCAGCACCGCCCGGACGTGGCCGACCACATAGTTCTGCGGTGCGCACTGCAGCGTCCATGCTGCGGTAGCGGGTGCGGTTTCGATTCCGGTCATGCTGCATCTCCCAACACATCTGCGGCGGATCCGATTCGGGCAATGTGACCGTCGGCGAACCGCACGACACGTGTCGCGAGACGGTGCATGGCATCGAGATCGTGGAACACTGCGAGCACCGCGACACCGGACGCCGACAGCGACGCGATCAGGTCGAGTGCACGCTCGCGGTTGACCGGGTCGAGGGCCGACACCGGCTCGTCGAGCAGGAGCAGCCGCGGCGGGTGGACGGTGCCGGCAGCGATGTTCACCCGCTGACGTTCACCACCGGAGAGCACACTGCAGTCGACGTCCCACAATGCTTCGTCGAGCGAGAGTCGCTGCAGTGCTTCGGCAGCGGCGTCGCGGGCATCGACGCGGTTCATTCCGCGGCGACGAGCGGATGCCGCAACCACCTCCAAGGGTGCTGTGCGCGGCGGCGCCGACAGGAACTGCGACACGTAGCCGAGTTCGCGTCCGCGCAGCCGGGCCATCTCCCGGTCGGACAGCTCGGTGAGTTCGACGGGGCCTTCGTCGGTGTGCAGCACGATCGAGCCTGAGTCGGGCAGGTAGCTGCGGTGCACACAACGCAGGAAACTCGACTTTCCGGCACCCGACGGTCCTGCGAGCGCGACGTGTTCACCGCGGCCGACCTCGAGCTCGACGCCGTGCAGCGACGTGACGGTGCGACCGTCGATGGTGTGGAGGGTGAAGGATTTGCGCAGGTCGCGGACGGTGAGAACCGGATCTGCGGTAGCGGGCTCAGACATGGTCACCTCCGTGCGGCTGCAACGAGCCGCTGGGTGTAGGGGTGGTGGGGGTCCTGGAACAGCTGGTCGGTGAGCCCGCTCTCGACGACGCGGCCGACGTTCATCACGAGCGTGCGGTCGGTGAGTGCCTCGATGACCGCGAAGTCGTGACTGACGACCACGGCGGCGGTGTCCCGTTCGGCGAGTAGATTCCGCAGCAGATCGAGCACACCGGCCGCAACCGACGCGTCGAGCCCTGTCGTGGGCTCGTCCAGCAGCAGTACGCGCGGATCGGTCGCAAGGGCCTTCGCGATCTGCACGCGCTGACGCATCCCGCCGGAGAACGTGTGGACGGGATCGTCCATACGCTCGAGAGGCACATCGACCTTCTCCAGCAGATACGCGGCACGGTCGCGGATCTCGTAGTAGTTGCGCCAGCCCGCGGCGGTGAGTCGCTCGGCGATGTTGCCACCCGCGGAGACCGTCATCGTCAGTCCGTCGGCGGGATTCTGGTGCACGAGACCGAGGGTGTCGATGCGCAGCGCGCGGCGTTCGGTGTCGTCGAGGGTGAACACGTCGGTGGTCCCGCCTCCGACGGTGGTCAGGAACATCGAGCCGCTGGTGGCCTTGTCGTCGCCGATCAGGCAGCGCAGCACCGTCGACTTGCCCGACCCCGACTCGCCGATCAGGCCGAGCGCCTCACCGGGCGCGACGTCGAAGCTGACATCCCACGCCGCGACGACGGCACCGGTGACCGGGCTGATCGCGGTGCCGGTCTCGGGGCCGGTTCCCGGGACGGCGTCGGCACCACCGGGGCCGTGCACCTTGCCGACGTCCCGGACGGCCAGGGTCCAGCCGTCGGGTTGCGCGGGGACGGGTCGATCGGTGAGTTCGGCCGGATCGCGGCGGGTCACCGCGTTCGCGGCGCGGACGCGGCGCTGCGGGTCGGGAAGGAACTGCAACGGGGAGTGCGCACCGTGGAGCGCCTCGTCGATATCCGCGTCGATGACGCGAGTGCACCACTCGACGTCGCTGCACATCATGCGCCCGGGCGATGCCTCGACGAGAAACGTGTCGGACGAACCGCAACGTACGCAGGCCTGATCGTCGCTGCCCTCGACCTCGAACGGGACGTCGTCGAATGTGAGCGGCTGCACCGGGGTGTAGGGCGGGACTGCGAAGATGCGCTTCTCGCGTCCGGCCCCGAGCAGCGTCAGATGCGGTGAATTATGCAGGCGCGGGACATCCCATCGCGGGATCGGCGACGTGATCATCACGTACCGGCCGTCGACGAGCACCGGGTAGCCGGTGGTCTTGGTGATGACGCCGTTGCGGACGAGGTCCTCGTAGAGGCTGACCCACATCATCGAATAGTCGGCCTCGGCGTGCATACGGGCACACTCGGTGACCGATTTCTGCACGGCCCGAAGAGGTTCCGAGTTGGGGACCTGCAGCACGAGGATCTGCTCCTCGGTCATCGGCTCCTCGGGGATGCGGTGACGCGACTGGATGATCGTCGACTCGCGGGTGTCCTTGGTGGAAGCGCACTTCTCGCTCGCCTCGATCAGGCGTCGCAGGTTCGTGGCGTTGACGCCGTCGTCGTCACCCTGATCGATGACCTTGACGACATCGGCACCGCCGACGACGCCGAGCGTGACCTGTAGGCCGCCGGAGCCCCAGCCGCGGGCAACGGGCATCTCGCGGGAACCGAACGGGGTCAGGTAACCGGGCACACACACCGCGGTCAGTGTCGCGCGACGAATCTCGCGTTTGGATCCTTCGTCGAGGATGCCGCGTTCACGGGTGGCGGCGTCGATCGCGTCAAGGGTGTGGGTGACGCGCGAGGCGTTGTCCCGCAGAGTATTACGGGTAGTGAGCAGGTCGGTCATCAGCAGGTCCTTCCGAGAGGTTCGGTGTTGCGGTCCGCGGCGTCGTCGGCGCCGGCCTGCACGGCGAGCTTCCGGTCGATCATCGAGCGGAAGGTGACGTAGTGCGGAAGCTTGAGATGTTCGAGGAAGCCGCAGGAGTCGAGGCCGTCGGTGGTGAGCAGCAGGGTCTGCTCGAGACCGGCGGTGTCGCCGAAGCGGCGGCATGCGATATCCAGGTTCGCCATCGCGATGGCTTTGCGTTCGTTGTGTCCGAAGCACAATCCGTAGCCGACGTCGAAGCGGCCGCGGTCCTCGTCGGGGCCGTTGAGATCTTCGATCGCCTCGCATTCGGTGACGCGAACATCGCCGACCGCGAAGGCGGTTCCGGTATGGGGGTGGCGCACGCGCACCGGTACGCGGCCGTGTCGAACCTCGCCGAGGGTGACCTCGTGCAGGTTGCCTTCGGTGCCGCGGATCGAGCGGTACCACGTGCCGATCAGCGAACCTGTCTCGGCGCGTGCCATCGACGCGAGCACCGCCGAGCGCGGCGCGGGAGGCGCAGCGGGGTGTCGGGAGATGTCGAACGGTTCGGGGTCGGAGCCGTCGGTCGGGCGGCTGTCGGCGAGCAGGTCCATTTCACGCAGCAGTTCCGAGAAGCGCTTGGGGTGCCGCTCTGCTTCGGTCCGGTCGGGGGTGGGGGCCTCGTCGATGACGGTCGGCGGCACGGTCGCGTCGTCGCGGACGAGCATGCGGCCGGTGTAATCGCTGGTGCGGCCGAGCAACTGAGGCCCGTCCGGGGTGCGCCACGCAGGCACGATGCGGCGCAGCACTGTCATCTCGTCGGGGTCGACGGGTTCGCTGACTGCCAGTCGCGGAAGGGTCGATTGGTGGGCGCGGACGAGATGGGTGGCCTCGATGACGTCACCTTCCGCCTGGCGGAGCGCGTCGGCTGCGGTTTCGGGGTCGTAGAGCGACCCTTCACCCATCACACGGTCGACGGCGAGGCGCATGCGGCCCGTGATCTGTTCGGTGGTCAGGCGTGGTGAGTTGTCGGCTTCGCGCGCAGTGCGGACGAGGCTTTCGGCGGCGAGGATTGCGTCGAGTCCGCCGCGGGCTCCTGAGTATCCCATGTCAGTTCTCCTGTGCGGTGCGCGAACTCGGGGTGCTGGTGCGGGTGGTGCGCGACAACCCGAGGACGGTGCCGTCGTCGGCGACGAGCAGAATGTCGATGCCTGCGGGGAAGTCGGCGACGGCGACAGAGCGGGCGTCGCGCAGTGTTGCGTCGAAGCCCAGCGGTGCGATGGTCTCGGTGCCGTTCACACCGGGCCCGGTGAGTTCGACGGGCGCTCCCCCCTCGAGGGAAGGCACCGAGCAGATCACCGTCGAAGCGGATTCCGGTGACAATGCGGTGCCGCGTGCGGCGGAGAGCAGTTCGTCGGCGGTGGGGGGACGAAGCGCGGTGATGTACTTCGCCTCGCCGAGAACCGCGACGGGGGCGCCGGTCGCGACGGTGAGTACCTTGAGCCAATCGGATCCGTCTTCGAGTACGGCGACGCCGGTTTCGAGGTCGGCGAGGGCGAGTGCGGGAAGCAGGGCGGGCGGAAAGTCCGTCGACGGAAACGTCTGCGGCAGGCCGGGGCGACTGAATGCCTGGAGCATCGCACGGTAGACCTGCTGTGCAACAACGGGGTCGAGCCCGATACCCAAGACCTTGTCGGTGGCGGAGAGGGTCACGTCAGCTCCTCGAATTGAACGATGGTGGGGGCGATGTGTGCCCATTCCTCGGCGTCGGCGCGAGCGAGCTCGGCTTCCATGCGGGCGCACAGCTCGAGTACCTGATCGGCGTTCGGCCGGTTTCCAGCGACCTCGGCGTCGCACACGGCGGCGGCGAGGACCGCGGCGCGGTCGTCGCCCATGCGCATGGCCCAGCCGCGGGTGTCGTCGAGCCGTACTTCTGCGTGGCATGCCAGGACATTGCCGAGGAAGAAGCGGGCGTGACCGATGGGTTCACGAACCTGGGTGGCAATGCACCCGATCTCCGGGGTGGTCAGGACGGTCAGCGCCGCACCATCGGACAGGCACATGTCGGCTGCACCCACCAGATCCTGCTCGGGGGCCGCGGCGAGCAGCTCGGCGAGCCGCTCCCGGGTGTAGGTGTGGGTCGTCATCAGTTTCCTTCACAGGTCGAAACGGGAGGATGGTCGCCGATCTCCATGACCACGCGGATCATGTCGGCGCGCGTCCAGGAGGAGCTGTAGGTGACGGCGACGCCGGTTTCGGCGTCACGGTTGATGCTTTCGATGATCCAGATGGGAGCGACGTAGGTCATCTCGAGCGCTGTGCAGATCTCGGGTGGCGGCAGTTCCATCGAGGTGCGGCACCACGACCGCACGACGTCGAATCTGCCCATCTGACGTAGGAGTTCGTCGAGCGACTCCTCCACGCGCATGGCGGAACCGAGCTCGGTGACAGCCTCACACCGCACCCACTCCTCTCCGAGCGCGGCCACCTGGTCGTCGACGTAACGCAGCCGGCGCATGTAGTGGGCGGGAGTTCCGGGTTCGATTCCGAGGTAGTGCGCGCTGGATTCCGGAATCGGGCGGACCTCGGACAGCAGTACGGTCGAACGCGGCACCGCTCCTGCCGCTTCGACGGTCCGATGCCACGACGGTCGTTTCTCTTTTGAGACGACGTAGTCGATGCGGCGGTTGACGTAGGTGCCCGAGCCGCGGAGCCTGCGGACGAGTCCGCGACGCTCCAGCTCCTGGACCGCCGAGCGGGCAGATGCCCGTCCCACGCCGAACCGTGCCATCAGCTCGTGCTCGCTCGCGAGTTTGGTGCCCGGTTCCAGCTGGGCGATCTCGTCTGCGAGCTCACCGGCGATCTTGTGGTAACCGTTGCGCTCCGTCACGCTATCGACCATGGTCGAGCAAGTTGTACGGGCAACTTCACGTCAGGTAACCGGAATGGAAACGCAGCTGAACGACTGGGTCAGTTGTTCGCGCCGATGACGCAGGCACGAATAGTTGTGGCGCTAAATATCATTTCGGCATCGGAAGTGGACGGGGTCGGCCACGCTCCCATACAGTGGCGCCCGTCGCTTTGACGCGACGCTTCTTCCTGGAAGTCCTCCCCGACACAGGAGATGCAGTTCAGGGCCCCGCCGGCTCCTCCCCCTCAATTCGCCGGCGGGGCTCCCCTACCAGTCGCCCGGCCTCCCCGACGGCCTGCGCAGCGGCTCTGAACCTCCCCGACTCCGAACCGGCCACTGGCGGCGACTGCTGTTCGACCATAAAACAATCTGCTCACTCTTGTGCACTGAATAGCGGTCATCGTTCGTCGAATGCACGGAGGCGGCATGTCGATCCCATCGGCGGCGAGTAGATGGTTGCGTCGCACGCTCGGCAGGTATGTGTGCGGTGTCTGCTGCCGCAATTACACGCTTGCGATCCCACCAGCACCCGATCGGGGCCGAGTTCATGCCCGTTCGGACAGCGCGAAGGCGCAGGCTCCGCCCATCCACCGGCAGTTCGATACAGCTTCACCTATCGATCATACGTTCGATCGTTGCAGCGTCACCCGCACGTGGCGTTTCCGGGGCCGCATGCGGGATCCACCAGAGTCAGGACACGACGCTCCAGAGTGCCGACATCAGGAAAAACCCTGCCCCGTACGCGATCCCACGCCGTCACGTCGTCGATCCGAACTCCGGCAACAGCCTGGAGACGAGGTTTCGCGAATGAAGGAAGCCCCGCCGATCGTGGTGGGGATCGGCGGGGCTTCGACGCAGGCCGGAGATGGGGGGTACCGGCCCGCGCGGTCGTCCTCGCAGGGGGGACAGGAGGACGACTCGTTTCGGAGTCTATCGACCAAGATTGCTACTCGCGAGTATTACCGGAAAACTACCCGACTGGGCAGGTAAGTCGTCCGGTCTGCGTGGAGTGCCCGAAACCGGGTCACCAACCGGAAACAAGATCTTTCACTCGGGCAGCGAACCGAGCCCGGGTCTGCTTATGTGGCACTTGTGACGGCTGACAACACCCGCAGGCTCGGCATGCGGCCCGCGCTCGCGACCGCATCGACGGCGATGATTCTCCTCGCGTGCCCGGCTCTCGCATGCGCACAGGATCCGGCCGCGCCTGA
Organism: Rhodococcus sp. F64268; assembly: GCF_023015605.1. Classification (NCBI taxonomy): domain Bacteria; kingdom Bacillati; phylum Actinomycetota; class Actinomycetes; order Mycobacteriales; family Nocardiaceae; genus Rhodococcus; species Rhodococcus sp. F64268. The sequence continues at coordinate 646,642 of NZ_JALKAI010000002.1, forward strand.
ATCCGACGCCGCCACAACGAATCCCTCCCCCGCTGTGCCGTATTGGTTTCCGCCGATTGCTCCCAGTGTGATCGGGTGATGGCGCGCAGCGGCATCGAAGACCGCGTCGATCGCCGTGAAGTCGACCGTCCCGTGTCGCGATGGATGGCGTGTGACTGAAACGCGTCGAAGCGAGTGAACGAACTCGGCGGAAGTGAACCGAAGAAGGCATCCGGGTCGACCTGAGCACCGCAACCCTCGAACCTTCCGGAGGAGACCGGCGCGGTGAGAGATCCTGCCCGGACGAACGCCGGCGCCGCCGTACTCAGCTGGGACGCGCGTCGGGATGCTCGTGCACGAAGTTCAGGTACGCCTTCGACGGCGTCGGGCCCCGCTGGCCCTGATATTTCGAGCCCACCTGCGCGCTGCCATACGGGTGCTCGGCCGGACTCGTCAGCCGGAACAGACACAACTGCCCGATCTTCATTCCCGGCCACAACGTGATCGGCAGGTTCGCGACATTCGACAGCTCGAGGGTGATGTGGCCGTCGAAGCCCGGGTCGATGAATCCGGCCGTCGAGTGCGTGAGCAGGCCGAGGCGCCCGAGCGACGACTTACCTTCGAGCCGGCCCGCGAGATCGGACGGCAGCGAGCAGCGTTCCATCGTCGAACCGAGGACGAACTCCCCCGGGTGCAGCACAAATGACTCGTTCTGGGGAACCTCGACCAGCGAGGTGAGCTCGTCCTGCTGTCTTGCAGGGTCGATGTGGGTGTAGCGGGTGTTGTTGAAGACGCGGAACAGACTGTCCAGGCGCACATCGACGCTCGACGGCTGCACGAGGTCCGGGTCGTAGGGGTCGATCCCCAGATGTCCGGAGGCGATCTGGGCGCGGATGTCGCGATCGGAGAGCAGCACGGATAGAGGTTAACAACCTCGCTTGTGGGAGCTCAGCTCCTGTTCAGGTGGGAGGCCATCGCGAGGAGCAGCTCGGTGCACTCCTCGATCACGTCGTCCCGGCTCAACGGCACGGTTTCGTCGAGCCACGCGGTAAGCGCTTGGGCGAGACCACCGACGACGTAGTGGGCGGCCAGATCCAGGCGCGGACTCGGTTCGACCTCGTAGAAGTCCTCGGCTTGCAGCATCACCAGGCCCGCGAACATCCGGGTCGAGTCGAGTCGCCGCTTTGCGAGCTGGGGGTTGGCCTGACTGACGGAGAACAGCATGCGGCCGAGCCTGGGATCCTCGCCGATCTCGTGGACGATGTTCTCGACACACGCTCGGACGAGCGCCCGGTCCTCACGGGGCGCCGCGGCTATTGCCGCCAGCGTGCTTTCTGCGATGCGCTGGACAACGTAGTCGTACACCGCTCCGGTCAGCTCGTCGCGGTCGGCGAAGCTCTCGTAGAAGTACCGCGATGCGAGGCCTGCGAGCTTGCAGACGCCGCGGACGGACAGGGTCGCGTCGCCGTCGGCAGCTCCGAGCAGGTCGAGGCCGGCGTCGATCAGCTTGGCCCTTCGGTCTGCCAACCGTTCGTCGCCCGCGCGTCCACCGTAGATCCGTCCTGTCGCCATGCAGACATCATCCCAGCAAAGGTCCTTTACGCCCGACTTTCATCTGAGTACAGTCGTAAGCAATTTGCGATCTCGGAGGAGAGCCCAGCATGACCACGATCGAAAAACCCACAGGTCTCGACGACGCGATGGACGGCATCGGCCTTGCCGCAGGCGCCGCGAACATCATCATGCAATTGTCGTGGCCGGGTGTCGGCTACGGCGTCTTCGAAAGCCGTGTCGAGTCGGGTCGCCTGTTCGACCACCCGTACAAGCGGAGCCGCACCACCCTCGGCTACCTCGCTGTCGCAGCCAAGGGCACCGACGAAGAGAAACGGCTGTTCCGAAACGGCGTGAACAAAGCGCACGCCCAGGTTCGCTCGACCGGAGCGAGCCCCGTCAAATACAACGCGTTCGATCCCGAACTCCAACTGTGGGTGGCCGCGTGCATCTACCGCGGATTCGAGGACGTGCATCGCGCGCTGTACGGGCCGATCCCCGAACATGCCATCGACTACTTCTATCAGCGCGGCGCAACCTTCGGCACAACACTGCAGGTCAAACCAGACATGTGGCCCGCCGACCGCGAACTGTTCGAGGAGTACTGGAATGAAGGTCTCGCCAAAGTCCACATCGACGACGTCATCCGCGAACACCTGATTTCTATCGCACGGATGGAGTTCCTCCCCAAGCCCGTGTCGCTGGTGGCAGGGCCGATCAACATGTTCCTGACCGCAGGATTCCTGCCGCAGCGATTCCGCGACGAGATGATGCTGGCGTGGACACCTCGCGACCAGCGTCGGTTCGACCGCGTGATGCGCGCCATCGGCAAAGTCAACAAGCGACTTCCGCTCGCGGTGCGCGAAGCGCCGTACCGGCTGCTCCTGGCAGACATGCGGTGGCGAATCAAGACCGGACGCGCATTGGTATAGCGGTGTGCGGTAGTCGCCGGAGAGTCTGCTACAGTTTGCTCCGAGCGTGGGCCGGAGCCGGTGAGAATCGGCAAAAGCCCAGCGTGCCGATGTAGTTCAATGGTAGAACATCAGCTTCCCAAGCTGAATACGCGGGTTCGATTCCCGTCATCGGCTCCACACAAAAGGCCCTGGTCACCGATTGGATTCGGACCGACTGGGGCCTTTACTGTCGGCACCGGTCAGCACTGCAGGTACGAGTCAGGTACAACTCCTGGCCCGGTACGTCCCGTACGACTACTCCGGACATTCAGGCCATGGTTCACTTCACTCGCCGGGGGCATGTCCAGCGCCTATCGCCTGCTGCGCCTCGACTCGCCCGTCGGTTGATCGACTCTGGACCAATATCCGGCTCGGCGACATGCTCGGCGACATGCCGTAATCGACAACGCCGACGCGTCATTGCGGCTCGGACGCAGGTACAGCTCTCGCCGAGACCGTGAGTGACTTCAGCAGGCTTGTACCCATTGTGGTGTTCGTGGACGATCCAAGCCGTTTTGCCGCCTTTTCACCGAGTACATACTCCTTTGATGACATTGTAAATCTGACCGCACGACAGGTCGCAGGGATTGCCACGATCACTGTTGTCGACCAATCAGCAGCCAACGCCTTCAGCCTGGCATTGGGAGACGAGCACGGTGTGCGTGACGGGGCATTCGTATCTACCTGAAAGATCTGAACCCTGCACAGAGGAACGACTCGTGGCGGCACCGTTGCGTTACCGAGATCGAGTGGCGTGTCGCCGAAGAGCGAGTAGCTGAAGCCATCGAGGACATGATCGACGAAGCTGGATACGAGAACATTACGGTCAAGTACGTCCCGCCGGAGTAGCAGGCAACCACAGGTAGACAGGGAGGAACACGGTGGTACTGGATTTCATTGGTGGCTGGGGCGGACGGGTCGAATCGCCTCGCGACGGTGCAGATCGCTTACAGCGCTCGCTACAGGAGATGCCCGACCTGTCCCATCTCTACTCTCCCTGGCTTCTCAACGGGGTCAAGGACGACGGCACCTTCGTGCATCTCCCGAATGACATCGACGGCATCGAACAGGTAGTAGCCGACTCGATCCTCCGTGGAGACGATGGACTGGCCATGGTCAAGACCGGGTACACACCCGACTTAATCCGGATGTGCGAGGGTAGCTACCGCAAGTACTCGGTGCGTGTGGGATTCGACGGGACAGGATTGAAGAACCATGTCCACTTCTCCCTCGACGATCCCGCGGACGACGCTTCCGGTGTAATCGACCCAGCACTCGTTGCCGACCATCTCCATATCCTGGTCCGTGCATGGGAACCCGACTACATCTATGTCGCCCCCAAGAAGCACCGTCGGTCGATCGGCTGCAAACCCGGACAGATCTGCGCCGGCTGGCTCACCTACGTCAAGGACAACATCCCGCTAGACGAAACAGCACTCCGCGCCCACGCAATCGAGATCACCTCAGGAGACGGCGGTCGCTACATCCAGCTCAACGGAACCCCCACCACTTCCGACCTCGAGCAGGCCACCATTGTCCGACAAGCTTTGGGCTACTGACGGAAACAGCCTTCGGACCGCGTACGGCTCCCTGCAGGACGCCCCACGAGCGTCAAATTCAAGTTGCCCGAGGCCTTCAGCGCACTGCCGCACGGTAGGGGCCGGAGGCTCACGAGCGGAGCGCGGCAGATCGCGTTAGCCGAACTCGGTGAGCGTGCTTCCCGCAATGCCCGTCTGATAGTCGGAAACGCCAGGGCCATGCATGCCGCGTTGGAGTTGTCCGATTCCATTGACGCCCAGGCGGTTTTGCGGATTCATCGGGCACTGCTCGAGCACGACGATCCGACCATAGCCGGTCATTGGCGACGGGAGCAGGTGTGGATCGGCGGCGGGAATCTCGGGCCACACACCGCACAGTTCGTGCCCCCGCATCATGACCATGTTTCGGAACTGATCGACGACTTGATCGTCTTCGCCAATCGAGTCGATCTGCCGGTAATGGTGCAAATAGCGATCGCGCATGCGCAGTTCGAAACCATCCACCCCTTCCCTGACGGGAATGGACGTGTCGGTCGTGCACTGATTCAGACGATGCTTCGTGGTGGACGACTCACGCGCAGCGTTACCGTTCCGGTCTCCGCGGGTCTACTCCACAACACTGCAGAGTATTTCGAGGCGCTCGGCGAGTACCGATCGGGTAACGTCGAACCGATCGTGCGTTCAATAGTGGACGCATCATTTGCTGCGATCGCCAATGGTCGTCACCTCGTCCGAGACCTGGAAACTGTTCGTGCCGACTGGCGCACCCGCGTAGCTGCGCGGCGCGACTCAGCTGTGCACCGGCTGGTCGACCTCCTTCTTCGTCAACCGGTCGTCGACAGCAAGCTTGTCGCTTCGACCCTCGAGGTCACCGGCGCCAACGCGCAGATCGCGATCGATCGGCTGGTGGACGCGGAGATACTCGACCAGATCACCGGTGGCCGCCGGAACCGGATTTGGCAAGCCAAAGACGTGGTCCGCGTCCTGGACGAGTTTGCTGCTCGCGCCAAACGCCGCAGAGGATAGTGGGGCGAAGTTGCGCGCTGAGGTGTCGAGCGCCTGCAAGTCTCCAGCAACACCACCGGAGTAGGTCCGCAAGATGGCGACCGATCTGCTGGGAGTGCCGTTCCGGCGCATCCGCCGGCTCGTGAGCTCTCGACCGACCGGGCTACGACGACAGCGTTCGGATCTACGCGATCGGTGGTGTGGCTCGTTGTGACCACCGACTGGTCAGCTTCGCGAACCTGTGTTCGGACCGGGGCAATACTGCATAGGTGAACACCCTTCCACCCACCTCTCCCGATCGATCGATCAATCTCAATCTCCCAATTCAATCAATGCGTCAATATCTCCCCCCACAGGACCCATTCCGACCAGCATCGGAGCAGGTTTTCTGCTATCGCACAGTGGTTCGATCAGCGCCGCCATGTCACGACGATGTCACTACCGCCCCACGAACGCTCACCGCATCCTTCAGGGCGTCGTTCTGGCTGTGCGCGTACACCTTCATCGTGAACGACGCATCGGCATGCCAATCCACGCCGCAATCACAGCGACTGGGACGCCCCACAGGTGGTGCCCAATAGCGCGAGAGGACCACAAGGGTTGTACGGCTCGCCCCTCCTCGTTGCTGACGACGTACTCCCCTGAGCCGTAGTCCGGACCGAGCGCGAACCGTTCGCGCTTTGACGCCACTGGGCCGCTTCCAGTGCAGCCTTCAGCAGCGCAGTCAGCGGCAGCGGGTGGCAGGAGCCTGCCGCAGGAGCTCTCCGACTTCGGATGACCTCCACCGCCTTGCCGTTGATGTCGTGGCGCAGCTTGTCGAAAGCCTCCGCGAACGCGGCCCCGGTGACAACCTGGCGTGGAACCAAAGCCCCCACTTCCGCCTCTCGCATCGCCTTCTTCACCGGCCGCGCAGTGCTCCACATCGGAAGGCTGCTGCGTGACTCCGAGGTGGCCCGCCGACGCCCTGGTCCCCGTTCGGGAAGCTATTGCCACATCTGCTCGTGCAGCCCACGTTGGTCATGAAATGACACCCGCGCCGCGGCCCTATTTTATCCAGATCCCATTCTGGATAAAATAGACGTGACAGGCGAGGCCGCTATATGGCGTGGAGGCAGGGAAACACCAGATGGCGTACAGGACATTGAAATCGATCTTTTACCAACGAGATCGTGCTGGTGCCGACGCTGAGGAACGAGCGCGACGAGAGTCTCCCGCCGCCGTCCACTGGGACCTACCGATCGGCGAACACTCGATGTTCGCGCTGATGACACCCGAAGTCGCAGGGCTGATTGAACGGATCATGAGCTTCGAGCCCAAGATTCGGGCCGAGTGGGACGGCCTTCCGGGCCGCGCGCGCCGCCACTACCTGCATCGCATGGTGATCGACGAGATCCAGGCAACGAACGAGATCGAACAGGTCCGCTCGACTCGAAAGGAGATCAGCGAGGCAATCGAAGTGGTGCGGTCGGAACAGCCCCTCGCGACCAAGCGGTTCGCGGAGATGGTGCGACTCTACCTCGACATCGGCAGCGACCAGGCCGAGAGTCCGCAAACGCTCGACGACATCAGGGCCGTCTACGACGCGGTAACTCGGGGCGAGATTCACGATGAAGACGCCCCCGACGGGCTGCGCTTCCGGCAAGGACCGGTGTCGATCACATCAGGAATCAAGGTCGTGCACACCGGCGTGTATCCCGAATCAGCGATCGACGACGCGCTGACGCTCATGCTGAGCCAGGTCCGCGACGACTCGATTCCCCGGCTGATCAGAGCAGTGGTCGCGCACTTCATCTTTGAGTACACACACCCGTTCTACGACGGCAACGGTCGAACCGGGCGCTATCTTCTCGCACTGGACCTTCGACAGGTGTTGGCTCCTTATGCGAGCCTCGCATTGTCGGCGACGGTCGCAGACAACAAGGATCGTTACTACCGAGCGTTCTCCGACGCGGAGAATACTTTGAATCGCGGAGATCTGACGCCCTATCTGGTCGACATGCTGGAGATCATCGCCGAGGCGCAACATCGCCTGCTGCTAGACTTGTCCAAGCGTCGGCGGAAGATCGAGACACTCGCGACGCGAATCCAGGTCCTGTTGGAGGATGAGCAGTTTCCGCTGAACGTGGGACTTGATCGCGAGTCGGCACCGCCGGTTGATGGCGACGACATCGGTAAAGTCCTCTTCACCTTGGGTCAAGCCCACCACTTCGATGCGAACCGCGCCGTCAGGTTGAACACCCTGGCCGACGCAGTGGGCCGATCCAGTCAGTTCGTCCGCCCGCGACTTCGGCGCCTGGACGATGCCGGGATCATTGAGACGGTTACGAGGAAACCGCTGCGTTTCCGGCTCACAGGGCGGGGCGTTTCGCTCCTCGAAATGGACGGGGAGTGATTCTCGCCAGGTGAAGCGTCCCGGATCTGATGCCGCTTCCTTCCGAATCTCCTGCCTTGCAGCGAAAGTAGAGCAGCGCACACCGTGCATCTATCGGCATGAGCAAATACGCTCGAATACAACTGTGCACTTTGCCTTTTCGGGTAGGTTGGGGAGTAGACCGGCGCAAGTCTGCAACGAGATCCGTTTGCCGAGCCGGTACCGATCCCGCCGGACCACTCCGGTACGGCCCGAAGTACCAATCCTCCACTGACGAAATACTTCTTATCGCGTCGGCACAGTGTGTCTGTCATGACGCTGCGATAGATCTCATGTGTCGATCGCGGTGAAAGACAACCCCCTCGCGTCCTCGTCGACCACTGTCAGCGCCCTACGCCTGTCGCCCAGTGCACAACGTGCGTCCCGCGGGTTCATCATCTGGTTCTTTCTCGTGCATCGAGTTTCGTCACGAAACCATCGGAGAGGCCGCACGAAACTCCGATCCTGAACGCAGGCACATAAGCTTCGACATGCCGGGATCAGAGTGTGACGACGGGAAGGTCGATGGTGAAGCGGGCACCGTGACCGAGTCCCTCGCTGTCCACCTGGATTCGGCCACCGTGTGCGTCGACGAGCGCGCGGGTGATGGTCAACCCGATGCCGCTGCCGCTGCGGCCGTTGCGACGGTCGCGGGCGGTGTCGACCCGGTAGAACCGATCGAACACATGGCTCAGGTGCTCGGGTGCGATGCCGTCCCCGGTGTCGGCGACGCCGATCTCCACCCGGCTGTGGCCTGCGAGCGCACTGGTGACGGTGACCGTCCCGCCCCGGGGGGTGTGCCGCAGCGCATTGTCGAGCAGATTGCCCAGCACCTGCCCGAGCCGGTCGGGATCGACCATCACCGGCACCGAATCATCGACGTGGACGCGCAGTTCCACACCCTTGTCGTCGAACTGCTCGCGTGCGCTGCGGGCAGCCTCTGCGACCAGCGCTCCCGTAGCCGACGGCACGGGCCGCAGACTGGTGAGGCGTTCCTCTGCGCGCGACACGGTCACGATGTCCGCCGCGAGTCGCTCGAGCCGGTGGGTGGCAGCGCGCAGGACCTGCACAGTGGGGTCGTCGAGACTGCGAACACCGTCTTCGAGTGCTTCGAGATAGGAGTCGAGGGTAGCGAGGGGGGTACGCATCTCGTGGCCGAGATCGGCGAGCATGCGCCTGCGGGTGATCTCGGTGTCCCCGAGACGGCGGGCGAGCTCGTTGACCCCGGCGGCGAGTTCATCGAATTCGCGGCCCAGACCCGGACTGGCCACACGGGTATCGTACCGGCCGCCGGTGATCCGCGCGGTGGAGGCGGTGACGGCGGAGACCGAACGTTGGACTCGGCGAGCGATGTACCAGCTCACCGCGAGCGCCAGCAGCACCGCGATGGCGATTGCCAGGCCCCAGGCCAAGATGATCGCCCAGGTGAAGGCCTCCTCGACATGAGCGGCTTGGCTGGAGTCGTGGCCGATGCCTGCCTGACCCAGATGATCGTGGAAGATACCGGGCGCAAGCGCGGAAGCGACAAGCCAGGCGCTGACTGCACAGCCGACCACCACCACGGTCAGCGCGACAAACATACGGGTCCCGAAACTCGAAGCGGTCAGGACCTGTCGCGGCGACGGCCGGAACTCGCGGGTTCGGCCGTTCATCGTCCGGTGCCCATCCGGTAACCGACACCACGCACGGTGCGCACATAACGGCCGCGAGCGGCGTCGTCGCCGAGCTTGCGGCGCAGATGACCGACATGGACATCGACCAGGTGGTCGTCGCCAATCCAGTTCGGCCCCCACACCGTCTCGATCAGTTGCGCTCGGGTGAGCACCACACCCGGGTCACGTGCCAACGCGGCGAGAACATCGAATTCGGTGCGGGTCAGTGCTATCGGTGCTCCGTCGACGGTGACTTCACGGCCGTCGATGTCGAGAACCAGGCCCCCGAAACTGCGAGGCAGCGCGGGCGGGACCGGATCGGCCGGCGCGGCGGTGGTACGAGGGCGGCGCAGCATCGCCTGGATGCGGGCCATCAACTCGCGGGGGCTGAACGGTTTGGTCAGGTAGTCATCGGCGCCGACGGACAGCCCTATGAGGGTGTCGACTTCCTCGGTGCGGGCGGTGAGCATCACCACGTAGGCGTCGGAGAAGGTGCGCAGTTGCCGACATACCTCCACCCCGTCCAAGCTGGGTAGGCCCAGATCGAGGACCACGACGTCAGGGTCGACCTGCCGCGCAAGTGCGACGGCCTCGGATCCGTCGCCGGTGATCGCGACCTCGAATCCGTCGCGTTCGAGATAGGTGCCCACCAGAGCGGCCAGCGGCGCCTCGTCTTCGACGACCATCGCTCGCAATCCGGTCGGTGGTCGTCGCGGCACCACCGGATCGCCGTCCGCGACAGGGGTGTGTGTAGAGGGCACCATGGCATCCATCATCGCCAGTGCCTCCCTGCCTTCGCGCCGCGGTGTGGCTTCTTGAGCAAATCTTCATACGACCTCGACCGAAACCCGGCGGTGCGCGCGCGAAGCTGGAGATGCTGTGCCGCGAAGCATGGGGTACGGCGGTATGTGACCGTTCGAGAAAGGAACACATTTCATGGATCCCAAGAAGTTTCTTGCCGTCGGCGCAACCGCGCTCGCGGTGGTATTCGCCGCGGCCGCGTGCAGCGACTCCGGTACCGACGCCACAGCCACATCGTCTCCCGCCACGTCCTCGGCCACCACTTCCGCCGCCGAAGAGGCAGCAGCGCACAACGACGCTGACGTGATGTTCGCGCAGATGATGCTCCCGCACCACGCTCAGGCCATCGAGATGAGCGACATGATGCTGGCCAAAGCGGACATCCCGACCGCGGTGACCGCGCTTGCCGAGCAGATCAAGGCCGCTCAAGGCCCGGAGATCGAGCAGCTCGAGTCCTGGCTCGAACAGTGGGGCGAACCTACCCTGATGCCGCACGAAGACCACGACATGCCCGGCATGGACGACAACATGGCCGGTATGGAAGGGATGATGAGTGAGCAGGACATGCACGCTCTGGCGGATGCGCAGGGCACTGAGGCGGCCCGGCTGTTCCTGACCCAGATGATCGCCCACCACGAAGGCGCAGTCGCCATGGCCGAGACCGAGATCGACGACGGACAGTACCCCGACACCGTGAGCATGGCCCGTACCATCGTCGAAACCCAGCAGCAGGAGATCGACACCATGCACCAGTTGCAGACCACCCTGTAATCGCCCGCCCTCGCCCCAGTCGGCCTGCCGTAGTCAGGAGCTCTCTCGATGTCGCACCCGGAGCACGAACACTCCCGTCCGTCACCGGCCGGGCACGACCACGCCACGTTCACCCAGAGTCGGCGCTACGACGAGCGTGATCCGCGCATCGGGCCGGGTGAGCACAACGGCCACGACAAGCACGCCGGACACGGCGCGCACGGGGAGATGTTCCGCCGCCGATTCTGGATCAGTCTGATCCTGTCCATCCCGGTCGTCGCGTTCAGCCACATGGTCGCAGATCTGCTCGGCTACCACATCCCGGATTTCCCTGGCTCCATGTGGATCCCGCCCGTGCTGGGCACGGTGATCTTCGTCTACGGGGGCAGTCCCTTCCTCACCGGCGCCTGGTCCGAGCTCAGATCCCGGCAGCCCGGGATGATGCTGCTCATAGGGATGGCGATCACTGTTGCGTTCGTCGCCTCGTGGATCACCACCCTCGAGCTCGGCGGCTTCGACCTGGACTTCTGGTGGGAGCTGGCGCTGCTGATCGTGATCATGCTGCTCGGCCACTGGCTCGAGATGCGGGCGCTCGGCTCGGCTTCCGGCGCCCTCGACGCACTCGCCGCGATGCTGCCGGACACCGCCGAGAAGATCACCGACGAAGGCAACCGTGAAGTGCCGTTGACCGAATTGTCCCGAGGGGACCTGGTACTCGTCCGCGCCGGGGCGCGGATGCCCGCCGACGGTACCGTCGTCGACGGCCGCGCCGAGGTCGACGAAGCGATGATCACCGGAGAATCGAAGACCGTCACCCGCGAGAGCGGCGACACCGTGGTGGCGGGCACCGTCGCTACCGACAGCACGCTGCGAGTGCGGGTCACCGCGGTCGGGCAGGACACCGCTCTGGCCGGAATCCAGCGCATGGTCGCCGACGCTCAGGCCTCCTCCTCGCGTGCGCAGGCGTTGGCCGACAAGGCCGCAGCGTTCTTGTTCTACTTCGCGGCGACTGCGGGCATCCTCACCTTCGCGGTGTGGTCGGCACTCGGAAATGTCGACGAGGCTGTGGTGCGCACCGTCACCGTGCTGGTCATCGCCTGCCCCCACGCGCTCGGGTTGGCGATCCCGCTGGTGATCGCGATTTCCACCGAACGCGCCGCCAAAGCCGGTGTGCTGGTGAAGGACCGACTCTCCCTCGAACGCATGCGCACCGTCGATGTGGTGCTCTTCGACAAGACCGGCACCCTGACCCGAGGTCGCCACCAGGTCACCGGTGTCGCCGCCACCGCCGAGGTCAGCGAAACGCATCTGCTGGCCGTCGCGGCGGCCGTCGAGAGCGACAGCGAGCACCCGGTCGCGCACGCCCTCGTGACTGCGGCCGAGGCACGTGTGCCCGGCGATCAGCAGCTCATCGCCGCCGACTTCCGATCACTGCCCGGGCGCGGGGTTCGCGCAACCATCGACGGCTCCGACGCCACGGTCGGTGGCCCCACCATGCTGAGCGAGCTGGGATTGTCTGCACCCGAGGACGTCACCGCTGTTACCGACGGGTGGGTGCAGCGCGGCGCATCCGTGCTGCATGTTGCCCATGGCGGTCGGGTGCTCGGCGCGGTTGCGCTCGAGGACGCCGTCCGCGAGGAGTCCCGTCAGGCCATCGACGCTCTGCACGCCCGAGGTGTGAAGGTCGCGATGATCACCGGTGACGCTCAGCAGGTGGCGGACGCTGTAGCCGCCGATCTGGGTATCGACGAAGTCTTCGCGCAGGTGCTGCCCGAACGCAAGGACGCCGAAGTCGCCGCGCTCCAGGACCGCGGCCACAAAGTCGCGATGGTCGGTGACGGTGTCAACGACGCTCCCGCGCTCGCCCGTGCAGATGTGGGGGTCGCGATCGGCGCGGGCACCGATGTGGCTATCGAATCCGCCGGTGTGGTGCTCGCGGCGAACGACCCGCGGGCGGTGCTGTCGATCATCGAGTTGTCGCATGCCAGCTACCGGAAGATGTGGCAGAACCTGATCTGGGCCGCCGGTTACAACATTGTCGCTGTGCCGCTGGCTGCCGGGGTGCTGGCATTCGCCGGTGTCGCGATCTCCCCGGCTGTCGCGGCGGTGCTCATGTCGGTGTCCACCATCGTCGTCGCGCTCAATGCACAGTTGCTGCGTCGCCTCGACCTCGATCCTGCCCAGCTGGGGCAGGCGGGGGTCTCTCGGGCGTAGGCAAGTCGGATGAGCCGGTGGATCCGACGGACCAGCCGCGCATCCACGGCTCGCGGAATCGATCAGGTGCCCCGATGCGGGATCGCCAACGGCGGCAACGCCGGCCACAAGGGTTTCCGCGGCTGCCGCGTGAGGCACAGAATCCGCGGGCCCGAGAGGTTGTCGTGAAGGACTCGGAATTGGCAGTGAATCCCGGACCCGACCGGGGGCGGGTGTGACCTCGCGGTGGTTCCGGGGACCGCACCAGCGTCGAAGATCCTCAGGGATCCTTGTCTGTTGGCAATGAAGCCTTCGACGGCCTCGGGGCAAGACCGCTGATGACCATGGACCAATCCAAAGGCAATGAATACGACGCAGTCGTGATCGTGGAGCCACGACATGGCCTCCCCCTTCTCGATCCAGACCCTGCCTCCAAAACCAAGGAGGCCGACAGGCGCCTGTTGCGGGTGGCAATCACCCGGGCGCGCCATCTAGTGGTGCTGGTCCGCCCTATCGGTGTGCTGCTGTTAACGCCGCCAGCATGACGGAGTGCACAAATGCGCGGCAGCACATCTCCCAGGCACATCATGTCGACCGATATGCCGTGTCGTAGTTTGGCGCACGAAGCCCATCCTGTGTAACATAAATGATACGTTTTCTGTATTGGATGGGAGGCACCCATGGGAGCCGACAGCGTCTTCTGGGACGACCTGGCAGAGGATCTCGAAGATCCCGAGTTCCTACGCGCATTCCTACTGGAATCCGTGCGCATCACGACCGTTGATTCGATCATCAACGAGCTCGACGAGGCGCGCGAAGCTGCCCATCTGAGCAAGGCAGCTCTAGCCAGGGCAGTGTCCACAGAGCCTGCGACCGTGCGTCGCCTGTTGAGCACCACGGGCTCGAACCCGACGCTGGGAACAGTGTCCGAATTAGCCGCTGCACTGGGTTTCCGACTGACCCTCGAACCTCTCGATGACCGACACGGCTCAGCACTGGCGAGCACCCTGGTCGCGGGCGAAGTCCAGGACCTTCCCGCACTTCATGCTGCCATCAACGAGTTCGGTCGAATCGGCGTCAAATGATCGAGCGTGGATTCTTGGCAAAGTATTCCTCACCCAGCGCCCGTACAACCGCATAGTCCTTGTCACTGAACGTCGTTCGAAACGGCTTGCTCATCCCTGTGATAATCACGAGCAAGGGCTGATCGCTGTCCTCGGCCTCATAGTCCAGACGGCAGAACAACCGGTGATGGACGCGACCGGGCCCATCGACGCGCACCTCGAACCATCCGGTCATCTCGCCATGCATAGCTTCCCAATAACCGCCGCCGGCAAACCGTTTCGGCGGCGCCTTCGCAACGGCGATCACACACGCGTTCATCGTCGCGCGGACTTTGGGCGGCAGTCCTCGAAGAAACTCGCGGCCCGGACTCGAGCCGGATCCATCGGATCGACGGAAGTAGACGATGCGGTGAGGATCATCGGACGACGGTCGACTCTGCGCAGGGAGAATATCGCGAGACCTGGGCGTACGACTGCGACGCGATCGCTTATCGGGCGACATTGTTCTCCATCCGCTCCTGCGATTGTGTGCCGACTCGTAGATTGGGGCGGCGCCGGCCGTCGCACAGGGACCCACTCTGCCGGAGCAGTCCAGGCGTGCTCGTCCACCCTCGGCGTATCTGCGTCAAAATTGCGCTTCTCCTTCCTGTATCGCACCGCACCTAATTTCGATATAAGTCCAGTTCACCAGAACGCAGCCGGGTTGCCACTCCTCGGCACTGTGCATCGCTGCCGCCTCGGCCGGGGCCGTGCCGTCAGGCCGGGGGTTCGCCCTCCCCAGGGGCGCCGGTATCGGCTCGGGGTCGGACGTCGACCCCCGAAAACGTCAGCACGATCAGTAGTCCCGCGCCTCCGACGAGGGCTATGTCGGCCACATTGCCGACGAAGTATCCGTTGTAATCGATGAAATCTACGACGTGTCCTCTCGCGAACCCTGGTGTGCGAAACACGCGGTCGCCGAGATGACTGATTGCGCCTCCTAAAAGTGCTCCGACACCGAGCGCCCAGAGCGGATTGAGCACCCGGGTGGCAAGAATGCAGAGCGCGACGACGGCTACGGCCGCGATCGCGGTCAGAATCCACGTGAACTGCCCGCCGATACCGAAGGCGGCCCCCGGGTTGTAGACGAGTCCGAACTGGAGGAGCTCCCCGACAACCGATATCGTCCGGCCGTCGTTCAAGGTCGACTCGGCCCACCACTTGGTGAGCTGATCCAGCACCACCGTCGTGGTAGCCACCGCAAGAATCCACGGCAGATACCGGCGTCGAGGTGGTGATACCGGATTACCGGACGGGCATGCAGAGGTCATGAAGCCATGGTCCCCGAACTCCGACTGTCCTAGCGATCGGACCGCTTTCTCCCGGCCGAGATTGCTTCGCAGGCACGTGCCATCATCTTCGGATGGCAACGAGGAAGTGGAGTACCGTCGCGAAGATCGTCGCAGGCGCGGCGTTCGGCTCTCTGCTGGTAGTCGGGGCGTGGGTACGGCAACGGCTCGATTCCGGTCCGGCAGTCGGTGCCGTCGAATGGGAGACCGATCCGATCGGTCCGGATGAGCTGGCCGGATGAAGGCGGATCAGTCCTGCCAGTGCGGGTGATGAACCATGAGTCGGCCGCCGACACAGCAGGACGGTATCGGCCTCACAACTGAGCTGTGAGTTTCGGGGCCAGGTCGCCGCGCTCCCCGACCACGACGTCGGAGAGCCCGAGCCAGTTCGCCATCGCGCGCAACTCGACCGCGAGCGCCTCTGCCACGGCGCCGGACTCCACACCTTCCTCGGCGAAGGCACCTGGAACACAGAGCGCATCCTTTGCTCTGTCGGCCTTGAGATCCACGCGCGCAACGAGTTCACCGCCCATGAGAAACGGGAAGACGTAATAGCCGTGCACGCGTTTGTGTGCCGGAGTATAGATCTCGAGGCGGTACCGGAAGCCGAAGATCCGCTCCGTGCGGGGCCGGTAGAACACCAATGGGTCGAACGGGCACAGAAGCGCGGTGCCGCGTGCGCGGCGCGGGATGGACGTACCCGCGTACAGGTAGGCGGGGTCCTTCCATCCACGGACCGTGGTGGGGACGAGAGTTCCCTCGTCGACGAGGTCTGCCACAGCGGGTTTCGTCTGATCGGCGGAGAGCCGGTAGTAGTCGCGCAGGTCGGCGGCTGTCGCAATGCCGAGCGCCCGCGCAGATCTGCGAAGCAGCTCCCGGACGGCATCCTCCTCGTCGATTCGTGCGGCGAGCACGTCGGCCGGCAGCACCCGCTCGGCGAGGTCGTAGTAGCGGCTGAACGCGACCCGCCGGTCCACCGACAACTCGCCCACTGCGAACAGTTGCTCGCAGACCACCTTCACGTCGCTGCGTCCCCACCAGGGTCCGCGGCCGCCCGATGGTTCGATCCGGAGGTGCTTCTCGATCTCGCCCGCCGAGGCGGCACCGACCGCGGTGATCACGTCGAGGATGTCTCTGCCCAGGGTGGGGTTGCGTTCGAGAACACGACGTTCGCCTGCCCATCGGCCCCCGGAGTAACGCTGCATCCGCCACCGCATCAGCGGCCAATCGTCGACCGGGATCAGCGCTGCTTCGTGCGCCCAGTACTCGACGAGAGCTCGCGGCGCTCGCGCACTGTGGCGCCATGCTGCGGCGTCGAGGACCTCGCGGTCGTAGGCACCGATCCGGCTGAACACCGGCATGTAGTGCGCGCGAACAGCCACGGAGACGGAGTCGATCTGCAGGAGGGCTGTCCGGTCGACGGTCCGGAGCACGTGCCGTCGGGTGGTCGACCCGGCTGGATGCGGGTCTGCAAAGCCCTGGGCGGCAACGGCGGTGCGCCGTGCCGCTACGGCAGTCATCTCGAGCATGGACCAACCGTGCCATGCGCCACCGACAGCCGTCCTCTGGTGTCGGTCCAGCCCGAGCCGAACGCAGTACTGCATCGAGGCGCGCGAGCGGGACTCGAGGCCCATCAGTGCGCGGCTGGCCGCACAACACTCCACGCCCGAAGCGCGCGCGGCAATGTCAGCGACACTCGGGTGCACGCACACGTGCGCACGAGGTCGGCGATCTCGACGCATACACCAAGGCCGACACCGACTTTCACCGTGCGGTCGTCCACGCCAGCGGAAATCCGCTACTCGCTCGCCTCCATGCCGCGGTGGCCGAAGCTGATCGAGTCGGTGAAGGCGGCCGTGCCACCCGGCTGATGGCCCGACCGCCTCCACTCGCGCGCCGCTACGAGGAAGCGAGAAGCTCGTCGATCTGGCCGATCGCCGACGTGGACCCCTCGACCACACCCATGTCCAGCACCTTCTGCAATGCATCTGCCGATTCGTAGATGCCCACGTACGTCGCTCGGGTGCCGCCTTCGTGCTCGACGAAGGTGTAGTGGTTCTCGGACACCGGCAGATCCGGAGTCGGATTGAAATCCTCGTCGGCAAATCCGTCGGCGAACGAGAAACTCCGCGGCCGGTCGACTGCCGTGACCTGCCAGTACCCGGCGTATTTCTCGCCCTCGGGGCCGGTCATGTAGTAGGTCGTCCGGCCACCGGGCCTCAGATCGTGGTCGACCACGGTCGCGGGGTATCCGGGCGGGCCCCAGATCTTCTCCAGCTGACGCGGGTCGGCGTAGACCTGCCATACGCGCTCCACGGGTGCGGCGAAGTCGGCGATGATGGTCAGGGTCAGGTTGTCGAGATCTTGCTTGACGTCGGTAACAGGCATGATTCAGCCCTCCTTGGTCGAGTCGGATGCGATGAGTTCGTCGATGCGCGCGATGCGGCCACGCCACACTTGTTCGAGCTCGGTGAGCATGGACGCCACCGATCGCACCGCCTCCACGTCGCCGCTCGCCAACTGCTCGCGACCACTGCGTCGCTTGGTCAGCAGCCCTGCCTTCTCCAGCACGGCAACGTGCTTCTGAACCGCAGCGAAGCTCATCTCGTAGTTCGCCGCGAGCGCGGAAACCGAGCTCTCCCCCGCCAGCACCCGGCGCATGATGTCGCGTCGCGTCCGGTCGGCAAGAGCATGGAACAGGGCGTCGGCCCGGTCCTCGTCATCTCCGTTCACGACCCCAATATACAATCAATTGGTTGTACGTCGTCAAGGGTCCTGACGGCCCGTTCGGGGAGTGACGCACACCTCAATTTTTCGGTGTAACGCCGCCGGATCGAGACCGGATAGTTATCGGACGAAAGGATCCAGAGCCCATGACCACCCCGCCGCCCGGCTGGTATTCCGACCCCGAGACCGCACGCCTCATCCGCTGGTGGGACGGCGAACAGTGGACCGCTCATACGCACCTCGCCACCAGTTCGGGGCCGCCGGCAGCAGTGGTCCAGACGCAAGCGCCGCCGACCATCGACGACAACCCTCGTGGCTGGCTGATCACGGCCACGAAGCTCGTCGGCGGGCTCTTCGTCATGTACCTGACTCTTGCCGCGTGCGACAACCTCACCCTCGGCCCTCTCACGATTCCCTGACGGCCTGTCGCGCGCCAGGCACAGCCGAGTGCCGTCGACTACCTGGTCGCCGACGCACTCGACACCGGAGCGACGGAAGTGAAACCCGTCAAGAAGAGCCTCTGGGGCTACGGCGGAGTCGTGCAAGCCCCGGATGGGACGATCTGCACGCTGGCGGCGTCTTCGAAGAAGGACACGGGCTCGGCCGAACGAAAAGTCGACGAACTTGTACTGCAACTCGGAGTCGAAGACGTCAAGGCGAGCAAACAGTTCTATGTCGACCGAGGCCTCACTGTCGCGAAGAGTTTCGGTGGCAAGTACGTGGAATTCGATATGCCCGGTACACCAGCGACGTTGACGTTGCTGGGACGCAAGGCGCTGGCGAAGAACGCAGGCGTCTCCCTCGAGGGGACCGGATCGCACCGTGTCGCCATCCGCAGTGCAGCCGCGCCCTTCACCGACCCCGACGGGTTCTGCTGGGAATCCCCGTAGTTGGAATTCCGTGACCGTCGTTGCACTTCCGTAACCCGCGGGATCACAGCAGAGACACCGCGCAGGCCCTCCGGTCACAGGTCCCTTGCGAACCCACGAGTTCGCAACACCGGCCTCCGGTCGCACCACCCATGATGGAAACGGGTCGGAGCAAGCCGGACCGGAGGAACACCATGGATGCACGACGGATTCTGCGCGGACTGATCACGCTCATTGCACCCTGTGCACTGTTGGCGAGCATGGCGCCGATCGCAACCGCGGATGACGACGATACGACCGTGAGCTGGTCGGTCTTCACCAGAAACGACTCGGTACTGGTGCGGTTCAACTATCACGATGCCCCCGACCGGGACGCGCCCTACACATGCATAGCCGACATCGTCGGAACGAAACAATCCGTCGACATGAATGCGGTCACGTACGGCACGGTCGAGTTCACGGGGGTCACCGAGGGGACCCACACCGTGAGTGCAACGTGCGAGAACGAGAGCGGAAGTCAGCGTAGTGTCGGACGCATCCTCTTCCACTTGCCGGGCCCGGACAAGTGGCATCTGGTCCGTACCCAGCACGCCATCATCGATTGACCGTCACTGAACCAGCCAAGGGTCGAAAGAGGTACAACGTGCGACTGCACCACATTCCGCTCCGCGTTGCGACGGGAGCATTCATCCTCAACTCGGGTCTGGGTAAACGGAACCTCCCTGCCGAGAACGCGACCGCCCTGCAGAACATGGCAGGAAATGCATTTCCGTTCTTGAAGCAGATGGATTCCAAGACGTTCGGTACGTTTCTGAGTACATCCGAAATCGGAATCGGTGCCGCGCTCCTCGCTCCGGTCGTGCCGCCGTTCGTTGCCGGCGCCGCACTGACTGCATTCGGCGGCGGGATGATGACGATGTACTGGCGGACGCCGGGCATGCACGAAGACGGCTCTCCGAAGCCCACTCAGGACGGTACGGCACTCGCGAAGGACTCCTGGCTGCTCGGCGCCGGGCTGACCCTGCTCCTCGACGGGATCCGGAAGTAATACTGATCGAAAGTGTCACCGCTGCAGCACTTTCAGAGGATCGTTGGTTACGTCCGGATATCGATCAAGATCGGTTCTGCGGAACGGTGGTTAAATGTCTCCATCTACGGTGAAATGGAGCGATGAACATCGCTGAAACGCCTCCCACCGAACGACGCCGAAAGGCACTCCAGGCCATCAAGGAACTCGGGCGACAACGCAGCGATCACGCTGTCCTGAAGGTTCGATGCCCCAAGAGCCACACCGTCGCCGCCGTCTACAAGACGGACGAAGGCCCAGTGGTGGTGTGCGGAGTCGGACCGGGCGGCCACGGCTCCCGCGACCGCGAAGCCAACAACCGTGGCAACGACTCACTCGACGACAAGTTCGTCGACACCGTCGAAGCCACCCAGTTCGAGGACGACGAACTTCCCGCAGGCTGCGGATGTGGGCCGCGCACACTCTCTCGCAAGAAGCTGCAGACTGCAGTCGCGGGGCACGAACACATCGTCACCCTGACCTAGCCGTAATTCCCAGGGACGTTCTGGTCGATCTTGGCCAGGAACTTCGTGAACTCCCCCGCCCGGTGACGGCGATGGGAGAGGCGCTCGCGGTGCCGTCCTCGACGTTCATCGCGGCGAACAAACTGGTGGTGCCGTGCCGGACGTAGTCGTGGGTGCGCTTTTCCGGCATGCCCGGCATCATCGGAAACGCCGGCTGCGAGCGGTCCAACGCCTGCATCTGACTCTTCTCGTCGACACTGAGCGTCCCCGTAGGTGAACCGTTATCGGCGGGAGCGCCTCGCGCCTGTTTTCTCGCGGGCCGGGAGAACAACCGTGCCCTCTCGACCATCTCACCGAGTCCGAGAGCGTGCTAAGCTGTCGGCGCAGACCCCCCCACACCCGTGGATCAGGGGGTCTAGCTGTTTGTAGGGGTTTCCCTACAGTTCCCACGGTGCCCGACGAGGATCCCGCTCGGCCAAATAGTCGCGATACCACTGGGCAGCGAATTCGTTCTTCGGATGTTGATCGATCATGGCGGTGGCCGACCACGCCACCAGATCGGCCATCTGCACCAACTGAGAACCGGACGAGTCGAGGTGAATGGCGTCTTCGATCACCCGCCGCTGCGCCAAGGCCAAACCGCGGTGGGTGCTGCGATACGAGCTGTCGCTGCCATCCCCGTCCATGAAGATCAACCCCAGCGAATCGCTGTCGGCCAGTTCGGTCTCGAACCGGGCAACGAGATCGGCGTACAACTCCATCTTGGTGCGCGCCAGCTCGTTGGGCTTACCCCGCCGATAGACCGACCCGACGATCAAGCCTTCGGTACAGCGCAGCGTCTCCAGACAATCATGCGCGACTTCGCGGCCGAAGTCCTTCCAGTACTCGCGGCCGTCATGGATGTGCCGCTGCGGGATGTTCTTCGAGATCCGGCCGCGCCCGTTGACGTACTCGGTGGTGTGCAGCTCTCGGGTCACCGGCACCCCGAATTCGCGCCACAACGCCTTACGGGTGTCGAGCCATGCGCGCAGCACCGAGCGCCACTGGTCCGGACGGAACTCAATCCACCCGTAGACCGCCAGTCCGGACTGTGGATGACCGGAGTCGTCGACATAGATCATGCGATCGAGATGCGGGGGCATGAGCTGATGATGGAGCACGCCTCGGACACGCACCCCGGCAGGTCCTTTCGCGTCGCCTGGGCCGAGACAGCAGACGAGATCTGCTCGAATCCATCGGGCGACTATTGCAACGAATTAGCGGCGCGGCACACTAGGCCGTGTTTCAAAAGGTGGCTGATCGCAGCCACAGATTGATAGCGGCGATACGCACGGTGGCGGTGTAGCGGACCGCGAGTTTGTCGTATCGCGTTGCCACAGCACGGTTCTGCTTGAGCAGGTTGATGCCGCACTCGACGGCGTGGCGCTGCTTGTAGTGCTCGGCGTCGAAGACGGGTGGGCGACCACCGGACGAGCCCTTCTTCTTCCGATTCGCAACCTGGTCGGTCTTGGTCGGGATCGTCGCCCTGATTCCTCGCGTGCGCAGGTAGGCGCGGTTGGCGGCACTGCTGTACGCCTTATCCGCCAGGACCGCATCAGGACGGCGGCGCGGTCGACCACGACCGCGCCGCGGCACCCGAATCGCGTCGAGCACGGCCTCGAACTGCGGACTGTCACCGCACTGACCTGCAGTGACGATGAGTGAAAGGACCTTGCGGCCCTGCTCGCATGCCAGATGCATCTTGGTTGTCCAACCGCCGCGTGAACGTCCCAACGCACGATCATCGGGCTCGGTGTCGACACCGCCCGGTGGCTCGGCCTGCTGATCACCGTCTGTGCGGGCACCGGCTGCGTGCTGGTGTGCCCGGGCGATGGTCGAATCGACGCTGACATCCCACACGATCGCGCCGGCCGCGTCGGCGAGCGCCTGCACTCGGGTGAGCATCTGCGCCCACACCCCTGCGCGTTGCCAGCGCCGGAACAGTCCGTACACCGTCTGCCACGGTCCGTATCGGTCCGGAATGTCCCGCCACGGGCATCCTGTGCGGATGCGCCACCGGATCCCGTCGATGAGCTGGCGTTTCGTCCACTTCGGCGGCCGGCCCGCCTTCTTTCCGCGAGGCAGCAACGGCTCCAACCGCGCCCACTGCGCGTCGGTCAGATCCGCCCGCCCCGGTACCGCTACGCTGGGCACGAGGTCTCCGGTATTCAGGTTTGTCTTGGTCGATTAACCCTCTACCGGAGACCTCGCTCATTCAGTTGTCATGACACGCCAGACGGGGCAGTGAATCCCTCGGCAGATCCACATTTGAAACACGGCCTAGTAGCTACCTCCACCTGGCGACCCGGACCCGAGCGACCTCAGGTCCAGATCATCCACCTTCGCCAGGAGCACGGCGCGTTCGCGCTCGTTCCCCGTTGCCTCGGCCGCAGCGAGCAGTTCTGCCCTGGCCTCCGTAGTCCTCCCCAGCTGTGCGAGAAGATCCCCCCGCACGCTCGGAAGCAGGTGATATCCAGCAAGTTTCCCCGACGCAACTATCTTGTCGACGTACTCGAGCGCGGGCCCCGGCCCGTACGCCATCGAGACCGCCGCCGCATGGTTGAGATCCACCACCGGCGACGGCGCCAGACGCTGCAGCGCCTCGTACAGCAGCACGATCCGTTTCCAGTCGGTCTCCGAGAATTCTGCCGCGCGCGCGTGGCATTCCGCGATCGCCGCCTGCAGGCCGTAGGGTCCGCGACCACGACCGATCGCATCGGCGCGGTCCAATGCCGCGAGACCGCGGGTGATCTGCCCGCGGTCCCACTTGGTGCGGTCCTGATCCGCCAGCAGAATCGGTTCTCCCGACGTCGTGGTTCGTGCGGGGAACCGCGATGCGGTGAGCTCCATGAGCGCGACCAGTCCGTGGGCTTCCGGCTCGTTCGGGACGAGCTCGGCGAGGATCCTGCCGATCCGCAACGCCTCCGCGCTGATGTCGGGGCGGAGCCATTCGTCGCCCGAGCTGGCCGCGTATCCCTCGTTGAACACCAGATACAGCACGCCGAGCACCGCCGAGAGTCTGGTCGCGAATTCGTCGCGTCCCGGCACCTCGAACGCGGCCTTCGCGGCCGTGAGTGTCTTCTTCGCGCGGACGATCCGCTGCTGCACCGTCGACGTCGGTGTCAGGAACGCGCTACCGATCTGTTCGGTCGTCAAACCGCCGACGAGACGAAGCGTCAATGCCACTTGCGCTTTCCGTCCCAGTACCGGGTGGCACGTCATGAACATCAGGCGCAGGACGTCGTCGTCGATCCGATCGGGATCCCACGACGGATCGTCGAAGTGCGACGCATCGTTCTCGAGTTCCCGCGCCATGTGCGCGTGGCGTTCGTCGAGACGTTCCTGTCGTCTCCACGTGTCGATGGCGCGACGAGTGGCGACGGAGGTCAACCACGCGGCCGGGTTACGTGGCACTCCCGCGGCGGGCCACTGCTCGATTGCTTCGAGCAGGGCCTGCCCCGCGAGATCCTCGGCGAGATCGAGATCCCCGACCTTGCGGGTGAGAGTCGCGATGATCTTCGCCGATTCGATCCGCCACACCGCG
Source organism: Rhodococcus sp. F64268 (assembly GCF_023015605.1). Classification (NCBI taxonomy): domain Bacteria; kingdom Bacillati; phylum Actinomycetota; class Actinomycetes; order Mycobacteriales; family Nocardiaceae; genus Rhodococcus; species Rhodococcus sp. F64268. Next base: position 670,575 of record NZ_JALKAI010000002.1, read on the forward strand.
TCCACCGCACGTCGTGCGCGAAGCGTCGCCTCATCCGCCATCATTCGGCCGGTCGTCACTCAGCCGACGACCGGGCGATCGGTGCCGAGTTCCTCGCGCCAGACGTGCTCCTTCTGGACGTACTCGTTGTCCTGGTCGAACTCCGCGGTCTCGTGCACTCGACGTACCTCGAGCTTGCTGCCCGGACCGAGGGGACACCGCTTCGCCCACTCGGCAGCTTCCTCCTTGGTGGAGGTCTGGATGAGCCAGAATCCGTTGAACAGTTCTTTCGTCTCACCGTAGGGACCGTCGGTGACGAGCGGTGTCTCGGAGTCGAAATCGACGACGAAGCCCTCCTCCGCCTCGGTGAGCCCTTCACCACCGAGCAGGACGCCTGCCTTGATGAGCGACTCGTTGTACCGGCCCATCGCGTTGATGATCTCGGTGAAATCCATGTTCTTCGACGCCTCGATGGCGGCGTCGGTGTCGCGCATGATCAGCATGTACTTCATGAGAATCTCCCTCGTTCCGTGAATCCCCGGGCCCGCGTTTCGGTCCCTATACCTACACGTCGAACAACGCAGACACCGATCGACACGACAGCGAAAAAACTTCGAGAAAGTTTTCAGGGCACGGACACACCACCGCGGAGAAGGTGGCGGAACACGTCGAGAATCTCGTCTGCCCACCCGAGGATCGACAGCGCGCTGTCGATGTTCTGCGGCGGACTCTGCACCAGCGAGTCCTGACGAATGAGGCGTTCGAAATCGACCGCCGCGTCGGTGCGCACCGCCCCGTTCGGATGGCGGAACTCGACTCCGGCGCGAACCATGATGGAGACGATCTCCTGCGCGAGGATTCCGTACCCGACGGTGGTGGGGTGGACGCCGTCGAGTGAGAACAACCCACCGGTCGCTCGCCCGCCTTTCCCGTCGGCGGTGAGGAAACGGGTGTCGGGCACAGGGTCGAGCGCCGCGAGGACCGGGGGAAGCGGGTACGGCGTCCACCAGGCGGGCCGAGCCTGCAGGTCGTCGTGATAGCGGCGGGCGGCGAGACGTTCGAGGACACCCGCGACATCCAGCAGGTACCAATCGCGCCCACCTCGTCGCGCATCGGCAACAGCCCGCTGAATGGTGTTGTTGTAGTGGTCGATCGCGGTGTCGACCGCCCATGCTTGTTCGCCGGTGATGTGTTCGTCGCGTGCCGCGTCGAAGTGTTTCTCGTCGATCCACGGGCGCGTGTAGTAGGTGAAGTAACGTGAGCCGCTCTTGCCGCCGAGGCCCCGTGCGATCGGCGCGATCGTCACGTGCGGAATCGTGCAGAGGATGACGTGTCGCGCGGAGATGCGGCGCACCTGCTCGACGACCGCCGCGAACTCGGCGTCGAAATGCTCGGGACGCCAGATCGTGTAGGAGTTCTTGCGGTCGAGGTCCTTGTAATCGGCGTCGCTCCACGCGACACGCAGTTCGGTGACGGTACCCAGAGCGTTGTTGGAACCGAGGAAGACGACGAGTGTTTCGATACCGCTGTCGGTGTCGTCGCCGTGGTCGTCACCGAGGGCTGTGGCAGCATCGAACAACGTCATCGATTCTTGCTCGGACGCCCAGTGCGGGTAGACCCGCATCGCGGCGCGGTCACCGTTGTTCTCCACGATCTCGTCGAGGAAGCTGTCGCTGGGTGTCGCGATGCGGGCTGCACAGTAGGCTGCGGTTTTCTCGAGGGCGTCGCGCAGATCCCACCCGTAGCACGACAGATTGTCGTTGTAGGTGCCGATGACCGGCGCGATCGCACCCGGACCGCGTTCCCAGTAGTCCTCGACCTCGTCCATGAAACTACGCAGTGTGAACAGTGCTGGCGGAATCTCCCACGGCTTCAACTGCGGGCCGTAACGTTCTTCGAGGCGGCGCAACATGAGTTCGATGTTCAGCGGCAGCCCGCCCGGTCCGCCGTATCGCGGGTATCGGAAGGTGTCGAGGACTCCGAGTTCGTATGCCACGATCGCGGGCACCGACACCTCGGTCCGGTAGACGGCACCGCTCTGGAATCCTTGTAGAAGCGAGTCGCCGATCGCCACGAACTTGTGCGGCGGCGTGCCATGGAATGCGCCGCTCACCGACACTCCGACGGTGGGATCGAATTCGGGCACACGCGGCGGTTCGGTTGCCTGCGAGACAACCTCTTTCGGTGTTCCCTCGGGAAACCCCACACCACGAGCGTGAGCGGTCCAGCGGGCTGTGTCAACGGTCGGTGGGCGGATCGAGGCGCCGACGACGGATCATGGTGAAGGACACAGGAGGTGCAGACATGAACGACGCCGACTTCGCCCACACCGATCGGGCGGAGAAGAATCGTCGGGACAAGGCGCTGGGGCTCGCGCGGTTCGCGTGGCATCGGGGTATCACCGGCGCCGACCTGCTCGCGATGACCGACGACAACCGCCGCAGGTTGGCCCGTGCCGCCGAGGCGCATCCGCCGCGCTCGATGGAGACGTGGACACTGGTGGCGGCGTTGCTCGACGAGAAAGCCGCGTGGGCTCGGACGCATGCGGATCATCCGTCGGCGGCACGCGACCATCTCGACGAACGGATCATGTGGGTCAAGCCTCCGACCCGGTCGTGGTTCACCTGATGTCCGCTTTTTGCACTCCATAGCAAGTGAGTGCAAAATTGCACCCTGTGAGCGAAGGTGCAACATTGACGAGCGGTCCGCGGAGCCCGCGTATGCAACGGACCTACGACGCCCTCGTCTCACACGCACGCGCACTCACGGCCGACCGAGGTCTTTCGGGGTTCACGGTCGAGGAACTCTGCGATCACGTCGGTATCTCACGGCGCACCTTCTTCAACTATTTCCCCACCAAAGAAGACGCCGTCTTCGGCGAACACGAAGTGGGATTCCCCGAGGAGGAGCAGGACCGCTTCGTCGCACGCGGGGCAGGCGATCACACCGGATTGTCCCCGACCCTGCTCAGTGACATCACCCGGCTCGTACTCACCCGCGCCCGCCACAACGACTTCACCCGGCAAAGACACCAGCTGTTCCGGGACATCGTCCGCACCGAGCCGCAACTGCTGGCCAAGCTCCTGGCCGTCAGCGAAACGCAGCAGCGCGAGTTCGCACTTCTCGTGGCCCGGAGAGAAGGCCTCCTGCCAGACGATCCGCTCCCCCGCGCGATCGTGGGCGTCACCCTCTCACTCACCTTCAATACCGTCGACGAATTCTTCAGCGACGACAACACCCGATCTTTCGAAGAACTGCTGTTACACAACATCTCCATTGCCGCACAGCTCTTCGGACAACCGCTCGACCTCGCCGATTCGACAGGAACCCCGTGACCACCACCACCGACGAACCATTGGTTCTGACCCAGAGACGCATCTGGATCATCTTCAGCGCGCTGATCGCCGGCATGCTCCTGGCGAGCCTCGACCAGACCATCGTCTCCACCGCGATGCCGACGATCGTCGGTCAACTCGGCGGAGTCGAGCACCAGGCGTGGATCACCACCGCGTATCTGCTCGCCACCACGATCGTCATGCCCGTATACGGCAAGCTCGGCGACGTCTTCGGTCGCCGCCACCTGTTCCTCATTGCGATCGCGGTCTTCACACTCGCCTCGGTGGGTTGCGCGTTCACCGACGACTTCTGGACCTTCGTGGTGTTCCGCGCCATGCAGGGGCTCGGTGGCGGCGGTCTGATGATCCTGTCGCAGGCGATCATCGCCGACATCGTTCCGGCGAGCGAACGCGGCAAGTACATGGGCCCCCTCGGCGCGATCTTCGGTCTCGCCGCTGTCGGCGGACCACTGCTCGGCGGGTTCTTCGTCGACCATCTGTCATGGGAGTGGTGCTTCTACATCAACATCCCGATCGGCATCATCGCGTTCCTCATCTCGTGGTTCATGCTCACTCTGCCTGTCAAGAAGCCCACCAAGAAGATCGACATTCCCGGTATCGTGGCGCTCTCCGTCGCGACGACCTGCTTGATCTTCTTCACCGACTTCGGCGGCAGCGCAGATCGAGGCTGGACCGATCCGATGACGTGGATGTTCGGGGCCGGCCTCGTCATCGCCGTGTGCCTGTTCGTGCTCATCGAGTCGCGCGCAGAAGACCCGATCATCCCGCTGTCGCTGTTCCGCAACTCGATCTTCGTCAACGCCACGGCGATCGGATTCGTCATCGGCCTCGGCATGTTCGCGGCGCTCGCATTCATGCCGACGTTCCTGCAGATGTCGTCCGGTACCTCTGCGGCGGTGTCAGGCCTGCTGTTGCTTCCGATGATGGGAGGCATGATGCTGACGACCATCGCGTCGGGTCTCGCGATCACGAAGACTCAGCGATACAAGATCTATCCGATCGTCGGCACCGCGGTCATGGTGGGCGGGATGCTGTGGCTGACGACCCTGCAGGGCAACACCCCGCTGTGGGTCGTGTGCGCAATGCTCTTCGTCTTCGGCGTCGGCCTGGGCCTGGTCATGCAGGTCGTGGTGCTCGTCGTGCAGAACGCCGTGCCCGTCGACGAGATCGGCACCGCCACCAGCACCAACAACTACTTCCGCGAGGTGGGCGGCGCGCTGGGTGTCGCGATCTTCGGCACGATCTTCACCAACAAGCTCGCGGAGAACCTGACCACAGTGTTCACCGAGGCCGGCGCCGACCCCGAGCAGGCAGGTCAGGCCACCGCAACGCTCGACCCCGCGATCATGAAACAGCTTCCCGAGCCGATCAGGGACGGCATCGTCAGCGCCTACGCCGACTCGCTGGCACCCGTGTTCTGGTACCTGGTGCCGTTCCTGGTCATCGCGTTCCTGCTCGCGTGGCTCATCAAGGAGATCCCGCTGTCCGACGAGGCGGGCATGATCGCGCGCGGGGAGGCCGTGGCCGACCCGAACAAGGTCCATGCCCCCGGTGCTGCGGCGGAAACCGTGCACACCGAGGTTGCGCGGACCGCCCACGACACGGATGTGCAGGAGCGCAGACCCTGACGTCCCGGTTGCCTGCGGCCGAACTAGGCTTCCGTCACAGGCAACCAGCGCAGGAGTCGATGATGGGTGAAGCGATCACACCGGTCCGTGTCAAAGGTGTGACGATCGGCGAAGGCACCCCCAAGGTGTTCGTGCCGATCACCGGATCCGCCCCCGATGCGCTCCGCGGCCAGGTCGACGCCCTCACCGGCCGCACCGACCTCGTCGAGTGGCGTGTCGACTTCTTCACCGCTTTCGAAGATCCGGATGCCGTCGTCGCGCAGGCACGTGCCCTCGCCGAACAACTCGACGGCATGCCGCTGCTGGCGACGTTCCGCACCGCGCACGAGGGTGGTGAGGCCGCGATCAGCGACGACGATTACTCGGCACTGAATGTCGCGCTCGCGGCGTCGGGGGCGGTCGATCTCGTCGACGTCGAGTATCGCCGCGACCCTGCCGCCGTGCGACGGGTCATCGAGGCCGCCCACGCGCGCGGTGTCGCGGTGGTCGCGTCGAACCACGACTTCGACGGCACCCCCGAGCGCGACGACATCGTCGCGCGACTGTGCGCAATGCAGGATCTGGGCGCCGACATCTGCAAGATGGCGGTGATGCCGACGTCCACCGCGGATGTCCTGACGCTGCTCGACGCCACCCGGCTCATGCACGAAAAGCACGCGAACCGCCCGATCATCACCATGTCGATGGGTGGGCTCGGCGTGATCTCACGGCTGGCGGGTCAAGTGTTCGGGTCGGCCGCGACGTTCGGGATGGTGGGGACGCCGTCAGCGCCCGGGCAGGTCGATGCCACCGAACTGAAGGCGGTGCTCGCTCTGCTCGATCGGTCGCGGTAGGGCGGGCGACGCAGCGGATCAGTGCTCGGCGGCGTCCCACAGTTTCAGCACGGTCGTGAGGATCTCCTCCGACGCACCGAGCCCACCGAGATGACTCTCGCCGGGCAGATGATGGAACTCGGCATCGGGCAGCAGATCCACCATGTGCAGACCGTGCTCGAAGGGGATTATGTGGTCTGTGTCGCCGTGCCACCACCGCACCGGAGCCTTCACGTCGGGCACCCGGAAGCCCCAGTCACGGGTGAACGCGACGATGTCGGCGAAGGGTGCCGCCATCTGCTTCCGACTGCCGTTGAGCAGGTCGTCGAGGAACATCGCCTTGAACTCGGGGCGTGCCAGTAACCGTCGATCGGCTTCCGGCGACAGCCGCCCGTACAGGTCGATGATCGGCGACGCGAACGGTCTGACAACGCGGATCGCGGCGCTCGTCGCCGCGCCGATGGGCACCCCGCCCCTCGCAAGCAGCGGCGCGAGGAGGGAGCCGAGTTGCATCAGACCACCCGACATCGCGTCGGGACCGACGACCGGCGCGACCCCGCCGAGCACCGCGACCCCGACGACACGTTCGGGCATCGCGTAGGCCGACGCGAGTGTGTAGGGGCCACCGCCGGAGAGACCGACGATGCCCATGCGGTCGACACCGAGGGTGTCGGCGACGATCCGGAGGTCGTCGGCGAACGAGAGCACGCGGTCGTAGGTGTGGGGTGTCGACGAGCCGATTCCGGGACGATCCAACCCGATCAGCCGTACGTTCTCCCGTTCGGCGTATGCCCTGGCCTCGATCGGAATCTGCCTGCGTGCACCCGGGGTGCCGTGTAGCCAGAACACGGCACGGCCCTGCGGGGACCCGAATTCTGCGAAGCCGAGCCTGCGTCCTCCCCCAACCGCGACGGTGCCTTCCAGCTTCGGACGTGCGACGTCGACCATGCCGGTCAGCATGTCATGTGCCCTGCATCACGGATGCGACGGGGCGCGCCTGTCGCTCGTGCTGCATCTCCGATGGCGAGCAAATGCCCTCAGGTAGATGTGATTCGAGTTACAGTTATCTGACAACATGCTATGTCAGATGCCAACCGTGGAGTCGACCGTGACCAAGACGCTTGCCCCCGCACCTCCCGGCCTCACGCCCGTCCCCGGCGACAAAGGACTGCCGTACATCGGGTACGCCCTCGACTACATGCGCAACCCGCTGAAGGCGTACGACAAGCGCTACCGCGAGCACGGGCCCGTGTCGTGGTTCCACTTCGCAGGCAACCCGTGGGTCGTGCTCCTCGGGCCCGACGCGTGCGGCGCCGCTCTCCAGAACCGCGACCGCGCGCTCGTCAACGGTGCCGGATGGCGCGTGCTCATCGGACCATTCTTCGACCGGGGTCTGATGCTGCTCGACGGCGACGAACACACCGCGCACCGACGGATCATGTCGCAGGCCTTCACTCGCGACCGCATCGCCCGGTACACCGAGGCGATGCACCCGGCAATCGAGAAGACACTCGACACCTGGACACCCCGAGAGGACTTCCGCGCCTATCCCGCCATCAAAGAACTCACTCTCGGCCTCGCCACGTCGATCTTCATGGGCGGCGCCGAAGGCTCGTCGGCCCGCGAGATGGACGAGGTCAACAAGGCATTCATCGGGTGTGTCCAGGCATCGACGGCCATCGTGCGTTATGCGCTGCCCGGCAGCCGGTGGCGGCGAGGGGTCCAGGGCCGCGCACGACTCGAAGAGTTCTTCCGACGCTACCTGCCCGCGCGGCGCACAGATGCGGGCGACGATCTGTTCTCGGTGCTGTGCCACGTCGAATCCGAAGACGGAGAACGGTTCTCGGACGACGACGTCGTCAACCACATGATCTTTCTGATGATGGCGGCGCACGACACGTCGACGATCACCTTGTCGACCGCACTGCAATATCTCGGTCAGTTCCCGCAGTGGCAGCAGGCGTGCCGCGACGAGTCGGAAGCCCTCGGCACGAGGACCCCGACATTCGAGCAACTCGACCAGCTCACCACGCTCGATCTCGTCATCAAGGAATGTCAGCGTCTCGTCACCCCCGTGCCCGGCATCGTGCGCCGCGCGGTCGCCGACACCGAGATCCTCGGACATTTCATTCCGAAGGGCACGCTGATGAACGTCGGCCTGCACTACAGCCACCACATGCCCGACCTGTGGCCCGATCCCGAACACTTCGACCCGGGACGGTTCTCCCCGGAGCGCCGCGAGGATCGCGTACACAAGTACGCGTGGTCGCCGTTCGGCGGGGGCGCCCACCGCTGCCTCGGCATGCATTTCTCCGGAGCCGAGATCAAAACGGTGCTGCATCACCTGTTGTTGCGCTACCGATGGCATGTGCCCGCCGATTACGTCGCGCCGATGAACTTCACGTCGTTGCCCTTTCCTAACGACGGTCAACCGATCGACCTCCGAGCGCGCTGAGGTCGGCGTAGAACATAAGGCATGACGGCAGAGCCGCTCGACGACCATTTCCTCACGGCGCTCCGGGCTCTCCCGACGAGGGCTCCCGATCGCAGGGTCGACGACGCGCTGGTGCTCGACTGTTTCGACGCGCAACTGCAGTCGCGGCACCTCGACTTCGCGGCACGCGAGATGCAGCGGCGCGGTGCGGGTTTCTACACGATCGGTTCCGCGGGGCACGAATCGAATGCCGCGCTCGGCCTGCTCACCCGCCTCACCGATCCCGCTCTGCTGCACTACCGTTCGGGCGGATTCTATGCTGCGCGCGCGTCGCGTAAAGACGGCACGACGCCGATCCGCGACGTGCTCGCGGGGTGCGCCGCATCCACTCTCGATCCGATCTCCGCGGGACGGCACAAGGTGTTCGGCAATCCCTCGCTGAGCATCCTGCCGCAGACCTCGACGATCGCGTCGCATCTGCCGCGTTCCCTCGGCCTCGCGCTGGCACTGGGACGCGTGCAGAAACTCGGCCTCGGCTGCCCCTGGCCGACGGACTCGGTGGTGGTGTGCAGTTTCGGCGACGCGTCGGCGAACCACTCGACGGCGACGGGGGCAGTCAATGCCGCCGCGTACTGCACGTATCGCGGCCTGCCGGTGCCGCTGCTGCTGGTGTGCGAGGACAACGGCCTCGGAATCAGCGTGCGCAGCCCCGACGGATGGATCGAGCGAGCGCTCTCGCGGTATCCGGGCATCGAGTACCGCGCGGTCGACGGCGCCGACGCGGTCTCCACACTCGTCACCGTCGGCGAACTCGTCGAGCAGGTCCGCGCGACACGCTCCCCCGCGATCCTGCACCTGAAAACGGTGCGGTTCCTCGGCCATGCCGGATCGGACGTCGAAAGCGCCTACCGCAGTCGCGACGAGATCGTCGCCGACTACGCACGCGACCCGCTACTCGCGACCGCCGCCGAACTCATCGCCCGGGATCTCTTCACCTCCGACGAGATCGTAGAACGCTACGAATCGGTGCGCGCCGAGGTTGCCGAGGTCGCCGACACACTGCACCATCCCCCGCGCCTCGAATCCGCAGCACAGGTGATGCGGCCGCTGCACATCCACGGGCGGGGGCACACGGTCGACGACCCGCACCCGCTGCCACCGGAACCGCTCACGCTCGCACAGTCCGTCAATCGCACTCTCGGACACATCCTCGAGGAACACCCGCAGGCATGCGTGTTCGGTGAGGATGTGGGTACCAAGGGCGGTGTGTACGGGGTGACACGCGGTATGCAGGAGCATTTCGGTGCGGTCCGGGTGTTCGACACATTGCTCGACGAACAGACGATCCTGGGCACCGCACTCGGGTTCGCGGTGGCCGGGATGCTCCCGATCCCCGAAATCCAGTATCTCGCCTATCTACACAATGCAGAGGATCAGCTACGCGGCGAGGCAGCAACCCTGAAATTCTTCTCCGACAGCTGTTTCGGAAATCCGATGGTGGTGCGTATCGCCGGTCTGCCGTATCAGCGCGGATTCGGCGGCCACTTCCACAACGACAATTCCGTCGCGGCGCTGCGCGACATTCCGGGCCTGGTTCTCGCGGTTCCGTCCGATCCCGCGACGGCGGGCGGGCTGCTGCGCGCCTGTATCTCCTTGGCTCGCACAGAAGATCGCGTGTGCGTGTTCGTCGAACCGATTGCGCTCTACCATCAGCGCGACCTGTACGACGAGAACGACGGACTGTGGCAGCAGTTCCCCGACCCCGCACCGATCGCGCCGGGCACGGTGCGGACCTACGGTGATGGCCGGGTCGTCCTGGTGGTGACATTCGGCAACGGTGTGCGGATGAGCCTGCGCGCCGCACGCCGCACGCCGCGGATCTGCGTGACGGTACTCGATCTTCAGTGGCTTGCGCCGCTGCCTCTGACAGCGCTCACCGAGCACGCGATGCGGTTCCCGCGAGTCCTGGTCGTCGACGAGACGCGTCGCAGTGGATCGGTCTCGGAATCGGTGATCGCGGCGCTCATCGACGCGCGCTATCCCGGAAAGATCACCCGCGTCACGAGCCGCGACAGTTTCGTGCCGCTGGGTCCGGCGGCTACACATGTGCTGCTGTCGGAGGACGAGATCGTCGACGCGCTTCTCGATTGATCGCGGCCCGGCTCGGGAGGCAACCGGTAGCGGCCCTGAACGAAAGACACCCATCGCGGACTGCGAAAGGTCCGCAATGGGTGTCACAGTTCGTTCTGCCGGAGGAGATCAGACCTGCACGGACGCCAGCGCGTCGTTGAGGGTCTTGCTCGGCCGCATCACAGAGTCTGCCTTCTCACGGTCGAGCTGGTAGTAACCACCGATGTCGACCGGGGAACCCTGTACCTCGAGGAGCTCGCGCACGATGGTGTCCTCGTTCTCGGCCAAGGTCCGGGCGAGCGGAGCGAAGCGCTCCGCGAGCTCCTTGTCCTCGGTCTGCGCAGCGAGTTCCTGTGCCCAGTACAGCGCGAGGTAGTACTGGCTGCCCCGGTTGTCGAGCTCGCCGGTCTTGCGGGACGGGTTCTTGTTCTCGTCCAGCAGCTTGCCGGTCGCGGCGTCGAGTGCGTCCGCCAGGATCTTGGCGTGCTCGTTGTCGTTCTTGATGCCGAGGTCTTCGAGGCTGACAGCAAGCGCCAGGAACTCACCGAGCGAATCCCAACGCAGGTGATTCTCCTCGACGAGCTGCTTGACGTGCTTGGGAGCCGAGCCGCCCGCGCCTGTCTCGTACATACCGCCGCCTGCCATCAGCGGGACTACGGACAGCATCTTCGCGCTGGTGCCGAGTTCCAGGATCGGGAACAGATCGGTGAGGTAGTCGCGCAGGATGTTGCCGGTCGCGGCGATGGTGTCCAGCCCGCGGATCACCCGTTCCAGCGTGTACCGCATCGAGCGCACCTGCGACATGATCTGGATGTCGAGGCCCTCGGTGTCGTGGTCCTTCAGGTACAGCTCGACCTTCTTGATCAGCTCGTTCTCGTGCGGGCGGTACGGGTCGAGCCAGAACAGCACCGGCATGCCGGAGTTGCGTGCACGAGTGACCGCGAGCTTGACCCAGTCGCGGATCGGCGCGTCCTTGACGGTGCACATGCGCCAGATGTCGCCTGCCTCGACGTGCTGGGTGAGGAGCACCTCGCCGGTGTCGGCGTCCACGAAGTTGGCCTCGCCCTCCTCCGGGACCTCGAAGGTCTTGTCGTGCGAGCCGTACTCCTCGGCCTTCTGCGCCATGAGCCCGACGTTGGGGACGGTACCCATCGTGGTGGGGTCGAACGCACCGTTGGTCTTGCAGAAGTTGATGATCTCCTGGTAGATGCGCGCGAAGGTGGACTCCGGCATCACTGCCTTTGCGTCCTTCGGCCGGCCGTCGGCACCGTACATCTTGCCGCCCATACGGATCATCGCAGGCATCGAAGCATCGACGATGACATCGCTGGGCGAATGGAAGTTCGAGATGCCGTTGGCCGAGTCGACCATCGCCAACTCGGGACGGTGCTCGTGGCACTCGTGCAGGTCCTTGATGATCTCTTCACGCTGAGTGCTCGGCAGCGTCTCGATCTTGTCGTAGAGGTCGACGAGGCCGTTGTTGACGTTGACGCCCAGTTCGTCGAACAGTGCCTGGTGCTTGGCGAAGGCTTCCTTGTAGAAGACCTTCACTGCGTGACCGAAGACGATGGGGTGCGAGACCTTCATCATCGTTGCCTTGACGTGCAGGGAGAACATCACGCCGGTCTTGCGTGCATCCTCCATCTGCGCCTCGTAGAACTCGAGCAGAGCCTTCTTGCTCATGAACATGCTGTCCATGATGTCGCCCTCGCCGAGGCTCACCTCGGGCTTGAGAACGATGGTCTCGCCACCCTTGGTCACCAGCTCCATGCGGACCTTGCGTGCCTTGTCCAGCGTCATGGACTTCTCACCGTGGTAGAAGTCTCCGTGCTGCATGTGCGCGACGTGGCTGCGCGACGCCATCGACCACTCACCCATGCTGTGCGGGTGCTTGCGGGCGTATTCCTTCACCGCGCGGGGTGCACGCCGGTCGGAGTTGCCTTCACGCAGGACCGGGTTGACGGCGCTGCCGAGGATCTTGCCGTAGCGCTCGCGGATGTCGCGCTCTTCGTCGGTCTTGGGGTCTTCCGGGAAGTCCGGAATCGCGTATCCCTTGCCCTGCAGTTCCTTGATCGCGGCGAGGAGCTGCGGCACGGAGGCGCTGATGTTGGGCAGTTTGATGATGTTGGTTTCGGGCAGCTGCGTCAGACGTCCCAGCTCTGCAAGGGTGTCCGGAACGCGCTGCTCCTCGGTGAGGCGGTCGGGGAACGCGGCCAGGATCCGCGCCGACACCGAAATGTCGCTCGACTCGACCTCGATGCCCGCGGCACCGGCGAAGGTGCGCACGATGGGCAGGAAGGCGTGCGTCGCGAGTAGCGGCGCCTCGTCTGTCAACGTGTAGATGATCTTCGGTTTATCGGCGCTCATGGCGGTTCTCCCACGTCGTATCGGTCCGATTCCGAACAGCACCGGGTGTGGCCACCGGAATCGCGTCGCGTCTCAGGTTACGTGCGACACAACGATGATATTCAAGAGCCGTTGACGTGGTTCAGGGCCGTCTGCGCTCCCCCCCTTGCCGGCGACCGATTCAGCAGGCCGAAAGGACCCTCGACATCGCCTCGTGCTCGGCGGGCGTGACCCACAGCTTGTAGACGCTCTTGACCTCGATCTGCTGCGCCACGTAGTCGCAGTGGTAGCCCGCATTGGGCGGGAGCCACTGTGCGGCGTCGGCGTCGCCCTTCGACTGGTTGGTCGGGCCGTCGACCGCGATCAGATTGCGGGGATCGTTGGCGAGATTGCGACGTTGCTGCTCATCGAGCTGCTGCGCGCCCGTCTTCCACGCGTTCGACAGCGCAACGACGTGATCGATCTGGACCTGCGACGAGGTGTCGCTACCGCGCCGGAAGAAGATCTCGTTGCCGGTGTACGGGTCGTGGAGTGTGCCCGTGCGCACGGTGCAGTCCTTGGTGGCAGGCTCGAGGGAGATGTGCACGAGGTCGCGTTTGAGGATGTCGTTGCGCGTGTCGCAGCCGTTCTTGCCGAACTCGACGGTGACGCTGTCGGTCCACGCGGAGCCGAACGCTTCCCGTTCGTAGCCGGACTGCGAGGCTGCATCACGCACCGGAAGCGCGGCGAGCGCCTGCAGCGCGGAGGAAGCACTGTAGGTCGAGGATGGACCTGGGCCACCCGGCGAGGTGACAGCCCCCGACGAGTCGGAGTCGTACGGTTCGAGAAGAACCATCGCCACGGAGACCACGACGAAACACAGCAACCAGAGCCACCGAGGGATCGATGGCTTCTTCTTACCCGCCATGGACTACTGGGCCAGTGGCGGCATCTTGACGACCTGGCCCGCGAAGGACAGACCTGCGCCGAAGGCGAGCAGCAGCGCGGTGGCGCCCGGCTCGACCTGCCCGGTGCGCAGCATCTTCTCCATGGCGAGCGGGATGGAGGCCGCCGAGGTGTTGCCGGTCTCGATGATGTCGTCGGCGACGGCCACACTGTCGGGCAGTTCGAGCTGACGGACGATGACGTCGTTGATCCGCAGGTTCGCCTGGTGCGGCACGAAGGCGTCGAGATCTGCGAGCGCGACACCTGCCTTGTCGGCGACCTGACGCACGTACTTGCTCATCTCGAAGGCGGCCCAGCGGAACACCGCGGTGCCCTCCATGATGATCCACGGACGCGGCTGGGTGGGGTTCTGTGCGAAGTCGACCCAGTCGGGTTCCTGCCGAATCGCGTTGCCCTGGGATCCGTCGGATCCCCACACGGTGGGGCCGATGCCCACTTCGTCGGACGCGCCGACGACCACGGCGCCCGCACCGTCACCGAAGATGAATCGTACGGAGCGGTCGGTGGGGTTGGTGGCGTCGCTCATCCGCTCGACGCCGACGACGAGCACGTTCGTCGCCGATCCCGCGCGGACCAGGTCGGATGCGACACCCAACGCGTAGCAGAAGCCTGCACAGCCTGCCTGGATATCGAGCGCCGCGGCGCCGTTCGTGCCGATCTTGTCGGCGACGAGCGCAGCGGCCTGCGGAGTCTGGAAACCGTAGGTGGAGCACGCGACGATCACGGTATCGATCTGCGCACCGGTCAGCTTCGCGGCCTCTAGAGCCTTCTCTGCGGCGGAGACCGACATCTCGACGATCGTTTCCTCGGGGTGCGCCTTCGCGAATCGACGCTCCTTGATGCCGGAGCGCGACTGGATCCACTCGTCGCTCGAATCGATCAGCCGGCAGATCTCCTCGTTCGTGACGACACGCTCCGGGCGGTGGACACCCAGCCCGAGCAGCACACTGTTCCGCAACGGCGCTGGAGCGGCGATCTGTGCACCCATCCCGAAAACTCCTCTACATCGTCGTGGCGCTGCTGCCCTAGCATCGCCGTCGGGACACGGTATCGCGGGTCGAGAAAACCGTCCGCGACACCCCCGGTTGGAACTCGTTCCAGTACAAGCGGGCCGAGGTCGCGGACGACTACCTTTCCCCTCATGGATGCACGTGAGTGGGATGAGAAGTATCAGGCTGCCGAACTGGTATGGGGGGCACCGCCGAACCCCGTCGTCGTCGAGTTCGCCACCGCTCTTCCGCATGGTCGCGCGCTCGACCTGGGGTGCGGCGAGGGCAGGCACTCCCTCTGGCTCGCGACGCGCGGCTGGGAAGTACTGGGTACGGATTTCTCCGAGGTGGCCCTCGACAAGGCACGGCAGGTCGCGACGCAGGCGCCGAAACGGTCGCGTGACCGCTTGCGGTACACAAAGTCGGATGTGACGCAGGGCTCATTCGAGGGCCCCTATGATCTGATCCTCGCCGCATTCCTGCACTTCCCTCCGGCGCAGCGCAGAACACTGATCGACAATGCGATCAATTCACTCGAACATGACGGAATCCTCATATTTCTGGGACATGACAGGACGAATATCGACGAGGGAGTCGGCGGGCCTCAGGACAGTGAAATCCTTTACACCCCAGCCGATATCGTCGAAGAAATCGACGGCAGGCTGGAAATCCGGGTAGCAGAACGGAGATTCCGAGAAACAGTTTCCGGAACTGCCATCGACGCACTCGTGGTTGCCCGTAAAATCGGCCTTGGCAGTTAGTTGCCTGGCGAGTAACATAGAGATGTTACCGACGAGTAATAAACTTGGGCGGTACTAGGCAGACACCGGACCGCACTGGGAGACAGAGCACAGACATGGGCCATTACAAGAGCAACCTCCGCGACCTCGAATTCAACCTCTTCGAGTTCCTGAAGATTCAGAAGGTCCTCGAAGCCGGCAAGTTCGGCGACCTCGACGAAGAGACCGCACGCGGCATCCTCACCGAGGTCAAAGCCCTCGCCGAGGGCCCGGCCGCCGAAGGTTTCGCCGACGCCGACCGCACCCCCCCGACCTTCGATCCCGACACCCACTCGGTATCCCTCCCCGAGCCGTTCAAGAAGGCCTTCCGCGCCTGGTGGGACGCCGGATACTGGTCCATGGGCATCCCCGAGGAAATCGGCGGCACCGAGTCGCCGCGCAGCCTCCTGTGGGCGGTCAACGAGATGATGCTAGGTGCGCAGCCCGCCGCCTTCATGTATGCGGCAGGCCCGGCATTCGCCGGCGTGCTCTTCGACAACGGCACCGACGAGCAGAAGAAGTGGGCGACCACCTGCGTCGAACGCGGCTGGGGCGCCACAATGGTCCTCACCGAACCCGACGCCGGCTCCGATGTGGGAGCGGGCCGCACCAAGGCCATCAAGCAGGACGACGGCTCCTGGCACATCGAGGGCGTCAAGCGGTTCATCACCTCGGCCGACTCCGACGACCTGTTCGAGAACATCTTCCACCTCGTGCTCGCGCGCCCCGAGGGCGCCGGACCGGGCACCAAGGGCCTGTCCCTGTTCTTCGTCCCGAAGACCCACTTCGACTTCGAGAAGAACGAGATGGGCGAACGCAACGGCGTGTTCGTCACCAACGTCGAACACAAGATGGGTCTCAAGGCCTCCGCGACCTGCGAGGTCACCTTCGGCGGCCACGGTGTTCCCGCCCAGGGCTGGCTCGTCGGCGAGGTCCACAACGGCATCGCGCAGATGTTCGACGTCATCGAACACGCCCGCATGATGGTGGGCACCAAGGCCATCGCGACGCTGTCGACCGGCTACCTCAACGCGCTCGACTACGCCAAGGAACGCATCCAGGGCGCCGACCTGACCCAGATGTCCGACAAGACCGCGCCGCGCGTGTCGATCATGCACCACCCGGATGTCCGCCGGTCGCTCGCCATGCAGAAGGCCTACTCGGAAGGCCTGCGCGCCGTGTACCTCTACACCGCCGCACATCAGGACGACGTCGTCGCCGAGCAGGTCTCGGGCGCCGATGCCGCGCTCGCACACCGCATCAACGACCTGCTCCTGCCGGTCGTCAAGGGCTGCGGCTCCGAGCGGGCCTACCAGTACCTCACTGATTCGCTCCAGACCTTCGGTGGTTCGGGCTTCCTGCAGGACTACCCGATCGAGCAGTACATCCGCGACGCGAAGATCGACTCCCTGTACGAGGGCACCACCGCGATCCAGGCGCAGGACTTCTTCTTCCGCAAGATCGCCCGCGACCGCGGCGTCGCTCTCGCACACGTGGCAGGGCAGGTCAAGAAGTTCCTCGATTCCGACACCGCCGACCAGCGCCTCAAGCCGGAGCGCGCGCTGCTGGCCACGGCACTCGAAGATGCACAGTCGATGGTCGCGACCCTCACCCAGTTCCTCATGGGCGCGCAGGAGCAGCCCACCGAGCTGTACAAGGTCGGTCTCGGCTCGGTCCGCTTCCTCGAGTCGTTCGGCGACCTGCTCATCGGCTGGCTGCTCCTCGAGCACGCCGAGGTCGCGCTCACCGCTCTCGACGCAGGACCGGACGCGAAGGACAAGGCGTTCTACGAGGGCAAGGTCGCAGCAGCATCGTTCTTCGCGAAGAACGTGCTGCCCACCCTGACCACGTCGCGAGGCATCATCACCGACGTCGACCTCGACATCATGGAGCTCGACGAAGCCGCGTTCTGATGACCGCGTAGATCGACACGACAGCACAGAACACGACAGTGGCTCCCGCCGAAATCGGCGGGAGCCACTGTCGTCGTAGCGCGGTCAGAACAGGACGACCCCGCGCAGGTTCCGCCCCTCGTGCATGTCGGTGAAGCCCTGAGCGATGTCGTCGAACTTGTATGTGGACGTGATCAGCTCGTCGAGCTTCAATGCACCCGAGGTGTACAGGTCGATCAACCACGGGATATCGGCGGTCGGCGCAGATGCGCCGAACAACGAACCTTGCAACCGCTTCTGATACAGCACCAATTCCATGGGGCTGATGGGGATTCCGACGTCGGTCATCGATCCCAGTCCGGTGACCACGCAGGTGCCGGCCTTGCGAATCGACGAGAACGCTTCCGCGATGTGTTCCCCTGTCGTGACGCCCACCGTGACGATCGCCGCGTCGGCGCCCTGCCCGTTCGTGAACGACCGTGCGATCTCGGTTGCCTCCGCCATGCCCGAGACAGCGTGCGTGGCACCGAACTTCAGGGCACTCTCGCGCTTGAACGGCACGGGATCCACAGCGATGATCCTGGCAGCGCCCGCATGTGCTGCGCCCTGGACCGCGTTGATACCGATCCCGCCGATACCCTGCACGATGATCGTCTGTCCGGGATACACCTCAGCGGAATTGACGGCAGCTCCCCAGCCCGTGCCCACGCCACACCCGAGTAGACACAGCTTGTCGAGCGGTAGATCCTTCTCGACCTTTATCACCGAATCGACACTGACAGTGGTGTATTCACTGAAGGTGGACAGCCCGCACGTCTGCGCGACGGGCGCGCCGTCGAGACTCATGCGGAAACTTGTCGGATCGTCCGGCCGGGTTCCGGTCATGATCGCGGCGCCGCGATCGCACAGATTCTGCAAGCCCTTCGCACACCACCGGCACCGCCCGCACGCGGCAAGGAAGGAGAACACCACATGGTCGCCCTCACTCCAGCCGTACGTCTCGGGCCCGACCTGCACGACGATGCCCGCGCCCTCGTGCCCACCGCAGATCGGGTAGCTACCCACAGCATGATCGCCGGAGGAGATGTGGTCGTCGGAATGACACAACCCGGCCGCGACCATCTGGACCATCAGCTCACCGCGCCGCGGTTCGTCCAGATCGAGTTCGGCGATCTCGTAGGTACCGGGCGCTTGCCGGATGATCGCTCCGCGAGTTCTCATTCCGCCGTCACCTGCGCAGACATTGCCGCGCGGTACCCGTCGGCGTGCGGGGGAAGCATTCCCCACTCACGACGAGGATCCTGCTCCGATGCCACGAACACCGTTCGGGCATGACTGAACTCGAGGAAGCCCTCGCGGCCGTTGTAATGCCCGATGCCGGATGCCCCGACACCACCGAAGGGCGCATCGAGCAGCCCCGGATGCATCATCACTTCGTTGATCGTGACGCCACCGGACGTGGTGGATTCGACGACGACGCGCTGTTCCCGCTCGTCCTGCCCGAAGTAGTACAAGGCCAAAGGCTTCGGCCCGGCATTGATCTGCCCGAGCACCTGCTCGAGGTCGCTGTAGGTCCGGACCACCATGGCGGGACCGAAGATCTCCTCCTGTGAGATCGCTGCCGACAGCGGTGGATCGATCACCAGTCGCAGTGGACGGCGACGATCGGCGGTACCGATCGGTTCATCGGGAACCGTCTCGATGCGCGCACCCAGCTTCGTTGCCTCGCGGACATACTCGTCGATGCGCGCGACATGCCGATCGTCGACGATTGCCGTCACGTCACGATTACCCGTGGCCGTGGGCAGCAACTCGCCGTACGACGCACGAATCGCGTCGACGAATGCTTCGAGAGACTCGACCGGTACGTACACGGTGTCGGCGCTGACACAGATCTGGCCGCCGTTGGTGGCCTTACCGATCGCGATGCGAAACGCTGCCGTTGCGAGATCGGCGGAGCGGCCGACGATCACCGGTGACTTACCGCCGAGTTCCAAGGTGACCGGCACCAGGTTGCGGGCGGCGTTCTCGAGCACCGATCGACCTGCAGCCTGGCCACCCGTGAAGACGATGTGGTCGAACGGCAGAGCTGTGAGCGCCTGCGCGGTCTCCACACCACCGGTGACGACGGCGATATCGGTGGGATCGAGGAACTCCTCGGCTGCGTCGGCCAATACCTGCGCGGTGCGCGGTGCGATCTCGGAAGGCTTCAGCACCGCCCGGTTCCCCGCCGCGAGCACTCCGGCGAGGGGGCTCATGAGCGTGTAGACCGGGGCGTTCCAGGTCCCGATGATCAGCACGGAGCCCTTCGGCTGGTACTGCACCGACGCGGTGGCACCGAGCTGATCGTACGGGGCGAACATTGCACGCGGCTCGGGCTGCATCCACTGTTCGAGGTGGTCGCGGGCGTACTTCAGGGCCGTCAGCGATCCGAGTACGTCGTTGACGGTCGAGTAGCCCGGGTGCCGGCCGCCGAAGTCTTCGTCGATCGCGTCGACGATCGCGTCGTGCCGAGCTACGAGCATGTCGATCACTCGCTGGATCCGTGCACGACGCTCGTCGGCAGAACTCACCCGTTGCGCCCGGTTCTTCTGCTGCTGATTCCCGAGCAACTCGCTCGTGTCGGAATCCGTACTGATCACATTGGTCATTGCAGGGATGCTATGAGCTCTGTCACAGCACCCACGGCGAGTTCCCGCTCAGCGAGATCGCCTCTCCGCGAGCCCTTCTACTGGTCGTCGACGCCCGGAAAACCCGAGAAGTCCGGCACGAAATCACCCGCAGACGGACGCGCCGCGGCGGGCTGCCCTGCCTGTGGTGTGTCGGTCTGCGGTGCGTCGGTCTGCGGTGTGTCGGATTCGGGTTCGGCCGGCGCAGGTGCCGGTGCGGTGTCGTCCCCCGGCGCGGATGAAGGCGTCGACGGACCGTCGCCACCGGACGGCTCGTCGCCGGGTTCCGGCTCCGGGCTCACACACTTGACGATGGGTACCGGGTCGTAGCGAACGGTGCGGGTCTTGTTCGAGATCTGGGCACCGGTGTTCACGTCGGTGACGATTCGCGTGTCCGTCACGGTGAATCCCTGCGCACCACTGGAGGCGATGCAAGACTCACCCGCGGGCAGCGTGATCGTATTCGGCGACGTGTAATTGGTGCGATCGCCGGTGATGGACTGCACGTTGACCGTCTTCGTGCCCCACAGGCGCACCGTGATGTCGGAGTTGGTCCAGATCGTCTGGATCAGCACTCCGGTCGTCTCCGACGGGTTGCGGAACGCCAGATCGATTGCGCCCTCGTAGACCGTCGCTTCACGCGCAGCCGGATATCGAGAGATGTAGTAGCTGTGCTCGGTGTGGTCGACGTCCTCCATACCCGCGAAGTACGACGCGTTGTACAGGGTCGTCGCGAGCTGGCTGATACCGCCGCCGACGGCTTTACCCGGCCGGCCCGCCTCGATGATGCCGGACTCGACATAGCCTTCCGCTGCACCGCGCGGGCCCGTGTATCCGTTGAGTGAGAACGTCTCTCCAGGCTTCACGAGCGCGCCGTTGATCTCGGAGGCAGCGATCCGAATGTTCACACCGGACGCGTACTCGAACCCACCGGAGCTGAACTCACCGATCACCTCGTTGATTCCGAGCTTCTCGGCGGCTTCCGTGGTGAGCTCCGGATCGGCCGACTTGTACAGGGCTTCGACGGATCGTCCGTTCTCCGTTGCAAGCAGCTGCGGCAGCGATTCGAGGGTCTTCTCCCAATCGACGAGGTTGCCCTTCGTGCCCGGAACAACTGCGGGACGACCGCCGTCGAGCACGATCTGTGCGTCCTTCGGTTCTGTCTCCGTGTCGGCGAGCTGCGGCCCGAGGATCCCGATGGCAGCTTCGGGGTGGTACTGCGGATCGAGTCCGCCGTCACCGTCGGGTGCGAACGAGAGCACCGCGCCGATGTCCTGGCGTGGCAATGTCGCGACCGCGCCGTCCAGTCCGGTGACCACGAGGTCCGATGCGACCGCGGGCACCGCGATCTCGGCGAGTGCACGATCGAGGCCCTCACGGGTGACGGTGACTTCCACACTCTCGACCGGTAGCGACACATCACCGAAGGGCCACCGCTCGGCGAACACGTCCGACGCTGCTTCCGCGTCGAGACGCTGGCCGGGCTGCGGGGTCACGGGGACGGGGGTGCCGTCCTCGAACACGATGTTGCCTTCACGCGGCTCGTGCGCTGCGGCGGCGGTCACCAGATCGATCGACGCGGCGAGAGCAGCGTCGTCGCGGGTGGAGGCCACACCGACTTCGTCGTTGCCGAAGAACGACGCCAGACGTACGAACGGATTGAGAGGCTGCTCGCCCACCCGGGCGAGGGTCGCATCCCAATCGATACCCAGCCCCGCTTCCGACGGCACGATCTCACCGCTGGTGTCACCGGCGGTCACCGCCACCGGAGCGTCGAGCCGCGGACCCAGTTCGTCGCGAAGAGTTGTTTCGGCGTCGTCGAGCGATTCGCCGCCGATCTCGACACCGGCCACGGTCACGCCACGGGGCACCTCGCCCGAGCTCATAGCGACATCCGCGGCGTAGAGGAGGACGAGGACCGCTGCCACACCGCCGAGGGCGAGCGCGATCGTGCGCTTCGGGAGGTTCGACCACGGCTTGTCAGGACCCGACGGGCCACCCGGACCGTCCCCGGGCGGAGGCGCGACCGGCGGCGGTCCTGCGGGGGGCGGGGTAGCGCCGGTGGGTGATGCGGGCGGCATCGCGGCGGTCGGGGCGGGCGGAACCTCGATCTGCGACATCTGTTCGGTGGGAGCGTCCGAGGGAGGCGGGTTCTGCTCGGACGGCACCTTCGTCACCGGAATGACCGCGGTGGGAGCGTCAGCTACCTCAACTGCCTCAACTGCGTCAGAAGTCTCAGTGGGCTCGAACGCTTCGGATTCATCGGACGGTTCAGCAGCCGGTGCGGTAGGCGCAGCACGGAAAACAGGCGTCGTTGCCGCCTCGGATCCGTCGAAATCGGCTTCGCCGGCGGGGACACTCGTCTCCGGGGTCCGATCTTCCGGTCCGGGCTCGACGTCTCCCGTCGACGCCGCTTCGCTCGTGTCCAGTGTCGCCGCGTCACCGTGCTCTGCGACAGCATCGACCGGCGGCGCAGCATCGGCCGAGGACGCCGCCTGCGATTGCGGTTCGGTCGGGCGAACGTCGTCGTGTGTAGCCTCGGGCTCGTTCGTCCCGTTGTTGCCGCTCACCGATGTCCCTTCAGACAGGGCACGCTCGTAGACCGCGCGCCGGATACCGGTTCTCCAGGGTAACGCCCGGACTTGAACGGTCGACGGGCGGAATGCGCAAAAGACCCTGCTGGGCTACCAGGTCGGGGGTCAGGTAGCCCAGCAGGGTCGTATGTTCTATCGCTGCGCCGGCAGAGGCGTTACACGCATCGGAAGAAAAGAATCCGAATGTGTCCGGCGTCCTGCACGGTCACGCTTCGAGGATGGCCGTCACGCCCTGGCCACCGGCAGCACAGATCGAGATGAGGCCGCGAACGGGCTTGCCCGTCTCCTGCTTCTTCTCGTGCAGCATCTTTGCGAGAGCAGCAACGATACGGCCGCCGGTCGCGGCGAACGGGTGGCCCGCCGCGAGTGAGGATCCATTGACGTTGAGCTTGCTGCGGTCGATCGAGCCGAGCGGAGCGTCGAGGCCGAGTCGCTGCGTGCAGTACTCCTTCGATTCGAACGCCTGCAGTGTGGCGAGGACCACCGACGCGAAGGCCTCGTGGATCTCGTAGAAATCGAAGTCCTGCAAGGTGAGGCCGTTGCGCTCGAGCAGCCGCGGGATGGCGTAGGTAGGTGCCATGAGCAGTCCGTCGCCGCCGTGCACGTAGTCGACGGCGGCGGTCTCGGAGTCGACGAGGTACGCGAGGACCGGCAGGTTGCGCTCGGCCGCCCATTCCTCGGTCGACAGCAGGGCCGCCGACGCACCATCGGTGAGCGGAGTCGAGTTACCCGCCGTCATCGTGGCGTCGCCGAGCTTGTTGCCGAACACCGGCTTCAACGTCGACAGCTTCTCGACCGACGAATCAGGGCGCAGGTTGTCGTCGCGGGTGAGCCCTAGGAACGGGGTGATGAGGTCGTCGAAGAATCCGCGATCGTAGGCGGCGGCCATGTTGCGGTGGCTCGCGACGGCGAGTTCGTCCTGGTCTTCACGACGGACACCGAATTCCTTGGCGGTGATGGCAGCGTGCTCACCCATCGACAGGCCGGTGCGCGGCTCGCCGTTGCGCGGAATCTCGATGCCGAGCATCGACGGACGCACGTTGCCGAGCAGCTTGACCCGATCTGCGGTCGTACGTGCGCGGTTGAGTGAGAGCAGGAATTCGCGCAGTGGGTTGCTCACCGCGATCGGGGCGTCCGAGGTGGTGTCGACGCCGCCACCGATGCCGGCTTCGATGCGTCCGGCGGCGATCGCGTCGCCGACCGAGACGATCGACTGCAGGCCGGTGCCGCATGCCTGCTGCAGGTCCCAGGCGGGGGTGTAGGGGCTCAGGGCACTGCCGAGCACGCTCTCCCGGACCAGGTTGAAGTCGCGGCTGTGCTTGAGTACCGCCCCGCCCACGACGGCGCCGAGGCGCTCGCCCTGCAGGTTGAATCGGCTGACGAGACCGTCGAGGGTCGCGGTGAACATGTCCTGGTTGGAGGCGCGTGCGTACTTGCGGTCGGAACGCGCGAACGGGATCCGGTTGCCACCGAGGACGGCGACACGACGCTGCTGCGTGGAACGAGCGGTAGGACGCAGCTGCGTGGATCGGGCATTGGTGGTCACTGGTATCTCCCGCATTCGGATGGACTCGTACTGTGGCTACTATTCTTACTCAGGAGTAAGTTAGTTGTCGACCACAGCATCGACGACCGAATTCGAAGAAGGTGGAAACGTGGCTGACGCCAAGGGCGCCCCCAAGCTCTATTCCCAGCTCATCTCGTCCGCACCCGGCTCTTTCCTCGCGAAGCAGTTCGGTCTGCCACAGCCCGAGAAGCTTCGCCGCTACCAGCCCGGTGAACCCGCATTGCCGGGGCCCGTCCTCCTCGGCGGCAACGGCCGCCTGGTGGAACCGATCCGCGCGCTGCTGCACGACTACCCGCTCGCCGACCCTGCCGACACCGAGTTCGGTGCTCTCGTGTTCGACGCTACCGGCATCAGCGACGCCGCGGGTCTCGAACAGCTCTTCACGTTCTTCCAGCCGGCCATCCGCGGCCTCGCCCCCAGCGGGCGTGTCGTCGTTCTCGGTACCACGCCCGAGGACGCGGCGTCCGTCGACGAGCAGATCGCGCAGCGCGCCCTCGAAGGCTTCACCCGCAGCCTCGGCAAGGAACTCCGTCGCGGCGCCACGATCCAACTCGTCTACGTCTCACCGAAGGCCTCGACCGGCCTGTCCGGTGTCGAGTCGACACTCCGATTCCTGCTGTCCGCCAAGTCTGCGTTCGTCGACGGCCAGGTCGTCCGTGTCGGTGACGGTGACGCCACTGCTCCCGAGTCGTGGGACAAGCCGCTCGCAGGCAAGGTCGCTGTCGTCACCGGCGCAGCGCGTGGCATCGGCGCAACGATCGCCGAGGTCCTCGCCCGCGACGGCGCAACGGTCATCGCCGCGGATGTCCCGGCTGCCGGTGAGGCGCTGTCGCAGACCGCCAACCGTGTGGGTGGCACGTCCTTCCCACTCGATGTCACCGCTCCCGACGCGGGCGACAAGCTCGCCGCGCACCTGCTCGAGCGGCACGGCGGCGCCGACATCATCGTGCACAACGCAGGCATCACTCGCGACAAGCTGCTCGCCAACATGGACGACAGCAGGTGGAACTCCGTGATGGCCGTGAATCTCATTGCCCCGCAGAAGATCACCGAGGTCCTCGTCGAGAAGGGTGCACTCTCGGAGGGCGGTCGCGTGATCGACGTGTCGTCGATCGCAGGCATCGCGGGCAACCGCGGCCAGACCAACTACGGCGCATCGAAGGCGGGCGTCATCGGCCTCGTCCAGGCCACCGCCCCCGTGCTCGCGAAGAAGAACATCACCATCAACGCTGTCGCGCCGGGATTCATCGAGACCGCGATGACCGCCGCGATTCCGCTCGCAACCCGCGAAGGCGGCCGCCTGATGAGTTCGCTGAGCCAGGGCGGCGAGACCGTCGACGTCGCGGAGACCGTGGCGTGGTTCGCGAGTCCTGCGTCGAGCGCCGTCACCGGGCAGGTCGTGCGCGTCTGCGGCCAGTCCATGCTGGGGGCTTGATGAGCGAGATCGAACTCACGGCGAGCCCGTCGATCCTCGACGTCTACGGACGCGCCGTGCTGTCGGCGCTGCCGGTCGTGGGAGCCTCCGGCGACACGTTGCCCGACGACACGCTCGTCCTCCGCGGACTGCGCGTCGATCCCGACAACCTCGCCGAGTACGCGAAAGTGTGCGGACTGCGCTTCGGCGACACGCTGCCGCTGACGTACCCGTTCATTCTCACGTTCCCGCTCGTGATGAAACTGATGGTGTCGAAGGGATTTCCGTTCGCCGCGATCGGCTCGGTCCACGCCGAGAACGTGATCGAGCAGATGCGGCCGATCTCGGCGACCGAGCCTCTCGATCTGCGTGTGCACGCCGAGAACATGCGTGAACATCGCAAGGGCCTGCTCGTCGATCTCGTCACTGTCGTCAATGTGGGACGCGAGACGGTGTGGCGTCAGACGTCGACGTTCTTGCACCAGCAGCGCACGTCACTCTCGGGCGAGCCGAAGCCGGAACCGAAGGCCGAGGAGATCCCCGCCGTTCCCACCTCCACGCTGCGCGTCGACCAGAAGACGATCGACAAGTACGCGTCGGTATCGGGTGACCGCAATCCGATCCACGTATCGTCGCTGGGTGCCAAGGCATTCGGGTTTCCGAAGTCCATTGCGCACGGTATGTGGACGGCTGCAGCCACACTGTCGGCAGTGGAGGGCCGAATCCCCGGAAAGGTCACCTATTCGGTGCGGTTCGGTAAGCCGGTACTCCTGCCGTCGTCGCTGAGCGTCTACGCGCAACATGACGGAGATACCGGCGGATGGGATCTGGCGGTACGGCACCCGAAGAAGCAGTACCCGCACCTCACCGCGACCCTGCGCTGAGTTTCGGTGCGCTGAGACTCTGTGTGCCGGGGCGCGATGGGGGCGTCCCGGCACACAGTCCGAAAGAAGAGGTCCGATCAGCCCTGCTGGTCGGACCTCTTCTTTCCTGCGAGACCGCGCCACGCGAGGTTCTCGAGCAGGTCGGCGGCCTTCTCGACCTCGATCTCACCACCTGCGACACGATCGGCGACGGCTTCACCCGCACCGACGAGCGCGACCGCCATGATCTGGAAGTCGGTTCCGGGCTCCGGGTCGCGTGTGCTGGATTCGAGGAGATGCGCGGTGAGCTCGATCAGCTGGTCGCGGCTGTTCTGCACCTGCCCCGCGAACGCCTGCTGTCCGAATGCCTGGCGATAGAGCACCATCCACGAGTTGCGGTGGGCGTCGACGAATCCGAGGAACGACTCCAGCGCCACGCGCAATTGTTCGCGCGGCGACAGCGACAGGTCGCCCGCGGGCTTGAGAGCCTCGACGAACGCCTGCCCCTCCCGGCTGATGCACGCGGCGAACAGTTCGTCCTTCGACCCGTAGTAGAGGTAGAGCATTGGCTTCGAGATCGCTGCGCGCGCCGCGATCGCATCCATCGACGTATCGTGAAAACCGTTCTCGGAGAACACATCCACCGCGGCGTCGAGCATCTGCTGCTCCCGCACCGCACGGGGCAGTCGCTTGGTACCGCCGGCCATGACTCCTCCAACACCTACGTGACGAACTGTTTCTTACTCTACGGTAGGGAATCGGAATCCACCGCGCGATCGAAGCGTTCAGCAGTCGAGCGCACCCTTGGCACGCGCGACCGTGCGCACCGACTCGTCGACCTGAGTCGAAGGCAGATCACCCGAGGCGACCGCTTGTTCGAGATGGCCGAGAACCGCCGGAACCTGATCGGTGGTCAGCCACAACGCCTGGTCGACACCTGCGACCAATGCGGCCTCGACCGCCTCGGTGATCGGGTAGGAGTCGGTGATCGCCTGCATCCCCGAGAGATCGTCGGTGAAGATCATGCCGTCGAACGGCGAGCCGCCGTAACCGGTGCCCGTGCGCAACAACTCCACTGCCGCGGGGCTGATACTCGCGGGCAGACCGTCGGTCAGGCCGGGAACATCGAGATGGCCGAGCATCACCGCGACATCGGGCGAGACCAGTTCCCGATAAGGAACGAGATCTTTCGCGACGAGTTCATCGAGCGGTGGAGTGGTCACGGCACCGGTGTGCGAATCACCCGACGCCGAGCCGTGTCCGGGGAAATGCTTGAGCACCGGCATGATGCCCGCGTCCTGGAGCCCTCGCGCATACGCCCCGGCGTAGTCGGTCACCACGGCCGGGTCGTCGGAGAAGGAACGGTCGCCGATCACGGAGTTGTCGGGCTGACTGCTCACGTCGACGTCGGGGGCGTAGTCCACCGTGATGCCGAGCTCACGCAGTTCCTGCCCCCGTTCGAGCGCCATCCGATACGTCTCGTCGACAGTCATGGTCTGCGCGGTGACACGCGCCGACGGATCGGGACCGAGCAGTTCCCCGACCCGCGACACGCGTCCGCCTTCTTCGTCGATCGTCACCATCAGCGGCAGCGGGCTCTGCGCCGCCACCCCCGGGATCTGGCGCTCGGCGAGCATTGCCGGGTCGGTCCAGCTGCCAACGAAAATTCCGCCGATCTGTTCTGCCTGGATCATCGCGAGTGCATCGTCAGCACCGGTGACACCGACGTTGAGCAGCTGTGCAAGCTTCTGACGCAGCGACAGTGACGCGAGCAGTTCGTCGCCGCAGGCCTCGGGCCGGGCGGATGATGTCGCCGGGCCGGCCTCCGTCGATGACGACGCGGTCGTCGACCCGGCTGCCGTCGATTCCAGGGTCGCGGACGGCTCCGCTGACGGAGCGTCGGCGGTGTCGCCTGCACCGCAGGCCGTGACCGCAAGTGCCGAGGTGAGCGCGACGGCGAGGCTGTGTCGGATCCGCATGATCCTCGACGGTAGTCGACTCGTGTGAGGGGCCTCCCCACCACCCGCTGACCGGGGTATCGTGCAGCCAACCACCGCCGAACGAGAGCTTTTCACGTACACGACCTGGAGGAGTGCACGTTGGCCGCAGACCTGATCCTCATCGCCTACGACGGATCCGAGAATTCCAAGCGCGCCGTGCAATACGCGGGTCGCTTCCTCGAATCGTGCCGTGCCATCGTCGTCACCGCGTGGGAGCCGATGGTCCGCCAGGCCGCGCGGATGTCGGGGCTGTCGGGTGTGATGCAGCCCGAGTGGGTGCCCGACGAAGAGAACGAAGACGTTGCCCTCTCCGACGCGAAGGTGACCAACCGGGAAGGCCTCGAACTCGCCAACTCGCTCGGCCTGCATGCCGAGGGCCGCACCGTCGAGGTCGTCAACGCGGTGTGGTCGGCGATCATCGAGGCCGCCGACGAGTTGGACGTCGACATCATCGTCACCGGCACTCGCGGCACGACAGGGCTCCGTTCGCTGTTGCAGTCCTCGGTCGCCGATCACGTACTCCGCCACAGCCACCGGCCGGTCCTGATCGTCCCGCCCGGCCGCTGACGCTCACATCACAGAAATCGCCCCGCACTACATCGACAACGATGCGCGGGCGATATCGTCGTCTCACCATGGACGGATTCCTACTCTCGCGCGCCGATCGCTCTGTACACGCCATCGGGACGCGGCGTCTGTTCTCCGATGTCACCGCGGCGTCGACGGCTCTGCGTCGGGGCAATGCCGATCTGATCGCCGGAGCCCTGCCGTTCAACCCGGACCGGGCGGCCGCGCTGACCGAACCCGAGACCGTCGACATCACCGACGGGCCATGGCAGGCCCCCGCAGACCTCCCCGATCTGCCCGCGGTGCGGATGACTGCGCAGATCCCCCTACCCCGCGTTCATGTCGCGCGGGTGCGGTCACTCATCGAGCGGCTCGAACTCGGCGAGTTCGACAAGGTGGTCGCCGCCCGCCGCGTGGCGCTGGAGGCCGACGAACCGATCGACCCGTTGGCGTTGGCCGCGCGGATGATCGACCGTCACCCGGACGCAACGACCTACGCACTCGATCTCAGTGCCGCAGAAGAACGTTACTGGGGCCACACTCTCGTCGGCGCAACACCGGAACTGCTGGTCAGCGTGCGCGGCGAGACCGTGACGTGTCGTCCACTCGCCGGCACCGCCGCGCGTCACACCGATCCGGAGACCGACCGCAAGGCCGGTGACGAATTGCTGGCGTCATCGAAGAACCGAGCCGAGCACGCATTCGTCATCGACTGGATCCGGGCGCGGCTCGGCCCGTTGTGCCGCGACCTCGACATCCCCGCCGGGCCCGAACTGACTTCGACGCCGGATGTGTGGCACCTCGCCACCCCGATCACCGGAACACTGCGCGATCCGGGCACCGACGCGATCTCCGTTGCCGCAGCCCTCCACCCGACACCTGCGGTCGCGGGAACACCCACCGAGGCGGCTCTCGCGACGATCAGGGCGACGGAAGGCGACCGCCGCTTCTACGGCGGCGCGGTCGGCTGGTGCGACTCGAACGGCGACGGCGACTGGCTCGTCGCGATCCGCTGCGCCGAGATCAGCGCCGACGGGCTGCGCGCCGTCGCATGGGCCGGTGGCGGCATCGTCGCGGGGTCGGACCCCGACGACGAACTGGCCGAGACCACCGCGAAGCTGCGCACACTGCTGGGCACCATCGGCCTGTGAGAGGTCGAGGCGGTGCGCTGGCACCGTCCCCGCCATCCGGGGTGATACCTTGACGCGGAAACAAACGACGAGAGTCGATCGATGATGGGGAGTTGGGCATGGGGAAGTTCCTGGGACCAGGCTTGATCAGTGCGGTGGCCGGTGTCGTCGTCGGCGCCGTCGCAGTCTTCGGAGTCACTGCTGCGGTATCCGAGAACTCTCGTCCCGAGATCGATCGCAGCGGCAACGCTGATTCGTCCCTCTTGAACCAGGTTGAGTACGGCAGCCGCTGACGGCGCCGGGAACGCTTCGAGTTCACGTACGCGCGGCGCTGCGGAACCTTCCGCCGCCGAGTCTTCACCGAACGCGGAACCACTGTCGCGGCGGTGGCTGTATGTTGTCACCGCCGTCGCGTTCGTCCTTTCGTTCGCGCAAGTCCCCGGCCTGATCGTTGCCGACACCAAATACGACCTGACGCAGAACCCGGTCGGTTTCCTCACGCGCGCCGCTCACCAGTGGAGCAGTGTGGCACCGCTCGGACAGGTACAGAACCAGGCGTACGGGTATTTCTTCCCGCACGGTTCGTTCTTCGCTCTCGGGCAGGTTCTGCACATCCCTCCGTGGATCACGCAGCGTCTGTGGTGGGCGCTGTTGCTCGTGGCCGGTTTCTGGGGTCTTGTCCGGCTCGCCGAAGCCCTCGGAATCGGCAGCCGTAGCTCGCGCGTGATCGCGGCGACCGTGTTCGTGTTGTCGCCGCGCGTCCTGACGACCCTCGGATCCATCTCGTCGGAAGCACACCCGCTGATGCTCGCGCCGTGGGTGCTGCTGCCCGTGGTGCGCTATCTGAACGGTCGGGGGGCGCGCTCGCACCGTGTTCTCGCTGCGCAGTCCGCCGTCGCCGTCGCGCTGATGGGCGCGATCAATGCCGTCGCAACCGCTGCGGCATGCCTAGTCGCGGCCCTGTGGTGGATCGCGCACCGGCCGAATCGACGCTGGTGGCGTTTCACCGTGTGGTGGCTGCCGCTGTGTGTGGTCGCTGTGACGTGGTGGATGGTGCCGCTGCTGCTACTGGGCAAGGTCAGTCCTCCTTTCCTGGATTTCATCGAGTCGTCCGGGGTGACGACCGAATGGACGTCGCTGGCCGAGGTGCTGCGCGGCACCAGTAGCTGGACGCCGTTCGTGTCGCCGGAACGCATCGCCGGGGCCGTGCTGGTCACCCAGCCCGCCGCGGTGCTCGTCACCGGACTGCTCGCCGCCGCCGGTCTCGCAGGGCTGGCAATGCGCACGATGCCTGGGCGCGGCCGGTGGACACTGATCCTGTTCGTCGGTGTCGCGGGCCTCGGCGCGGGGTACGTCGGCGAGTTGAGTTCCCCGTTTGCCGAACAGGTCCGGCTGTTCCTCGATTCCACGGGCGCGCCGCTACGCAACGTGCACAAACTCGAGCCGCTCGTGCGGCTTCCGCTCGTCCTCGGACTGGCGCATCTGCTGCGGTGGGTGCCGTTGCCCGGTTCGGTGCCGTGGCGCCGCGCCCGCAGCGCATTCGCACATCCCGAACGCAACCCGATGCTCGCCTTCTCCACCCTGGTGCTCGTCGCTGCCACCCTCGCGACGTCGCTGGCGTGGACCGGGAAACTCGCACCGCGCGGGGCATACGACGAGGTGCCCGAATACTGGCACGAGACCGCACAGTGGCTCGACGAGCACACCGACGAACGCGGCGAGCGCGCCCTGATCCTGCCCGGAGCACCGTTCGGAAGCCAGATCTGGGGTCTGACCCGCGACGAACCGATCCAGGCACTCGCGTCCACACCGTGGGCCTCACGCGACGCGGTTCCGTTGGTGCCGCCGGGCGCGATCCGTGCCCTCGATTCGGTGCAGCGACTCATCGCCGACGGCCGCCCGTCGCCCGGGCTCGCGGCAACGCTGCGCAGCATGGGAATCGGCTACCTCGTGGTGCGCAACGATCTCGATCCCGACACCTCCCCCGCGGCACGTCCGGCGCTGGTGCACCGGGCCGTCGAGGGGTCGCCGGGCATCGAGCGGGTCGCCGAGTTCGGCTCGGAGATCGAACGCGTCCAGCCCGACGGCGTCGTCGCCGACGCCGATCTGCGTCCGGTGTATCGGGCGGTCGAGATCTACCGGGTCGCCGAACCGGCGGACGCGCCTGTCGGGCCGTACACGGTGGACGCCGCGGCGGTGCCCGTCGTGCAGGGCGGACCCGAGTCGCTACTGAGCCTGAACACCACCGACCCCGGCCATGTGGGTCCACGGGTGTTCGCGGCCGACAGTGCACGCGCTGGACGCGAGCCGGACGCCCTCACCGTGACCGACACCCCCACCGATCGGGAAACCGACTACGGGCAGGTCGATCACCATTCGTCGACGATCCGCGCCGAGGGCGACGAGCGACGCACCCACAATCTGGTACCCGACTATCCCGTGCCCGACACCGAACTCGTGCAGGCCGAATGGGAAGGCGCACGGATCAGTGTGTCGAGTGCCGCGTCGGACGCCACGCAGCTCGGCGGGACATCGGTCGGCAGTGGTCCTGCCGCCGCGATCGATGGTGACCCCACCACCGGCTGGCACAGCAACGGACTCGAATCCGCGATCGGGCAATGGCTGCAACTCGACCTCGACACCCCGATCGACGCCGGCATCCTGCACCTGACGACGAGTTCGGGTGCATTGGGTGCACCCGTGAAGTGGCTCGAGGTGACCACGGACCGGGGAAGCACCGCCGTCCGTGTCGAGAAGCCCGGCACTCCCCAGACCGTGGCGTTGCCGCTGGGCACGACTACCTGGATCCGGATCACCGCGACGTACGCCGAGGGAGGTAGCCGCGGCAACCAGTTCGGACTGTCCGAGGTCGCGCTCGAAGACCACACCGACCGCTCCGACCCGCAGTTCCTCGACATCCGGCGGCGCATCGTCGTGCCCGGCCCCTCCGACGGGACCGCTGTGCGCGGATGGGATCTCCGGCAGGAGTTCCCGGGTCGCGGTAGTTGCGTCGACACCCCCGACCGGGTGCGGTGCGCGTTCGGCCTGGCAACCGCGCCGGAGGAACCGAACCTGTTCACCCGCACCTTGAACGTTCCGACCGAGTCGTGGGTGACGCCGCAGTTGTGGGTACGCGCCCGCCCCGGGCCAGCACTGGACGACGTGATCGACCGATCCGATCGGGTCGTCGCCCGCGGTGCTGCCGACGTGGTGGACCTGCAAGGTTCGGCATTCGCCGCCACCGACGGTGACCCGCGCACGTCGTGGACCGCGGAGGAGAGTTCGCTCGAGTCCGGGGCGCCGCATCCCACCCTGACCCTCGAATTGCCGTCACCGCAGGTGGTGACGGGTCTCGAGCTCGCAACCTCGCTGGGGGCGCTCCCCGCCGCGCCCACCCGGGTCTCGGTGAACCTCGGGAACGGCCCGCAGGTCCGGGAAGTCGACGAAGATTCCGGCGAGATCGAGGTGACCCCGCATTTCACCGACGAAGTGCAGATCACCCTCGTCGATCACGTCGACACGATCGATCGCACGATCCTCGGGTTCTCGAAAGAGACGCCCCCGGGACTCGCCGAGATCACCATTCTCGGTGAAAATGGTCCGATCGGCGCGCAGGATCCGATCTACAACCGCGTTGTCACGATCGGGTGCGACACCGGACCGGTGATCACGATCGACGGCCGCGACTACCACACCTCGGTGACCGGGACGGTCCGCGACCTCGCGGAAGGCGCGGAAATTCCTGCGACCCTGTGCGACACGGACGCGGCGGGGATGCGTGCGGGCCGGGTCGATGTGGACGTCGAGCCGGGCACCGCGTTCGTGGCGTCGAGTATGCAGTTGCCTCTGGTGGGGACGGAACCCCCACGTACCGACCCCGTGGAACTCGAGATGGGGACGTGGACGGAGAACCTGCGTGAACTGCACGTGCCCGCATCCGACTCCGATCAGCTGATCGTGGTGCCGGAGAGCACGAACGTCGGATGGGTTGCCTCCGCGCCGGACGGCACCGAGCTGACGCCGCTCATCGCGGACGGATGGCAACAGGGCTGGATCGTGCCCGCGGGAACGGAAGGCACCGTCACCCTCGAATTCGCGACCGATCGCTGGTATCGCCTGGGGATCTTCGGGGGTCTTCTGCTGCTGATTCCGTTGTTCGCACTCGCGTTCCTGCCCCGCCGCCGCCGCCCGGTACCCGACCCCGGTCCCGCACCGCGGACGTGGCATTCGATGACCGCTGCGCTCATCGGGGTCGCACTCGCCTCCTTCGTCGTCGCGGGCGCTGCGGGGGTCGCGGTGACGGCCGTCGGCGCGGCAGGTGCCATCACCGTGGCCGCACGGCGGGGTTCGACGACCGCGTCGCGGATGCTCGTCGGCATCGCGGGTGGGTCGACGATGCTCGCGATGGCCTTACTGTCGACGGGGCCGTGGCGCTCACCCGACGGCTACGTCGGACATTCGTACCTGATTCAGTTCGCGGCGCTGGTCGGATTGGTCGCAGTCGGTGTCGCGGCGGCTCGCGCTGTGGAGGTACCCGAGTTCTGGCGGCGGCGTTCCCAGCGACGAAACATCCGTCGCGCAGGTTCTTCGACGAACGCGTAGCTCATGGATGCCACCGCGACGCTCAGCACGACCGTCACGATCAGCACGAACCAGAAGCGTCCCTGGAACGCGGGAATGCCGAACACCGGAAGGACGACGGCGAGCACGGCGAGATGCCAGATGAAGATTCCGTAGGACCAGCGGCCGATCGTGAGCGCGAGGGGACTTGCGAGGATGCGATGTTCGGTGCGCGGCGCGAGTACGAGTGGAGCCAGCAACGCGAAACTCACCAGCGCGCCCAGCACGATCTTGCCGTTGTACTCCCACGGTTCGAGGGTGGTGAGGGTTGCCGGGCCTGCGAGCGGTGTCGTCGCGAGACCGAACGCAACGAGTGCCGCGATCGCCATGATGTGCCGCTTCGCGGCGAGGCGATGCATCCAGGTCGGGGGGTGCGCAGCAAGTTCGGCGAGAAGCATGCCCGCCGCGAACCACGGCAGGTAACCGGGCAGCCAGTTGTCGTGGTTGATGTGGTCCTGCGTGGGCACGGGTACCCACGCCCACGCCAGCGACAACGCGGCCGCGCCCAGCAGGACCGGAATCCGGAAGCGGGCTGCGTGACCGCGCAGACCGCTGACCGACCACGCGAGCAACGGCAACACGAGATAGAAGGCCACCTCCACCGACAGACTCCACATCTGGGTCAGCCCTTCGGTGAGCGTCAGCGGAACGAACACCTGCACCAGCGCGAGATTGGCCCACCACACCGTCGGCCCACCCCCCGCGCCGGGCAGCAGCCACAGGATGAGGATCACCGCGACCCAGTAGGCCGGCAGGATTCGGGTCGCGCGTGAGACGAAGTACCGGCGAGTCGACGGTGGATCGGTCTCCTCGCGTGCCGCAGCCGCATGCGGGCGCCACAACAGGAAACCCGACAGCGCGAAGAACAAAGCCACCGCGAGATCCAATCGGCCCCACACCCTGCCGAGCCACGGATCGTGAACCGCCCCGGTCTGGAATGCGACATGAGTGATGAGCACGCCTACGGCGGCGATACCTCGCATACCTTCCAACGCGGGGAGAAAGCCCGACGCGGAGCGGGACGGAATGTTGAGAGCGGTCATCGTCGAACAGTGTGCCGTGTAGTGCCCGATACGAGAAGTGTGGGCACCCCGGCGTGCGGGCGCGCATCACCCAACCCCGGGCTGTTAGTGTCTGGGCTCACGTGGTGTTCGCGGGTCGGATGCCAGGCGATCCGTGCAGCCCTGCTGCCGGTGGGGGTACTCGATGAAACCGTTGAGTGAGGAGAAACAGCATGGCTGAGCGTTCCAGCTCGGGCCGGATACTGGCGATGATTCTGGTGGGCCTGGGAGCATTCCTCCTGGCCATCGCAATTCTGATCCCGACGTACACCGTCGGGAAGCTGAAGAAGACGCCGCTCGACCTCGAGGTGACGACGGTCGCCGAAGGCACCGGCGACATTCTGAATTCGCGTGCGCTGCTCGCCGGTAACGCTCAGGTCGATACCGACGTCCCGATCGTGGCGCAGCGCTTCGTGACCGTCGAGGATCCGGCCGACAGCGAGATCATGACGCTCCAGGCCGGTCAGACGGTGCGCCGCCTCGACATGCAGGGCGACACCGGACTCGTGTCCGCGACCGTCGACCGGCTCACCATCGACCGGGTGTCATCGATGCCGGTGTCGAAGGAGGAGTACCCCGATCGGGTGAGCACGATCCAGACGTCTGCGGATTCACCGGGCGAGGAGATCGACAACCGCGAAGGCCTTCAGTACAAGTTCCCCTTCGACGTCAAGCAGGAGTCGTACCCGTACTACGACATCAATGCCCGTGAGACCTTCCCCATCGACTTCATCGGTGAGGAAGAGATCAACGGCATGCCCGTCTACCACTTCCAGCACGAGATCGGCCCGATCGACTTGTCGGAGGCCGACCCGAGCGCTCCGACCTACAAGCTGGAGCTTCCCGCTTCGACGTGGGGCGTCGGTGAAGGCGACGAGCCCGTCGAGATGACCCGCTGGTACAACAACGTCCGAGACCTGTGGGTCGACCCGATCACCGGTGTCGTCGTCAAGGGTCAGGAACAGCAGGACCAGTACTACGCACGCGAGGCGAACACCCCCGAGGTGACCGTCCTCAACGTGACGCTGCCGTTCGACGAACCGACCATCGAATTCCAGCTCGAGCAGGCCCGCGACGGCCAGGACCAGCTGTCGCTCTTCGGTAGGACCCTGCCGATCATCGCCGCCGTCCTCGGCATCATCCTGCTGATCGTCGGCTTCGTCCTCGGTCTCCGCGGTGGCGGAAACGGCGGTCGGCGTGCCGCCGCGGCAGGCAGCCCGGCTCCCGCCGGTCCGGCCTCGGCCGCAGCAGCGGGTGCAGGTGGTGCCCACGCGGCCGACACGCAGCGCGACTTCACGGAAGATCGCACCGAGGTCATTCCCCGCTCCGATCTTCCGCAGGAGCCGGAGCAGCGGGACTGGACGACCGACCAGACGCAGGAAATTCCCCGCACAGACCTGAACAAGCCCCCCACTCAGGACTGATCAAGGCCGAACGAACGCCGCCTCACACCTCACGGTGCGGGGCGGCGTTCCGCATGTCCGAGCCGAGACGACTCGGTCGCCGCGGATGCCCCGCGGACAGCAAGCACCGACACCACCGCTGCCGTGACGGCTGCGACACCGACGGCCACCGCGACGAACTGCTCCACCGTCGACGCGATCGTCGCCATCAGCACGGCCTCGACCGCGAGACCCACCCACGCGACACCGGCCAGCGCGGTGCGATCCCCGGCAATCGCGGACAGCAATGCGCCCTGCAGCACCGCGAGGCACGCACCCTGCAGCGCGAACAACCACAGTAGGGACTGGACGGGCTCGTAGGCGTCGCCGACGAGAATCGGCACGATGGGCGCGCAGATCGCTGCTGCCGCGACGAGCACCGCGCCGAGACCGACGAGGACCGCGAGCGCCGAACGCACGGCAGAAGCCGACTCCGCCGGGTTCGCCATCCGCGGGTACAACACCACCCCCACGGCCTGCGGCAGCCAGAACGCGACCTTCGTCGCGACCGCTCCGAGCGCGTACAGGCCGGCCGAGTCGGC
The DNA here is from genome assembly GCF_023015605.1 of Rhodococcus sp. F64268. NCBI lineage: Bacteria > Bacillati > Actinomycetota > Actinomycetes > Mycobacteriales > Nocardiaceae > Rhodococcus > Rhodococcus sp. F64268. Next base: position 708,334 of record NZ_JALKAI010000002.1, read on the forward strand.
ATCGAGCAGTATCCGTGCGAGCATCAGATCGAGCGATGTCAACGCGATCAACGCGAGCTGGACCTGCGAGGCGCGCAGCACCGCAGCCGCTCCGGGTACGTGGGTCGGCGCCTCCGCGGCCCCACCGGCGGATGCAGGCTCGCCGCGACCGACGAACACCGCGGTGGCCACCGCCACGATGCCCGTACCCGCCGCGCCTGCGAGCAGCGCAGCACCCGGTCCGCCGCCACCGGCAAGCACCGCGACGGCAGGCACGACCTTCGCGATTCCGGCAGCAGCGAGAACGACGCTCAGCGCCGCGAACCGGGCACGCCCCTGCAACAGTCCCTGTTCGGTCGCGAGGAGCACCAGCAGCGGCGCCGTCACCAGCGACCCGAATGCGCCCGCAATGCTCGTCTCCAGTGCCCACGACACCACCGGTACGAGAACAACAGCGACTGCGGCGGCGATCAGTGCGCATCGGTGGCCGAGTCGACGTAGCACCGCGGTGCCCGTGCCGTGCACGGCTTCACGCGCAATGACGGTCTGCAACGCCAGCGCAGGCACCGCGAGCACCAGCTGGGCTGCCAGCAGGCTCGCGAACTCCCCGTAGCCTGCGGGGCCGAGCCACCGTCCGGCGGGCAGATGCAGCAGGTAGGACGCGATGTTGGCGGTCATGGCGCCCGCGGTCACCATCGTCATCCCGGCCACCGCGGTTCCGGTCCCGGAACGGCGAAGCGTGTTCTGTGGCGGCATCCGCCCATCCTCGCACCCGTGCGCACCGTAGTCTGCGGCCATGTCCATACGGGGTTTGCATCGCGAGCGCACGACGACGTCTCCGTCGGCTCTCGCACCGACGTTCGTGCCTGCGCTGTGGTCGCTGGCGCTCACCGTCGTGGTGCTCGGTCCGCTGTTCACCTCGCACGGCTATCTGCTACTACGCGACGCTGTGAGCACGCCCCGCTCTTATCTGACGGATTCGGCGCTCGGGTTGTCCGACGCCGCGGCCCGAGCAGTCCCCCAGGATGCGTTGCTCGCCTGGGTGACGACCGTCGTCGACGGTGGTGTCGCCGTCACGGCTCTACTCGCTGCATCACTGTGGGCCGCGGGAGTCGGCGCGGCGCGGCTCGTTTCGGTTCTACTGCCCGGCGCCGGAGTGCCCCCGCAGGTGGTGGCGGCGACCGTCGCGATCTGGAACCCGTATGTCGGTGAACGGTTGCTGCAGGGACATTGGAGTCTCCTCGCGGGCTACGCAGCGCTGCCGTGGGTCGTGTGCGCGGCCGTCGCGGTACGCCGACGTTCGGGGGGCGGCTGGTGGGCCCTCGCGTTCTGGCTCGCGGTGGCGGGACTGACGCCCACCGGTGTGCTCCTCGCTGCGACCACCACGGTCGTGGTCCTCGCAATGCCCGGGGGCCGCGCGCCTCGGGTAGGGCGGCTCGCAGGTGCCGTCGCCCTGACAGTGGCGGTATCGGCGCCATGGCTCGTCGCAACAGCCCTGTCCGGTGGCGGCACCGAGGCCGATCCGGCAGGTGTGAGCGCATTCGCGGCCAGGGCGGAGCCTCTGCTGGGCACGATCGGTTCGGTCGCCGGCCTCGGCGGGATCTGGAATGCCGAGGCGGTGCCCGGCTCGCGCACGACGCCGTGGGCACTCGTAGGGACCCTGCTACTGCTCGTCGTCGTCGCATCCGGACTCCCCTCACTGTGGCGCAGGCGCCGCAACCCGGTGATCGTCGCTCTAGCTGTCGTCGCGGTCGTCGCCGTGCTCGGCACGGCTCTCGGCGCCACCGCGGCGGGTCTGCAACTCGGAGAGTGGGCGATGGTGCACGTCCCCGGGGCCGGATTGCTGCGCGACACCCAGAAGTGGGTGGCACTCGCGATGCCGCTCTACGCGGTGGCCGCGGCCGCCGGAGTCGGGGCATTGCGACGGCACTTCACTCCCGACCGGGCCCGCAGCGATATCGCGTGGGCGGCGCTGGCGGTCGTCGTCGTGGTCGGGGCGCTCCCCGACCTCGCATGGGGTGTCGGCGGCCACGTGCGACCGGTACGGTATCCGGACGGGTGGCAACAGGTGGCGGGCATCGTCACTGCGAACGAAGGTGACGTCGCGGTGATGCCCACGGGCATGTTCCGCCGGTTCGACTATTCGGGCCCCGTGGCGGTCCTCGACCCGACGCCCCGCATGCTGCGTGCCGACGTGCTGCAGACCGGAACCCTCATCGTCGAAGGTGGTGCGGTGGAGGGAGAGGGCGCACGTGCCGTCGACGTCGAACGACTCCTGCAAGGCGGTGCGGATCCGTCCGATCTGGCGGCTCGGGGCGTCGGCTGGGTCCTGGTCCAGCACGGCACTCCCGGCGACCACGGCCGCTCCGAGAAGACCCTCGACCGGCTCACGCAGGTCTACAGCGACAACGACCTGTCCCTCTATCAGGTCGACGGAGCCTGGGTTCGGGAGACGTCCGGTCGGAGCGTGGTGATCCTCGCGCACCTGCTGCTGATACTGGTGATGGTTGTCGGGGCTGCCGGCATGCTGGGGGTTCGTCTACGTGCCCGCATATCGAAGTTGCTGGGCGTCCTCGCCGATCTCCTCCGGCGTGATCCGGGGAAACAGGCCTGAAGCCCGCTGCCGTGATGCGACGGCGGTCAGCACTGCGAGCACACCGGATCCGGTGGCCTCCCACGAGAACTCGCCCGCCCGGATCCGGGCCTTGTCGCCCAGCTCGGTGCGACGCTCGGAATTCCCGAGCAGTTCCGCAACGGCCGCGGTGAGGTCGTCGGCGCAATCGACGAGGACACCCGTGACACCGTCGACGATCGAATCCGTCAGGCCCTTCGAGCTGCGGTATCCGATCGTCGGGACACCGTGCTGCGCAGCTTCGATCACCGCAAGCCCCCATCCCTCCTTGCGGGAGGGCATCACATGGAGCCAGGACCGTGAAAGCACCTCGTGCTTGCGGTCTTCCGAGACGTGGCCGTGGAAGGTGACGGCATCGTCCATCCCCAGCTCGGCGGCGACGTCGCGCAGGTTCTGTTCCCACCAGCCACCACCGACTACGTCGAGGTGCAGGCCGGGAATGCGGTCGCGCAAGGCTGCGACCGCACCGAGTGCGTCCTCGATCTGTTTGTGCGGCACGAGCCGAGACAGCACGCACACGCTCGGGTGGGCAGTGCGGGTGTGATCGCCACCCGGGGTCACACCCGCCGGGATGGCATCGGCGCCGTTGCGGACCACCGCGATGCGCTCGTGGTCGACACCGAGCATCCGGAGTTCGTCGGACGACGGCAGCGACACCGTCAGGTATTGGTTGCTGCGGTGCACTCGCGGCGACAAGGTGGATTCGATCCACCATCCCAGCTTCGCCATCGCACGGCCTGCGACGGGCCACTGCTCGCGATGACAATGGTGCACGAGCACGGTGACGGGTGCGCCTGCAACGAACCGAGAGAAGAAGGGGATGCCGTTCTGGGTGTCGATGACAGCATCGGGGCGGATGCCCCTGAGGGGGCCGAAGCCGAGACGCCCGGCGACGATGGCAGCGAGAGCGCGCGGGTACACACCGAGACGGCCGCCTCCGCGGCTGACGTCGATACCGTCGATGGTGTCGCGCTTGCTCGCGCCCGGATACGACGCGGTGCGCAGGGTGACTTTGATACCGCGTGCAGCGAGTTGTGCGCCGACCTGCTCGAGATAGCGCTCGCTGCCACCTCCCTGTGGGTGCCCGCTGTCGCGCCAGCAGAGCAAGAGAACCTCCCGCACGCGGATTACCCCCCGGTGATAGCTGACCGCACGCCCGTACGGACGCTGTGGATGTCACGGACACACTAGCGGGTGCGCACGGGATGCAGGTGCACGACGGCGCCTGCTACGGGCACTACTGTGGTTCGACGTGCCCTCGAAGACCACGATCGCTCCCCGTGTGACCCGGCTGTTCGAACGCCGTGCCACCCTGCGGCGCTCCATCGGTCTGCTCGGTAGTTTCCGTTTCGAGCAGACCGCACCCGACAAGTTCTACGGCGGTCTGGCCCGCGACACCGTCGACCTCGTCGACGACCTCTACACCGGTCTGACCGGAAACAATCTCGCGGGCACCACCGTCGTCGATGTCGGAGGCGGGCCCGGGTACTTCGCCGACGCCTTCGCCGACGTGGGGTCGCGCTACGTGCCGATCGAGCCCGATCCGTCCGAGATGCACGCGGCCGGCCTGCAGGTCGGTGGCGCCGTCCGCGGGTCGGGCCTCGCGCTTCCACTGCGCACCGGGTCGGTGGACGTGTGCTTGTCGTCGAATGTCGCAGAACATGTTTCGCAGCCGTGGGTGATGGCCGACGAGATGCTGCGGGTCACACGACCCGGAGGGCTGATGGTGCTCTCGTACACGCTGTGGTGGGGCCCGTTCGGTGGGCACGAGACCGGCCCGTGGCACGCGTTCGGCGGCGAGTACGCGGCGCGCCGCTACGCCAGGAAGCACGGGAAGGAACCGAAGAACCGATACGGTGTGTCGCTGTTCGAAGTGGGCTGCACCGACGGACTCGGGTGGGCCCGCTCCACCCCCGACGGTGAGCTGCTCGCCGCGTTCCCCCGATACCACCCGCGGTGGGCGTGGCCGCTCGTTCGGGTGCCGGGCGTACGCGAGTTCCTGGTGAGCAACCTGGTGCTCGTGCTGCGACGCCGCGGATCGGCCGAAGTCGCGTCATGACCGGCTTGGCTCTCGATGTCGGCGGTACGAAGTTCGCGGCCGCATTCGTCGCGGACGACGGAACACCCGTCGAGCCGAAGACGGTGCCCGTACCCGAGGCTTCCGTATGGGATGCCTGCGCCGCAGTGCTGCGCGAGGTGGCCGGGGCCGAGCCGATCACCTCGGTGGGGATCGCGGCGGCAGGGCCCGTCGACACACGCCGCGGCACCGTCTCCCCCATCAACATCCCCGAGTGGTCTTCGAAGTTTCCGCTGGTGGAGGCTGTGCGCAGCGTGTTCCCCGGCGCACGTGTCACGTTGGCGATGGACGGCGCTGCCGCCACATTGGCCGAGCATCGATTCGGCGCTGGGCGCGGAACGAACGATCTGCTCGGGGTGGTGCTCGGCACCGGGATCGGCGGCGGCATCGTCCTCGACGGTCGCCTCGTATCCGGCCGCACGGGGAACGCCGGCCACATCGGCCACATCGTGTCGGCCTACGGATTCGAGAAATGCACGTGCGGTGGCGCGGGCTGCATCGAGACGGTGGCGAGCGGCACTGCTGCAGTGAGGTGGGCGAGGGCACGCGGCTGGCAGGGGCGGGACGGCGCTGCGCTGGCGGCAGCAGCGCAGGACGGCAACGGAATCGCGGCAGCTGCGCTCGAACGCGCAGGAACGGCGCTGGGGCAGGTCATCGCGTCGGCGGCAGCACTGACAGACGTGTCACTCGTCGTCGTCGGCGGTGGCTTCGCGGAGTCGGGAAGACCGCTGTGGCGTCCGATGCTGGCGTCTGCTGCGCGACAGGCCCGGCTGGAGTTCATCGAGGAGCTGCGCATCGTGCCTGCGTCGTTGGGCGCACTGGGAACGCTCGCCGGTGCCGCTGCGCTCGCCCATGGTCACGAGTAGGTAACCAAACGGCTGCGTACGAGTCCCGAGGACCTACCCTGACTGGACCAGCGCTACCTCGACAAGCCCGGCACGGTGGGACGGATCGGTGGTATCCGATGAGGATTGCCGAAATTTTGCGGAACAAGGGTTCGGCGGTGCAGACGGTTCCCCCAGGAACCACGGTCTGTGAGCTGATCGGAGACTTCGCGCGCCACAACATCGGCGCGGTGGTCGTCGTCGACGGCACCGACGTCGTCGGAATTGTCACCGAGCGCGACATCGTCCGGCAGCTCCACGAACGAGGTCCATCGATACTCGTCGCCACGGCGTCCGAGGTCATGACGGTCGATATGGCAATATGCCGGCCCGCCGACAGCGTGGACAGCCTGGCCGCGACCATGACCGAGCGGCGCATCCGGCACCTGCCGGTCGTCGTCGACGGCAAGCTGTTGGGGATCGTCAGTATCGGCGACGTGGTCAAGAGCCATATCGACGAACTACAGGCCGAACGCGATCAGCTCCGGTCGTACATTCATCACGGCTGACGGTCGAGCACGCTCACGCTCATCCCGAACGGCAGGAACCGCGCCGACCGGGCCGGGTCGGTGTTGCCCTTGAGACTGCGGAGCGCTTCGAGCTCCGACGGATACACCTGGTCGATGCGAGCCACACCGTCGGCGTCGGCGGTGTAGATGACCCATACGCCGTCCCCTGCCTCGCCGGTGGTTTCCGGCTGCGGATGCTGCCGTGACGTCGGCGCGGCAGGCTGGTCGAGAAATGCGAAGATCCGGTCTTTGAGTTCGCGCAGTTCTTCCCCTGCCTCACGGACCACCCGGTCGATGTCGTCGGGATCGAATCCGAACGGATTGTTCTCTGCCATGTCTGCTCCTGACGGTCGGCATCTTCCAGTGTGGGCATCGCTGCGCCGCCGCGCCACCGCGAGCGTGAATCGACCCTTTCGAAAATGTGGAACGTGTTCTAGTGTCGGGGTGATCCGGCGTGAACGAAGAGGGGCGAATGATGACCGACTACGACAAGGTGTTCATCGGCGGCACGTGGGTGGCGCCGTCGACCGACGAGAGGCTCGAGGTGTTCTCCCCGGCCACGGAGGAACGGGTCGGCTCGGTACCCGTCGCCGGACCGAAGGACGTCGACGCCGCAGTCGCCGCGGCACGCACCGCGTTCGACGACGGACCGTGGCCGCGGATGAGCCCGGCAGAGCGCGCAGCAGTGATCGGCAAGGCCGCGAAGATCATCGAAGAGCGCGGCGCGCAGATCGCCGAGCTCGTTTCGTCCGAGATGGGGCAGCCCGCCGCATCCGTGCAGATGATGCAGATGACCCCCTCACTCGCGACACTGAATTTCTATGCAGGACTGGCAGATTCGTTTCCCTGGGTCGACGAACGCAACGGCTCGTTCGGCCGCACCCGAGTCACCCGCGAACCCGTCGGCGTGGTCGGCGCGGTCATCGCGTGGAATGTGCCGCTGTTCCTGTGCGCCAACAAACTCGGTCCCGCACTGCTCGCCGGTTGCACCGTGGTCCTCAAGCCCGCACCCGAATCTCCCCTTGCCGTCAACGTGATCGCCGAGATCTTCGCCGAGGCAGGCCTCCCCGAAGGGGTGCTGTCGGTGGTGCCCGGTGGCGCCGAGACCGGCGAGCACCTCGTGTCGCACCCGGGCCTCGACAAGATCACCTTCACCGGATCCACTGCCGTGGGCAAGCACATCGGTGAGATCGCCGCACGCAACCTCAAGCGCTGCTCGCTCGAACTCGGCGGCAAGTCTGCCGCAATCATCCTCGAGGACGCCGATCTCGACTCCACCATCGCAATGCTCGTCATGTCCGGTCTGATGAATACCGGGCAGGCCTGCGTCGGTCAGACCCGCATTCTCGCACCGCGGTCGCGGTACGACGAGGTGGTCGAGAAGATCGTCGCCACCGCCGCGTTCTTCCCCGTCGGCCCGCCGTCCGACGAGAACGCCCAGCTCGGCCCCCTGATCTCCGCGAAGCAACGCGACCGCGTGGAGGACTACATCAAGAAGGGCGTGGAAGAGGGGGCACGCCTCGTACTCGGTGGCGGCCGTCCTTCGGGCCTCGACAAGGGTTACTTCGTCGAACCCACGGTCTTCGCCGACGTCGACAACTCGATGACCATCGCCCGGGAAGAGATCTTCGGGCCGGTCCTGTCGGTGCTCCCGTACGACAGCGTCGACGACGCCATCAAGATCGCGAACGATTCCGACTACGGACTGGCGGGATCGGTGTACACCACAGACGTGGAGAAGGGCCTCGACGTCGCTTCGCGTGTCCGCACGGGCACCTACGGAATCAACTGGTACGCCTTCGATCCCGGATCACCGTTCGGCGGCTTCAAGAACTCCGGCATCGGCAGGGAGAACGGACCGGAAGGGCTCGAGGCGTTCTGCGAGACCAAGTCGGTGCTGTACCCGCCCGGCTACCAGGACTGACCGCAGGCCCCGCCGAGGGGGCGGTTGTGTGCGCTTTCTTTCGATGAAGCACACACAACAGCCCCCTCGATGCCGTTCGGCGACACAGTTTTTGCGGGCCGAACCAGGGTGCTGCATCTTCAGATGTACATCGCCGGATCGATGTAGGTGGTCGGATCCACCAGCGGCTCATGCTTCTTCCGCGACCGCACAGTCGCGGGGATACCCGTGGCGATCGAGTCGGCCGGGACATCTCGTGTGACGACCGCATTCGCGCCGATCGCACTGTCGGCGCCGATCACGACCGGCCCGAGAATCTTTGCTCCCGCACCGACGGTGACGCGATCACCGAGCGTCGGATGCCGCTTCTCCTTCGCGAGCGACCGGCCACCGAGCGTCACACCGTGATACAGCATGACGTCGTCACCGATCTCCGCTGTTTCACCGATGACCACGCCCATGCCGTGGTCGATGAAGAAACGCCGGCCGATCGTCGCCCCGGGATGGATCTCGATTCCGGTGAGGAACCGAGTGAACTGCGAGAGGACCCGCGCCGGCCCCTTCAATGCGGGTACCAGCCACATCCGGTGCGCGACACGGTGCGACCAGATCGCGTGCAGACCGGAGTACACGACCGCGTTCTCCACATCGCTGCGCGCGGCGGGATCGTTGCCGCGCGCAGCCTGCAGGTCCTCACGGAGAGTACGGAGAATGCTCACAGCGACGGTCAGTCCCGGATGTGCTCGAAGAGCGGCGTCGAGATGTAACGCTCGCCGAAGTCGGGCACGACCACGACGATCAGCTTGCCTGCGTTCTCGGGGCGCTTTGCGACCTCGAGAGCGGCCCACACGTTCGCTCCGGCCGACACGCCGCCGAGGATTCCCTCGTCGGTGCCGAGCGCACGACCCGTCTTCACGGCGTCGTCGAACTGGACGTCGATGATCTCGTCGTAGATCTCCCGGTCGAGGACCTCGGGAACGAAGTTGGCGCCGAGCCCCTGGATCTTGTGCGGGCCGGGGTTGCCGCCCGTGAGGATCGGCGAATCGGCGGGCTCGACACCGATGATCTTCACACCCGGCTTGCGTGCCTTGAGGTTGCGGCCGACACCGGTGAGTGTGCCACCCGTGCCGATGCCTGCGACGAAGATGTCGATCTCGCCGGCGGTGTCGTTCCAGACCTCTTCGCCGGTGGTGTCGTGGTGGATCTGCGGGTTGGCCGGGTTCGCGAACTGGCTCGCCGACACCGCGTTCTCGGTCGACTCGACGATTTCCTTCGCCTTCGCGACTGCACCGGCCATACCCTCGGAACCCGGAGTAAGGACGATCTCGGCACCGTAGGCACGGAGCATGACACGACGCTCGGTCGACATCGTCTCGGGCATCGTCAGGATCACCTTGTAGCCGCGGGCTGCGCCGACCATGGCGAGCGCGATGCCGGTGTTGCCGGAGGTGCCCTCGACGATCGTGCCGCCGGGCTTCAGCTCACCGGACTTCTCGGCGGCGTCGATGATCGCCACGCCGATGCGGTCCTTGACGCTGTTGGCCGGGTTGTAGAACTCGAGCTTGGCAGCGACGGTTGCGCCGAGGCCCTCGGTCAGCCGATTGAGCTTGACGATCGGGGTACGACCGACGAGCTCGGTGACATTGTTGTAGATCCCGCTCATAGCTGATCCTCTCCCGGCCACCAGGGACCGGCTGTGGTGTGCGATATACCTATTGCATCATGTTGCCCACGACGCACCATGTCGGGTTCCTTCAATACAGGTGCCGCCCTCAGGTCCAACACTGGGCAGCATGACGAATTCCGTGAATCCCATTCCCGACGGTTACACCGCATTGACACCGTTCCTCGTCGTGGACGGCGGGGCGAAAGCGATCGAGTTCTACACCGACGCGTTCGGCGCGAAACTCGTCGACCGCCAGGACGGCCCCGACGGAGCTGTCATGCATGCCGAACTCGATTTCGGCCACGGCCGCATGCAGCTGAGCGACCCGCATCCGTCGATGGGGCTGCACGCCCCCGATGGCACGAACAACGTCAACCATTCGTACGTGCTGTACTGCGCGGATGTCGATGCGACGTTCGCTCGCGCGGTGTCGCTGGGTGCACAGGTCTTCGAGGAACCGTCGACGTTCGTCACCGGCGATCGCTTCGCTTCCCTCCTCGATCCGTTCGGGCATCGCTGGGCCGTCATGACGCGCGTCGAGGATGTTCCGCCGGAGGAGGCGAAACGTCGACTCGATGAGTGGGTGGCTACACAGAACGCCTGAACACGCCGATCTCCGCAGACACCGAATGCCCCGTGCTGGTCAGTTCAACTGACCTACACGGGGCATTCGGCTACAGGCGGGTCGGACTCAGCCGAGGCGCTGCTTCAGTGCCTCGAACTCGTCGCGGATGCCGGAGGGCACCTTCTCACCGAGGAACTCGAACCACTCGGCGATGCCGTCGATCTCGGCCTTCCACTCGTCGACGTCGACCTTCAGGGCCTCGTCGACGTCCGCGGCGTCGACGTCCAGGCCGTCGAGGGTCAGGTCGGCTGCGGTCGGTACGTAGCCGATGGCCGTGGACTGTGCGTCTGCCTTGTGCTCGATGCGGTCGACGATCCACTTCAGCACGCGGGAGTTCTCGCCGAAGCCGGGCCACAGGAAGCGGCCGTCGTCGCCACGGCGGAACCAGTTGACGTAGAAGATCTTCGGGAGCTTGGACTCATCGGCATTCTTGCCGAGATTGATCCAGTGGTTGAGGTAGTCGCCGGCGTTGTAACCGAGGAACGGCAGCATCGCCATCGGGTCGCGGCGAACATTGCCGACCTTGCCTTCGGCTGCGGCGGTCTGCTCGGACGACAGCGTCGAACCGAGGAAGGTGCCGTGCTGCCAGTCGAACGACTCGCTGACCAGCGGGACCGTCGTCTTACGACGTCCACCGAACAGAATCGCGGAGATCGGCACACCCTGCGGGTCGTCCCACTCGGGGGCGAGGATCGGGCACTGCGACATCGGCGTGCAGTAACGCGAGTTCGGGTGAGCAGCCTTCGTGTCGGACTCGGGAGTCCAGTCGTTGCCGAGCCAGTCGGTCAGGTGAGCGGGCTTGTCGCCACCGATGCCCTCCCACCACACATCACCGTCGTCGGTCTTGGCGACGTTGGTGTAGATGGTGTTGCCTGCCTCGATGGTGTGCATCGCGTTCGGGTTCGAATCGGCACTGGTGCCCGGGGCGACACCGAAGAAACCGAACTCCGGGTTCACGGCGTAGAGTCGGCCGTCCTCACCGAACCGCATCCATGCGATGTCGTCACCGAGGGTCTCGGCGCGCCAGCCCGGGATGGTCGGCTGGATCATCGCGAGGTTGGTCTTACCGCACGCCGACGGGAATGCCGCGGCGATGTAGTACGGCTTGTTCTCGGGCGAGATCAGCTTGAGGATGAGCATGTGCTCGGCGAGCCAGCCCTCGTCGTGGGCCATTGCCGAGGCGATACGCAGCGAGTAGCACTTCTTGCCGAGCAGTGCATTGCCGCCGTAACCGGAACCGTAGCTCCAGATCTCCCGGGTCTCGGGGAAGTGAGTGATGTACTTCGTGTCGTTGCACGGCCACGCGACGTCCTGCTGACCGGCTTCGAGCGGCGCGCCCACCGAATGCAGGGCCTTGACGAAGGGACGGTCGGTGCCCAGCTTCTCGAGGGCAGCGGCACCCATGCGGGTCATGATGCGCATGGAGACGACGACGTACTCGGAATCGGTGAGCTCGACACCGAGCTTCGGATCGTCGGCGCCGAGGGGGCCCATGCAGAACGGCACCACGAAGAGGGTGCGTCCGCGCATGCTGCCGCGGTACAGGTCGGTCATGGTGGCGCGCATCTCGTCGGGCGCCATCCAGTTGTTGGTCGGGCCCGCGTCGATCTCGTTCTCGCTGCAGATGTAGGTGCGGGATTCGACGCGCGCGACGTCCGACGGGTCGGAGTTCGCGAGGAACGAGTTCGGCTTCTTCTCGTCGTTCAGACGAGTGAAAGTGCCGGATTCGACGAGCTGGGCAGTCAGCCGATCCCATTCCTCGTCGGATCCGTCGGCCCACACGACGCGATCGGGCTGAGTGAGCTCGGCAACCTCCTGGACCCACGCAAGCAGCTCGGCATGCTGGGTCGGGAGCTTGTCGTCGGTCCCGTTCAAGCCGGGAATGGTTGCTGAGGTCATCAAACTCTCCTGGGGTGTGCCCGGAACCGGGTCTGCCCCGACCTGCATGGTTATGCTTGATCAGAGGCGAACCCGGGCCTTCCCCTCTCGGCAGGGGTACCACCCGCTTCGTCCGTGGCCGTACGGAGGACGCGGGCGCCGGATGTCCTATTCATAGAGGTTAACGCCGGACGTCGGACCGGGAACAATCGGGGCCGGTCGGAAATGTCACAGAAACGATTCAGAGACGTGGAGACTACCTCCGTCCTTCCTGTTCGTACAGGCGATACGGCTCACTTACCTTCCGGAATGTGGCATTCGTCTCTGCCTAGAGTACCCGCATCGATCCGGACCCAATCCGGTGCGCCGTCCGCAGTTCGCCGGAACTCCCACACACCGTATTCTCCATCGTCGGCGACGGCTGTGAGCCGGTCGGTGGAACCGTCCAGATTGCTGTCGGTGGCAACGACCAGGGCACCGTGGCCGTTGTCGAAGGCGACGGTGTCGCGGAGCCCGTCCCCGTCGAGGTCGGTCGTGGCGCCGACGGAGTCCGCCCACGCTGCGGTGCTCGCTGGGTCGAACACGTCGAAACCGCCGAGGCCGTGGTCGTCGAACCCGCCTGTGCCGAGAAATGTGTCGGCCATGCCTGCCCCCTGAGATCTTGTTGTGCGTTGTTCGGTCTCTCCTACGCCGTCCCTCTGATTGGACGCACCGCAGCCGACAACGGTTCCACCTGCCTCAACATCGCCAGGTCCCGCTCACAGGCCGCGATGCGGGCGCGCTGTTCACCGAGGCGTCGACGAATCCGGTCGTCGATTGCTGCGACCTGCTCGCGCAATTCGGTGGCGCGTGCGAGCTCCCGCGCGGCGGTGTCGCGCGCGTGCTTCGATTCGGCGTCGAGGGCCATCGCCCGGATCCACGCCTCGAGGTCCACGCGAAGCGAGGTCAGTTCGTCGACGACCCACCGTCGCATCAGCTCGCGGTGCGCCAACTGTCTGCGCAGACGAACGAGCCACCACGCGGCTGCTGCCCCGCACACAACCGTCACCAGCACCGAGACCGCCACCGGTATCGCTCCGAGCAGGGTGGCCACCAGACGGCCGAGGCCCGCACCCGCAGAGGCCCCCAACACGAGCGCGAGGCGATCGTCGAGACGACGACCGGGGACCCGCGGGGCGGGAGCCGGTTCTGTATTCGGCAACTGCGACAGGATTCCCAGGCCGCGTTCGACCGCTACCGCGACCTCCCGTCGGATTCGCTGCGAATGCGTGTTCAGCAGGATCTCGACGCCACACGTATCGACCGAACCCTCGTCGAGGACGACGTGCAGTTCCGCCGATGCCTCCCGCACGCGCACCGCGAGGTCCCGCCTCAGTTCCGCTCGGACTCGATGGGAGTCCGGGCGATGTCCGGGGCCGATCCGTCGCGTCACGAGACGTTCGCGCTCGGCACGAAGATCAGCGGTGTCGTCGGCGGCCGAGAGCACAGCGATCTCCTCGACGATCATGCTGCTCGTCTGTGCGACCACCGCGGTGCGTGTCGACCGGCCCTGCACGGATGTCTTCGCCGCGGCGAGGAGCGCGTCGTGCACGCCCACCAGCCCCGATTCGAGCGCGAGCACCCGACCGACATCGCCTCCGAGCTTCCTGGCCCGGGCCGCTGCGACGACGGACACCGGAATCAGCACGACCCGCGTGAGCCTCGGCATGTGCCGATGCAACAGTTCGATGTCGCGCTCGCTGATCGCCCGCCATCGCGGATATCGGTCGATTCCGGTCAACGCGAACACCACGTCGGCCGCGTCACGCGCCGCTGCGTCGAGCACGGCGAGTTCTGTGCGGCCGAGAACCGAGGATGCATCGAGCACCATGAGCACCACGGGAGCATCCCCGTCCTCGACGTATTCGATGCCGCCGAGCTCTGCGAGTTCGGCGGTGAGCGTGGTGCGGCCCGAACCCGCGACCCCCGCGACCCGAACTACCGCAACACCGCGGTCCGGGACCGGAGATCGGTGCATCCGTGCCCAACCGCGCGGGTTCCAGCGACGTAGGACATCGTCGGCGCCGTTCACGGGACCGGAACATTCGACGTCGGAACGTCGGGCCCCGAAAACCCGGATAGCGACGATCCGGGCTCGGCAGGACTCTCGAGTGCAGCCTCGATGACGTCCCTTGCCTGCGGCGACGCCGCGATCCCCGCCACCGACGTCACGAAATCCTCGAACCGTCCGGAGTGAGCGCGGTCGAGTTGATCGAGTATCACCGCCTCCAGATTCGGGTCGTCCCGCGTGAACACGGATGCCCCGAGACCCCGGACCGGCGTGTCGCCCGCGACCACCACGATGACGCGCCGGGAATCGAGCGCTGCGAGGGCGCGACGGTCGGCGGGATGCACCGTGACCGGATCGAGCCTGGAGGGAAGCACATAGATCACCACATCGGCGTCGAGAACAGGATCGGGCGTTCCGGGAACGTCGATGACGGCGGATTCCGGGGAGGCGGGCAACCCGGCCAATGCTCGCTGCACATCTGCGCGTCCGACACCTGCGCGTCCCGCGACCTGGATCCGCAGCGGTGCGGTGCACCGGGCGAGCGCAGAATGCAGCGTGCGGCCGGCGTCCGGATCCAGCCGATCCACCTCGTCCGCGATCCGGCGCCACGGATCGGCCCCCGGATACCTCGTGCTCGATTCCCCCGTCATGATCCCCCCGATCGTCGCGAACGAATTGTGTCAGAGACCACGTTCCGACACTGCCCGAGCGCGCTGTCCGGGGTCCTCATCCTGAGAAAACCCTGTGGTCACACCGGTCACTCCTGCCACGCACTCTCCCGATACGTGACAATGGTCGGGTGAACCACTCCGATCAGGACACGACCGACACGCTCGACGAGCGGCAGTCCAGGGGCAACCGCCTGTACCCGCGGGTGACGAGTTTCCGCTCTCGCCGCGGATCTCTCACCGATCCGCAGCAGGACGCATGGGACCGCCGTTGGCCCGAACTCGGTCGCGATGTGGGCGATGACCAGCTCGACACCGACGCATGGTTCGGCCGTTCGGCCCCCCTGGTGCTCGAGATCGGTTCCGGCACCGGCACCGCCGCCGTCGCGATGGCACAGGCCGAACCCCACATCAACCTGATCGCCATCGAGGTCTACCGCCCGGGTATCGCGCAGACACTGCAGCGGATCGAGCGCACCGCAGACACCGACGCGCCGGTGTCCAATCTGCGGATCCTGCGTGGTGACGCCGTCGAGGTCCTCGAACACATGGTCGCGCCCGAATCGCTGACCGCCGTCCGGGTCTTCTTCCCGGACCCGTGGCCGAAGGCACGGCATCACAAGCGCCGGCTGCTGCAGCCCGGGACCTTCGCGCTCATCGCGAGTCGGTTGAAGCCGGGCGGAGTGTTGCATGTCGCAACCGACCACGCCGAATATGCGGAGTGGATCCTGGAAGCCGGTAACGCTGAACCCCAGCTCACAGATGTGACGTGGGAGTCCCCCGTCAGCCACGATCGTCCGGTCACGAAGTTCGAGGACAAGGCTCACCAGGTGGGCAGCCACATCGCCGAGATGATCTGGGGGAAGATCGGAGCATGAGCGTCCATGAAGAAGTGCCCGGTGCGACCGACACCGCCGTGATCGAGAGCACCGAGCGGCCCGGGCGCGTCCTGCTCGTGTGGGACGCACCGAACCTCGATATGGGCCTCGGGGCGATCCTCGGTGGCCGCCCGACTGCCGCGTACCGGCCGAGATTCGACGCGCTGGGCCGTTGGCTCCTCGGCCGCACGGCCGACCTGTCGCGTCACCGCGTGTCGCCGCTGGAGGCCGAGGCGACAGTCTTCACGAATATCGCACCCGGCAGCGCCGACGTCGTGCGTCCGTGGGTGGAAGCTCTGCGTAACGTGGGTTTCGCGGTGTTCGCGAAGCCCAAGATCGACGAGGACAGCGACGTCGACTCCGATATGCTCGAGCACATCGAGCTGCGGCGCGGCGAAGGCCTCGCCGGTGTGATGGTTGCATCCGCCGACGGGCAGGCTTTCCGGGAACCCCTCGAGGAACTTGCCGCAGCAGGCGTCGCAGTGCAGGTGCTCGGCTTCCGTGAGCATGCAAGCTGGGCGGTGACCTCGGAGATCCTCGACTTCGTCGATCTCGAGGACATCCCCGGCGTGTTCCGTGAGCCGCTGCCGCGAGTCAGCCTCGAAACGCTGCCGGACGAGGGTGCGTGGCTGCAGCCGTTCCGACCGCTTTCAGCCCTTCTTGCGGGGCGCAAGAGCGTCGCCGAATAGGAGATTTACGTGTTCGACCGTTGGGGAGAGCTCGTCGTCCGCGCTCGTTTCACCGTCATTGCGGTGATGGTCGCGGCGCTGCTCGGGCTCGCCGGGTACGGCCTGAGCCTGAACGACCATCTCAGTCAGAGCGGCTGGGACGACCCCGGCTCGGAGTCCGTCACGGCCGCGAAGCTGGCCGACGGCACATTCGGGCGAGACACCAACGGCGATGTTCTGGCACTCATCACCGCACCCGAGGGCAAGACCGTCGACGACCCCGAGTTCACGGCGACCGTCACCGCGGGCCTGAACTCGTGGCTCGCCGACAACCCCGACCAGATTCTCAAGATCAACGGTTCGTATTGGCGTACCGACAGCGCTCCGGCGCTGCCCGCTCTCGCCGACGATTCCAAACAGCACGGTGTGGCCTCCATCGCGATCGCCGGTGACAACGACACCGAAATTGCGAACAACTTCCGCGACGTCAAGGATTCGCTCCGGATCGAGGGCGTGGACGTCAAGCTCGCCGGACTCCAGCCGGTCACCAACGCGCTCAACGACACGATGGCCAACGACATCAAACGCATGGAGATCCTCGCGATCCCCGCGGTCGGTGTGCTGCTCTTCTTCGTGTTCGGTGGTGTGATCGCTGCGGCACTACCGCTGATCACCGGTGGCCTGACGGTTGTCGCTGCCAACGGCATCGTCCGTCTGATCACCAACTTCACCGAGGTCAACTCGTTCGTCGCACCCGTAGTGTCGTTGATCGGGCTCGGTCTGGCCATCGACTACGGCCTGTTCATGGTGTCGCGGTTCCGCGAAGAACTTGCCGAAGGCTACGAGACGGCCGCCGCGGTGCGCCGCACGGTGATCACGTCCGGTCGCACCGTCGTGTTCTCGGCGACGATGGTGATCACCAGCCTCGGTGGGCTCCTGCTGTTCCCGCAAGGCTTCCTCAAGTCCGTCGCCTACGGTGCGATCGCGACCGTGTCGCTGGCTGCGCTCACATCGGTGACGGTGCTCCCCGCCATCCTGGCGATCCTCGGCAGACGGATCGACAAATTCGGCATGAAGCGGTTCGGTCAGATCCAGTCGAACGAGCAGATCGAGAACAGCTTCATCGGTCGTCTGACCCGTTGGGTGATGCTCAACCCGATGAAGGTGACCATCCCCACGGTCATCGGTCTGCTGCTGCTCATCACTCCGCTGACCGGTATCAAATTCGGCGGCATCAACGAGACGTACCTTCCACCGGATCACCCGACACGGGCCGCGCAGGCGCAGTTCGACGAATTGTTCCCCGGCCAGCGAACCGAGCCGGTCAAGCTCGTGATCCGAGGCGCCGAGGGCGGCGACCTCAACAAGATCATCGAAACCGGTAGCGCTGCGCCGGGGCTGGTCGAGAAGTTCTCCATCGAAGGTCCCGCGAAGGACGGTGTCCGCGTCCTCAAAGCCGGGCTCGTCGACCGCAACATGACCTCCGACACGATCGACTACCTGCATTCCGCGTCGTGGCCCGACGGCGTCGAGGTCTATGTGGGTGGCACGCCTGCGATCGAGCAGGACTCGATCGCGGCACTGCTGGACACCTTGCCGCTGATGGTCGTCTTCGTCGTCGTACTGACGACACTGCTGATGTTCCTGGCATTCGGGTCGCTGGTGCTACCGATCAAGGCCGCGTTGATGAGTGCGCTCGGGCTCGGCTCGACCCTGGGCATCCTCACCTGGATATTCATCGACGGTCACGGTGCGAGCCTGCTGAATTTCACCCCCGGTCCCATCATGTCGCCGGTACTGGTGCTGATCATCGCGATCATCTACGGTCTCTCGACCGACTACGAGGTGTTTCTGCTCTCGCGCATGGTCGAAGCCAGATCGCAGGGAGCGAGCACCACCGAATCGATCCGTATCGGCACTTCCCACACCGGTCGCATCATCACGGCCGCAGCGCTGATCCTCATCGTCGTCACCGGAGCGTTCGCGTTCTCCGAGCTCGTGATGATGAAGTACATCTCGTACGGCATGATCGCGGCGCTGATCATCGACGCAACCGTGATCCGCATGTTCCTCGTTCCAGCGGTGATGAAACTGCTCGGCGACGACTGCTGGTGGGCGCCTGCATGGATGAAGCGGATCCAGGAGAAGGTCGGCCTCGCCGAGCCGATCCTGCCCGACGAGCTGATGCCCGAGGATGTTCCCGAGCTCATCACAGTCGGCATGTTCGGACCTTCCACGATCACGGCAACGGGATCGCACCGGTTCCCGAAGGGCATGTTCGGCGATGCCGGGGGCGAGAGCGACATGATGACGCAGCCGATGCCCACGATCGCCGCGCCACGCCCGGCGTCCGAGCAGCGACGGACACGCGACCTTCCTCCACCGCGCCGATCGCAGGGACGTCCGCCGGCCTCGCGCCAGCCGGGACAGCCCGGGCAGCCGGGGGGCCCGGCACCGCGCGGCGGCTCCGGACTTCCGCCTCGCCGAGGCGACCAGGTTTCCGCGCCGATCCGTCGTGACCGACCGGATCATCGGCCCGTTCCGCCCCACCAGGGTTCGCCGCCGCAGCAGGGTCCGCCGCAGCAGGGTCCACTGCCGACTCGCGGAATGCCTGCGCCCGGCAACGCGAGCGGTCCGCTCCCCCGCCGCGGGACGGCAGGTCCGCAGCAGCCGGTTGCGCCACGGCAGCAGGGCCCGGCACAGCAGGCCGGGTCTCCGCAGCAGCAACCGCCCAGCTCAGCGATGCCGCCGCTGCCACGGAGACAGCGTGGATCGGTACCTCCGCCACTGCCCCGGACCGACGTGCGTCCCCAGCCGCCGACGGGCAACCCCGGCGACAACACCCAGGCTGCATCCGTGGGTCGCCCCGTCCCTGAGCAGGGGCAGGCTCCCCGGGCTCAGGCTCGTGATCCACAGGCCATCGAAAGCTGGCTTTCGCAGATGCGGAGGACTCCATCGACCTCCGACCGGGCACCCGGGTCCCAGCAACAGCGCGAAGGGCAGGGCCCGAACGACCCCGTCGCGAACGCGCCCGACAGGCCGGAATCACCCGAGCGCGACGACCATCGCCGACCGCCCGCAGACCGAGCTTCGAGCGGTCCCGAAGCAGAGAACCGAGCTTCGCGCGGTCCCGACACGCAGGGCCGGCGGCACCGCGAGGACGATGCCCAGACGATCAGTGTCAGTGAGCTGATCGCCCGGCAACGCCGCCAGTGAGAACTGGTCAGGTACCCCGGAGAAACTTGCGCAGTCGCGCACCCATCGGGTGCGCGACTGTCAGGCTTCCGGCACGCATTTTGCCTGTCACCACCAGGTGCAGCGGGCCGTACGGGGCGCCCGCGCCCACCTTCGAGGTCGCCGACGAGGCCATGGCCTCCAGTCCGTTGATGTCCGCTGTCGCCTCCATCGGAACGACGATGCTGATCGAACTGAGGTAGTCGCTGATCTCGATCCGCACGACCTGCGTCTGCATCACCGCCTCGGTGAAGTCCAGCGACACCGACGACGCCACGGTGTCGAGTTGCAGCACCGGCGGCACCTCCCAGCGACCCTTACGCGCGATCGTCGACATCCGGCCCTTGAGTACCGTCCCGGTGCCCGCGGGGTACATCGACGGAGTCACCGCGGCGACCTGGGGCTCGTACGCCCGAGCGGGCGGAAACTGCGGCTGCTGCTGGAGTTCCGGTCGCATCTGGATACCAGGCAGATCGACGAGTACCTGGTTCAGATCTCCACGGGTCTTCGCGGCGAGCACGGTGTCCATTCGTTCGGTGAATTCACCGAGTGACAGCATGCCCTGGCCGACTGCGCGCTGCAGCAGCTCACCCACGTGTTCACGTTCTGCGTCCGAGACTCTCAGATCCTTCGGGTCCATGCCGACCACTTTAGAGTCGTCCGAGCACCATGCAGGCTTCCGTGCACGACGCGAGGTTCAGAACACGCCGCTGCCCAGAATCAGTCCAGGCCCTGTTCGATTGCATACCTGGTCAGTTCCACCCGATTGGCCAGCTGCAGTTTGCGCAGCGTCGCCTGCACGTGATTCTCGACGGTGCGGTGACTCAGCACCAGGCGCGACGCGATCTGTTTCGCCGACATTCCCTTCGCGACGAGTCGTAGGACCTCGGTTTCGCGGTCGGTGAGGGTCGGCGCAGACGATTCACTCAGTTTCGACACCGACAGTTTCCGATACTCGCCGAGCACGAGCCCCGCCAGACCGGGGGTGAACACGGCCTGACCCGCAGCGGTCTTCACTACGGCTTCGACGAGTTCGACGGCGGACGCGCTCTTCACCAGATAACCGGACGCCCCTGCTTTCACCGCACCGAGCACATCGGCGCGTTCGGACGACGCCGACAACACAAGTACCCGCGACCGTGGCGACACCTCCAGCACGGCCCTGGTCGCATCCGTTCCGCTGCCGTCGGTCAACGACATGTCCATGAGCACGACATCCGGCTCGACCACGGCCCGCGTTCGAGCCGTTCGCATGCTGTCGGCCTCCGCCACCACGCGGAAACCGGCGTCCGTGAGATCGCGGGCCACGGCGGTGCGCCAGATGGGATGGTCGTCGACCACCATCACGGTGATCTCAGCCATGTGTTGCCTCCTTGGGCACGCGTATCTCCCACTCAGTGCCTTCGCCGGGTGCTGTCTCGAGCTCTGCTGTCCCGCCGAGCCACTGTGCCCGGCCGATGATCGATTTCGATACGCCGAGACGTCCCTGCACACAGGCTTCGGCCAGCCGTCCGGGGGCGATACCGACGCCGTCGTCACGGATGGAGAGGATTATCTCGTCGCCGAGGTCTTCGAGCAGCACGAACGCTCGTGCGTCGCGACCGGCATGATGCTCGACATTGTCGAGCGCGGTGGTCGCAAGCGCCACAAGTTCCCCGGCGCGTGGCCGCTCCATCACGATGGGATCCGCGGGCGCGGCCACGGTGACATCGCCGTCGACCCGCATTCGCAGCATCGCGGTCAGGTCGACATGTTGCCCACCCCGATCGACCTCGGTGTCCTGGTCGGAGATCAGGCGGCGCAATGCCTCCTCTTGTTCACCGGCCAGCCGGGCGAGCTCGGCACGGTCGATACCGACTCCGGAGTTCTCGCCGGTTCCTCGCTGTACGAGCGCGAGTACCTGCAGCACGCCGTCGTGAACCTGCCGGGCGAGCCTGTCGCGTTCCTCCGTCGCCGCGGCGATCCGCACCGCTTCCTCGAGCCGGCGGTGAGCGGTCCGGGCCGTCCTCATCGCGAATCCCATCGCGACACCGCAGGCGACCAGAACAGGCGCGGTCGCGTCGGACCACAGGTCGAGGTTGACCTGGTCGCGCACCACTGCGCTGACGGCGGCCATCACGATCGCCGAAGCGATTCCTGCGAGCGGGCCGGCGAAGAGTGCGGCCGAGATGACAGCGTTGGCGACCCACAACGTGGTCGGCATCGTCTGATGGTGGCTGTACCAGTCGTGATCGGAGATCAATCGGGTCGACGCCATCAGTGCGACGGCTGTGATCTGGTCGACGGCAACGACCACCCGACGCCCCCGAGGTCCGCGTGAGAGCAGTAGCGCCGAGGTCAGCGACCACGCCACGAGGACGCCGATGAGGAACCAGCTCAATGCCTCGTCGGTGTAATTCGGGACGGTGGAGACGTGGGAGCTGACCGCGTAGACAACCGTTACCAGCCGGAACACCTGCGCAGCACGCCACAGCGGGGCGTCCGGGTCTGCCGTGCGTGAGAGCCCGGATATGGATCCCCCCATCTCCGCGCTCCTCGCCTTCGTCGTCGCTTTTGCGGTGAATCCAACCATTCGGTGGCCCCCAAGTGCGACCACAAGGTCATGTGACCGTCCACACAGTGGTTTGATTTGAAGTCGTGTTGAGGTCATATCGAGCAGTCGCAGCGACTTTGCGAAGTCGCTGGCCGCTCTACATGGTCTCGATGGGTGCTTCGAATCTGTTCGGCGCCATGCTGGTGTTCGCGTTCGTTCGTTACGGGCTGCCGATCGAGGAGTCGGAGAACATCATCGCGGACAGGGTCCGCAATTTTGCCGTCTTCGCCGTCTACCTGGGGTTCGCGGGGGTCGTGAGCCTGAGTGCGGCAGCGTTGATGCTGCGGTCCGTGGTGCGGTGGCAGTTGCGCGGGGGCCCGCCGACACGGTCGGAGCAGATGGCTGCCCTGCACGCACCGTTGCGGCAGGCGATCGTGCATCTCGCGCTGTGGCTGCTCGGTGGGGTGTTGTTCGTCTTCCTCACCGCTGAAGAGATGCCGTCGCTCGCGGTGACCGTCGCCGTCACCGTCGCGATGGCCGCGACAAGCACATTCGGTTTCACCTACATGCTCGGCGAGCGCATCCTGCGCCCGGTGGCCGCGCGGGCGCTGAGTGAAGGTCGTTTCGATCGGACCATGGCGCCCGGTGTCGGTACCCGTCTCGCAATGACGTGGGGGCTGGGCACCTTGATGCCGGTCGCCGGGATCGTGTTGCTGTGCGTCACCCAGTTGACCACCGACAACGAATTCGGCTCCGATGCGCTCGCATGGTCGGTACTGGCGTTGGCGGTGATGTCGATCGGGCTCGCGCTCGTCCTGTCGCTGCTGACCTCGTCGCAGATCTCCGATCCCATCAAGCAGCTTCGGTGGGCCATCGAGCGCGTCCAGCGCGGCGCCTCCGGGGTCCAGGTCGAGGTGTTCGACGGCAGTGAGATCGGTCGGCTGCAGGTGGGCTTCAACCGGATGATGTCCGAATCGGACGAGCGGCGACGGTTGCGGGAACTGTTCGGTCAGCACGTCGGCGAGGACGTCGCGCGCCGAGCCCTGCAGTACGGCACGGAGCTCGGTGGTGAGACGCGCTATGTCGCCGTGTTGTTCGTCGACATGGTGGGGTCGACGGCCACTGCCGCGGAGCGGCCCCCGAACGAGGTAGTGGAGTTGCTCAACGAATTCTTCCGTGTGGTCGTCGACGTCGTCGACAAGCACAACGGATTCGTGAACAAGTTCATGGGTGACGCCGCACTGGTGATCTTCGGTGCACCGCTGGACCGTCCCGACGCCCCTACCGCGGCGTTGGCGGCGGCACGCGAGTTGCGGTTCGCGCTCGACGAGATCACCGGGCTCGACATCGGTATCGGAGTCTCTGCCGGCCTGGCGGTCGCCGGGAACATCGGTGCGGCGGAGCGCTTCGAGTACACGGTGATCGGCGATCCGGTCAACGAGGCGTCGCGGCTGACCGAACTCGCGAAACTGCGCCCGAGCCGGGTGCTCGCCTCGTCCAGTGCGCTGTACTTCGCGGACGACGAGGAGCGCGGCCACTGGGAGTTGGGCGATGAGGTTCAGCTGCGCGGGCGGGGGCGCATGACACAGCTGGCGTGGCCCGTTCGATCACCCGAACCGGCCTCTACCAACGGGTAACCATACAAGTGTTTCGACGGCGTTCGATACGCTGGCCGAGTGGCGCAGCCGCATGAAGACCGATCTGGCCCCGACGCTACACCGCGACGGGGCCGTTTCAGGTGGATCAAGTGGGTGTCCGCGATCGCACTGATCGCTCTCCTCGTCGTCGAGGGGATCTACCTGTGGCCATCGATGAGCGAATCCTGGCGAGCCCTGACGGAGATGCACTGGGGGTGGGCCGCGGCGGCGGTGGTCGCACAACTGCTGTCACTGAGCGCGTTCGCCGGACTCCTCCGCAAGGTGCTCCGTGCGGGCGGAGTCCGGGTGAGTCTGTCCCGGTCGACCTCGGTGGTCTACGGGAGTACCGCGATGGCAGTGACCCTCCCCGCAGGTCTCGTCTTCTCCACCGCTTTCACCTACCGGCAGACGCGCCGCTGGGGCGCAACACCGATGGTCGCATCCTGGCAGCTCGCGGTGTCGGGGGTCGTCTCCACCGCCGCACTTGCCGCTATGGGTGCCGTCGGCGCTTTCGCTGTCGGCTCGTCGATCAGTCCCGTCACGTTGCTCCTGTCGATCACTGCGGCCGGTGCGCTACTGATCGGGCTCCGGTATGTCGCGCAGAATCCGTCGTCGATCAAGACTTTCGTCACGTGGAATCTGGAGCGATTCAACCGCCTGATCAGGAGGTCGGCCGACGCCGGGATCGAGGCGTTCGAACGCGCCCTGTCCCAGCTCGAAGCGGTGCACCTCCGTCGACGGGACATGCTGGCCGCGGCGGCGTGGTCGGGTCTGAATCGCGTACTCGACATGATCTGTCTCGGATTCGCGTGCTGGGCGGTAGGCGGCACACCGTCGTTGGCCGGTCTGATCATCGCGTTCACCGCCGCGAAGGCGGTCGGCAGTGTCCCGCTTGCCCCTGCGGGTCTCGGATTCGTCGACGGCACGCTGATCGCCACCCTCACCGCAGCAGGATTGAGCGCATCTCAGTCTCTCGCCGCAGTGTTCGTCTATCGAGCGGTGAGCGTCGTCTTCGTTGCGGCGATCGGGTGGATCACCGTGGCGGTCCTGTACCGCGGTGTGAGCGCCGGGGCCGACATCGACCCCGTCGCCGAACGGACCGTTCTCCAGCCGGACTGATCTCCTTCGAGAAAGTAGTTGCGAACTCAACTAGATTGTGCCATCCTCAATATGTCAGCAGTTGAAGTTTCAACAAACGACCCGGACATCCAAGGAGCACCTCATGACCGCAAGCACCACCGTCTTCCCCGGCCTGACCGCAGGTACCTGGACCATCGACCCCGTCCACTCCAGCGTCGGTTTCTCGGTCCGCCACCTCATGGTCAGCAAGGTCCGCGGCACCTTCGAGAACTTCACCGGCACGATCGTGGTCGCCGAGGACGGAACTGCCAGCGCGAACGCCGAGATCCAGGTCGACTCGATCAACACCAAGAACGCCGACCGTGACGCGCACATCAAATCCGCCGACTTCTTCGACACCGCGAACCACCCCGTCGCGACGTTTGCCACCACGGGCGTGCGGGCCGAGAACGGCGACCTGATCCTCGCAGGCGACTTCACGCTGCACGGTGTCACCCGCCCGATCGAGCTGAAGCTCGAGTTCAACGGCGTGAACCCCGGCATGGGCCAGGGCGCTGTTGCCGGCTTCGAAGCCACCACCGTGATCAACCGCAAGGACTTCGGCATCAGCATCGAGATGCCCCTCGAAGGCGGCGGAGCAGTCGTCGGCGACAAGATCACCCTGAACATCGAGATCGAGGCCCTCGCTCAGGCCTGACACCGTCGGCTCGGCCCACGAGCGTCGGGGATACCCTGGACGGGTGAGAAAGTACGCACCCGCGCTGGTTCTCGACGTCATTCTGGTCATCGTCTTCGCCATAATCGGACGATCCAGCCATGACGAAGCCCTCGACCTCGTGGGTCTGGCCGGAACGGCCTGGCCGTTCCTCGGTGGACTGACCATCGGGTGGTTCCTCACCGCATGGCTCTACCGCGACAAGTTCGACGCCTACGCCGCAGTCCCCACAGGAGTGATTCTGTGGGTGAGCGCCCTCGTCGGCGGAATGCTGCTGCGAGCGCTGACCGGCCAAGGCACCGCGACCGCATTCATCATCGTCGCGACACTGTCCCTCGGAGTCGTCCTCGTCGGATGGCGTGTGATCGCTCAGGTGATGATCCGCCGCCGGATCACCACGCAATGAACCTCACGCCAGTGGGATCGACAACGGCGATCGACACAACCGGGTGATCGCGCATTCGATGATTTGAATCACCCACACCATCCGCTCCTCGGTGCAACAGTGACACTCATGAGCGACACTGTGCCCCCAGCCGAATCGAGAACCGATCACCGGTTCTTCGGACAACCGCTCCCCCTCGCCAACCTCTTCGGTGTCGAGATGTGGGAGCGGTTCTCGTTCTACGGCATGCAGGGCATCCTGATCTACTACCTGTACTACTCGGCGGCAGAGGGCGGGCTGGGTCTGAGCCAGGTCTCCGCCACCTCGATCGTCGGCGCGTACGGCGGCACCGTCTACCTGTCGACGATTGTCGGGGCATGGATCGCCGACCGCCTGCTCGGCGCTGAACGCACACTGTTCTACAGTGCCGTGCTCATCATGATCGGCCACATCGCGTTGGCGCTGCTGCCCGGACTCTTCGGAGTCGGCGTGGGCTTGATCTGCGTCGCGTTCGGCAGTGGCGGGCTCAAAGCGACTGCGACGTCCATGGTCGGCGACCTGTACGACGAGAACGACGATCGTCGCGACGCCGGATTCTCGATCTTCTACATGGGCATCAACCTCGGTGCACTCGTCGGTCCACTGCTCACCGGCTTCATGCAGACCCGGTACGGCTTCCACTGGGGCTTCGGTCTCGCAGCAATCGGCATGTTCCTCGGTCTCGCGCAGTACACGCTCTATCGCAAGCAGTTCGGCGACATCGGCAGTACACCGCCGCATCCACTCCCGGCCGATCTGCGACTGCGAGTCGCTGGTGGCGCGGTGGCAGCCGTCGTCGTTGTCGGCCTCCTCGCGGCGACCGGCGTCATCACCTCGGGCAACATGTCCGACATCGTGGTCGCGCTGACTGTCGTCGCGGCGGTCGTCTACTTCTTCGTCATTCTGAGCAGCAAGCAGATCACGACGACCGAGCGCAGCCGGGTCTGGTCGTTCATCCCGATGTTCCTTGCGAGCGCCGTGTTCTGGTCGCTGTTCCAACAGCAGTTCACCATGGTCGCGGTGTACGCCGATTCACGCCTGGACCGCAACCTGTTCGGCTGGGAGTTCCCACCGTCGTGGGTCCAGTCCATCAACCCCGTCTTCATCATTCTGTTCGCCGGCGTGTTCGCCGCCGCCTGGACGAAACTCGGGCCTCGGCAACCGTCGTCCCCCGTCAAGTTCGCGTGCGGCACCATCATCATGGGCATTGCGTTCCTGTGCTTCATCCCGATGTCCGGGGGCGGCGCCAACAGTGCACCGCTGCTCGGGCTCATCGGCATCCTGCTGCTGTTCACGCTGGCAGAGTTGTTCTTGTCACCGGTGGGCCTGTCCCTGTCGACGAAGCTCGCACCCAAGAACTTCCACACCCAGATGGTGGCTCTGTTCTACCTGTCGGTCGCGCTGGGCAGTGCAATGGCGGGCACCCTAGCCGGTTACTACGACCAGAACAACGAAGTGCCGTACTACCTGTGGATCGGCGGCGCTTCGATCGCCGTCGGCCTGATCCTGATCGCACTCACCCCGCGGATCCGGAAGCTCATGCACGGCGTGCACTAGCGACGCGTCGCGCCGAGTCAGCCGAAGCCGAGCCACGCGGCGAGACCGAACCCTGCCACTGCGACCGCAACCCGCAGCAGGGTCGGAGGGATCCGCTTGACCAGTGGAGGACCGCACCAGCCGCCGGCGAACGCACCTACCGCCATGGCCGCCGCAGCGATCCAGTGGACCGGTCCGAAGAACGCGAAACCGATCGCCGCGACCAGGTTGGCGACGCCGAGCAGATAGCTCTTGAGGATGCTCGCGCGCCAGATCGACTCGGAGGTACAGATCAGCGTGAGTGCGAGGAAGATGACGCCCGCGCCTGCCCCGAAGTAGCCGCCGTACACCGCGACGACGAACAGCGCGGCGGCGAACACGCGGGGAAGATCGCGGCCACCGGCCAGTTCACGAATCCTCGGCTGCAGAAGCAGGGCCAGCGACGCGAACGCGACGAGAAAAGGCACCGTGGCCTCGAACGACCCCGGTGGCGCGACGAGGAGCACGACAGCGCCGGTGAGACCACCGAGCGCCGCGTATGCCGTCCACCGCCACACCCGCGGTCCCGTGTCGACCACTTCACGAGCGGAGTTGCTGAGAGCACCGACGCCGACACCGACCATCGCGACCGTATTGGTGACGTTCGCGGCGACGGGCGACAACCCCACCGCAAGTAATGCGGGGTAGGACACAAGTGACGCGAGACCGGTGACGAACCCGACGACGCCGGCGAAGAACCCTGCGACGACGAGCAGCAGTACATCGACAATCGTCACGATGATCGAACGTACCGGTCCCCTCGCCAGGGAGCCCCGGTGGGCGCCGTGCGCGCGAAGGGTCAGGCGGGCGGCTTCGCCAATTCGGTGAGGAACCGGTCGGCCATCTTCACCGCGCGGTCGCCGCCGTCGGCGTCGGCAACGAACACCGCGAACGCCACGTCGCCGGTGTAACCGAAGAACCAGCGGTCGTCGCCGGCGGAGGCGGCGATGCCGGCCAGACCCGGGTGCCCCTTCAAGAAGGACGCGGGACCGTTCTGCACGTTGTCGATCATCAGTCCGCGCAGAGCGTCGGTCACATGCGACGGCAGCGGCTCGGGTGCATCGGCGACCGACGCGGGCTGCCCCTGCACGAGCATGGGCGCGGGAGCTTCGCCGCGCGCGATCGATGCGGCCAGCAACGCGGCGCCGAGCGGACTCACGAGCGTTTCGTCACCGTCGTCTCCGGTGAACTGCACTACTCCGGACCGCCCGTGCCCGATCTGTGCCGTCTCGAATTCGAACCCGGGCACCGAGTACTCCACGCCGAGCCCGAGGCGACGTGCGGTATCGGCCAGATCGTCGGTGTTCACCGAATCGGGAGCAACACCGCGGTCGAGACCTGCCGCCAACCGCACCGGATCGAAGACCGAGCCCGCCGAATACAGACCTCGGGTGGCTACGGGGCCGAGTTCCATGGCCTGGTTGTTGACGTCTGCGGCAAGGATCCCGCCGGTCGAGGGCTGGATCGCGACGAGCGCCGCGGGGGTACCGACGGTGACGACCGCTTCCTTGGCCGCGAGCTGCACGTGCGAATCGACGGTGGCCGTCAGATCCGGTGGCGGGGGTCCCTGGAACCCCGCAACCTGAATCGGCCCCTGCTGGGGATCTTCGAGTGTCACGGCCCAACCGGCGGTGCGGTCGCGTTCGAGCTGCCACGCCGAGCGGAGCGAATCGAGTAGCGGGGTCGAGACCCGGCGGTCGGAGCTGATCAGCGTCGGCGTCTTGATGACTTCGACGCCTGGCACAGCAACGATGTCCTCTTCGAGGAACTGATAGTCCTGGTCGCGGAGTTTGACCGCGGTGATGCGAGCTCCGGGATCTGCGGCGAGCCGCCCCTGCATGAGCTCGGAGGTGATGACGGGAGCGACGGGAGCGAGGACTTCGGCAAGCCGTGTCGTGCTGGCGACGGGATCGGGCATGAATGCGGGATCGAGCACGACCGCATTGATGGTCTGCTCCTCCATCAGCGGCTTGCCCGTGCGGTCGAAGATCTTCGGTGGTGCGGCGTCCGTACGCACGTGGTGGACGGTTCGGCCTGCGAGGTCGGGGACGACCGCATTGGGGCTCCACGACACACGCCAGCCGACGGCCAGCTTCCGAACGGATCCGTCAACCTGGTAGTGCCAGTCCTTGCCCTCTCCGAAGTTCCAGTCGGCGGTGAGGGTGAAGTATCCGGAGTCTTCGTTGAGTTCGACGAGCTGGGCGACGTCGTAGTCGACGCTGCCGTCGGAGAGTCCGTCGAACATCTGCGCCAGCACTGGCTCGGCGGCGTTGGGATAAGAGGTGAGTTCGGAGGCGACGTCGGGTTCGCGATCGTTGAGCGCTTCGACGAAATCGTCGACCAGGATTTGTGCATCGCTGCGCGGGTCATCGAACACGAATGTGTTCAGACCCACCGCGGCAACGACAGCCACGGCAGCACCGAGGGCGACAGCGCGAACGCCGCGCCGACGCTGCCACTCTCGAAATCCCATACTCCCCAACCTTCACTCCAGCAACATCGGTCACAAGCACGAGTCGTCTACGATGCGATCACGATTGCGCTACATCCGAGAAGGTCACCTCCCCAGCCACTGCCCGGCCGCCCCCACGGCGGGAGCCGAACTGTCGGCACCCGCAACGAACACTGCGAACGCCAGGTTATCCTGCGCGCCGATGAACCAGCCGTGTGCCCCGCTCACATCTCCGGCTGCCCCGTTGTTGCCACCGTACTCCGCAGTTCCGGTCTTGCCGATGAGTTCGGGAAAGTCGCTCAGCGCGCTCGCCGTGCCCTCGGTTACCGTCTCTCGCATCATCGTTCGGAGTGCAGCGATCGTGCCTTCCGGAGCGGGTGCGACATCCTGGTCGGCGGTTGCCTGCTGGCCCTCGACGATCATCGGCAACGGTGTCTTCCCACCCGCGATCGACGCGGCCACGAGTGCCATACCGAACGGTGAGGCCGTCACCTCTCCCTGCCCGATCGCGCCCTCGACACGTGCCGCGCCCGACTCCATCGGTGGGACGTTTCCGGTGACGGTCACGAGGCCGGGGGTGATGTAGTCGACGCCGAGTCCGAACTGCAATGCGGCATCGGTCAGGGCAGTGGGAGGCATGTCCACGGCGAGTGCGGCCATCGTGGTGTTGCACGAGTGTGCGAAGGCGGTGTGCAGCGGCACCTCGCCGAGGTCGAAACTCTCGTCGTTCGGAATGGTCCGGTCGCCGATCGTCGCGACCCCGGGGCACGGAAGCACCGTGTCGGGCTCGGCGAGCCCCGCCTGCAACGCCGCCGACGTGGTCACGGTCTTGAACGTCGAACCCGGAGGGTACAGACCGGTGAGCGCGACCGGGCCTTCCCGATCTGCCGCGGCGTTCTGCGCGACGGTGCGCACCGCACCGGTCTCGGCGTCGATCCCGACGATCACGGCCGGCCGGTCGAACGACGCGAGCGTGCTTTCCGCCCGAGCCTGCAGACCGGGATCGATCGTGGTGTACATGTCGGGAGCTTCGGTGGGGGCCACTCCTGCGATCGATCGAACGGTGCCGTCGGCGGCCACCGACTGCACTGCCCAGCCCGCGGTCGCGGCCTGATTCTCGTGCCACATCTCGTCCAGACCCGACCACACCGGGGACGACAGATCACGGTCGGCGGTGAGCAGCCGTGGTTGCGGTGCGAGCGTGACGCCGGGCGTCGCGGAGAGTTGCTCTTCGATGGGGGCAAGATCGGCGTCTCTCAGAACCACCGCGGTCACCGGTGCGCCGTCCGCCTTCTCCAGGTCGGCAGCGAGGGACGCCGCGGTGATCGTCGGTGCAGCCGTGGCGAGCAGGGGCGCCACCACCGCGGGGTCGGCGGACGAATCGAGATTCACGAGGGTCACGATCTGCTCACTCATCAGCGGCTGTCCCGCACTGTCGAAGATCGTCGGCGGCGTGCCCGTCGTCGGGGTGTAGCGCAGTGACGTGTCCTGGCTCAGCTCCGGCGCCAGCAGCGCCGGGTCCCACCGGATCCTCCACCCGTCGTCGTCATCCGACTCGTCGGCACCGTCCGGGGTCGCGGAGCCGATGGTGCGATACGACCAGTCGCGCCCCTCCCCGAAGTTCCACGACACGTCCAGCTCGAAGGTGTCACCTTCTCCGGTACCCGCGACCGTCACGGTCGGATCGTCGTTGCCCAAACCCTCGAACAGACCCGAGATCATCTTTTCCGCGACAGCCGGGTCCGTGGTCAGCGCAGCGGCCGACGCCGAGTCGCCGGTATCCAGGGCAGCGGCGAACTCCTGCGCGACCGTGTCGGGCTGATCCGGCCCTGTCGCGCAGCTCGCCACGCCGAGAGCGAGGGACGCCGCCGTCACGAGCGTGATCGTTCGTCGACCTGTATGCATGGCCACGATCATGCCGGAGATCGGAGAACAGCGCCGTCGGCCGACGTCACGAGCCGGTGAACTGTGCGACAACCGAAGCCTGCGACCCGACAGCCGTCAATTCGCTTGCACTCCCCGCTCCGTTGCACTTATCGTGGAGACCGAATTTGTTCCCGGCGTTCGGAGAAGGCATTGCTCCTGTAGAGGTTCTCGACCACCGCGCAGTACGTGCGGGCCGTCTTCCACCTCCAGGAGTTCGTATGTCTACACCCATTTCTTCCTCCAGCAGTGTCACGCTGTCCGCGCTCGCATTCGAGCACCCCGACGGCACAGCCGTCTTCGAAGGGCTCGACGCGACCTTCACCGCCGGACGTACCGGACTCGTCGGGCGCAACGGAAGCGGCAAAAGCACTCTGTTGCAGCTTATTTCAGGAGATCTCAGACCGGTGCACGGATCGGTGACGACCTCCGGCCGGGTCGCGTACCTGCCGCAGGACATCACCCTCGATCCCGCTGTGTCGGTTTCGACCGTCCTCGGGATCGAGGCAGTGCGAACAGCGTTGCGACGAATAGAATCCGGAGACGGCACCGGGGACGACTTCGACACCGTCGGCGACCGCTGGGACGTCGAGGAACGTGCGCTCGCGACCGTGCACCGACTCGGGCTCGATCGAATCCTGCACGACGAGAATGATTTCGATCGCACCGTAGGGACACTCTCGGGCGGCGAGACCGTCCTGCTCGGACTCACCGCGCGGCTGCTCTCCGAACCCGGAGTGCTGCTACTCGACGAGCCGACCAACAATCTCGACTCGGCCGCTCGCGAACGCCTGCAGGACGCCCTCGACCGCTTCCCGGGGACTGTGATCGTCGCAGGTCACGATCGCGATCTTCTCGATCGGATGGACACGATCGCCGAACTGCGCGACGGCAGTCTCCGCATGTTCGGCGGCGGCTTCAGCGACTACGAGCTGATCATCGAAGCCGAACAGGAAGCCGCTCGGGCCGCGGTGCGGGACGCGCGCAGCGACGTTCGCCGGCAGGCCCGCGAGCTCGCAGCCGCGCACGTCACGCTCGACCGGCGAGCACGCTACGGCAGGAAGATGTTCGAGAACAAGCGCGAGCCGAAGATCATCATGGGCATGCGCAAGCGGCAGGCACAGGAGTCCGCGGGGAAGTATCGGCGCGAACACGAGGGAAACCTCGAATCCGCTCGGACTCAACTTGATCAGGCACAGGATGCGGTGCGCAACGACCGTGAGATCCGAGTGGATCTGCCCGGCACTTCGGTGCACCCCGGGCAGCGGATCACTGCGGGCCCGCTCGAAATCGTGGGGCCGGAGCGCATTGCGGTGCGCGGACCCAACGGTTCGGGAAAGACCACGCTCCTGAACCGGATCGTCGACGCCGGGCCACTGGTGCCGTATGCGCTACTCCCCCAACGCCTCGACATCTTCGACGACACGGCATCAGTGGTGGCCAATGCCGAACTGCGCGCACCGCACCTGCCTCCGCAGGAGGTGCGGGCACGCCTGGCGCGCTTCTTGTTCCGCGGGACCGATGCCGACGTGCCCGTCGGGGTCCTCTCGGGCGGTGAGCGACTCCGCGCAGCGTTGGCCATCCTCCTTGCGGCCGATCCGGCCCCGCAGTTGCTGATCCTGGACGAACCGACCAACAACCTGGATCTGCCGAGCCTCGCGCATCTGACCCAGGCTTTGCAGGCGTTCGAGGGCGCACTCGTGGTGGTGTCCCACGACGAGCGGTTCCTCGGCGAGATCGGTGTGACGCGGTCCGTTGCTCCGGAAGACGCGGAGATCCCGGAGGAGTGTGTGAAGGTGGAGGAGTGAGCTATGCGACCAATCCTGCGGACGGCACGCGCATCGCGTTCTCGTCTCTGCCCGCCCGATCGGGTGACGAGAACGCACCGGCGTTGATGCTCGTGCACGGCAGCGCACTGTCGTCGGCAGTATGGCGCGGCCTCGGGTACGTGGCCGCGTTGCGGGAGCACTACCGACTGCTCCTGCCCGACCTGCGCGGGCACGGGCGCAGCGACACTCCGCACGACGAGGACGCGTACGCGATGGAGTCGATCGTCGGCGATCTGGTGGCCGTTCTCGATGCCGTCGGCGTGCGACAGGTGCACTACCTCGGGTATTCGTTCGGAGCACGGGCAGGCCTGGCGCTCGCGGTGACCGCGCCGCAACGGCTTCACAGTTTGATCTCGCTCGGCGGGAGTGCGAGTCCGCAACGCGGGGCGATGGACTCGTTGTTCTTCCCTGGCTGTGTGGAGGTGCTCGCACAGAAGGGAATGGACAGCTTTCTCGCGGAGTGGAGTAACCACCGAGAGGTGCCGGTCGACCCTGTCACCGCTGCGGCGTTCCGCGCCAACGACACCGAGGCACTCGTCGCGTATTTCCGCCGGTCCGACCGCGAACCGGGAATCGACGACGCAACACTGGGCGAAGTCGAAGTGCCGACGATGGCGGTCGCCGGTTCCGAGGATCACCTACGGGTGGACGACACCCGATTCTTGTCGCGCACGATTCCGGGTGCGCGACTGGCGATCCTGCGCGGCCGCGACCATGCGGGCACGGTCGCGGCCGCGCCCGAGGTGTTGTCGGTCATCGGACCGTTCCTCGCGGCGCATGCCGGGCCGTGAACTTTCGCGCGGTCGGGACAGACCGGATTGCGGTCAGACCGCCAGCGGGTGCGCTGTCGGTGACCTGACCGATTCCACCAGGGCACCGATCATTCGCTTCATCACTTCGGTCGAGTCCGGAACGGACAGACCCACGACGTCGCGCAGCGAGACCCAGGTGGGCCACGTCGACGCGATCGCGATCGCCTGGACGATCTGAACACGCGCCGTGTCGTCGGCTCTGGTGAACTCCCGAGCGAACAGCATCCGCACTTCGATTTCCGCTCGCTCGAGGTAGCGGTGCCGGTTGCGTTGCAGGTCTTCCGAGAACGGCGCCCGAACCTCTGCCGATCGTGAGAAGGGCGCGATGTACTCGAGCGCCTCGGCACGCTGACGGCAGTACCGGTCGATACGTTCCGCGAGCGGCAGGCTCGGATCCACCGGCTCGTGTGCGTCGTCCTGTCGACGCATCAATTCGGCCCCGGTCGCCGAGAACAGTGTCTCCAGGTCGCCGAAATGCCCCCACAGCGATCGCAGCGATACCCGCGCTCGTTCAGCGATCTGTGCGCCTGTCGGCTTGAGCTCGCCGTCACGTATCAATGCGATATGCGCATCGATGACCGCCTGGCGCGTGCGTTCGGCGCGTGCCGACCGCCCATCGATGTTGATCGGCGTGGTCGGCCGGTCGTCGAACCGGATTATCGGCCGGTCTCGCGGCCCATTCTCTCCCCCGTGCATCGTGATCCTCCCCGATACTTGTGCACATCAATTTATGGTTATCGCCAGTTGCAGATAACTAGTCCTGACCTGTAGGTCCACGTGTCAAGATATGCGAAGACACCGGGCAATTACCACTACCCGGTGTCCATCGGCACGGTTTGGTATTACCGATCGAGCCTGCGACCGGGAAATTTCACCGCAAAACAGTCATTTCGGTCAATCTGCCAGGAGCCCCTTCGCAATATGAGTCACCTGGATCTCGTTGCTCCCCGCATAGATCATCAGCGACTTCGCATCACGGGCCAGTTGCTCGACGCGGTACTCGGCCATGTACCCGTTGCCACCGAACAACTGCACCGCTTCCATCGCGACCTCGGTGGCAGCGCGTGACGAGTACAGCTTCATCGCCGACGCCTCCGCCAGGTTCACCGGCTTCCCCGCCTGCGCACGCTCGATCGCGCTGAACACCATGTTCCGCACGTTGACCCGGGCGATCTCCATTTCGGCAAGCTTGAGCTGGATGAGCTGGAACTGGGAAATCGCAGTACCCCACAATTTGCGCGACTTCGCGTACTCGGTGCACAGCGTCAGGCACTGCTCGATGATGCCGAGCGACAGGTACGCGATCCCGATTCGCTCGGCCGCGAACGATTCCTTCGCACTGCTCTTCCCATCACTACTCCCGCCGTCCTCGGTTTCCCCGAGGAGGCGATCGCGGGTGATGCGCACATTGTCGAAGAACAGTTCGCCGGTGGGCGAGGAGTTCATACCCATCTTCTTGAACGGCGGACTCTGGGTGAGACCTTCCATCCCCTTGTCCAGCACGAACGCGAGAACCTTGCGGTCGCGTCGGTCGACCGTCGCATCGCCGTCGTCGAGCTTGGCGTAGACGATGATGACGTCGGCATAAGGCCCATTGGTGATGAAGGTCTTCTGTCCGTTGAGGATGTAATCGTCACCGTCGCGACGGACGGTGGTCTTCATGCCGCCGAAAGCGTCGGATCCCGAGTCCGGTTCGGTGATGGCCCAGGCACCGACCTTTTCGAAGGTCACCAGTTCGGGCAGCCAGCGCTTCTTCTGCGCGAGGGTCCCGCGGCTGCGAATCGTGCCTGCGGTGAGCCCGAGGCTCACACCCATCGATGCGACGAGCCCGAGGCTCACGCCGGCGATCTCGATGTTGAGCAGCGCCGCCATACCCGGCGACCCGCCCATTCCCCCTGTACCGCCGGACGAGGTCTCGCCCTTCTCCTCTTTGGCGAGAGCCCGGTCGAGAGACTCGCGGGCCATCTCGTCGATCCCGAACGCGGCATACATCTTGCGGATGATGTCGAACGGCGGGAGCTCACCGGACTCGAGCTCGTCGATGTGGGGGCGGATTTCCTTCTCGATGAATCCGCGCAGCGCGTCGCGGAACATGAGGTCTGTGTCGGACCACTCGTACATGAACGAAATATAGAACATGTTCCTATTCGTGTATACGGTCGACACGGAAACCGGCCTGACGAATGTCGCTCGGGAACTGCGTACCCGGCACTAGCGTTGCGCCCACGAGCGTGAGATGGGGGCACCGTGATCGTGGAGAACCTGACCGTGGAGACCGTGGCCATGCACATGAGCGACGGGCTGATCACCCCGCGTGCATCAGCGTTGTTCTATGTTGTCGCCGTGCTCGGCCTCGCGCTCGCCGCATGGAGGGCCCGGGCCGAGCTGTCCGAAAAGTCCGCCGCGACCGCGGCACTCGTGACCGCCCTCGTGTTCGCCATGCAGATGATCGACGTCCCGGTCCTCCCCGGGGTGAGCGGCCATGTCCTCGGCGGCGCTGTGGCAGTGCTGCTCATCGGCCCGTTCGGCGCCGCGCTGTGCTTGGCATTCGTGC
The DNA here is from genome assembly GCF_023015605.1 of Rhodococcus sp. F64268. Lineage (NCBI taxonomy): Bacteria > Bacillati > Actinomycetota > Actinomycetes > Mycobacteriales > Nocardiaceae > Rhodococcus > Rhodococcus sp. F64268. The sequence goes on from NZ_JALKAI010000002.1 coordinate 745,519, forward strand.
TCGCCATCCAGGCATTCGTCTTCGCCGACGGAGGCCTCACCGTACTCGGAGCGAACACCACCGTCATGGCCCTCGCAGGGGTCGCCGGCGGGTACGGAACCGCCGTCGCCCTTCGCACATTCCTCACTCACCGCGACACGCTGTCCCCGACCGCACGAACGTTCACCATCGCATTCACTGCAGGCTGCGCGTCGGTGTTCGCCGCGGTCACCGGATTCGTGGTCGTCTACGCGATCTCCGGCGCTTCACCCATGACTTTGTCGACGCTTGCGTATCTGTACGGCGCCCACGCACCCGTCGCTCTCCTCGAAGGTCTTGTCACCGGGGCTGTCCTCGTTGCCTCGGCGGGCGCGACGCACACCCGTCTGGTGACTGCGCTCGGCGCGGCTGCTTTCGGTATCGCTTGCATCCTCTCCACCTTCGCCCTGTCCGCCTTCGCCGCGAACACACCCGACGCGCTGGAAGCCGCAACTCTGCGAGGGTGCGATGCGACACCGAGTAACGCGACACCGAGCGCCACGACGCCCGACGACACCCTTCATCCGTCACGGACCGGCGACTGCATGGCCCGCTCCGTTCACGAACATCGGCTTGCGGGCAGCCCCCTTGCCGACTACACCGTCGGCGGTCAGCAGGGGTCGACCGGAGCGGCCGGCGCGATCGGTGTACTCATCACCCTCGCGGTCGCAGGCGCCGGATTCCGTGGACTCACCCGTCGACGCGAGTCCGCCGCGCGTCTCGAGCTGCCTCGATGAGTTCCGCAGCGAGGTCTCGGCCACCACGGATCGGCCCGGTCGAGTGCTCGAACTTCGAACCGGCGAGCGCCCCGTCGTAGATCAACCGGACGCGTTCGGCCATGTGTTCCGGATCGGCGACACCTGCCTGGTCGAGCAGTCCCACGAGAGTGTCGAGTAGCCACTCACGATGTGCAAGCACCGGCTCCATCCGCTCCTCCGGGAACTCCGTGGCCGCATTCGCGTACTGGCATCCCCGGAAGTTCCTGCCGGGCGCCGAGGCCAGCGCAAGGTCGAAGAAGGTCAGGATTCGGCGCACGGGATCGTCGATGCCCGCAACAGCATCGTTCCATCGGGTGCGATCGCGATGGTCGAGTCGGTCCAGGTAGGCATGGACGAGGCCGTCCTTCGAGCCGTAGGACGAGTACAGGCTTGCACGTGCGACACCTGCATCGGCGAGGATCCGATCGACACCCACCGCACGGATCCCGAACTCGGCGAACAGTGCGCTTGCCGTGTCGAGGAGTCGTTCCGCGGGCGGTCGCTTGGCGAGGGTTTCGACTGTGGTGTGCACGCAGAAAAGCCTAACGGATCGACCCGATAGACAGATCGTTCTATCCAGATGTATCGTGGCACCCGTGACACGCTGTCTTCTGACCCGTCGCCTGCACGTGGATCTCGTGCGGGTGACCGGTGCTGCGTGTTGTCGTTTCATGCGCTGACCGGCCCCCGTCTCGCCTCGCCCGTCGATTCCTGACGTACGCCTGCGCTCACACCTGCCGTCAGCATGTCCACCCAGCTCTACTCGGAAGGTGACCCATGTCGCTGTATCTCTACGAACTCGTACCCACCGAAGGTCAGGCCGAAGCCGCCATCAAGGCATTCGACACCGCGGTCGTCGCAGGCGGGGGCGAATTGATCGAGTCGCAGGTGACCGCTGGCGGCACCCGCATCTTCGCTGTCGCCGAGTTCGATGCATGCCGCGCAGCCCAGCTCGAGGCAACCACGTTGGACGTCGCAGAAGTGGTAGGCCCCAACGAGGTTCGACTCGTCGGTGCCGAGCTCGACCAGATCAAGGCTGCACGACCCGAAGCCGGTTACCTCGTCGAGTGGGACATCCCCGACACCATCGACATGGAGACCTACCTCGCGCGCAAGAAGGCCAACTCGCCGAAGTACGCCAATGTGCCCGAGGTGAGCTTCCTGCGCACCTACGTCCGCGAGGACATGGACAAGTGCCTGTGCTTCTACAACGCCCCCGACGAGGACGCCGTCGTCCGCGCTCGCGAGGCCGTCAGCACCCCGATCGACCGCATCCACTCCCTCGAAGGATAGGTATCCGATGACCGCGGCCATTCAGAACCCGAACGAGCAGCTCGACACGATCGCCGAATTCGTGCGCGACCGTGCCGCCGCTCTCGATCGCGGTGAGACCGATATCCGCACCGACCTCGCGCGCATCGGCGAGCTCGGCCTGCTCGAGAACGGGCTCGGCGGAATATGTCTCGATCACATGGTCGCGGTCATCGACGGGATCGCCGCGGAGTCCCTCACCGTCGGGTTCTCGCTGTGGGCTCAGCGCATGACACTCGAATATCTCGACCGCGCACCGGAATACCTACGCGAACGGTACCGCGACGAGCTCGCATCGGGTCGGCGGATCGGCGTCACCGCCATGGCGGCCGCGCTCAAATACCTCGCCGGACTCGGCGACCTTCCGCTTCTCGCAGAACGCACCGACAGCGGACTCACCGTTTCCGGCCCGATCCACTGGGCTTCCAACGTCTTTCCGGAATCGCTCATCGTGTTTCCCGCCCGCACCGCCGACGGCGGACACGTGATCGCCGCAGTGCATGCCGATGCACCCGGCATCCGCATCAACGCGTCACCCGAACTCCTCGCACTCGGCGCCACCTCGTCGACCTCACTCACCTTCGAAGACGTCCGAATCCCGGCTTCGGACATCATTTCCGAAGACCTCACCGAGTTCTGCGGTGCCATTCGCCCGACCTTCCTGCTGCTGCAAACCTCGTTCTGCTCGGGCATTGCCCGAGCGTCCCTCGAGGAGGCGTCGTCGCGCCTGTACGGTCTCGGCGAGCAGTTCAGCGACGAGTATGAAGTCCTTGCAGAGCAATACGACTCGCTCCGGGAGCGCCTCTACCGATTCGCCACCGCGCCGTCCACCGTGTCGGGGGCCGATCTGGTCCGCCTTCGTCTCGACGGCTCGGTCGTCGCAGTCGCCGCGACGCGCCTCGAAGCGACACTCCGCGGCGGCGCCGGATATGCCTCCGCGAGCGCGACGAACAGGCGTTTCCGCGAGGCCGCATTCCTCCCCATCCAATCTCCCTCGGAAGGACAGTTGCGATGGGAACTCTCGAAGTTCGAGTAGCGGGCGCATACAAGAGCTTCGCGGGTCGACGCGAGCCGGTTCTCCAGGGACTCGATCTCGACGTCCCCACCGGGGAGTTCCTCGTCCTGCTCGGCAGCAGTGGCAGCGGGAAGTCGACGCTCCTGCGGATCATCGCCGGTCTCGACCATCTCGATCGCGGAGAGATCGAGTGGCCGAGCGCCGACGGTGACGCCCGCCCCCACACGGGTGTCGTGTTCCAGCAGCCCTACCTCATGCCATGGCTCACCGTCCGCGAGAACATCGCTTTGGGCGGACGTTTCAAGAACCACCGAGAGCGATTCGACATCGCGTACGCCGATGAACTACTCGCCCGATTCGGATTGTCCGGCCTCGCCGGGTACTACCCTGATCAGCTGTCGGGCGGGCAGGCCCAGCGCATCGCGGTGATCCGTGCGGTCGCGGTGCGTCCACGTCTGCTGTTGCTCGACGAACCGTTCAGTGCACTCGACCCCGCGACACGCTCGGACCTACAGTCGTGGCTCGGCGAACTCGCCCGCGAACTCGCCTTCACGACGGTGCTGGTCACGCACGACATCGACGAAGCGCTTCGCCTCGCCGACCGGATCGCCCTGTTCGGCCGAGGTGGAACAGTGCGCCAGCAGTGGCGCATCGCCGATGTCAACCAGGACGAACGGGCACCTCTGCGCACGGAGATCCTCGAGCACTACCGCGATTCGTCGCTGACTCCGTCGTGAATGGGAAGCTGACACGGCGAACCCTGATACAGGGAGCGCTCGGACTCGCCGCTGCCGGTGGCGTGCTCGGCGCAGCCGATCTGGTGCGCACCGCCGCAACAGACCGCACCAACACGACGGGACAACTCCGCATCGGCTATCTTCCGATCACCGATGCGGCGCCGCTGCTCGTCGCACACGGCGCCGGACTGTATCCGCGTGGCGTCGTCGACGGCGCGCAACCCGTGCTGTTCCGCAGCTGGGCGTCGCTCGCAGAGGCATTCGTCAGCAGGCAGGTCGACGTGGTGCACCTGCTGATGCCGCTCGCGGTCCAATTACGTTACGGACTGGGAAGTTCCGCTCGCATTCTCGGCTGGACCCACACCAACGGTTCCGCGCTCACCGTAGCTCCGCACATCACCGACCTCGGGCAGCTTGCGGGCGAGACCATCGCAATCCCATTCTGGTGGTCGATCCACAACATCGTCGTTCAGCAGATGCTGCGCGAACGCGGGCTGACACCCGTCGTGCGGCAGGCGCCGTCGAGATCCGCAGGTACCGTCGGGCTTGTCGTGATGGGCCCGTCCGACATGATTCCAGCCCTGGCCAACGGCTCGATCGCAGGATTCACTGTCGCAGATCCATTCAACGCTGCCGCCGAACTCCGCAGCGTGGGCCGGATCCACCGCTTCCTCGGCGACCTGTGGCGTGATCACGCCTGCTGCGCGTTGCTCGTCCACGAGGACGTCATCGAAGAGAATCCCGCGGCGGTGCAGTCCCTGACCGATTCGGTGGTATCCGCACAGCTGCAGATCGACGCCGATCGTCCGGCTGCCGCAGCGATGCTCTCCGACCGCTATCTGCCGCAACCGCTGCCCGCGATCACGACGGCACTGACCTATCCGGGGCGCGACGCAGGCACCCGGCACCCCCAGTGGATGCCTCAGCAGATCGGCTACCAGCCCTTCCCCTTCCCCAGTTTCACCACCGCACTGGTCGAGGCGATGCACGGCACGGTCGTCGACGGCAATACCGACTTCCTGTCACGGATCGACCCTGCCACCGTGCACCACGAACTCGTCGACGACCGATTCGTCCGCACGTCACTGACCCGGATACCCGGCACCGACGCCTTCGGCTTACCCGCAGATCTCACCCGCATCGAGGAGGTCGACCCCACGTGAGCACCACGGCCCGGTCCGCCCGGAGTCTTCCGCTTCTGCCCCAGACCATCGCGATCGTCATCGCCGTGGCGCTGTGGTGGCTGGTCACCACCGTTGTCGCCGGACCGGATTCACTCGTGCGCGAATTCGCGCCGCAGTATGTCGGTCCGGCCATCGTGGATCTGTTCGCCCGCGGAGTGCTGCTACCCGACATGCTCGCAAGCCTGTGGCGGCTTCTGGTCGGATTGCTGATCGCCGCGACACTCGGCATCCCGCTCGGGCTGCTGATCGGACTCAACCCGGTGGTCGAGCAGGCGACCATGCCGGTCATGCAGTTCCTGCGGATGATCTCGCCGTTGTCATGGGCTCCGATTGCAGTGGCACTGTTCGGAATCGGGCACCAACCGGTGTTCTTCCTCATTGCCGCAGCGGCGATATGGCCGATCGTCATCAACACCGCAGCCGGGGTACACGCCATCGACCCCGGACACCTCATGGTCGCCCGGTCCTTCGGCGCGACACGTGTCGAACTGCTCACGACGGTCGTGCTTCCCTCGATCCGCTCTCAGGTACAGACGGGTCTGCGCGTGGGGCTCGGTATCGCATGGGTCGTGCTGGTCCCGGCCGAGATGCTCGGTGTGCGTTCGGGGCTCGGCTATCAAATCCTCAACGCGCGTGACCAGCTCGCCTACGACCAGGTCATGGCAGTGATCGTCGTGATCGGCTTCCTCGGATTCTGGCTCGACTGGGCGGCGCGTCACCTGCTCCGCGAGCGCCGCACGCCGATTCGGATGGAGGACGCCGACGCGCACCAACCGGCGTGAGCACCTATGTCGGCATCAGGATGAACACCGGTATCTCACGCTCGATCCGTTCGGCGTACAAGTCGTAGTTCGGCCATGTCGCCACCAGCGCGGCCCACGCTGCCTCCCGCTCGGCGCCTTCGGCGATCCGTACCGAGACGGCGGTGACGGTGCCACGAAAGCGCACGGTAGCCTCATTCACTGCATTCAGGTTGTGCACCCACGCGGGCGGCTCGGGGTTGCCCCAGTTGGATCCCGCGACCAGCCAACCTCCGTCGTACGGCACGCAGAGCAGGGGCGTCGTCCGGGGCACACCGGTCTTCCGTCCGACGACCGTGAGCATCAGTTCGGGTAGCCCGGAAGCCGTCAGCAACGTGAGCCTGCCCCGCGTCAGCCACTGGATGGCGCGGTCCACCCCGACGATGACGCGGGCATGTCGCGGCAGCCACGGTCGAGCGCCCAGGTGGATCGCCAGCCGGCGAAGCGGGTTCACAGGTTCAGCGACCCCAACCTGCGAGCACTGTTCGGATCGCCGTGACCAGGGCAAGGGGTTGATCGAACATCGGGTGGTGTCCGGCGACGGGCAGTTCCACCATCGTCGCCTCGTGCCCCAGCTGCTCCCGGATCTGCGACAACAACGGTTCGCGGACGATGCCGTTCTCGCATCGGTAATACGTGAGGGGGCAACCTTGATGCAAGGCTTCGAGACTGCGGCGCGCCTCCCGGCCCATGCGCAGGTTGTCGAATTTCCACGACCAGCCCCCATCGACCTCCTTCAGCGATGTGCGGGCGATGTGGTCGAACACGAACGGCTCTGCTTCCTCCTGCGGAGGTACGAGCCGGAACCGCGCAACAGCGGCATCAACAGAGGGGTACACCCGCAGCGGCCCGGCGTCCGCGACCATCTTGGCACGCATCTCGACCTCCTCGGGGGTCATGTCCCGAATCGGGGAGTCGAGAATGACGACACCGGTAAGCCGATCACCGTACAGTGCCGACGCCACGAACGAGACGATTCCGCCCATACTGTGGCCGACCAGGACGGGTGGCCCGCAGATACCGCCGTGTTCGGCAGCACCGAGGACTTCATCGGCCCAATGGTCGAGGCTGTAGATCTCGCGGTGGTCGCTGTCGCCGTGTCCGCTCATATCGAGTGCGACAACGCGACGACCGCTCGCCAGCTGTGGACCGATGTGGTCCCACCAGCGCGAATGTGCCATACCGCCGTGGACGAGCACTACGCCGGGTGAGCCCGCTTCACCCCACGCGCGGTAGGCGATCCTCGCACCCGACACCGTGTAGGTTCCAGTCTCGACGGGCGCGGCAAGGGCATCCACGAACCACTGCGGAGCAGGACCGTTCTCATTGCTCATTACCCGAACCTATGCGAAGTGTGACGCTCACCAACAATTGGGCCAGGAATTCGATCCTGGGCTCTTCCTGCTCGGGCTGCGGATGCACGGTTGCGACGAGCGCTTCACCGTCGAACAGGTGGACGAGGGAGAACAGAATCATGTCGAACTCAGCGGCCCCGAAACGTTCGGCGACGGGCAGCGCACGCGCGAACTCGGCGATCGCAGCGTGATAGCGCGCCCCCATCGGGACGAGATGCTCGCGCAACTTCGAATCGGTGCGGGCAGCGCTGAGCAGTTCGTACCAGGCCGCGTTGATGGGAGCTCGTGTCGCGTCGCGAAGCAACTGCAGGCACGCGCGCACCGATTCGATGCCGGCGTCGGGCTCGCCGAGCTGTTCGAGCCCCGTCCGGAAGTTCGCGAGCTGCCGAACGCTGACCTCGTCAGCAGCCGCGACCATCAGGTCCAGGCGCGTCGGAAAGTGCCGGAATACGCCGCCCGAGGACACCCCGGATCTCGAACAGATCTCACCGATCGTGGTAGCGGCATAGCCGAGTTCGGCAAGAGACTCGATGGTCGAGTCGATGATGCGCCCGATCGTTTCCTGCCGCCGCTGTTGCTGAGTACGGCGAGTACGCGCCGGGACACTCACAGCGGATGTGCCACAGTCGTTCCCCGCACCGGCGCCGGTCCGCGCTCCTCGACACCCGCGCGCAGGAACCGCCCGGTCCCGATACTGGTCCCGTACCCCGGCACGAAACCGCCCTCGCGGAACACCACTTTCCCGGCCACCGCGGTTGCGGTGACGGCGTCGTCGTTGCGGTTGACCATCCGGCTGAGTCCACCGAACTCGTCCATTGCTGCTTCGTGGTACGCGTCCACGTCGTCGTTCAGACCCGTCGGGTCGATCACCACGAAGTCGGCACGGTCGCCGACTCGCAGATGTCCCGCGTCGATCCCGTAGAAGTCGCCGAGTTCACCGGTGAGCTTGTGGACCACTTCCCCGAGCGGCATCACAGGGGTGCCCCGCTTCTCGTTGTCATGGATTCGGCGCAGCAAGCAGATCCCGAAGTTGTAGAAGGCCATATTGCGCAGGTGCGCGCCCGCGTCCGAGAATCCGACCGTGACACCCGGGGTCCGGATCAATCGATTCGCAACCTTCTCCCGATCGTTCGCGATCACGGTGTGCCACCTGAACTTCCGTCCGTGTTCGACGACGAGGTCGAGGAAGGTGTCGACGGGGTGGAGGTTCTTGTCGCGGGCGACCTCGCCGATGGAACGGCCCACGAGTGACTCATCGGGGCATTCCGTGATCCGGGTGTCGTCGAAGTCGCGGTGCCACACCCGCGGAGAGAACTTCTTCTCGAAGTCCTCGCGGAACCACCGCCGGTACCCCTCATCCTTCAGTAGGTCGTTGCGCCCCAGCTCTTCCTTCAGATGAAGTGCGGCACGGCCCGATCCGAATTCCTCGAACACCACGAGATCGATGCCGTCGGAGTGCACTTCGAAGGTGGTGGGTAGATGCTGCCAGCGGAACATACCCTTACCGATGCGGTTGGCAGCGTAGGCGATGGGGCCGAAGATCCGGTTGACCCACCGCTCGGCCTTGGTGTCGGCGGCAGCCAGTACCGATGCCTTCATCGGGCGTCGGCCGAGGCCCGTGCTCGCCAGAGCGAAGAAGGCGACATCGTACTTGGTGTTGAGATTCGGCACCGCCTGGAGCACGCGGCCGCGGCGCCGCAGAATACGATGCAGCCGACGGAATTCCGACCACGACGCGTGCGTCGACGGGAGCGTACGAGAGCGGTAGCGGTCGCCGTCCATCTTGTCCCACGGGTTGGTCATCGTGGAGACTCCGAGGAATCCGGCGTCGAGCGCCTCGTTCACCTTGTCGTCGATGGCTGCGAGTTCGGAGCGGGACGGTGCAACAGCGGGCTCGGTGGATCGGCCGAGTCCCATCACCGACGCCCGCACATCCGAGTGCCCGATGAACGCAGCTACATTGGGTCCCAGCGGCAAGTTGTCGAGGGCATCGATGTACTCCCGCGGCGACGACCACGTTCTCATCGAGTCCAGCGCGCGCAGCACGTGGTCGCGGGGCAACGCCTCGACGCGACTGAACAGGTCCGCGCCGTCGAGTGCGTTGACATAGACGGTCGAGAGCGAGCAGTTACCCATGAGCACAGTGGTGACACCGTGCCGTACCGACTCGGACAACCCGGGCCCGACAAGCACTTCCGCATCGTAATGAGTGTGGGTGTCGATGAAGCCGGGTAGCACCCACTTACCGTGCGCGTCGACGACCTCGGTATCGGGCCCGACGAGCAGTTCGTCAGTGGACGCAACCTCGACGACGCCGTCGCGGATGCCGAGATTGCGCACGACGCCTGGCGCGCCGCTTCCGTCGAACCACAGCCCGCCACGCACGACGAGGTCGTAGCCCGTTTCGTGATCCACACCACTGGTCATGCGCAGAGCGTATTCACAGAAAGCGGACGTCCACTCTCGAAGTGGATACCGTTATTCGATTGTTACCGAAACACGCCTTTCGAGTAGGCGCAATGAGACAAGGGTTCGGACGGAACGTCAGCCCTCGGCCGGAATAGCGCGGTCGACCGCCGTTCGCACCAGATCTGCGGCGCGCTTCTCGTCGAAGATCCCCGGGAGCGTAAGGCGGTCCAGGATGAGCCAGTTCAAGGTGAGATACAAGAGAACGACGGCATCCTCGCCGCCGGGCAATCCGGACAGTCGATAGTTGCTGATATTGAACTCCAGATCAGCGCGCACCCGGTCGGTGAGCAGAGCCTGCAATTCGGGCCGCCGGGTCGCCTCGAGCCGGAGTTCGAGGATCGCGAGATAGCCCGTGCGGAATCCGGAAACCCGCTCGACCACCTCGGTCATCAATTCGGTCATGGACTCGCGCGTCTGCAGTTGCTGGGACTGCTCCATCCTCTCGCCACTGGGGACTAGTCGCTCGTAGTAGCGGTGCCCCACTTGAACGAGCAGGTCGTCGCGGTTGGAGAAGTAGTTCGACGCGGTACCGGCAGGCACCGCAGCCTCCTTGTCCACCGCCCGAAATGTCAATCCCCGCGCACCTTCTCGGGCCAGGACCTCGATCGATGCATCCAGCAAGGCCTGTCGCCGCTCAGGATTCGTCCGAACCACTTGACACCACTCCATCTGTAGTACTACGTTCAAACCACTTCAAGCATAGTACTACGAAAGGTCCGGTAATTATGCGAAGGCTTGTCTACTACGCGGCGGTCACTCTCGATGGCTACATCGCGGGCCCCGAAGGAGAATTCGACTTCTACCCGGTAGCCGACGACATGTCGTGGATCAACGAGCGATACCCGGAATCGGTCCCGACCCCGCTGCGCGAACTCGTCGACATGCCGGCCGATACACCGAATCTGCAATGGGACACCGTGGTGATGGGTCGCCACACCTACGAGGCCGGCGGCATGACCAGCCCATACGACCACATGATGCAGTACGTCGTCTCTCGCACACTCGAACCGGTGGACAACCCGCAGGTGAAGATCGTCGACACCGATCCGGTCGAACTGGTCCGCACACTCAAGGAGCAGGAGGGGCTCGACATCTGGCTGTGCGGAGGTGGAAACCTCGCAGGTCAGCTCATCCACGAGATCGACCGACTGATGTTCAAGAGCTACCCCGTGATCGCAGGAGGCGGACTCCCGGCGCTGTCCGGGAACTTCAGCCCGACGCGGTTCACCGTCACTGCGCGCCGGGAATTCAGCAACGGCATGCAGCTCACGTGGCTCGACCGCGCCTGAATCGACGCGCCCTCACCGAAAAGTCCGGCTACCCGGCCGCCCCACATCCCGAAAGGCAGTATCCCAATGCGAAAGCAGCACAGCACCTACCCGACCCGGATCCACCAGCAGCGCTCGATGACACGAACGGTGTCTCCTCGCGTGATCACACCCAGGGGCGGAACGCAGCGGACCGGGCGACGCGGAGCCAGGTAGCACACCCACGCTTCCGCGTGCGACTACGGTCGAGATGATGATCGCCTTTCCTTCCATCGACGTCACCCCCGCACTCCTCGTCGACCGCGCCGTCCTCGACGGCAACATCGCACGCATGGCAGCATCGGCGCGCGAACGCGGTCTCGATGTACGACCGCACGCCAAGACCCACAAGTGCATCGAGATCGCCCATCTCCAACTCGCCGCAGGCGCGCGGGGACTTACCGTCGCGACGGTGGCCGAAGCGGAAGTCTTCGCTCGAGCCGGGTTCGACGACATCTTCATCGCCTATCCGCTCTGGGTCGACGCCGCGCGCGGCGCACGATTGCAAGCCCTGTCCGAGACCGTGCAACTGACTGTCGGAATCGACTCCGCGGCCGGAGCTCGCGCACTTGCCGAGCACTGCGACACGTCGATCGGGGTACTGGTCGAGATCGACAGCGGACACCATCGGACAGGTGTTGCACCCGAACAGGCGGGCGAGGTCGCGGGGCGGGCGCGCAGGCTGGAGCTGAATGTGCTGGGCGTGTTCACTTTTCCCGGGCATTCGTACGGTCCGGGCCTGCCTCACGTCGCCGGTGCCGAGGAGACCGAGTCACTCGCCGTCGCGGCCGCGGCATTGCGCGACGCCGGTATCGATCCCGTGGTGATCAGCGGCGGCTCGTCGCCTACCGCCCTCATCGAGACACCCACCGTCTCGACCGAGCTACGCCCGGGGGTGTACGTGTTCGGGGACGCTCAGCAACTCGAACTCGATGCGGTGACCGAATCCGATATCGCACTCACCGCGTTGGCGACGGTGGTGTCGGCCCGGGGCGAGGTGGTGGTGCTCGACTCCGGAAGCAAGACACTCGGCGCCGACCGTGCACCGTGGGCCACCGGATACGGCCGTATTCTCGGCGAACCCGACGCGCGGATCACTGCCCTTTCGGAGCATCACGCCACCGTGCAGTGGCCGAATGCCGGCACCCGGCCCGACCTCGGGCAAAGGGTGCGGGTGATTCCGAATCACGTTTGCAACGCGGTCAATCTCGCGGACGAGCTGATAGTGGTGGACGGACGCCACGCCGATGCGGTGATGGACCGATGGCGGGTCGCTGCACGAGGATGTACCACGTGACATCCGTATGGTTGCGCCGCGTCGCCCTCTTCGCCCTGACGGTTCCGCTCATCGCGTGTTCGTCTTCGGAGGATGTGCCCGCGACACCCACTCCCGCGATCACAGCCCCCACACCGCAGGTCACGGACACCGTCGCATCCGGTCTCGACACACCGTGGGGTGTCGCGTTTCTTCCCGACGGAGCAGCTCTCGTCACAGAACGCGACTCGGGTCGCGTCCTCGAGATCGGCGCAGACAAGCAGGTTCGAGAGATTGCGAGGATCGCCGGTACGGTCGCGCAGGGGGAATCCGGCCTGCTCGGCATTGCGGTGTCACCCACATTCGACACCGACCGGTTCGTATTCCTCTACGTCACAACCTCTTCCGGAAATCAGATTTTGCGTGTCACGTACGACGGAACGACTCTCACCGGCCATCAGGTGATACGCGACGGCATCCCTGCCGCACGAGTCCATGATGGCGGCCGGCTGCAGTTCGGACCCGACGGCATGCTGTACGCCGCGACCGGCGAAGCAGGCAATCCCCCTCTTGCACAGGATCCGGCATCGCTCGGCGGGAAGATCCTGCGGATGACCATGGACGGTGAGCCTGCGCCGGGTAATCCCGACCCGGTCTCGCCGGTGTATTCGCTCGGTCACCGCAATGTGCAGGGACTGGCGTTCGATGACGACGGCAGATTGTGGGCGTCCGAATTCGGGCAGAACGATGTGGACGAGCTCAACGAGATCGTAGCCGGCGGCAATTACGGCTGGCCCGAGGTCGAGGGCAGCAGTGGCAGGGATGAATACATCGACCCCGTCGTGACATGGCCGGTCGCTCAGGCGTCACCGTCCGGGATCGCCTACGACGACGACAACCTGTGGATGGCCTCGCTGCGGGGAGAACGCCTGTGGCGCATCGGTATCGCGGATTCAGGTATCGCCGATTTCAGCACAACCGAGTTCTTCACGGGTGAATACGGGAGGATGCGAACCGTCGTCACCGCACCCGATGGCTCACTGTGGTTGACCACGTCGAACCGCGACGGCCGCGGGGAACCCACAGATGACGACGACCGCATCCTCCGTATCGAGAATCCCAGTCTCGAAAATCCCTGACAGATCAGGGAACAAGCACGACGATCGTCTCGGCGACGAGTGCCGGCTTGCTACCGCCTTCGATCTCGATAGTGTAGCCCACGACGAGATTGGCGCCCTTCGCGGTGCGCTCGAGCGACTTGAACTCGGCAGAGGCGCGAACCTTTGAACCCACCGGGACCGGCGCGGGAAACCGCACTTTGTTGGCGCCGTAGTTGACCTTCATCTTCAGGCCGTCGAGCGAGAAGATCTGTGTGCCGAGGACCGGAAGCAGCGACAGCGTGAGGTAACCGTGGGCGATCGTCGCACCGAACGGACCGCTCGCAGCCCGCTCGGGATCGACGTGGATCCACTGGTGGTCGCCGGTCGCATCAGCGAAGAGGTTCACCCGTTCCTGAGTGATCTCGAGCCAGTCGCTCTGGCCGATGGTCTCGCCGACCGCCTTCTCGATCTCGTCGATTCCGTTGAAGACCCGCATGTTCGCCTCCTGTAGTTGGTATGTGGCGTCAGTGCCCGGAACGCCGGAGAGTGACGCGATAGGTGTAGTGCTCGGGCAGGAAGTAACTCACCGACAGTTCGGTGGGTATTCCTGCCTCGTTCGAGTACAGACGGTCGACCCGCAGCAGCGGGTGCCCGACAGCACAGTTCAGAACCTCGGCGACCTGCTCGGATGCAGGTGCGACGGTGATCGATTGTGCGGCTTCGACGATCGGGCTGGCGAGATACGGCTCGAGCAACCCGATCACGGTGTTGCGGCTGGATGCACCGAGCTGCAGCGCAGGTTCGTCCAGTACATCCGCCGCAATCTCATCCGGTAGATGGATTGTGGTGTGCACGAACGGTATCCCATCGTGTACTCGTCGCAGGACGACCGAGTACAGCAGATCGGTGTCGAGGCGCAATCGACTCGCTGCATCGATATCGACGCCGCGCTTCAGCGGCGAGACGATCTCCATGACCGTGTCCGCCGACAACGCGAGCAAATCTTCGATCGAGCCGAGCTGCCGACGGTAACGCCGCCCCGACTCGTTCGCGAACGTACCCCGACCGGGCACGCGATAGACGATTCCGTCGGCAACCAGGTCCTGGAATGCCCTGCGCACGGTCTGTCTGCTCACTCCGTGCTGCTCCGCAAGCTCTGCCTCCGTCGGCAGACGCACACCGTCGTTGTACCGACCGGCGTCGACAGCGTCGCGCAACTGACGCGCGAGTTGCGCGTATGCGGGTTCCGTCGTCTCGCGTGTTCTGCTGTCCATGACGGAGAAGATCCTAGTGGGCGGCGCTCAGAGTCCGCCGCGCGCCACGAGCTGCGACGCGATCACATTGCGCTGAATCTCATTGGTCCCCTCACCGACGATCATCAACGGCGCATCACGGAAATACCGCTCCACGTCGTACTCCGTCGAATACCCGTACCCACCGTGGATCCGCACCGCATTGAGCGCGATCTCCATCGCGATCTCCGAGCAGTACAGCTTCGCCATCCCCGCTTCCATATCGCAACGCTCACCGCTGTCGAACTTCTCCGCCGCATACCGCGTCAACTGACGCGCCGCCGTCAGCTTCGTCGCCATCTCGGCGAGATAATTACCGATCGACTGATGCTTCCAGATCGGCTGCCCGAAACTCTCCCGCTGCTGCGCGTACGCCAACGAATCCTCCAGCGCCGCCGCAGCCACACCCAGCGCCCGCGACGCGACCTGCAACCGGCCCGTCTCGAGGCCCTTCATCATGTGCCCGAACCCCTTGCCGGGCTCACCACCGAGAATCGCGTCCGCCGAGATCCGGTAATTGTCGAAGCTCAGTTCACACGATTCGACACCCTTGTATCCGAGCTTGGGCAGATCCCGCGAGACCGTCAGGCCGGGACCGTGCTCGACGAGCACCACCGAGATGCCCTTGTGACGCGGAGTGGCCTGCGGATCGGTCTTGCACAGCAGTGCGATCAGACCCGCACGACGCGCGTTGGTGATCCACGTCTTCGCCCCGTTGATCACCAGGTCGTCGCCGTCACGCTTGGCGGTCGTGGTCATCGCCTGCAGATCCGAACCACCACCGGGCTCCGTGAGCGCCATCGTCGCCCGGATCTCACCGGTCGCGAGCTTGGGCAAGTACCTACGCTTCTGCTCCTCGGTACCGAACAACGCCAGCAGCTTCGCGACCACGGTATGTCCGCCCATCGCACCCGAGAGCGACATCCACCCGCGCGCGAGTTCCTCGGTGACCTGCACGTAGCACGGCATAGACACCGGCGATCCGCCGTACTCCTCGGGCACCGCGAGCCCGTAGATGCCGATCTGCTTCATCTGCTCGATCCACTTCTCGGGGTACTCGTTCGCGTGCTCGACTTCCTGCACCGACGGCTTGACCTCGCGGTCGATGAAGTCGCGGACGGTCTTGACCAGGAATGTTTCTTCGTCGTTCAGATGGCTCACGGAAGTCCTTAGGCTCGTCGTGGTCCCGGCCGCGGGGACGCACACTTTGTACGGCCATTTTGAGGACCATTGCCGAGGCTTGTCAATCGCGCACCCTGCCGAATCAACACTTCGAACCAGTGATATCAGTGATCGGTGCCGCTACCGATACCTATAGAAGTAGCGCATCACGGCACAATGGCCGTACATTTGACCACGTTCCCTACCGTCGAATTCCATGAGGTTCCCCGTGACTTCCGAGCAACATCTTCGCCGGCGAGCGGTGCTCGTCGCCCCCGGCTCCGATGAACGTAAGGCCGGCAAGGCCCTTGCATCCGTCGCCGACGAGGTCGTTCTCGATCTCGAGGACGCTGTCACTCCCGACTGGAAGTCCGCTTCGCGCGACCTCATCGCCCCCCTGGTCCGTACGTACGGCGCCGGACGCACAGTGTCTGTGCGCATCAACGGACGCGGCACCGAGTGGTTCGAGGACGACCTGCGCGCGTGCGCCGAACTCGGCGACGCGCTCGCGTCGATCGTGTTCCCCAAAGTCGAGAGCGCCGACGATCTCGTCGATGCCGACCGCATCCTGGGCAAGGACTCCCCCGTCGGGATCCAAGCGCTCATCGAAACGCCCGCCGGTGTCCAGAACATCGACGAGATCGTCGTGGGCCCACGCGTCGCAGGCGTGATCATCGGCTACGCCGACCTCGGTGCCGCTCTCGGACGCGCACGCACCGCAGCGCCCGAACACTGGTTGTATGTGCAAGACCGCGTCCTGCATGCGGCGCGATCAGCAGGCGTGCAGGCCATCGACGGCCCGTTCCTCGGTATCGCCGACGACGCGGCGTTCCAGCACTCCGCACGGTGGGTTTCCGACCTCGGATTCGACGGCAAGTGGGTCATTCACCCCGCGCAGATCGATTCCGCCACGGCAGCATTCACTCCCACCGGCGAGCAGGTCGAGGCCGCCCGCAAAGTTCTCGCAGCACTCGAAGAAGCCGAAGCACGCGGCGCCGGAGCAGCGCAGTTGGACGGCCAGATGCTCGACGAAGCTGTCGCCGTCGCTGCCCGCCGCACCCTCACCAAGATCGGAGCCTGAGCATGGCCACCACCCCCTCCTACGTCGGCGGGCCCTACTTCGACGAGCTCACCGTCGGCCAGGTCTTCGACACCGCCCCCGCCGTGACCCTCACCGACGGTCTCGCTGCCGCCCATCAGAGCATCCTCGGTGACCGCTTCCGCCTGCCCCTCGACAAGCACCTCGCCACTCGTGTCGCGAAAGGCCCGGTCGCGCACGCAGGTTTCGTCACCGACATCGCGATCGGCCAGTCGACTCTGGTCACGCACCACGTCAAGGCCAACCTGTTCTACCGGGGTCTGCGCTTCCGCCGGTTCCCCTACATCGGCGACACCCTGTACACCACAACCGAGGTAGTGGGACTGAAGGAGAACTCGGCGAAGCCCGGTCGCAAGCCCACCGGTCTCGCCGCTCTGCGGATGAACACCGTCGACCAGGACGGCAATACCGTCCTCGACTTCTACCGATGTGCCATGCTGCCGCTGAGCGAGAACCCCGACGAGAACAGGATCGTGCATGCCGACGACCTGTCGGCGATCGGACCGCAGGACGAGCCGCAGTGGACCTCCCCCGAGGGATGGAACCTCGACGAGTACCGGTCCTCGGTGCCGGGCGCGCATTTCGATGCCTCGCTGGCCGGCTCCGTCCTCAAGTCGAGCGGCGACGTCGTCTCGAGCGCACCGGAGCTCGCTCGGCTGAGCCTCAACATCGCCGCGACCCATCACGACGAGCGCGTCGGTGCGGCGGGGCGGCTGGTGTACGGCGGGCACACCATCGGTCTGGCGCTGTCCCAGGCGTCACGGGCGCTGCCGAATCTCGTGACGGTGCTCGGCTGGAAGTCGTGCGATCACACCGGCCCCGTCCATGAGGGCGATACCCTCACCAGCGATCTGCATGTCGAGTCCGCACAACCCCTCGCGGGGGGCGGGGGCGTGCTGAACCTGCGCTCGCTCGTCTATGCGCACCGCGCGGGCGCGGAGCCTGCGCCGGTGCTCGATTGGCGATTCACGGGACTCATGGCCTGACAGCGCATGGAATGACGAAAGGGCGGACCAGGATTCCGGTCCGCCCTTCGCTGTCCATACCACTCAGAACGCGCTACGACCACCGTCGACGGTGTAGATGCCGCCTGTCACCCAATCGGCTTCGTCGCTCGCGAGGAACAATGCCACCGAAGCGAGATCGTCCGGCGTACCGAGGCGGCGAAGCGGGAATCGATTCGCGACCTCGGCGTCGATCGCGGTCTGGTCGGCATCGGCGTCGGCCGCACCACGGTCGACACGAGACCGGTACACCAACGGTGTGGGGATCGTGCCCGGGCAGATTGCGTTCACTCGCACGTTGTCCGGCCCGTAGGTCACCGCCATCTGCTTGGTCATGGCGATGACACCGCCCTTGGCTGCGGTATAGGGGAAGATTCCGGGCAGGCCGATCAGGCCACCCATGCTCGCCTGGTTGATGATCGACCCGGTACGTCGCTCGATCATGTGCGGCAGCGCGTATTTCGATGTCAGCCACACCCCTTTGAGGTTCACACCGATCACCTTGTCCCACTCGGCTTCCGTCGTGTCCGCGGCGTTGCCTGCACCATTGATTCCGGCGTTGGCGAACACGACATCGAGGATGTCGAACTCTGCGAGCGTCTCGGCGATCATGCGCTGGGAATCGGCATCGGAGGTGACATCTGCGGCCACTGCCAGTGCGCGTCCGCCCGACGCACGGATTTCGTCGGCGACCTGCTCGGCCGCGGCGAGGTCGCGATCGACCACGGAGACGGCAGCGCCTTCTGCCCCGAAGCGGAGCGCGGTCGCCCGTCCGAGGCCGGATCCTGCACCGGTGATGAGTGCTGTCTTACCGGCGAGGCGTCCGGTCGAAGCCATGAGTGTGCCTTTCGGTTCTCGGGTGATACGTCGCCGAACATGTCCGACGAGACGATTCTGTCCGACGAGACGATCCTGCTTATTGTGCGGTGAGTCCACCGTCCGCGGTGACGGTCGAGCCCGTCATGTAGGACGACTCGTCGGAGATGAGGAACGCGATGATCGACGCCATTTCGTCGACCTCTGCGCGGCGTCCCAGGGGTGTCTGGGCCAGCGCCGTGCTGGTGACACCGCCCGCTTCCCGCGCCCGCTGCGCGAGCGGGGTGTCCACGACACCGGGGCACAGCGTGTTGGCGCGCACGCCCCGATCGGCGTATCCGACCGCGATGGACCGGGTCAGGCCCAGCACACCGGATTTCGACGCGTCGTAGCTGCATGTATTGGTGTTCGCGGAGATCAGCGAGGCCACCGATCCGATGGTCACGACGGACGAGCGCCGTTCTTTCAGCATGTGGTGCAGCGCCGCCCGCACCGACAGGAACGAGCCGGTGAGGTTGATACCGACCACGTCATGCCAGTCCTCGACCGACATTTCGTGTACCAGGGCAGATTTCGCGATGCCCGCGCACGTGACGATCCCGTCCAGTCCGCCGAGCCGAGTCGCAGCGTCGTCGATGGCCGGTCCCACTGAGTCGGGATCGGACACGTCCGCGCTCACTGCGACGGCCGTCGCGCCTGTACCGCCCACACCACGCAGTTCGGCGGCGAGCGCTTCGGCCGCTGCCGCATCGAGATCGAGCACTGCAACCGCAGCGCCCTCCTGCACGAGTCGTCGAGCGGCGGCGGCGCCGATACCGCCTGCGCCACCGGTGATGAGAACCTTGCGTCCTACGTTGCGTCCTTCAGTCATTCCCGTTACCTCTCAGCTGATGCGGAGACCGCAGTCGACAGGGATCGAGACACCGGTGACGTACCGGGCCTCTTCGGATGCCAGCCACAGCACGGCATTGGTGATGTCCTCGGGCTCCACCCACGCCATGTCCATGACGTTGCGCCCGCGTGCACGTGCGCGCAGATCCTCGATGGTCGGGTTCTCGAGGTCCGGGCAGAACACCCGCAACGTCGATTCACTGAAGAGCATGTCGGTCCCGACGTTGCCCGGATGGACCGCGTTCACGCGGATTCCCTGGCCGCCGTACTCGGCTGCGAGAGTCTGCATCAGACCGACCACGCCGTGCTTCGATGCGTTGTAGTGAGCGACGTTGCGCGAGCCGTTGTATGTGACGACCGAGCTGGTCAGCACGATCGAACCGCCACCGGTCCGGAGCATCTGCGGAATCACGGCCTTCGACGTCTTCCACACACCGGTGAGGTTGATGTCGATCATGTCCTGCCACTCGTCCTCCGTCAGTTCGACGGTGGGGCGGCAGCCGCAGACACCCGCGTTGGCACTGACGATGTCGATCCGGCCGAACTGCTCGACGCAGTCGGCCGCTGCGGCGTCGAGTCCGGCCTGGTCCCTGACGTCGACCTTGCGCGTGATGATCCGGCGTCCGGTCTTCTCCACGAGTCGCGCGGTTTCGGCGAGGTCTTCCTCCGACGCCATACCGTAGGTCAGCGAGGCGATGTCCTCGCATGCGTCGGTGGCATAGATGTCGGCACCCTCCTGCGCGAGCCGCAACGCGTGCGACCGCCCCTGCCCGCGGGCAGCGCCGGTGATGAAGGCGACCTTCCCGGCCACCCGTCCCTGAGTGTCGGTCATTACTCTGTCCTTCGAAATCGTAGTTGCCACTTGTTTCACGCCCTGCCGTCAGTCCATGCCCAGCAGGCGTGCCGGGTTGTCACAGGTCATGACCTTCAGGTCCGCTTCGTCGATGCCCTCGTCCCACAGTGCATTGACATACGAATGCAAACCGGCCGCGGGGTGCGGAATCTTCGTCGTCCATCCGTAGTCGGTCGCGAGCACCACCCGGGCGGGGTCGAGTCGTTTCAGCGCCGACACGACGCTCGCGAACGTCGACGGCTCGCCCATGCAGGTGTGGGCTGCGAATTCGATACTGGCGCCGAGGTCGGCCAGTTCGATCACCTCCCGCTCGGTGAGACGCGGGCCGGTCGTCGCATGCATCGCGTGGGTGACGAGAACGCGTCCCTTCGACGCGCATTCTCGTGCGACGGCGAAATGTTCGGCGGTCGATACGTGTCCGGTCGCGAGGACAGCGTCATACTGGGTGATCAGGTCGAGGATCGTGCGCACCTCGGGAACGATCGCCCCGTCGGCGTCGATCACCCGGATCCCCTCTTCCTTCTCACCGAAGAAGGCCTTCACCTTCGCCGGTGCATCCTGCTCCGACGACAGCGTGGGTAGCCAGACGACCTGCGCGCCCGCACGCAACGCGCATTCGACGGCGTGCGGGTTCAGGCCTCCGACAGGATGATCGAGGCAGATTCCTCCGATCGACCGGACTTCGGGGACGGCCACATTGGCGAGATGTGCAGCGACCGTCGACGGAAATTCATGTGCTTTCAACACGAGCGCTCGCATACCGTGGTCGGCGGCCTCTCGCGCTGCCTCGACCGGGTCGACGCTGTGCGGCGTCTTGGCTGCCATCTCCACGAGCGGCTCCGGACCGAAATGGCAGTGCATGTCGATCGCACCGTCGAGTGCGATTGCGGCCGTGCCGGAATGACGTTCGGTCATGGTGTATCCCTTGATGCAGAAACGTTCCGGAGGAGGCGCAGGGGGGCAACTCCTCCGGAACGTGGTCGGCGAATGTCAGGACGGGCGATGAGGCAGGTAGATCTCCTCGTAGACCCGCTCGATGTACGGGGCGATGTCGATCTTGCCTGGCGTGTACCAGGTGGCGAAGCCGTTGTAGTCGGTTTCGTTGGTGTAGCCGAGCTCAGTGATGGTCTGGCTCCACTTGTCGGCGCTCTCACGCACCGACGTGACGAATCCGGCGCCGTCACTCAGACCGCTGTTACCCGCGATCGCGTCGACGATCTTGTTGTTCGCATCCTGCACCGCGGTACGCGCGTCGTCGGCGAACGGCTCGATGGATCCGCCGTACTGCTGGATGTCCTTGACGGAATCGACGGTGACGGGCCAGATCTTGCCCTCGATGCTGCCGGTCATGAACGCGTCGAGGCGATCCCACATGAGCTGCTGCGCCACGAGCGGAAGCGATTCCCACACATCGAGGTTCATCGCCATGTTGCCGCTCGGCACTGCGAGGCCGGCTTCCGGGTCGATCACCGTCTGCGGTGCAACTTCGAGGATGCCGCCGATCTGGGCAGCCGCGGGGCTGAGCATCGAGCAGTCGATGACACCGCGCTGCAATGCCTCGTAAGCCTCGGTGTAGGCAACGGACGTCGGGGTCGCACCGAGAGCGGAGACCTGCTGGTTACCTGCGGTGCTGCCGACAGAAATGCTGCGACCCTGGTAATCGGGAAGCGCGACGCGCTTGTCGGAGCAGAACAGCGCGTTCATACCGGCGTTATAGGCGGGAAGCATCAGCTTCATGCCCTTGTCTTCGAACTCGGAGACGATCTCGGGGGTGTTCAGGGCGACGTCCGCCGGCCACGCATTCGACTGGAGAACGCCGGTGACAACGCTCTGGTCGGACAGCACGCTGGCGTCGAGCAGAGCAGATGTCGCCGGGAACTCCTGCGGTTCGTACACAGCGAGGACCTGTCCGATATCGAGTCGGCCGTCGACGATGGCGTTGTCGATCTCGGTGGACTTGGCGATCGCGTCGGAGTAGGCAATGTCGAATGTGATCTTGCCGTCTGACCATTCCTCGACGGCCGAGGTGTAGGCGTCGATGAACGCGCCGCCGGTGGATCCCTGCGTGCTGGGCGACTGTGTGTGCAACACAATGGGGTCCACGTCTGCGAATGCCGCCTGGTATTCCTCCATCGTCGCACCGAACGCGACACCCTCACCGCCTCCGTTGGTGTCACCGCCACCGGATGAGGTTTCAGCGCACCCGGCGAGCAGCAACGCTCCTGCCGTCACGAGGACGCCGGCGCGAGGCAGCAGGCGTGCCCGGGAGAATGTGACCACTTCGGAACTCCTTCGTCAGGATCGACCGCAAGATCCGGTGATACCGACCTTCTCGGATACTCCACTCGGAGTGATCACCCTCACGGTTATGGTGTTAATCATGCGACTGAATTAAGGAGATGTCAAGGCCTCATTCTGCCGTGACCCCGCCGTCGACGAGAATGGCCTGACCCGTCACGTACGACGCATCCGGTGACGCGAGAAACGCTACTACCGAAGCGATTTCCTCAGCCTCGCCGTACCGTCCGAGAGGAACGCTCAGCGGCTTCGAAGGATTCTTCACCGTGCCGGTCGTCGGCACGATGGCCGCGGTATTGGCACTGAGGTTGGTACGGACAGCCCCGGGGCAGACGCTGTTCACCCGGATACCCTGCGGCGCGTACTCGACAGCGAGCGTCTGCGTCAGCATCTTCACCCCGCCCTTCGACGCGCGATACGGCGCGAGGCCGCCTTGCGTCGCGATGAACGACGACGTCGACCCGCAGGTCACAACGGAGCCACCGCCCCGGCGCAGCAGCGAGGGCAGCGCACTGCGAACGGTGAAGAACGTGCCGGACAGATTGATGTCGAGAACCCCGTACCAATCGTCACGTGTGACTTCATGACTGTCCAGACGCGCACCGCTGACGCCTGCCGCGGTGAAGACCACGCTGATCTCCCCGAGCTGTGACACGACGGCCGCCACGATCTCGTCCATCGCCTTGTCGTCACGGACGTCCGCGGCAAACGCGACGGCCGTACCGCCCGCCTCACGAATCTGCGAGGCAGTGACCTCCGCATTGTCGACATTGACGTCGACGACCGCGATCGCGGCACCTTCCTGCGCGAGCCGGATCGCCGAGGCCGCCCCGATTCCGGAACCGCCCCCCGTCACCAGCGCAACGTCGCCTTCGAGGCGGCGCATCGTTGTGGTCGGTATCGTTGTGGTCATCTCCCGCTCCCCTCAGATTCCGACCAGATCGGCCAGCATGTCGTTGTGGTGCACCTTGCTTCCGAACAGCGGCTCGATCGATTTCGCTCGACGGAAGTACAGATGCGGATCGGCTTCCCACGTGAATCCGATGCCACCGTGGACCTGAATGTTCTGGGATGCACACAGTGTGAGGCACTCCGAACCCTGCGCCTTCGCCATCAGCGCGGCGAGCCTGAAGTCTTTCGACTCGCCCGCCGCGGACATCGACGCGAACATGACCGTGGCCTCCGCCGAGTCGATCGCGATCGCCATGTCGGCGCACTTGTGTTTGATCGCCTGGAACGATCCGATGGGCCGATTGAACTGCACGCGCTGCTTCGCGTAGTCGACCGCCATGTCGAGGATGGCCTTCGAAGACCCGATGGCCTCGTTGGCCAGCAGGATTCGAACGAGGTCGACGACACGGACGATTGCCGCGTGATCGGAGCCCAGCAATCGAGCGGGGGCACCGGCGAGTTGCACGGACGCGAGGGGGCGCGTCAGGTCGAGAGTCTCACGCGATTCGATCGTCACACCGGACGCAGTAGCGGCCACCACGTACAACCCGATCTCGTTGCCGGACGGGGTCACTGCAGGCACGACCAGCAGATCAGCGGTGTGCCCGAATGCCACATAGTCCACACGCCCTGTGAGTGTGTGCGTATCGCCTTCGGCCGACGCGCGCACGGCCGCACCGTCCACCTCGAGGTCGCGGTTGCTCGACAACGCCAACGTGCCGATGGTCTCGCCGGACGCCAGCCCCGGAACCAGCTCCTCCTGCTGCGCCGCGGAACCCAGCCCCCGGATGGCCTCCATTGCACCGATCGTCGTGATCACGGGTACCGGTGTCAGTGCGCGTCCGAGTTCTTGTACCACCACGCATGTTTCGAGAAGACTGAAGCCGCTCCCTCCCAGCTCTTCGGGGACGTGGATACCCGGCACCCCCATATCGGAGGCGAGCAACTGCCAGGTCGACGAATCGTATCCGCGGGTTTCGGCCACCTGGCGCACCCTGGTGAGCGGTGCACGTTCCGACAGGAGTTTGCGCAAGGACCCGCGGAATTCTTCTTGGTCCTCGTTGAATTCGAAGTACACGATAGTTCCGTTCTGCCGTAGATCGGCGGAGATCTCGGATCAGGCAGTCTTGCGTCGCCCGATGTCCTGGAACGGGCCGCTGTCGAGCCTCGGCTCCTTGGGGAGACCCAGCAGTTGCTCGCCGATGATGTTGCGCTGAATCTGCGAGCTACCGCCGTAGATCGTCGCCGCGCGCGCGTAGAGAGCGATGTCGTTCCAGCAGCGCGAGGAGTTCTCGGTTCCGGGCGCAGGGGTGACCAGAATGCCGTTGTTCCCCTGCCCTTCCGGTGTCAACGCTTCGAGTCCCAGGATTTCGAGTCCGACCTCGGTGTAGCGCTGGAAGAACTCGGCCCAGTAGATCTTGGAGAACGAGCCGTCAGTACCGGGGCGCCCGCCTTCGAGCAGCTTCGTAAGCGCACGGTAACCGCGGAAGCGCATCGTCTGCACCCGCTGCCAGCACCACGTGAGTTCCTGACGGATGTGTGGATCGGTGGTGAGTCCTCGCTCGCGGGCGAGTTCGATGAGCCGGTCGACCTCGCGTCCGAAACGCACCGCGTCGGTCGTCGCGCGCACTCCACGTTCGAATCCGAGGAGCGTGTTGGCCGTGTGCCAGCCTCCGTTGACCTCGCCGAGCACATTTGCCGCGTCTGTGCGTGCGTCAGTGAAGAACACCTCGTTGAACGCGACATAACCTGCGGCGTTGAGGATCGGTCGTACCTCGACGCCGGGTTGGTCCATCGGGACCAGCAAGAACGACAGGCCCTTGTGCTTGACGGCCGTCGGATCTGTACGGCAGATCGCGAAGATCCAGTTCGCGCTGCTGCCCGCGGAGGTCCACGTCTTCTGGCCGTTGATGACCCATTCGTCGCCGTCGAGCACGGCACGCGTTCGCATGCCCGCCAGATCGGATCCTGCCTCAGGCTCCGAATACCCTTGGCACCAGCTGATTTCGCCGGAGAGGGTCTTCGGAATGAAGTATTCCTTCTGCTCCTCGGTGCCGAGCACAGCCAGTGTGTTGCACAGCAGCTTGATACCGAGCGTGTCGTTCTCGGTGCCTTCCGGAACTCCGAGGCGCATCAATTCCTCGTTGAGCACGACCTGCTCGATGTCGGACAGTCCGCCGCCGCCGTATTCACGGGGCAGGGACACCGCGAGCAGATCGTTGTCGGACAGGACTTTGCGCCACGACTTCAGGAACTCCTCCTGCTCGACTCCGGGGAGGGCGCCGATCCCCTTCCAGTCGTCCGGCAGATTCGATTCGAGAAGTTCACGGAGCGATGCGCGGTACTGCTCCGCTTCCGGCGGATACGTGATGTCCATGGTCAGTCTTCCTTCGCTGCTGCCGTGGGCAGTGCTTGATCGGACGGCAGTGCACACACGGACGCCATGAGTGAGGTCACCTCGTCGGAGGTGTAGCCGAGCTCGGTGAGGATCTCGCGCGAGTGCTCACCGAGCGCCGGCGCACCCCCCTTGAACGCGCCGGGGGTGTCGGACAGGTGCATGACCATGCCGACCTCACGGCACCAGCCGTACTCGGGGTGATGATGCTCGACGACCCGATTCGAGTCGAGAGCCCATTCCTCCCAGAGCAGTTCGGGCATGATCGGGTAGTCGAGGGGGATCTCGACGGGCACCGAGTTGTTGTCGAGGAGTTTGAAGGCGCTCTCGCTGTCCAGGCCGGCGAACAGATCGGTCAGGGTCTCCGCGAGCGCATCGGCATTCGCCGAGCGGTCGGTATGCGTCGTGAAACGCGCGTCCGTGGCCAGTTCCGGGCGGCCGAGCGCCTCGACGAGGCGCACGAAAGCCGCGTTGCCGAACACTGCGATCGCGATCCACCCGTCATTCGTGCGGTACAACCGGTAGAGCGGCGACCATCCGGTCTGGTCTGCATCGAGTTCGTGTGCGGGAATCGCTTTCCCGTCGAGTGTCGCGGAGTGCTCACTGACGACGAACAAGCTCGAGTGCAGCTGCGGGCTCTCGACGGATTGCGTCTCCCCTGTGTTGAGGCGGTGATTGAGGGCCAACAATACCGTGACTGCGCCGAGGAATCCGTTGTACAGATCTTCGTTGCCGATGACACGGCGGATCGGAAGATTGCCCCTGCCCGATCCTTCGAAGTTGAGGCCGACCATGCCGGACACCATCGGCGCGAACGACTTGAGGCTCGACTTCGGTCCGGCCGAACCGAATCCGGGAAGGTACGCGTAGATGACGTCGGGATTGATCGCCTTCAGCGTCTCGTAGCCGAGGCCGATCTTCTCTGCTTTACCGGGTCGGTAGTTGTGCATCACCACGTCGGCTTCTGCAACGAGACGGTGCGCGATCTCCTGTCCCTCGGGCTTCCGCAGATCCAAGGCAATGTTGCGCTTGCCGCGGTTGGCGCCTTCGAACAGGTCGCCGAGCGGGCGCATCTGATCGCCGATGAGCGGCTCGATCTTGATGACCTCGGCACCGAGGTCGGACAGCAGACGTGCACCGAATCCGGTGGCGAAGTAGGAGCTGAAGTCGAGGATCTTCACACCCTGCAGCGGGCGCGTCACCTTCTCGGAGTTGTCCGGCAGGGGTGCCCAGACATCGGAGCGAGCGATCTCGTCCGTGCGGGAGTTGTGCTCACCGACCTTCGGCGCGGGCACCGGGGTCGCAGGCTTCGATTTCTCGAAGCGGATCACCGGGCCGACCTGCTGGATCGTGCCGTAGTCCTCGTCGGGCAGTTCGATCGGCACGCCCGCGAACTGAACCTGGTCGTCGGCAAAGATGTCTTCGGGATGGTTGAGTGGCAGCGCAGCGATGTCGTCCGCGTGCAGCATTTCGAGCCATTCGTCCCTGTTGCGCTGCTTGAATGCCTGGGGAACCTGGTTGCGCGCGATGTCGAGTTCGACCTCGTCGAGCGGTACGGCCATTTCGGGACCGTCGATCGTCTGTGTGCGGTCACCGAACCCGAGGATGTCCATCGTCCGCTTGTATGCACCGGGGCCCCCGGTATGGACGACGAGCCACTTGCCGTCGGCGCACTGGAAGGGATCGGTGATCAGACGCTTGTTGCCGAAGCCCTTCTGGGTGCCGCTGCGAGCGAGGTAGGAGATGTCCTTCTCGTTCCACCACCAGTTCATCGACGCGATCGCGAGCATGCCATCGAGCAGGGAGGTGTCAAGTTTCTGGCCGGCGCCGTTGATCTTCCGCGCGCGCAACGCCGACAGGATGCCGATCGTGGTGATGAACGCGGTGCCGTAGGAGACGGTCGGGTGACCCATGAAGATGGGCCCGTCGCGGTGACCCTCCTGCTCGGCCATCTGCCCGAGACGGGCATTGAGCAGAGCCTCGTAGCCGGGCCGCTCGGCGTGGGGACCGACGTTGCCGTATCCGGTCACCGACACGTAGACGAGTTCGGGGAACTGCGCGTGCAGCTCGTCGTAGCCGAGCCCCAGTGCGTCGGCTTTACCCACACCGAACGACTCGACGAGCACATCGGCGTTCGCCACGAGACCGCGGATGATCGCGCGTCCCTCGTCGGTGTGCGGATCCGCCTCGACACTCCACTTGCCGCGGTCGGTCGACTTGCGGATGTTCGCTCCAGCGTCGGGACCCCCGCCCGGACGCTCGACCTTGATGACGCGGGCACCGTAGTCTGCCAGCATCATCGTCGAAACGGCAGCCGGCATGCCCCAGCTCGCATCGATCACTACGAGTCCGTCGAGTGGACCAGCCATTGCGCGCTCCTTCTTCTCACACGATGCCGCGCCGTACGCAGCCAGGGTTTCGTCGGTGTCCATTGGACGTCGGTGTCCGCCGAACAGACAGGATCGAGTAGTCCTAGTCGGACGAGGGCAGAGGCTTCGCCGTGACGAGCTCCATGGGAGCGCCGTGGCAGGCGAATTGCCCCTCGCCCTTCTTGACGCAGATGATCTGGGTTTCGCAGGTGGCGCACGTGTAGCGCTTACCGACCTCGTTCATGTGAACTCCTGGGATGTGGTGATGGCAACGTGGTCCGGTCGGCTATCGACCGAACGTGACCTCGAGGGGTGCGCCGCAGCAGTTCAGCGACGAGCCACCGGCCTTGGTGACAATTGCTTCTGAGCCGCAGTTGTTGCAACGCAGACGGTTGCCGTTCGAGGCTTCGGTTCCCTCGGTGTTCTGTGCACTCATGTCCACTCCTTCGCCGTGTGATGGGTTCGGGGAGACGAGTATGCGCCTACGCCCCGGGTGAACGTTACTTAGTTCACTATAATGATGTTCATAGATTAGGGCAAGCGTTCTCGGGTCGCGCTTTCCGAACCGACTCAGAACCCGATGACCCGGCTCAGAACCCGATGACGACGCCCCCGCGACGGCGCCCCTCGAGGCCACCGTATGCGAGGGCGTCGACACACCCAGTGTTACGACTGCCCTCAGCCGCCGCTGGAACGGTCGGGCAGGAACGTCGAGATCTCCGGGAAGAAGATCAGGATCAGGACGACCACGATGGCCATCGGCAGGAACCACGCAGCGGCGACGAATACGTCCTTGAGCGGAATATCCTTGCCCAGGTTCACCTTCGGATCCTTGACGATCGAGTGGACGATCATCGCCAGGATGCCGACCGGCGGCGAGAGGATCGCGAGCTCACCCATGAACACGACGAAGGCACCGAACCACAGCATCGAGATGTCGAGACTCTCGAGCGTCGGGATCAGGATCGGCACGGTGAGCACCATCATCGGCAGCGGATCCATAAAGGCGCCGAGGATCAGGTAGACCACCATCATCAGCAGGAGGAACTCGACCCGCCCGAGGTTCATATCGGTGATCAGATCGGCGAACCCGTTGCTGATGCCGGTCAACGTCATCATCCGGGAGAGCGCCTCGACACCGACCAGCAGGAGGAAGACCGCACCGACCGTCGAGACGGTACCGATGGAACCGTCGAGGAGCGCGCGACTCGCGCCGCCGGTCTTGCGCCTCCAGATGAAGACCACGCCGACCGAGCAGAGTGCGGCGACCGCGCCGGCCTCGGTGGCGGTGAAGAGGCCCGAGAACATTCCACCGATGATCACCGCCACCAGGACCGGAATCGGCCAGATGGACACGAGGCTCTTGAACCGGGTACTCCATGAGACGCTCGACGCCTCGATGCGGCTTTCCTTCGTCCCCGCAACGTCCTTGGCGAAGACGGCAATCAGGATGATCGCCACCGTGAACATGATCGAGACGAGGATTCCGGGGCCGATACCGGCGAGCAGCGCCTTACCGACCGGAACCTCGGCGATGCCCGCGTACAGGACGAGCAGGATACTCGGCGGGATCAGCTGGCCGGGCAGACCGGCGACCAACACCGCACCGACCGCAAGTCGTCGGTCGTATCCGGCCTTGAGCATCTCGGGGATTCCGATGCGGCCGAGAGCATAGGTCGTCCCGGTCGTGGACCCACTGACCGCAGCCAGTCCGGAGCCGGCGATGTTCGTGCCGACCGCCAGGCCGCCCGGAAGCCAGCCCAACCACTGTCGGGCAGCGGTATAGAGCGAATCGGTCATGCCGGAGCGCCACAGCAACAGACCCATGAGCACGAACATCGGCACGACGCTGAGGGTCCAGCTCGCCACCTCGTCGTAGGGAAGTGACGTGAGCGCACTCGTCACCGTCCGCTCGCCACGCATCGCGTAGAGCCCTGCGAACGACGGGACGATCATGGTCAATGCCACCGGAACCCGCAGGCACAGCAGCGTAATCATCATCACGATCGACGCGCAGCCGATCGCGACCGGCGTCAGCGGCATGAATATCGCGGCAGTCGACCCCAGTAGCAGCACCATCAAGGCACCGAACAACACCCATGAACGGGTCGAAAACTTGTTGCTGGGGCCGACAACCGGCGGGGTGGGATTCGGGTCCCGAACTTCTGCGGTGGTAGTGGTAGTCATTTGCTCTCCGAATTCGGCGCAGTTGCGGCAGTGGCGGACACACCGTTTTCTTCATCGATCTCGTCGGTGATGCGGGCTACCTCGGCGTCGGTCGCGTCGACCGAATCCTCCCCGCCGCGGAGGGCACGCACGCCCGCGAAGGCGAACTGCACACACAGGACGCCGAAGGCGATGGGAACGAGGAAGTACACGGGCCATGCCACGACGGTCGACACGCCCGCGGTCTTTCCGATGTCTCGCGAGTGGAGAGCTTCTTCGAGGCCGAACCATGCGAATCCGAAGAACACCACGACACCGAGCATGTACCCGAAGAACAGCACCGCTCGTCTGACCCGCGTGGGGAAGTAGTGAGCCACGAGGTCCGCGACGATGTGCTCCCCCCTGGCCTGCGCCGCCATGAAGCCGAGCAGGGCGATGATCGGGACGTAGATGTACTGGGTGATCTCGAGCGTGTTCGGGATGGGCGACGACGCGAACGCTCGCATGAGCGCGTTCGCCGTCACATGGATCATCATCACGAAAAGCACGATGACTGCAGGTATCTCGATGAGCAGCAGTAACCGACTGCTCGGCTTGCTGGAAGCGCTCGGGGATGCGCTCATGTCAACTCCGCTGGTATGAGGGGGTGGGGCGGCGTGAAGTGACGCCCGAAGGTCATGTGGTGAGTAGCTGGACAAGCGCGGCGAGTGCGTCGCCGACTCGTCCGGAGTCGACATCGTCGACCCTGACGTCGGACTCAACACTGCGGTGCGCCATGATTTTCGCCTGCCTGTCGTGACCTACATCACTCTCGGGTCATATCATTCGCCTAGATTGCGGGAGAGTCAAGCTTTCATGCGAATGATTTGCCTAAAATCCTGTTAGCGACGGCCTATCCCTCCTCGCAGAGGGTGAAACTTGACGAGGCCGAGACCGGCGTCACAGAATCACAATAGATGATCACCATTATTCGCAATAGATGTCAATGTCGAGCGAGGACCGATGCCCCCAACTGACGCTGCAGCCGAAACCCCACGCAGGCCGTTACCTCTGGCAGACGAGACCACAGCCCCTTTCTGGGACGCCGCGCGAGAACACCGCCTGACGGTGCAGCGTTGCGATTCGTGCGCCCGCTACCAGCACCTCCCGCTGGGCTTCTGCCCCGTATGCGGCACCGCCGAGCTGTCCTGGAAAGACGTATCGGGCCGAGCGAAGCTCTACTCCTACACCGTCATGCACGACGCACCGGCACCCGGCTTCGCCGGACACTTGCCGTACATCGTCGCCGTCGCAGAACTCGAGGAGCAGGAGAACCTGCTGATCACCACCAATCTTGTGGACGCCGACCCTGCCGATCTGTCGATCGGGCTCCCTCTGGAAGTGACCTTCGAAGAACTGGCGCCCGGCGATGTCGTGCCGCAATTCCGTGTCTCGCCCGAGACCCGACACAGGAGCAGCTGATCATGTGGGAGTACCGCGATCAGGTCGCGATAGCCGGAATCGGCTACACCGAACTCATTCGACGCAACCCGCGCAACCTGTTGTCGCTGACGGTCGAGGCCACGGACGCAGCACTCACCGATGCCGGTCTGACCCGAGCCGACGTCGACGGCCTCGCGACCACCCCGACAATGCCGGTGTACGGTGGCGACAAGGGTAACCAGGACGGCATCGATGTCGTCACTCCGGGACACCTCGCCGGAGCGCTGAGAATCCGCGACAACCTCTCATGGCTCGGCAACACCATGCCGATGGTCACCCACGCCGCCATCGACGCGATCAACGCACTCGTCGCAGGCACCTGCACGCACGTCGTCCTCTATCGCGCACTGCACATGCCGCAGGGACGGTACTCGAACTTCACGTCCGCGCGAGCCGGCGGCAAAGACCAGTTCTTCGCGCCGTACGGCTTCTCGATGCCTGCGGGCTGGGCTGCGACCGTCGCGCGCCGCTACCTCGACCTCGCCGGTGCGACACGAGAATCGTTCGCGCGCTTCATTGTCGACAATCGCGAACGCGCACACCTGAACCCGAATGCGTTCTTCCGAGGCAAGACCCTGACGACGGACGAGTACCTGTCGTCACGCATGATCGCCGATCCCATCACCATGCTGGACTGCGACCTACCCGTCGACGGCGCCGTCGCCATGGTCCTCACCCGCGCCGACCGCGCCCGCGACCTACGCAATCCTCCCGCGTTGATCTCGGGCTACGCCGCGAGCAACCACATCGGCGTCACCGGTGTACCCATGACTTACGAAGACATCATCGCCGGGTCGGAAACGACGGGTGAGCGACTCTGGACCGCTGCCGGGATCAACCGCGACGACATCGACATCGCCCAGTTGTACGACGGATTCTCGATTTTCACGTACACCTGGCTCGAAGGTCTGGGATTCTGTGGACGAGGAGAAGCCGCGTCCTTCATCGACGAGGGGAATGCCCGCCCCACCGGGACGCTGCCGCTCAACACCGGCGGCGGGTGCCTGGCCGAGGGTCGGCTGCACGGCATGACACAGCTCACCGAAGCGGCCTATCAGGTGACCGGCCGGGCCGGAGAGCGTCAGATTCCCGACGCGAAGCGGTCCGTCGTCACCGTGTCCAACGGACTGGCAGGGTCGACCGCGTTCGTCATCTCGGCAGACCACTGACAGAGCACACGAGCAGGGGGCCGGAACCACGGGTCCCGGTCCCCTTGCTCGAACCACTGCTTCAGTCTTCGAGACCCGCCAGTTGCGCCGCGAACTTGCGCCGCGCGTGTTCCTCGAGCCCGGGCAGGTGGTAGCTGGGGAACAGACCGTCATGCGGCGTGGCGTCGCGCAGCAACTGACGGGCAAGACCCACCTTGTGGATCTCGGTGGCGCCGTCGGCCAGACCCATGTGGTAGCTCTCGAACAGCCACTTACCCAACGGAAGTTCCTTCGACACACCCAGCGAACCGTGCAGCTGGACCGCGCGGGAGGTGACGTCGAGCAACACCTTCGGCATCGCGGCCTTGACCGCGGCGATGTCCTTGATGACCTTCTTGTATTCCTTGTAGTGATCGATCCGCCATGCGGTGCGCAGCACCAGCAGGCGGAACTGCTCGATCTGCAGCCACGAATCGGCGATCATCTCCTGCACCATCTGCTGATCGCCGAGACGCTTGCCGCGCGTCGTACGCGACACGGCGCGCTCGAGCATCATGTCGAGCGACGCCTGCACCAGTCCGACCGTGCGCATCGCGTGGTGGATGCGACCGCCGCCGAGACGGGTCTGCGCGACCTCGAACCCCTGCCCGACCCCACCGAGGATGTGGTCCTTCGGGATCCGGACATCGGTCCACCGTGTGTAGGCGTGGGTGCCGACCTCGTAATCGTGACCCCACACCCCGGTGTTCCGGACGATCTCGAGCCCAGGGGTGTCGGCCGGCACGATGAACTGCGACAGGCGCTTGTGCGGCTCGGCGTCGGGGTCGGTGACCGCCATGATGATGTAGAACGACGCGAAGCGCGCGTTGCTGCCGAACCACTTCTCGCCGTTGATGACCCATTCGTCACCGTCGAGGACGGCCGTGGTCTCGAACTCGACGGGATTCGACCCGCCCTGAGGTTCGGTCATCGCGTAGCACGAGACGATCTCGTTGTTGATCAGCGGCTCGAGATACCGCTCTTTGAGTTCGGGTGTCCCGTAGTGGGCGAGGATCTCGGTGTTGCCCGAGTCCGGTGCCTGCGCACCGAACACGATGGGGCCCGAGTGGGTGCGCCCGACGATCTCGTTGAGCAGAGCAAGTTTGAGCTGCCCGAATCCCTGGCCGCCGAGATCCGGTCCGAGGTGCGTCGCCCACAGGCCCTTCTCCCGCACCTTGTCCTGCAGCGGCGGGATCAGTTTCTGACGCAGCGGGTCCTTCAGGTCCCACGCGTGGGTGATGACCTTGTCGATGGGCTCGACCTCGTTCTTCACGAAGTCCTCGGCCCAGTCGAGGACCTTCTGGTACTCGGGATCTGTCTCGAAACCCCAGCTCATGCACGTTCCTTTCTCGAAAAGTATTCGGCGTGTACGGCTCAGCGCATCGCGGTGCGGCCGCCGTCGACCGGGATGATCGCGCCGCTGGTGTACGTGGAGCCGGGACCCGCGAGGTAGAGCGCGGCGCCGATGATCTCGTCGGGGTTACCGGCGCGCTGAAGCGGAAGTGTCTTGAACTTCTCCGCCACGACGTCCATGTCCCACGACTTGCTGATATCGGTCAGGAACGGTCCTGCCATGATCGCGTTGACGCGCACCGTCGGCCCGTACTCCTGCGCGAAGCCCTTGGTGATGATGTTCAGTCCGGCCTTCGCCGCCGCGTACGGGAGGTCGCTCGGCGTGGGCCGCTCCGAGGCGATGGAACTGATATTGATCACCGAACCGCCGCCGGCCTCGACCATGCGCGGGGCGATCAGCGTCGTCAGCCGGAATGCTCCCTTGAGATTGACGTCGAAGACCTTGTCGAACAACGCTTCCGTGATGCTGCCGAGCGAATCGTAGAGTGGCGACATGCCCGCGTTGTTGACGAGGATGTCGACGCGGCCGAATTCCGCGTACACCTGCTCGACGAGGGCTTCCTGTGCGTCCCAGTCGCCGACATGGCATGCGACCGGAAGTGCCTTGCGTCCGGTGGTTTCGGCAACTTCGGAGGCGAGCTTCTCGCAGCTGTCGATCTTGCGGCTGACGATGACGGTGTCTGCGCCGGCTTTCGCGAATGCGAGCACCATTTCCCGGCCGAGGCCGCGGCTTCCGCCGGTGACGAGCGCGACCTTGCCTTGCAGTGGCAGTGCCTGAGCAGCCGACGGCAGTGTCTGGTCGGTCATCGTGTTGCCTCCTTGTCGG
The DNA here is from genome assembly GCF_023015605.1 of Rhodococcus sp. F64268. Classification (NCBI taxonomy): domain Bacteria; kingdom Bacillati; phylum Actinomycetota; class Actinomycetes; order Mycobacteriales; family Nocardiaceae; genus Rhodococcus; species Rhodococcus sp. F64268. The sequence goes on from NZ_JALKAI010000002.1 coordinate 780,971, forward strand.
GCGAGATCGTCCCGCCGGATTCGCTGGTCTTGCAGTCTTTCTCGACGTGATTGCCAGTGAGCGGCACGACGGCTTTGCCGGTCGCGGTGCCGTCGAGCATGCCGAGAAACGCGTCCCACGCGCCCTCGATACCGCCCCCGAACTCCGTCTGCACGGGGCGGACCGCGCCGATGTGAAGCCACTCGGCCATCCGGTTCTCGAATTCTTCCCGCGCGTCGAGGTGGTCGCGGAGCAGGAATCCCTCCATCCGGGCGCGGCGCCAGACGAGTTTGATGAGGTTGTTCGGGCCCGGCTGCGGGGTCGCGGAGTTGTAGATGCTGATCATCCCGCACAGCGCGATCCGCGCGTGGTCGTTGATCACCCGGACAGCAGCCTCGAGGTGCTCGCCTCCGACGTTGTCGAAGTAGACGTCGAGTCCGGTCGCTCCCACCTCTGCCATCGCGGCGCGGAGCAGGTCCTTGACCGAACCGTCGTGGTAGTCGAATGCGGCATCGGCGCCGAGCCTGCGGACCAACTCGACCTTCTCCGGGCTACCCGCGCTACCGATCACCGTGGCACCCCGCAGTTTTGCGATCTGCACCACGGTGGACCCGACTGCACCGGCCGCCGACGACACGAACACCACGTCGCCCGACTCGATGCGGGCGATTCGCTCGCACCCCACCCACGCCGTCATTCCGGGGATGCCCATGGGGCCGAGATGGTCGGCGGGCGCGAGGTCGTCGTGCAAAAGCACGGTGCATTCACTCGCCGGCACCAATGCGTGCTCGCGCCAACCGTACTCGTGCTTCACGAGGGTGCCGGCGGGGATCGACTCGTCGGCCGACGCGGTGACGCGACCGATCGTGGGGGCGAGCATCGGCTCGTCCAGCGGATACGGCTCGGCATAGGTGGCCTCACCGCCGATCCTGCCGCGCATGTACGGCTCGACCGACATCACGAGATTCTGCACTCGGACGAAACCCGGCTCGGGCGAGCCTACGGCGACGTCGACGAGTTCGACATCGGATGCGCTCGGGCGGCCCGTCGGCCGGGATCGGAGCACCCACTGGCGGCTGGGGATGGAAGACACGGACCCTCGCTCTCAGGCGGATTCGGCAGTGACCTGTGTGACCAGATCACGACGCACGAGCTTGCCGGTGGCGGTCTTGGGCAGTTCATCGACGAACACGACGTCGTCCGGTGTGCGGGATCCGCGCAGTCGCTCGCGGCACCAGGCGCGCACCGCTTCCGGCTCGGCATGGGTGTCGTCGACGGGCACGATGACGGCGCAGATGCGTTCGCCCCATTCGTCGTCCGGGACGCCGATCACGGCGACCTCGCGGACGTCGTCATGGCGAACCAGGACGTCTTCGATCTCGGCAGGAGCGATGTTCTCGCCACCGCGGATGATCGTGTCGTCTGCGCGACCGCCGATGAACAGGAACTCGTCCTCGATCCGGGCACGGTCGCGGGTGGGGAACCAGCCGTCGGCGTCGAGCACCGAGCCCTTGCCCATGTATTCGCCGCTGACCTGCGCCCCGCGGACCCACAGCAGCCCGGTGTCGCCGTCGGCGAGCACTGTGGTGTCGTCTTCCGCACGGATCTGCGCCTCCATGCCGGGCACGATCCGCCCGACGGAGGACAGCCGATGGCGCAGTGCGGGATCTGCGAGTGCCTCGCGGTGGTCATCGGGTCCGAGCACCGCGATCGTCGAACTGGTCTCGGTGAGGCCGTAGGCGTTGACGAAACCGGTGTCCGGGAAAGCAACGAGGGCGCGTTCGAGAACGGGCTGCGCCATCCGCGCTCCACCGTATGCGAGCGACGCCAGCTTCGGAGCGCCCGCGGATTCCCCGCCGAGGTGGTCGACGACGCGGGCGAGCATCGTGGGCACCACCATCGCGCTCGTGACCGCCTCCTCGCGGACGAGATCGAGCCAGTGCTGCGGGGTGAAATCGGGCAGGTACACCATGCGACGCCCGGCGTAGATGTTGCTCAGCACCGCGCCCATCCCGGCGATGTGGTAGGGCGGTGTACTGATCAGTGTTGCCTGTTCCTCACCGGCAGAGCCGAATTCGACGGTGTTGAACAGATACGACGTCAGGTGGTGGTGGCGGAGCAACACACCTTTGGGGGCGGAGGTGGTGCCGGAGGTGAACAGGACGACCGCGGTGGCGTCGTCGTCGGCCGGCAGGTGATCGGATGGCCCGGCGGCCCGTGCGGCGTCGAAGAACTCGTCGGTGGTCAGCAGGTGCCCCGCTGCGCCTTCGAGCTTGTCCTTGTAGGCCGGATCGGCGACGATCAACGGCCTTTCGAGCTGTGCGACGAGGTCGCGAAGCTGTTCGGTCGCGAGCCGGTAGTTCAGGGGCGCGATCGGGATGCCCGCCTTCGCCGACGCGAACGTGAGGACGGGCAGGATGGGCCCGTTGACTCCCACGAACACCAGGTGCGCTGCCCCGCGTTCCTTCAGGACCGTCGCGCCACCCGATGCGATTTCGTCAAGCCTGGCGTAGGTCAGCCCCGACTCGCGGCGGCCGATCGCCACGCGGTCCGGAACGACCGAGGTCGCCATGTCGAGAACCATTTCGATACCCATTGCACCACCTGAAGGAGAACGATTCGCTGCCAACCGGTCCGCTGTCGCAGCAACCGGGCGCCGTCCTCGGACTCTAACAATCATGCGCCTGAATGTGAAGCTAATCATGACAATGGTTTGCACGAATGTGTAGAGTGCCGTGAGAGTGGCCCCGGTCACCCACAAGTACATCCGATTCCGCGGGCGGACCCATGGCACGTTCGAAGTACAACAGGCACCGCCCGGGGAACACGATCGAAGACACGAGGTGAACCCGATGAGCGATCGGGACATGGTGGACGGCGAGACGGCGGACACCGACATGGTGGATATCGCGGCATTGACGTCCTGGCTCGACAGCAAAGGTGTCGGCACCGGACCGATCACCGATGTCGTCGCACTGACCGGCGGAACCCAGAACATCCTGGTCCGCTTCGTCAGGGACGGCCACGAGTACGTGTTCCGCAGGCCGCCGCTGCACAAACGCAGCAACAGCGACGAGACCATGCGCCGGGAAGCGCGGATCCTCACCGCACTCGCAGACACCGACGTCCCCCACCCGCGCCTCGTTGCGGCATGCGACCACCCCGAGATCATGGGTTTCACCTTCTTCGTCATGGACGCGATCAGCGGCTTCACCGCCACCACCGAGGTGCCCGAGCCACACGCGTCGTCGGCGGACCTACAGCACGCGATGGGGCTGGCCATGGTCGACGCCGCCGCCGCGCTCGGCCGCGTCGATCCCACAGCGCTTGGGCAGACGCAGGTCGATCGCGCCGACGGCTGGATCGACCGGCAGGTCGGACGCTGGCGCAAGCAACTCGATTCGTACCACGAACTCGACGGCTGGCCCGGACCCGATCTCGACGGAATCGACGAACTCGGCGCATGGCTCGACGCGCACCGCCCCACCGAGTGGAACAAGGGCGTCATTCACGGCGACTTCCACTTCGGCAACGTCATGTTCCGGCACGACAGTCCCGACGTCGCCGCGGTCGTCGACTGGGAGCTCGCCGCGATCGGCGATCCGCTGCTCGATCTCGGACACCTGCTGGCCACCTGGCCCGACCCGAACGAGCCTCGCACGAAGGGGCTGGCCCGCCGGCTCGACGGCCTGCCGTCCCGCAACGAGCTCATCGCACGATACGGCGAGGAGAGCGGCCGCGACATGACCGGATTCGACTGGTATCAGGTACTGGCCTGCTACCGCCTCGCCATCATCCTCGAGGGCACACATGCCCGCGCATGTGCAGGCAAGGTCGACGAGGCACTCGGGAAGCACTTCCACAGCGTGTCCCAGGCCCTGCTCGACCAGGCACGCGCACTCGTCTCCACATCACCGCAGGCCGTCTGAGCCTGTTCCAGGAAGGACTCTCCCCCGTGACCACTGACCCCCGGGCCACCACCGAATACAAATACCTGCAGTACGAGACCCACGACGACGGCACCATCGTCCGCATCGTGCTCGACCGCGTCAAATACCGCAACGCCCAGAACCGCGGGCTCCTCGTCGAACTCACCGCCGCATTCCTGCGGGCCGAGGCCGACGACGACGTGCGCGTGGTGATCCTCGCCGGCAACGGCCCGGTCTTCTCCTCCGGGCACGATCTCGGCAGCCCGGACTACCAGGCCGAACGCAACCCCGGCCCCGACCAGCACTGGTCGTACACTTGCACAGGCGGCACCAAGGACGCCGTCGAGTCGCGCTTCCATCAGGAATGGCACTACTTCTACGAGAACACCCGTCGCTGGCGCGATCTCCGCAAGATCACCATCGCCGAGGTGCACGGAAACGTCTTTTCCGCGGCGCTGATGCTCACGTGGGCCTGCGATCTCATCGTCGCAGCGGAAGGCACCCAATTCGCCGACGTCGTTGCCACACGACTCGGCATGTGCGGGGTCGAATACTTCGGTCATCCTTGGGAATTCGGCCCGCGCAAGGCCAAGGAACTGCTCCTCACCGGCGACAGCCTCGACGCGGAGGACGCCCGCGCTCTCGGCATGGTAAGCAAGGTGTTCCCGGCGGACGACCTGACGGAGCGGACCCTGGAGTTCGCCCGTCGCATCGCCCAGGTGCCCACGATGGCGGCGTTGCTCGTGAAGGAGTCGGTCAACCAGAGCCAGGATGCGATGGGCTTCTCCAACGCACTCGACGCCTGCTTCACGATTCATCAGCTCAACCACGCCCAGTGGACCCACTTGTCGGGTGGCAAGGCCGTCGTGGGGACTCCGGAGCTAGGAATGCCCGACTGGAAGACCGCGCCCCCGATCAGGCGCGCGGATCCCTACACCCCCTGATCGCCCGGTCAGGAGTCAGTGCGCTTCAGCAGTCGTTCGTAACGCTGACGGGCAGCCTGGGTACTTCCAAGGCCGAGCCCGAACGCGATGTCCTGCCAGGTCATCCCGCGTTCACGGGCAATTCGGAGGACCAGCGCCTCCAGCTGGTCCATCTCCGCTCTGGCCTTCGGGATCAGACCGAGAGCAGCCGTGACGTCGGCGGCGTCCACGTCGGGTTCTTCAGGACCCGGCTGGTGGACGCCGCCGGCGAGCGCGGCGACGATGCGGATCGCGCCCAGCGGGTCGAGCATCTCCGGATGAGACTGGCGTGCACGCTGTTCCGCTGTGACCCCGTGGCGTTCGGCGATTCGGAACAGACCGGCGTACTCGCGGTGGGCACGTTCCCGACCGGGGTTCGGTGGAGTGAATTCATTCTCTGTCATACATACAGCGTGAGCCGTGAACGTCATGTTGTCAACTAATTGTTGCAAACATGTCGTTCACGGCTCATTGCGTGCTGTTCAGGAAGGGCGATGCTCGAGCAACACCTCGGCGAAGAGCTCGTCGACGAATGCCGTCGTGTCGAGCTTCTCGGGGCTGTACCACTCGGCAAATCCGGTGTAGTCCACGGTGTTCTCGTAACCCAGATCAGTCACTGTCGTCTTCCACTCCGCAGCAGAATCCCGCACTCGCCGAACAAACTCGTCGCCGCCCGGGGCCGTCTCCGCGAGCCCGTCCACGATCTCTTCGTTCTTCGCGGTCAACGCGTCACGGGCATCATCAGCGAACGGCTCGGCCGCCCCTCCGAATTGAGCGATGGTCGCAGATGCGTCGACCGTACCTTCCCAGATCTTGTTCATACTGCCCTCGACGAAGACGTCGAGACGATCCCACATCAGTTGCTGCGCGACCAGCGGAAGGTCCTCCCACACATCGGCGTTCATCGCCAGCGCACCCGAGGTGTTCACGAATCCCGCCTCGGGATCGATCGTGATGTGCGGCGCAACCTCCATGATGCCCGCGATCATGCCCGCGGTGAGGGTGGTGGCCGCGCACGCCGCGACCCCGCGCTGCAAACTCTCGTAGTACTCGGTATATCCGATCGACACAGGGTTGCCTCCGAGCGCGGAGACCTGGGTACCGAGCGTCGCCGAGCCGGACGCAATCGACTGACCTTTCAACTCGGCCAGATCATTTCGGGCCTGCGCGCAGATCAGTGCGATCGAACCCGAGTTGAACGACGGTATGAGAAGTTTCAGGTCCTGTTCCTCGTATTCGGAGATGAACTCCGGTGTCGAGAAGGCCACATCGACCGGCCACGCGTTCGATGACAGGCTCCCCACGACCACGCTGTTGTCCGACAGGACACTCGCGTTGTTGAGGGCGAAGGTGACCGGGTACTCCTGCGGTTCATACGCACCCATGACCTGGGCCAGGTCGAGCCGGCCGTCCTGCACCGCGTTGTCCGCTTCGGTCGGCGAGGCCACACCGTTCGAATAGACCATGTCGAATGTGATCTTGCCGCCCGACCATTCGGACACGGCTTCGGCGTACTTCTCGATATGCTGACCGCCCGATGCGCCCTTCGCCGCGGGAGACTGGGTGTGGATCACGATCGGGTCGACAGATTCGAACGCCTCCTGATACTCCTCGATACTCGCCCCGTACTCGACACCGGCACCACCGCCCTGCCCGCCGGCACCACCCGATTCGGCACAGGCCGTCAATACCGTTGCGCTCGCGGTGATACCCGCGACCGCACACGCAACCGATCGAAACCTCATGATCGACTCCCTCATTTCCTGATCGTTCCCGCCGATTGTTCCGAGATCGGGCCCAGCCGCGACTCGGCCGAGCCCCGGAGGCCTGACTTCTCGAGTTCGGGAAGGACCTCGGAGGCAAACAGTTCGAGGCTCCGCCAACCGATTTCGGGTGGGAGTCCACCCATCAGCGGCTGAAACATGAGTTCCGAATCATCGCCCCGTTCCCGTGCGAACTCCACGCACTGCTCGGGGGTGAGCACCACGAACTGCGGCTGCTTCTTCAGGTCTTCCACGGTCTCGACGTGTGTGTACCCGGTCGTCCCGACACCGCGCTCCTTCGCCCACTGCGCATTCATGTTGGTCGTGTACATCAGGTGCGGTGCGAGCAGTTCCCAATCGCCGTCGGGATCGTTGGTCACGTGCAGGAACAACGGGCCGGCCGGCGCGGGACGCGGTGGAATCGGAAGTCCCAGCTTCGTCCGCTCGGTGTCGTACAACTCGTACAGCCGCTCCTTCTCCGACCCGGCTGGCATGTAGTTGTCGCCGAGACGCGCTGCACGCGCCGCGGACGCATCGGCCGAGCCGCCGATGTAGATCGGGGGGCGTGATGGGCCGACGGGCGTGGGACGCACCCGTACCGTCTTCCCGCGGAACTCGAATTGTTCACCGGTCCAGGCTTTGTCGAGGGTCTCGACGACCTCTTCGAGAATGCGGACACGTCGCTTCATCGGCACGTCGAACATCTCGAATTCGTCGGGCCGGTAGCCGATCCCCATCGTCATCTCGACGCGACCGCCGCCACCGACGAGGTCGAGGGTCGCGAGGTCCTCGGCGAGCCGCAACGGATGATGCAACACCGCCACGAGCGCCGAGAAATGGACGTGGATCCGCTCGGTGCGCCCGAGCATCGCGGCGCCCAGGATCATCGGGGAGGCACAGTAGCCGTCTTCGGCGCCGTGGTGCTCAGCGATGTACACGGTCTCGAACCCGAGCGAATCAGCCCAGCCGGCCTGCTCGACCGCGGCCTGGTAGAGGTCGACGGCCGGAGCGCCGATCGCCGGTGCTCGCATGTCATAGCGCAGTGAGAGTCTCATCGCGAGTGCCTTTCTCGTTCCGGCCGGTCACGCTCGAGCGCGAAGGTCGGCAAGGTGTGGGTATCGAAGACCGTCGGAGACAGGACCACCCGGTCACCGATCCGTGGTGTGTCCGCGCCGTCTCCGATGAGGTCGGTCACGAGGCGTACACCTGGCGCGTCCTCGAACTCCACGAGTGCCACGGTGTACGGCGCGGTGGATCCCGACGGCAGGAACGCGCGGTGCACGGTGGTGAACGAGTAGATCACTCCTCTGCCCGCGACACCCGACCACTCGAATTCGTCGTCGTGACCGCACGGGCAGCCCGGTCCGGGGTACCAATGCCAGCGCCGGCATGCGCGACACCGCGGAAACACGAGTTCTCCGCGGCTCACTCCGTCCCAGAACGGTGCCAGTTCGGGAACATCGGTCAGTGGTGCGAAATCCGGTACCGATGCTGTGACGATCCCGGACGTGTCGGTGGAAGGTTCATTCTCGGTCACGTTCCTCACCGGTCCTTCGTCAAGATCAACGTCGTGTGTTCGCCGCCTGCCAGCGCAGCGACCAGTGCGGTCGCGACATCGGGCACCTGCGCCTGCCCGCGCACGCCCCGCACCTGGCGTACGGCCTCGATCACGTGGACGATCCCGGGGATGTAGGCGTACGCGAGGTGGCCGCCGTGGGTGTTGACCGGGAGCGAGCCGCCAGGCCGCGTGTGCCCGGCACGGTGGAACTCCACCGCTTCGCCACGACCGCAGAGTCCGAGGTCCTCCATCTGGATGGCTTGCGAGATGGAGAAGCAGTCGTAGATCTCGGCGACATCGATATCTGCGGGGGTGAGTCCGGCATCCGCGAATGCCCGTGGTCCGGACACGGCAGAACCGAACGAGCACATGTCCGCCGCCTGGGTGAAATACGAGGTCATCGACGGGCCCACCGCCACCGTCGACGATCCCGCCACGACGACGGGTGTCCCCTCGAGGTCGCGTGCTCGTTCGTTCGTCGTGACGACGAGTGCACCGGCACCGTCGGAGATCAGACAACAATCTGCGGCCCGCAGCGGCGACGCGATCATGGGTGAGGCCAGATAATCATCCTCACTGAGCGGCTTCGGACGCTGCGCGTTCGGCGTCATCGTCGCCCAGACGCGGTTCGAGACGGCAATCGATCCGAGCGCGTCCTGTTCGATCCCGTATGTGTGGCAGTAGCGTTGTGCCCACGCAGCGAAATACACCGGTTGCCCATACCAGCCGAAGGGCATTTCCAGGCTCGCCTTCACCGGGTCCTGCGCGTGGAAGCCGTAGGGGCCTCCGGGCTTCGACCCTGCGTAACCGTAGTAGACGAGGACGGTGTTCGAACGCCCCGATTCCACTGCTGCACGCGCGGTCTCGACTGCGGCAAGGGGTCCTGCCCCCGCGGGAATTCCGGGAGCTGCCGTGTACCTGCGTTCGACGCCGAGCGCGACCGACACTTCATCGGGCCCGGGGTACGCACCTGCCGCGACCACCCCGTCGATGTCCGAGGCGGTCAGCCCCGCATCGTCGAGCGCATTGCGGCACGCGTCGAGGACGAGTTTCGCGATGGGACGGTCCAGGGACCGGCCGAACTGCGATTCACCGGCCCCCACGATCGCCGCGGCAGAAGCTGTCGCGTTCATCCGCGCAGTCCACGCCAGGCCGTCGTACCGCCGTCGACGGGGACGACGATCCCGGTGAGGAACGACGAATCGTCGGATGCGAGGAATGCGGCGACCTTTGCGATCTCGTCGCCGGTGCCGAAACGGGGGATGAGGTGGGCTCCGACCATCCCCCGTTTCCTGGTTTCGCGGGCCTCGTCGGATTCTGCAGCGTCGAGGAAGGCACGGCTCATCGGGGTCTCGATGGAACCCGGTGCGAAGGCGTTGACGCGGACCTCCGGAGACAGTGCGATGGCGGAGGTGCGGGTGAGCTGGATGACCGCGGCCTTGCTCGACGGGTACGCGGTGCTGACGTAACCGACCATTCCGGCGACGGATGCGGCATTGATCACCGACGGCCCGCGACCCGAAGCGCGTAGGTGCGGTGCCGCGCATTTCGTTGCCAGCCAGACCGATTTGACGTTGATCGCGTAGACCTTGTCCCAGACGTCCTCGGGTAGCTCTTCGAAGGCCGTGTTCTCGGTGAAGGCATTCTCCATGACACCGGCGTTGTTCACGAGTGTGTCGAGACCGCCGGCCGCGGACACGACGGTGTCGATCATGCCGGAGATGGCGGAACTGTCCGCAAGGTCCACCGTGATCGCAACGGCTGCGACACCCATCGCTTCGATTTCGGCGGCGACATCCTTCGCGCCGTCACCGTTGAGGTCGGCGACACCGACGAACTCGGCGCCGCGCCTGGCGTACTCCAGCGCGATGTCGCGGCCCATGCCCTGGGCTGCTCCGGTGACCAGCGTCCGCTTACCTGTCAGCATGTACTTCTTCCCTTCTCTGCCGGCTGTGGTTCCTGCCGGCTACGTCTCGCTGTCGACTGCATCGACCTGCGTCGACGGCATCTCCATCAGGGCCGGGCCTCCGCTACGCGGTACGTCCGGCTTCCAGCAACGTCACGGGTTGCTCATACCGGCCACTGGTGTACGGCGAACGGCCCGCGATACCCGTCATCCCGGCATCGACCGGGAACGTCACTCCGGTGACGTAAGCGGCCTCGTCACTCGCCAGGAAGAGCACGCCGGCAGCGACGTCCTCCGGTGTGAGCGCGCGGTCCATCAGGGCGTTGCTGCCGAGTGCCGTGTCGGCACCTGCGAGGTCGTCGGCGCCGTCTGCCACGACGGCAGCGGTCATTGGCGAGACCACGGCTCCGGGAATCACGGTGTTGACCCGTATTCCGAACGGCCGCAACTCAGCTGCCACCGACTTCGACAGACCCACGACGGCAGCTTTCGCCGCGCTGTACACGTGTGGTCCGACGCCTCCGAGAACTCCGGCGGGGCTCGATGTCGAGATGATGACACCCGATCCCTGCGGTTTCATCACGCGCGCAGCATGTTTGAATCCACACAGCACTCCGCGAAGGTTCACCGCGAGCGTGACGTCGGCCGCGTCCATCGGCGTCCGGTCGATCGGTCCCAGTGCGCCCATCACACCCGCGTTGTTGAACATCACGTCGAGTCGGCCGAAGTGCTCGACGGCGAGATCCACGGCTGCCGCGACATCCGACTCGACGGTGACGTCGGTGCGCACGAACCGGGCACGCTCACCGAGCTCCGCCGCAAGGGCACGGCCGGCTTCCTGCACATCGGCCACGATGACGCAGGCACCCTCCGAGTGCAGCGCCTGCACCACGGCTTCACCGATCCCGCTCGCTCCGCCGGTTACGACCGCGACCCGGCCCTCGAACCTTCCGATGTTCGTCGATTCCGTCAACCGTCGCATCCGTTCTCTTCGTACCCAACATATTTCATTGCTCACGGATTCGTCCGGCACACCCTATAGTCGAGCCACCATCGATCAGGAGGAGAGAACCCGTGTCCACCGAATCCCATCTGCAGGCCACCATCGAGCAGCTCGCCGGCCGAGTGGCAGCACTCGAATCCGAACGCGCCGCAGCCGGTTTGATGCACCGCTATGCTGCGCAGCTCGACGCTCCGGCGCCGGAGAAGCTGGCATTGCTTTTCGCCGACGACGGTGCGCTCGTCACGCGTCTCGGTACGTTCCGTGGCCACGACGAGATCGGAGGCTTCTTCCGGACGGCCGGCGGCACCGATCCCTCCGAGAAGCGGCATTTCGTGTGTCAGCCGGAAGTCCGCTCCATCTCGACGGGTCTTGTCCAACTCGACTGCTACTTCGGGTACACAGCACGCGCCGCCCACGGGTCCGGTCTCGGCTGGGGAACGTACTCCGCCGTGATCCGGACCGAGGTGGGTGACGCGCGATTCGAGTCGCTGGCGATCGATGTCCATGTCGGTACCGATCTCGCCCGCGGCTGGCCGCGCGAACACTAGACGAAATACTCAGCGGGTGAAGGTGATCGCGTGCTCCGGGCACGCGTCCACCGACGCCTCGGCCTGACCGGCCAGCTCCTCCGGGACGGAGAACTCGTCGCCTGCCTGCGCGACGAAACCCTCTTCGTCATCACTCAGCAGATCGGGTGCGACAGAGTAGCAACGCCCGTGTCCCATGCACTTCTCACGCGTGATCGACATCGCCGGTCCGGATATCGCCGCCATGTCAGACCTCCCATTCCAGTTCGAGTTCCTTCAGGGTCAATTGGGACCCACGTTCGACCAACTCGGCACCGTCCTTGATTCGATACTCCGGGATCAACTTGTGCCACTCCTCGAGCACGACAGCGAGTTCGAGACGTGCCAAGTGCATTCCGAGGCAGCGGTGCGGCCCCGCACCGAATGCGAGGTGCTGGTTGATCCCCGGCCTACCGAGGACGAAGGTGTCCGGGTCGTCATACTTTCGGGGATCTCTGTTCGCCGAGCCGATTCCGAGCCAGATCACGTCCTTCGCTGCCATGTCGATGCCCTCGAATTCGCAGCTCTCCTGCACCTCGCGCCCTGCCTGGATCACCAGCGGATACAACCGGATGAACTCCTCGACCGCGTCGCGCGTCGACTCAGGTTCCTCGACCAGTATCCGGCGATCGTCTTCGTGGGTCGCAAGGTGCGTGAAGATGTATCCGAGTGCCGACCGGGTGGTGTCGAGGCCGGCAAGCATGATGGACATACAGGTGGTGAGAATTGTGTCGTGCGAGAGGAGTTCACCATCGAGCTCGGCTTGGACCAGGCGGGTGACCATATCCTCGGCGGGATCCCGCGGATTCTTGCGTCGCTGCTCGATGGCCACGGTGAAGTAGTCCAGGATCTTCTGCCTCGGAACCTCGGCACCGTCGAGATCGCCCTGGAGCATGCAGTTGAACATCTCTTCGGTCCACGGCAGGAAGAAGTCGCCGTCTTCGACCGGCAGGCCCATCAGCACCAGGAAGAGATCGGTCGGGTACCGGATGGCAAACTCTGCCACGAAGTTGCAGTGCCCCTTGGGGGCGAGCTCCTCGAGCAGTTCCACACAGCGGGTATGCGCCAGTTCCTCCATACGTCGAACCGCAGCGGGCGCGAAGAACGGATTGATGATGCGACGAAACTTCTGGTGCTCTTCCCCGTTGAGGTCCTGGGGAAGCAACGGAATCCTGCTCTCGGGGAACAACGCCGTACGAACCGCAGTCGTCCAGTTCCTGTGATTCTGGAAACCCGCGAGAACATCCTCGTAGCGCGTGAGCATCCAGAAACCACGTTCGGTGGTGTCGTTGAAGTGGAACCGTGCGGCCTCACGCTCTGCGTCGAGAGTTGCGTAGTGGCCGTAGATTTCGGACTCTTTAGTGTAGTCGGTGTGGCTGACGGGGCAGCCCGTTGCGTGCGTCATTCATTTCCTCCGGTTGTGGTCAGGACGGGCGGTGTGGCAGGAAGATCTCCTCGTAGACCTTCGCGCTGTAGTCCTCGAGATCGAGCACCTCCGGGCTGTACCACGTAGCGAACTCGTCGTAGGGGACATCGTCGTACAGATCGGCCAGCGTGGATGCCCACTTGTCGGCCGACGACTCGATGCGGTCGACGAACGCGTCGCCGTCCTCGAATGCCGCGTTGGTCCGCTGCGCGCCGAGGAGCCGCTCGTTCTCGGCTGCGAGTGCGGCACGGGCGTCTTCGGCGTAGGGGCCGACGGTACCGTTTGCGGCGAGGACCGCTTTCATCCCGTCTGCCGTGTTGGGCAGAATCTTGTCTTCGATGTTCGACTCGACGTACACGATGAGGCTGTCCCAGATCAGCTGCTGCGCGACAAGCGGAAGCTCTTCCCACGCTTCGGCACTCATGGCTATACCACCCCAGCCGACCGCGACGCCTGCCTCCGGATCGATCACCACCTGCGGCGTCTGTCCGAGGAAGCCGCCGAGCATTCCGACGGTGAAGGAGGTGACTGAGCAGTCGGCGATGCCGCGTTCGAGCGCCTCGAACAGTTCGGTGTATGCGATCGACACCGGCGTTGCGCCGAGCGACGCGACTTCGGCATTGATCGAAAGACCGGAAGCGGTGACCTGAGCGCCCCTGGTGGACGCGAGATCTCGCCGCTCGGTGGCACAGAACAGCCCGTTGGAACCGGAATTGTACGCTGGCAGCAGCAGCTTCATGCCTTTGTCCTCGTACTCCGCGACGAGTTCCGGAGTCTCGAATGCCACTTCGTTGGCCCAGGCATTCGATTGCAGCGGTCCGAGCACCGGCGTCTGGAGCGAGACGAAGCTCGAGTCGATCAGGGCGGCCGTCGCGGGATACTCCGACGGTTCGTACTGCGGGATCACGTGTCCGAGGTCGAGCCGGCCGTCCATCAGCGCATTGTCGATCTCTGCGGGAGGTGCGACTGCATTCGAGTAGGCGACGTCGAAGGTGATCTTGCCGCCGGACCACTCGGTGATCCGGTCGAGGTATTTCTCGACCGGTACGCCGGTCGCCGAGTCCTTCGGGGCGGGGGATTGAGTGTAGAGCTGGATCGGATCGACATCCTCGAACGCCGCGATGTAGTCGTCTTTGGTGGCGCCGTATTCGACGCCGTCGCCGCCTCCGCCACCGGAGGCCGAGGCCGATTCGGCGCATCCCGCAACAAGCGTTGCGGCGAGTGCCAGGGCGGCGGTCGAGCCGCAGAGCGTCCTCGAGCGAGTGGTGCGGAAAGGGGTCATGCGCTGCTCCGTCTCTTGGGGTGCGTAGCACGCTCACGCATCGGTGATGCAAATCACGACTATCATGCGCATGATTAGTTCCATTGTCAACACTTGTTCATGACCCAGGTCACTGGACACCGCGACTCACGGAACGACAGCAGCGGCGAGGCAACCGTGGTCGCCTCGCCGCTACGGGTCGGGTCAGGGATGTGGGCCCGTCAGGTGACGGCACCCCACGCTATCGGTGTTTCGAGTGCATCCGGGTAGTGCTTCTCCTCGTAACGCCAGATGCCTGCAATGTGCTCTTCCATCGCAATGAGCGCGGCCTCCGGGTCGCGGTCGGCGACAGCATGGTAGATCTTCTCGTGGATGTCGAGTGTGGCGCGGCGGTGCCGTTCCGAGTACTCCATCCCCATCGCCGATCCGTCCAGCATGTCGAGCAATGCGTGAATGAGATAGCCGAACAGGGCATTTCCCGACCCCTTCGCCACGGTGTCGTGGAACACGCGGCTCATCTCGAGGAAGATCTCACCGTCGTCGAGGTTTTCGCGCATGTGCTCGACCGAGTACTTCAGATCGGCCAACTGCTGCTCGTTGATCCGCTCGGCGGCGAGCTTGGCCATCATCGGCTCCAGCGCCGTCCGCGCCTCGACGATGGTTCGGAACGGCGCGTTCTCGAACTGCAACAGGAGCGTGATCGAGGTCGCAAGACCTTCACTGTCCGGTTGCTGGACGATCGGCCCACCTCCCGGCCCCGGTTTCAGTGCAATCACACCCTGCAACTCGAGAAACCGCAGGGACTCGCGCAGGGTGCCCCGGCCGACGTCGTATTCATCGAGCATGACGCGCTCCGGCGGCAGTCGATCACCGACCTTGTTCCCTCGCCGATTGATATCCTGAACGATCCGCTGCGCCACCAGCATCGCCGTTTTCTGCGGCCGTAGCCCTGCCCGTCCCATCGATGAACCTCCGCCGTCAGAACTCCCCCGGGTTCCCGGTCCGAGTACCCCAGATAAAATCTATGACAATCTTTACACTATAAGCGATCGATGACAACGATTTCTTGAGCATTCATCCATTGCATCGACATCATCCGAGCTCCGAGACCTCGTCGATCAATCCCCATGCGAGCGCGCGCCCGGCATCGAGAGCACACGCGGTGACGAACAGGTGCATTGCTCTCCACCTGCCGATCCGTCGTGGAATGCTCGCCGTCCCCCCGGCTCCCGGGATCAGACCCATCGACACCTCGGGAAGGCGGAACACCGTTCCCCGAGCCGCAACCACCCGGCTCGCGAAAGCCGGGATCTCGATCCCCGCACCGACACAGTGCCCGTGCACCCGCACTTCGATCCGATCCGCAAGCCGCGCGACCAAGCGTCCCGCACCACCGCGAGTGCGGATCAGATGTGCGGTGGCGGTGTCAGGAGTGCGTCCGAATTCGTCGAGGTCTCCCCCTGCGCAGAACGACGGGCCCGCACCGTCCACCACGACACGCTCGATGCTGTCGTCGAGCTCGGCGAGGCGCAACGCCTCGACGAGCGCGTCACGCAACTGGGTCCCGTAGGCGTTGCGACGCTCGGGCCGGTTGAGCGTGATCCGCAGTGTGTCGCCGACGCGCGCGACGAGGACCGGATCTGCGGGGGCCGGCGGCGGAAGTGGGCGCGGTCCACGCTCGTCGAGCCACCGCAGGAACTCGGGGCCACCCTGCAACGTCGAGTACCCGAGCGACTCGACGTCGATCGCGGCAGCCACCCCCACGGTGTCGGCGGCTCGGAGCACATGCCGCACGACCAGCGAAGCGTGCGGATTCTGCGCGACAGCGGTGTCGAACGCCGACAGGCTCGCGCCGAGATCATCCGTGCCGACGACAGTCGACGACCGCGGATCGGGCCCCACCGAATAGGTCAGATCGAGGGACTCGAGTAGGGGCGCCAATGCCGTGTCATCGATCGAACCACCCGTGAATCTGCCGACGAGTAGGTGTTCGCTCCTCCACGCCTGCTCAGCAGCACGCTCGATCACCGAGTCGGGCACGTCGTCCAGATCGACCACCAGGAGCGGGTGAGCGACCGCGCCACCATCACCGAGAATCGGCGTATCGGCGATCCCGTCTGCAAGCTCCACGGCAGAAATCGTGTTCGCGCCCATCAGTTCTGCCCTCGTGCTCGCCGCCTGCTCATTCCGGCAATGTAGCATCACGGGCGTGTTCGAATCCCCGTCCGCGGACTCGGTACGCGACTGGGCAGAAAGCGGAATCGCTTGCCTGACCGGCAGGCCCGACGGCCCCCCGCTGATCCCACCCGGACGTGCCGCAACCGTCGCCCACGAACTGTCGGCTCGGATCCGGTCTGCGACCGGCGGAGCGGTACAGCTCGACGGAGCGCGGCTGTTGTCCGAGCGGGCCGCGTTCACCGGACACCGGCGGGCAGGTGCGATCTCGGTCGGCGGCTCGTGCAGATTGCTGCCCACCGCCGACGGTTGGGCCGCAATCTCCTGCGCACGCCCCGACGATCCGCTGCTCCTCGGCGCACTGGTCGGTACCGACGTGGGCGAGGATCCCTGGCCCGCGGTCACCGAGTGGCTGGCAGAGCACACCGGCCACGACCTTCTCGAACTGGCGGAACCGCTCGGCATCGCTGCAGGACCGGTCTCTGCGGTTCCCACGACAACACCGCGGCCCCTCGTTCCGCGTTCGGTCGACGGGTTGCTGGTCGTCGATTTCAGCTCACTGTGGGCAGGTCCGCTGTGTGCACACATTCTCGGCCTTGCCGGTGCCCGCGTGATCAAGGTCGAGACTCCGACACGGCCGGACGGAGCGCGCTTCGGCAACGCCGAGTTCTACCGCCTGCTGCACGGTGGTCACGAGTCGGTGGTGCTCGACCCCGACGACGCAACCCAGCGCCGGGAACTCACGAACCTGGTGGCGGCAGCCGACATCGTCATCGAAGCGTCCCGGCCGCGGGCACTCGCGGGATTCGGCCTCGACGCCCACCGTTTCGTCGCGAACGGCGGCACGTGGGCGTCGATCACCGCGCACGGCCGCGATTGTTTCCGCATAGGTTTCGGCGACGACATCGCGGCCTCAGCGGGGTTGATCGCTCACGACGCGCACGGCCCCATGTTCGTCGGCGACGCCCTGGCCGACCCCCTCACCGGCCTCCACGCCGCAGCGCTCGCGTTGTCGCATCCCGCTGACAGCAGTGGAGTGCTGTGGGACATCTCGATGTCGGCGCTGGTGTCGTCCACGCTCGGCAGCGACCCGCGTCCACCTGTGTACGAGCGGGCCGGGCGTTGGTGGGTCGATGCACCGTCCGGCACGGTCGCGCTGACGGAACCGGAACGTCGTGAACCGGTGGGTGAGATCGCCGAATCCGGCCGAGATACGTCGAAGGTACTGTCCGAGTTGGGTATACGATGACCGATCTCATCCTGCGCAACGTCGAGATCGACGGTCGTACCGGACTCGACGTGCTCCTGCGCGCAGGTGCGGTCGCGCAGGTCGGAAAGGAACTGGAGGCATCCGAGCGGTGCGAGATCGTCGACGGCAACGGGTGCGCACTGATCCCCGGCCTCCACGATCATCACATCCACCTGCATGCCCTGGCCGCCGATCGCGTCTCTGTGCGCTGCGGACCGCCCGACGTCACCTCGTCCGACGACCTCGCGCGCACCCTCGCCTCTGCTCCGGGCGATGGGTGGATCCGCGGCGTCGGATACTTCGAATCCGTCGCCGGAATGCTCGATTCCGAGATCCTGGATCGTCTGCAGAGCACGCGGCCCGTGCGCATCCAGCATCGCAGTGGCGCCCTGTGGATACTGAATTCCGTGGCCGCTCGACTCGCGCGACTCGACACGGCCGATCATCCCGGCGTCGAACGCAACGACGCCGGCCACCCCACCGGACGGATATGGCGAGCCGACACGTGGCTGCGCGAACGTCTCCCCGCGACCACTGCACCCGAATTGGACTCGATCGGTGCGGAACTCGCGCGATACGGCATCACCGGTGTCACCGACGCGACACCCGATCTCCCACCGAGCACGGTCGAGGCCCTGATGGATGCGCACGCCACCCGCGCGATTCCCCAACGTCTGCACCTGCTCGGCGCCCCCAGCGGCTTCCGTCCCAGCGAACCGCACTGCACTGTCGGTCCGTACAAGATCGTCATCGCCGACTCGGCTCTCCCCGACATCGACGACCTCGTCTGCTCCATTCGCCGCGTTCACGCGGCCGGTCGTGCCGTCGCGGTGCACTGTGTCAGTCGCGAAGCGTTCGTGATCCTCCTCGCAGCCCTCGACGAGGCCGGTCTGCACCGCGGCGACCGGATCGAGCACGGCGCACTCGTCCCGGCCGAATCGATCGACGACCTGCGACGACGAGGCATCCACGTGGTGACGCAACCTGGGTTCCTCGGCGACCGCGGCGACGCATATCTCCGCGATGTCGATCCCACCGACCTGCCCGATCTCTACCGCTGCCGCAGCCTGATCGACGGCGGAGTGCCCCTCGCGTTGTCGAGTGACGCCCCGTACGGCCCGGTGGATCCGTGGGAGGTCATGGTCGCCGCCGTCACCCGGCGCTGCCCGACCGGTGACGTCGTCGGTGCAGTAGAGCGGATCACGCCGCCCGAGGCGCTCGACCGCTACCTTGCGCCCCTCGACGACCCGGGCGGACCGGCGCGTCACGTGACGATCGGCGCCGAGGCCGATCTGGTGTTGCTCGACGGGCCGCTCACGGAAGTCCTCGACGATCCCGATGCGCGGAGGGTGCGTGCCACGTGGATCGGTGGCCGCTGCGTCTACTCCGGCCCCTGATCTACTACAGGCCCCGCTCCTGAAGTGGCGCGATGACATCACGCCCGAACCTTTCGAGGGTTTCCGGTGGTGAGAAGTCGTGGAAGCGGAGCACGAACAGTTCCACTCCGCGCTTGTGTTCGACGGCGATCTGTTCGATCAGATCCTCGGCTGTACCGATCAGCGGTGCGCCCCAACCACTTTCCGGTAGTCTACGCGACACCGACGCCGTCACGCCTGGAATGTCCTCGGCTTCGTCCGCAAATCCCACCGCGTACTGGACCGAAATCCGGGCATCACCCTTGAGCGGTGCGAGTTCCTCGAGCCGGTTCCGTGCATGACCTACACAGTTCCACCAGTCTGCGTGACGTGCGACAAGCGGCATCGTCAAGGTCTTCCCCGCGCCACCGATGTGCACCGGAATTCGATCCTGTACGGGTGTCGGCAGTCCGTACGCCCCGCGCAACCGGAAATGCCTGCCGTCGTAGTCGAACTGCTCGCCCGTACACATCAGACGGAATATCTCGAGCGTTTCGTCGAGCGCTTCCGCGCGTTGCCGCCGCGAGCCGACCTCGACACCGAAGGTCTCGAATTCTGCCTCCACCGAACCCCATCCGAGCCCGAGGTCGAGCCGACCGCCGCTGATGTGGTCTACGGTGGCGGCCATCTTCGAGAGCAGGGCCGGGTGCCGGAACGGCGCACAGCCCACCATGTGCCCGAGCCGGATGGTGGAGGTGGCGCCGGCGAGCGCTGTCAACAATGTCCAGCTTTCGAGCGAATCCGTCGGTCTGCCACCCGGTGAATACAGATGATCCATGAGCCAGAACGAGTCGAAACCGGCCTGCTCCGCTGCCGACGCCCGGGCCTTCACTTCGTCGACACCGAGCCGGAACTGCGGAACGAACACACCGAATTGTATTGTCATCGATTACTTTCCGACATCGAAGGGATGGGCAGGATCGACGAAACGGATGTCATGACACCGTCCAGGTATTGGAGCCATCGAGCAACGACTGCAGATCTGCCGGTTCGTCGGCCACGGCGGCCGCGACCTGGGCGCGCGCCCCGTCGTCGTAGGTGGGTCGCGACACCGACCGTACGATTCCCGTGACCGTGTAGGTGAGGTCCTGCGCAGACAGCCGCGACAACGCATACGCGTACTCGGGATCCTCACAGTGCGCGTCGTGCACCACGATCTCGTCTCGGTCCACCTCGGTGATGTGTTCCACGCGCAGCCCGAATCCTCTTCGTACGACGCAGAGCTCGTCGTCGGTCCCGAAGATGATCGGTTCGCCGTGACGAACGTGGATGAGATGGTCCTCGGCATCCCCCTTGCGGAGTGCATCGAACGACCCGTCGTTGAAGATCGGGCAGTCCTGAAGGATCTCGACGAAGGCGGCCCCACGATGTTCGGCCGCCGCCAGCAAGATCTCGGTGAGCCCTGCGCGGTCGGAATCGAGCACCCGCGCCACGAAGGTCGCCTCGGCACCGAGGGCGAGTGACATCGTGTTGAAAGGGGTGTCGATCGACCCCATCGGCGTCGATTTGGTGATCTTGCCGGATTCCGAGGTGGGCGAATACTGCCCTTTCGTCAACCCGTAGATGCGGTTGTTGAACAGCAGGATCCGCATGTTCACGTTGCGTCGCAGGGCGTGGATCAGGTGATTTCCACCGATCGACAGCGCATCGCCATCACCGGTCACCACCCACACCGACAGGTCCGGTCGGGTCACGGCGAGACCGGTAGCGAAGGTCGGGGCCCGGCCGTGGATCGAATGGACGCCGTAGGTGTCGAGGTAGTACGGGAACCGCGACGAGCACCCGATACCCGACACGAAAACGATGTTCTCCCGCTTCAGACCCAACTGCGGCAGCATGGCGCGGACCGTCGCGAGGATGACGTAGTCACCACATCCCGGACACCACCGGACTTCCTGGTCGGAGGTGAAATCCTTCGCCTTCTGCGGACTGTCGGTTCGTGGCACATCGGCAAGAGCACTGATCCCGAGGTCGGTTCCGACAGGCACGTGTGCGCTACCGTTGCGCACGGCACCGTTCACGGTTCTTCCCATCATCGATCACCTCGCTGAATCGTCGCGGCCGCGGAGATCGCGGAGAGAGTCTTGGCGTCCTCACTGTCGCTCAGTGTGCCGTCGAACTCCGCGAG
Source organism: Rhodococcus sp. F64268 (assembly GCF_023015605.1). Classification (NCBI taxonomy): domain Bacteria; kingdom Bacillati; phylum Actinomycetota; class Actinomycetes; order Mycobacteriales; family Nocardiaceae; genus Rhodococcus; species Rhodococcus sp. F64268. The sequence continues at coordinate 802,291 of NZ_JALKAI010000002.1, forward strand.
GAGTGCTGCGTGTAGTTCATCCGCGCGGAAGGCCATGCCGGAAACCTTGGTGACGGGCTGGATCTGTGCGGAACACCGCGCCTTCAGCAACATCGACAGCTGTCCCAGGTTCATCTCCGGAACCAGTACGCGCCGATAGCCTTCGAGCACGTCGCAGAGGTTCTTCGGCATGGGATTGAGGTGCCGGAGGTGAGCCCTGGCGACCGCACGGCCGCCACGGCGGGCACGGAACACCGCCTCACCGATCGGACCGTAGGACGAACCCCAACCGAGGACGAGGATCTCGGCGTCGCCCGTGGGGTCGTCCACCTCGAGGTCGGGGACGTCGATACCTGCGATGCGAGCCGCGCGTATGCGGGTCATCAACTCGTGATTGGTGTGGTGATACGAGATGTCGCCGGTGCCGTTCGCCTTCTCCAGTCCGCCGATACGGTGTTCCCGCGATGCGGTGCCGGGAATCGCCCAGTCCCGTGCGAGTGTCACGGGATCGCGGGCATACGGTTGGTAGCCCGGGTCGTCGTCATCCGGTGGTGTCGCGAATCGAGGTTCGATCGGGGCGAGGGCACTCACCTGGGGAATACGCCACGGCTCCGAGCCGTTGGCGATCGAGCCGTCGGACAGGAGCATCACCGGTGTCCGATACGACACGGCGATTCGCGCGGCCTCGAGCGCCGCGTCGAAGCAGTCGGCAGGCGACTGCGGCGCAATGATCGCAACCGGCGACTCACCGTTGCGACCGAACAGCGCCTGCAGCAGGTCGGCCTGCTCGGTTTTGGTCGGAAGACCGGTCGACGGCCCGCCGCGCTGGACGTCGACGACGACGAGCGGCAGTTCGGTCATCACCGCGAGTCCGATGGCCTCGGATTTCAATGCGATCCCAGGACCGGAGGTACTGGTGACCCCCAACGCGCCACCGTACGATGCCCCTACCGCCGCACCGATACCGGCGATCTCGTCCTCCGCCTGGAAAGTGTGGACGCCGAAACGTTTGAGTCGGCTCAGCTCGTGGAGGATGTCCGACGCGGGCGTGATCGGGTAGCTGCCGAGGAAAACTTCCATACCTGCCGCCTTGCCCGCAGCGACCAGTCCATAGGCGAGCGCAGTATTGCCGGTGATCTGGCGGTAGGTACCCGGCGGCAGATCAGCGCGGTCCACTTCGTAGGTCGATGCGAAGGCTTCGGTCGTCTCCCCGTAGTTCCGACCCGAGCGCAACGCAAGTATGTTGGCGCGGACGATGTCCGGCTGCGACGCGAACTTGGCTTCGAGAAAGTCCTCGACCGCAGTGATCGCGCGGCCGTACATCCACGACAGAAGGCCGAGCGCGAACATGTTCTTCGCTCTGTTGGCCTCTTTCTTCCCCACTCCGGAGGGTTCGACCGCACCGAGCGTCATGGTGCTCATGGGGACGGCATGTACCTGCAGGTGCTCGAAGTCGTCCGACTCGAGCGGGTTGCTGTCGTACCCCGCCTTCGAGAGGTTCCGCTTGCTGAACTCGTCACTGTTGACGATGAGGATGCCGCCGTCGGGCAGGTCGCCGACGTTCGATCTCAGCGCTGCCGGATTCATCGCTACGAGCACGTCGGGCCGGTCACCCGCGGTGAGGATGTCGTGGTCGGCGATCTGGATCTGGAAACTCGACACCCCGGGGAGAGTGCCCTGCGGTGCACGGATCTCAGCCGGGAAGTTCGGTTGCGTGGCGAGATCGTTCCCGAAGGCTGCGGCTTCGGCAGTGAACCGGTCTCCGGCAAGCTGCATGCCGTCGCCTGAGTCTCCGGCGATGCGGATGACGACCTGGTCCAGCCTCGTCACGTGCTGGTCGGGCTTCGCGATGTGCGACGTGCGGGTGCCCTTCGACTCCATACTTGTCTCGCTTCCCCCGGCCCCTGTGCGGTCCGGTGCCTGCGCTCCATAGTCGTCTTCTGTCGCGTACATGCAACCGGTTCCAGCAGTTTCTGTGGAACTTCCCGGCTGGACGTCGGCTAGACGCGCGGCAACGTGTCGCCGATGAACCGCAGTACCTGCGGCCACGACACGGCATATGCGTCGGCATTGATCGGGTTCGTGTGGCGTTCTCGGCTGCTGAATCCGTGCTCGGCCCCGGGGAAAACCGCGATGATGCTCGCGCCCGCGGTTCGATTCTGCAGCGCGCTCTGCAGTTCGCCGAACGTCTCGGGGGACATGACGGTGTCGGCGCCGGCGTGAAGAATCATCACCGGTGCGGTGATACGTGATGCGGACTCGACCGCCTCGACGGTGTGATTCGGGGGCGAGGGCGCGAAGATCGATGGGTGGTAGGCAATCACATTCGCCAGCCGGGGATCGCCACCGCCGAGGATCAGCGCCAGCCGGCCACCGAGACACCAGCCGATCACCCCCATCTTCGACAATCCGAGTTCACCGAAGGCGTACTCGAGCAGAGTGTTCAACTCGGCGAGGACGGCGTTGTCCTGAAGTGCGCCCATCCATTCGACCAGCTTTTCCCGCGGCGTGTCCTCGGCACTGTGGCCGTGCCACGGGTCCCACACGAGGGCGGTCACGCCGGTGCCTGCGATGTCCTCGGCGTACTCGCGGACCTGCTCGTTGATACCGGTGATCATGGGGAGCAGCAGCATCCCGCCGCTGCTTCCGCCGAGGGGGCGGGCGAGAAACGCCCGTAGACCACGGGCTTCGACGAACTCCGCTTCGATGTCGGTCACGTGATGCACCTTTCGACGATGGACCTGCGCCCCATCATGCCGATCACAGAGCAAAGGACACCCTGTTCCCACTGTATGAGATTTTCGAGAATGTCATTTCCCTATGCGATAGGGTCGTTATCAGTCCCGCACCGGACAGGACCGGATCAACACGCGAGACCTCGACAACACCCGGAAGGACGGTGGCCATGACTCGCACCGCACTCGTCAGCGGCGGCACCGGCGGACTCGGAGCCGCTGTGACCGCACACCTTCTCGACGCCGGCTGGCGTGTCGTGGTCCCGTGGGTGGCGCCCGAAGAACTCGAACGCGTCGGTACTCATCCGAATCTGCACCTCGTCAAGGCCGACCTCTCCGACGAACAGCAGCTCGAGGAGGTCCTAGCGGTCGCGGCCGACGACCCCGGCGCCCCACTGTTCGGTGTCGTCAATCTGGTCGGCGGGTTCTCCTCCGGTCCGCGAGTCCACGAGACGCCGATCGGCGTGCTCGATTCCCAATTCGACCTCAACGTACGCACGGCCTACTCCGTCAGCCAGGCCGCGCTGCCCCACCTGATCCGTCGCGGCGGTGGATCGATCGTCTGCATCTCCGCCGCCGCGACTCACAATCCGTTCTCGGGCGGCGCGTCGTACATCGCCTCGAAGGCAGCCGTCTCGGCGCTCGTCGAGACCATGGCCGTCGAGTACCGCGACGACCACATCCGAGTCAATGCTCTGCTCCCCGTCGTCATCGACACCCCGGCCAACCGCGCGGCGATGCCCGACGCCGACACCAGTCGGTGGTCGCAGCCCGCCGAGGTTGCCAAGGTGATCGAATTCCTGCTGTCCGACGCCGGGTCGCCCATCACCGGCGGATTGATCCCGGTGACGAACGTCGGCTGAAATGCGACGTCGCGGTCTCGAATAGCATCGGCAGCGTCACCGCCGAAGATCGAATCGAGATCAGAAGGAGCATCTGTGCGTCTGCGCGATTGCCCGACCATCGAAGTCACCGGAACATTGCCCTGCAGCCCGGACCACGCCTGGGCGCTGGTCACCGACATCGAGTTACCCACACGCACTGACGGCGAACTACAGCGCGCAGAGTGGCTGGACGGCGCCGACGGCGTCGCGGTAGGCGCCCGGTTCCGCGGACACAACCACAGTTCACAGATCGGCGAGTGGCACACCGAACCGGAGGTCGTCGAAGTCGAGGACGGTCGCCGTTGGGTGTGGAGAGTGGGCACCGCCGCGGAACCGATCGCCTTCTGGGGTTTCGAGGTGGACCCGGCCGAAGGCGGCGCCGTCGTCAGGCAGTGGGCGAAGGTCGGTACCGGCAAGTCACCGTTCTCCGATTTCATCGAGCAGCATCCGGACCGGGAAGGCGAGATCGTCGCCTACCGGCTCGGTGTATGGCGAGATGGGATGACGGCCAATCTGGCTCTACTCGAGGAACTCGCAGCCGACCACAACTGAGGCGACTCTGCCTGTCGGGCACAGGACTACTGGCGGTCGAGCATCGGAGCGGCGAATTCCCGATCAGGCGGGTACGGGCCTGCCCAGCTTCTTGGCCCTCGAGACCGCGCGGCGCTCGGAGTAGGTCATCCCACCCCAGATGCCGTGCGGCTCGTCGTTCGCCAACGCGTGATCTCGACACTCGATGATCACCGGGCACGTGCGGCAGATCTTCTTCGCATCGTTCGTCGCACGTGCCACCGGGCCACGGCCCGATTCCTTCTGTGGAAAGAACACGGAGGTGTCGAATCCGCGGCAGCGCGCGGCGAGCATCCATTCCCTGTCGGCGAGCCCGCTCATACCGCTCCCCCTCAAGCCGTGGTGATCGACGCGGCCATTCCCTGGCCACCGCCGATGCACATCGTCACCAGCGCGCGGCCACCACCGCGACGCTTCAGTTCGTGCAGAGCCGTCGTCGCCATCCGGACACCCGTCGCCCCGATGGGGTGACCCAGGGAGATCCCGGATCCGTTGACGTTGAGCTTGTCCCGATCGTCCCAGCCCCATTGCGACAGCACACCGAGCACTTGGCACGCGAAGGCTTCGTTGAGTTCGACGAGATCGACATCGTCGAATCCGAGGCCGGTGCGATCGAACAGCTTTCGGGTGGCCGCCACCGGGCCCAGCCCCATGGTCGCCGGGTCGCATCCGGCTGCGGTCCATCCTTCGAGGAAGCCGATCGGCTCGAGACCGTACTCGTCGAGCTTGTCCTCCGCGACCACGAGAAGCGCTGCGGCCGCATCGTTCTGCTGACTGGCGTTACCCGCGGTGACCACCCCGCCCGGCGTCACGGATCGCAGCTTCGCAAGGGATTCGGGGGTGCTGTCCGGACGGATACCCTCGTCCCGCGCAACAACGGTGACGTTGCCCTTCCGGTCCTTGACCTCGACCCCGACGACCTCGTCGTCGAAACGACCGGCCTCCCAGGCAGCATGGGCCCGACGATGACTCTCTGCGGCAAGCGCGTCGGAGTCCTCGCGTGTGATTCCACACTGTTCCGCGACGTTTTCGGCCGTCTCGATCATTCCGCTGATCTTGCCGAACCGCCATACGGGTTGCGACCGTTCGCGACCCCGATCGAGGCGGTCGTACAGGTTCAGGCCACCTGAGCGAGCGCCCCAGCGGGCACCGGTCGTGTAGTGCTCGATGTTGCTCATCGACTCGACGCCCCCGGCCACCACGACATTCGCGGCACCGGTCTGCACCATCATTGCCGCGGTCACGAGCGCCTGGAGGCCGGTGCCACAACGGCGGTCCGTCTGAATGCCTGCCACCGAGATCGGCAGACCCGCGTCGAGCGCAGCCCACCGGCCGATGCACGGTGCCTCCGAACTCGCGTACGACTGACCCATCGCCACTTCTTCGATGAGTTCGGGGTCGATACCCGAACGTGCGACGGTCTCCTTGATGACGGTGGTCGCAAGGGTCACCGCCGAGACATCTTTCAGGGCCCCTCCGAAGCGGCCGACGGCGGTACGAACGGGGGCGACGAGTGCCGCTCGGGTCATGACCCACTCCTCTGCGAACAATGATTTGTACGGCCATTTTTGAATATGTACGCACCGAGGTCAATCGGCAGGGGCTGCACCGATGATCCGAATCGCCGATACGAACGGCTTGCCGTACCTATATGGCCGGATATTCCCTACCCGACGATCCCGGCCGCTCGCAGGCCGGCAACCTGTTCGTCCGTCAGGCCGAGTCTGCCCAGAACGGCGTCGGTGTGCTCACCCAGCGAAGGCACCGCACCCATGGGCAGTTCGACATCGCGGAAGTTCATCGGCGGCAGGATGGCGCGTATCGCTCCCGATTCGGTCTTCACTTCACGCCATCGATCGCGCTCGCTCAACTGCGGATGGTCGATCAGCCCCGACAGGTCACGCAATCTCGCCGCGGGGATTCCGGCCGCGGCGAGCTTCTCGTCCAAGTCTGCGCTCGCATAGGCAGCGGTGGCGTCACCGACCAGTTTGTCGACCTCGGCCCGGCGAGCGACTCGTTCGACGTTGGTCGCATACCGCGGGTCGTTCGCGAACTCCGGCATCCCCAGCACCTCGGTGAGCGCACGCCAGCCCCGATCGTTCTGCACACCGATGAGAATCTCACCGTCGGCGGTCGGGTACTTGTCGTACGGGGTGATCGACGTGTGCGCGAGCCCCATCCGCGGCACCTGCCGATCCTGGTACATCTGCAGGTACATCGGGTATCCGAGCCACTCCGCGGTCGCATCGAACATCGACACGTCGATGGTTGCGCCCACGCCTGTCCGATATCTGCGCAGCAGCGCCGCCTGGATCGAGGTCAGCGCATACATTCCGGCGGCGATGTCCGACGTGGGGATACCCGTCTTCACCGCAGTCTCCGGCGTACCGGTGATCGAGCACAGCCCCGATTCCGACTGAACCAGCAGGTCATAGGCCTTCCGGTCACGCATGGGTCCGTCCGTCCCGTAGCCGGACATATTGACGACGATCAGCTCTGGATGGTCGGCGCGCAGATCGTCGGCAGCCAGACCGAGGCGATCGACCGCGCCGGGAGCGAGGTTCTGCAGGAACACATCGGCGCCCGCGATGAGCGACTTCACCGCTTCGACGCCCTCGGTGGCCTTGAGATCCACCGCGAACGATTCCTTGCCCCGGTTGAGCCACACGAAGTGTGCCGCGAGTCCGAGGACCGCACTGTCGTAGTCGCGGGCGAAGTCACCATCGCCGACACGTTCGACCTTGACGACTCGTGCGCCGAGGTCGGCCAGATGCCGGGTCGCCAGGGGTGCAGCAACTGCCTGTTCGAGACTCACCACGGTGATGCCCTCGAGCGGCAGCTCGTACGCACTTGTAGCGCTGTCGGTTTGCTCGGCTGTCATATTGCGTCCTCCCTCGAAACTGGGTCGGCTTGTAGTTCTACCAGCGATTCCTGATCGATATTTCGCAAAACATAGTATCTATGAGCATCAATAGACTAGTTATTGATACGTTTTTCGAAACAATTCGACAGGAATCAAGTATTGGACGGGATCAGATCCGGCTGCCAATCTCAATGAGACGTACGACACATCCGGCTGCTTCATGCGACCGGATCGACCAGAGAGCGGAGTCGCATGACACCCTCGGCACCCACCGAACAGGAAGTCGCGAAGAAGGCCCGGAAAGCGGGAATTGCCTCCTTCATCGGCACGACCATCGAGTGGTACGACTTCTACATCTACGGAACGGCGGCTGCGCTCGTCTTCGGAGAAATTTTCTTCTCCGACGATCTACCCGCCGGCGTCGGAACCCTGCTCGCATTCGTCACGCTGTGGGCCGGCTTCCTTGCCCGGCCCATCGGGGGCATCATCTTCGGGCACCTGGGCGACCGCATCGGCCGCAAGAACACCCTGGTCATCACCCTCATCATGATGGGCATCGCGACCGTGGGCATCGGCTTGCTCCCCACCTACGCCCAGATCGGGATCTGGGCACCGATCCTGCTCGTCGCACTCAGAGTCCTACAGGGTGTCGCGGTCGGCGGTGAATGGGGCGGTGCGGTTCTCATCGCTTCCGAGAACGCACCCAAGGGCAAGGGCATTCTCTACTCCGCGTTCGCGCAGCAGGGCTCCCCCGCCGGGAACCTCCTCGCGACCATGGCGTTCTTCTTCCTCGCCGCGATGCCCACCCCCGAGTTCCTGCTCTACGGCTGGCGCATCCCGTTCCTCGTCTCTGCGTTGCTGGTCATCGTCGGTATGATCATCCGCCTCAAGCTCGAAGAGTCGGACGCGATGAAAGCAGTCATCGCCAGCAAGAAGGTCGTCAAGCTCCCCATCGCCGAAGTACTGCGCAAGCACTGGGTTCTGGTGCTGCTCGGTGCAGGCGCTCTCCCCCTCGCTCAGGTGACCTATTTCAAGAACACCTTCGCATTGTCCTGGGCGACAAGTGAACTCGGATACGAACGAGGAACCTTCCTCGCGATCATCGCCATTGCCCTCGTCGTCCAGTTCATCGTCCAGCCGTTCGGCGCGGTCCTGGTTTCCAGGATCGATATGCGCAAGGCCATGTGCCTGATGATCGTGCCCGAGCTCTTCCTGATGCCCGCGATGTTCTTCGCGATCCGCACCGAGACATTCGCTATCGCGGCCATCGGAATGTGCCTTGCGACGATTCCACATTCGATGTTCTACGGCGCCATTGCAGGCGTACTCGCCCGGGCATTCCCTGCGAACATCCGCTACTCGGGACTCTCCGCGTCCTACCAGCTCTGTTCACTCATCGTCGGCGGCGGCACTCCGGTGCTCGCCCAGTGGATCCTCAATTCGTCGGGCAATGTCACCGGTGTCGCGATCGCAGCAGGATGCTACGCAGCGGTGTCGCTCGTATGCACGCTGCTGCTGCTCAATCGCACCGGCTACGACCCGAAGGCCCTGTCCCACGCGGAACAGTCCGACGAGAACGAGCTCGAGCTCGACCGCCACGACGGCGAACCCACGGGCAACGACGAATCGTCGATCCACACCGAGACCGTCCAGGCCGCGAAGCACGAACAGGTGCGTGTGGGAACCTGATTCGAACCTCCGATCCGAGCGGTGCCGACGGTCCCAGCGACCGTCGGCACCGCTCATTCGCGAGTCGGCAGCGCCTCTTCGGACAGCCTGAGGACCTCGGCGAGTGCCGAACTGGTGTCGTCCTCCCGCCATACCAGGCGCACATCGATCGGGCCCTGCTCGGCGAGGGGTACGAACACGACCTCCGAATTCACGACGTGCCGGGCCACCGACGACACCGTCAGTGTGCACCCCACTCCGGCCGAGACCAACGCCACCAAGCCCAGCGAATCAGGGGCGCTCTGCACGATTCTCGGTGTGAACCCGTCCTCGTGCGCAAGCTTCAGCAGCAGGTCGCGCAGCATCGAGCCCGGCTCCGACGGAAGCATCACCCACGGCTCGGTTGCCAGATCCGCCAGGTGCACTGCCGGTTCCTCGGCGAGCCGATGTTCCCTCGGCAGTCCGATGACGAGATCCTCACGAGCGATCACACGCGAGGCGATCCCCGGCGGGAAGAACAGCATCCGCACGATACCGATGTCGAGCGTGTTCTCCGACAACCGATTCAGAACTTCGCTCGCGTAGGCCGAGCTCGCGAGCACGAACTCGATACCGGGGTGGGTACTCCGCACGAGCTTCGCCCACTGCCCCACCAGGTGATGTGACGACGACCCCGCGAATCCGATGCGTACGCGGCCGGTCTGTCCGCGGCCCGCCGATGTCACCGCCATCTCCGCGAGCCGCACTGCGTCGAGGACTGCCCGGGCAGGCTCCACGAGCGCTCGTCCGGCTTCTGTCAGCTGCACGCTGCGCGTGCTGCGCTCGAACAGCGACGCGCCGAGTTGCTTCTCGAGCTGCTTGATCGTCCGGCTCAACGGGGGTTGCGCCAGGTGCAACCGCTGCGCCGCCCTGCCGAAATGCAACTCTTCCGCCACCGCGAGAAAGGCCCGGATCTGATGGATTTCCACCCGTTCATTATTACCAACAGCGCAATAAAGAGCTCGACACTTTGTATTGGACTACATCTATTACTCATGTCACAGTCAGTGTGACGCCAGACCGCGGCAGGAGATGGATATGCCAGCAGACAAAACCATGACCATGCGCGATGCCATCGCGACATACGTCCAGGACGGGATGACCGTAGCCCTCGAGGGCTTCTCGCATCTCATCCCGTTCGCCGCAGCACACGAGATCATCCGTCAGGGCCGCAAAAACCTGACACTGTGCCGGATGACGCCGGACATCATCTCCGACCAGCTCATCGCCGCAGACTGCGTCACGACCCTCGTCGCATCGTTCTTCGCGAGTGGATCCGCCGGGTCACTGTACGAGATCCGCCGACGCATCGAGAAGCACGACCCCGTGAAACTCGAAGTCGAGGAGTACAGCCACTACGGCATGGTGTGCCGCTACCAGGCAGGCGCAGGAGGCCTGCCGTTCTTCCCGCTGCGTTCATACGCCGGGAGCGACCTGCCCGCCCTGAACCCGAAGATCAAGCTCGTCGAAGACCCCTACGGCAACGGCAGTACCTACGTGGTTCCGCCGCTCAACCCGGATGTCACGATCATCCATGCGCAGCGCGCGGACCGGGCAGGGAACATCCAGATCTGGGGAATCGCCGGGGTCCAACAGGAAGCCGTGTACGCCGCGAAGCACGCGATCGTCGTGGTCGAGGAGATCGTCGACGACGAGACAGTGCGCTCCGACCCCAGCCGCACGCTCATCCCGTCACACGCTGTCGACGCAGTGGTCGTGTGCCCGCGCGGCGCCCACCCGTCGTACGCGCAGGGCTACTACGACCGCGACTGCGGGTTCTATCGGCGCTGGACCGAGATCAGCAAGGACCCACAAGCCCTCCGCACGTGGTTGAAGGACTGGGTGTACGAAATCACCGACCACGACGAGTATCTCGCCAAGCTCGGCGAAGACTATTGGAGCGATCTCGAGGTCGCGCCGAGATACTCCGAAGCGGTCAACTACGGGAGCCGAAAGTGACTACTGCCGAAAAGTTTTCCACGACAGAACTGATCGTGTCGGTCGCCGCCCGGGCGCTCGCCGGCAAGGACCGCGTCTTCGCAGGAGTCGGCCTGCCGACCCTCGCGGTGGACCTCGCGTGCCGCACCTCGAACCCGGACATCGAACTCATCTACGAATCCGGTGTGTGCGGGGCACACCCGGAGGCCATGGCCGAAGGCATTGCCGATTCCGTCGTCGTGTCCGGCGCCGAATCCGTCGTCTCCATGGCGTCACTGTTCGGATACGTCCTGCAAGGCGGCAACGTCGACGTCGGGTTCCTCGGTGCCGGCCAGATCGACCGCTACGGCAGCCTGAACACGAGCTTCATCGGTGACTGGAACAAGCCCACCGTGCGGCTTCCCGGAGCGGGCGGTGCCGCGGAGATCATGCCGAACGCCGGCGAGGTATTCGTCGTCATGCGCAGGCACGATCCGAGCGCATTCCCTGCAGAACTCGACTTCTGCACGTCACCGAGCCCGGTGCGGGCCCGCGAGGCAGGCGCAGGCATCATGCCGCGGGGACGCGGCGTCACCAAGGTGTTCACCAGTCTCGGGGTCCTCTCCCGCAGCGGCCCTTACGACGAACTCGAACTCACCAGCGTCCACGCCGGTGTCACCGTCGACGAGGTACGCGCGGCCACGGGCTGGGATCTGCGGGTCTCGGCCGACCTCACCATCACCGAACCGCCCACGGCCCGAGAAATCGACCTCTTGCGCAACGAAATCGACAAGGTGCGCCTCTACCTGCGGTGACGGGAAGCTTTCCTCCCGTCGCACGGGTTTCCTCTGATCGTGGACCAACGGAAACCCGTGCAAACGGGGGAAAGTCCGAGCGAGCGGACGCGTCAGGACACCGACACCGATTCGTCGTCCGCCTTCGGCGCGGGCCGATAGCAGGTGCCGAGGAGGACTCCGGCGGCGGCGAGTCCACCGACCAGGGCGATGATTCCACCGGCCCATCCGTCGAGCAGGTTGTCGCCGAAGATCAGGTGATCGAGGCCGGCGCTGCCCGCACCCATCACCGCGACAGCGACAGCACCACCTGCGAGAACCAGGTTGTATTCCCACCCGTTCGCGGTCACGAAGAAACCGCTGCCCCGGTGCACCGTCCACGCAGCGACGAACATCAGCGACACGAACCCGGCGGCGGCGAACGGGGTGAGCAGGCCGACCGCGAGTAAGAGACCGGCACCGACTTCCGTCAGCGCGGCAAGCCAGGCGTGCACCTTGCCGGGTCGCATCCCCATACTGTCGAACCATCCGGCCGTGCCCGGGATGCGGCCACCCCGGAAAAGCTTTCCGTAGCCGTGTGCTGCCATCGTCAATCCCAACAGCACGCGAAGTATCAGCAGCCCGGTGTCGATCGTATCCACGTATGCTCCGTTCCTGGACAGGTCCGCTCGTGACGGACCTCCTGACGTTGCCACACCGACGACATCAGGAGGTTGTTACCTGCGTCACTCGGTGATCGCCGACCACACATCCCCGGCCGCGACAGCCGCCTCGAGAAGCTCCGCGTCCCACGACGACACAGTTCCGAACTCGCTCCGCCACGAGAGGACGCGGTTCGCGTGCCGATGCAGTTCGTGTTCCATCGTGAAGCCGATCGCACCGAGGGCCTGGTGCGCATTTCGGGCGACCACGGCCGCCGCATGGCCTGTGCAGGATGCCGCGACGGCAATCGCAAATCTCGTTGCACTGCTGTCGAACCCGTTCGCGGAGGCCGCTGCGACCGCCGCGTCCGCAGCGGCGCGTGCAAGAGCCGACTCCGCGGCGATATCGGCCACGAGGGCCTGGACTGCCTGGAACTTTCCGAGCGGACGTCCGAACTGGACGCGTGCCGTGACGTGTTCGACGACGAGTTGCAGAATCCGGTCCATCGCACCCACCGAGGACAGTGTGCGCGCCAGTGCACCCCGGTACCGAAATTCCGCGGCCACCGACGCGGGCACCTCCGCACCCGAGAGCGCGGCGACATCGACATGGACGTGGTCGCGTGGCTCCGACGCGAGATTCACACCCTCGGTGAGTTCGATCCGAGCGCGGGGCACATCGGCGACCCGCCACGCATCTGCGCGGTCCTGCCAGAGCACGACGATCGAGTCCACGTCGCGCGCCCACGGCACGAATCGGGCATCACCGTCGACATCGAGCACGGCGGCGGTGCGCACACCGTCGCTCGCTTCGAGTCCGGCGGTAGCGAGCAGCCACCCCGCGAGCAGGTCGTTCTCGGCGACAGGCACCGCCGCTGCCGCTGCCCCGGCCGCGGTGAGGAGCAGCGCCGCCTCCGTCCAGCCTGCGCCACTGCCCCCGGCGGACTCGTCACCTGTGAGGCGGGCGAGCCCCAGTTCGCTCAACGTGTTCCACAGGGCGCGGTCGAACTCGATGACCTCGCCGATGCGGTGGTCGTCACCGGAGATGAAGACTTCGGCGAGCATTCGCTCGAAGTCACGCAATTCGGTGTTGTCCCTGGTCTCGTCGGTCATCTCAATCCCAATCCTCGTGCGATGACGCCGCGCAGGATCTCGCTGGTGCCCCCGCGCAATGTGAAGCCCGGACGCTGCATGACTCCCGCCCGGATGAGTTTCGCCAGATACTCGTCGCCCGCGGTATACCCCGCGAGTTCGTCGGCGAGGTCTGCAATGTCGCCCTCGGTCTTGGTGCCGAGCACCTTCACCACCGATGCCGCAAGTTCTGCATTCTCACCGCGTTCGAGCGATTCCGACACCGCTGTGGACATCCGGTGCAGTCCCGCGATCCGGGCGATGGCCGCGCCGAGCCCGGTGTCGGCTTCGACAGTTCCGGCTCCGACCCCGCGGACGAGGCCCTCCAGCACACCGAACGTCGACAAGAAGCGTTCGGGTCCGCTCCGCTCGAAGCCGAGCTCGCTCGTGACCTGCTCCCAACCCGACCCGACTGCCCCCAGCACCAGGTCGTCGGGAACGAAGACGTCCTCGAGCAGCACCTCGTTGAAGTGGTGGTCGCCCGACATCGACAGGATCGGACGAATGGTCACCCCTGGCGAGTCGAGCAGCACGATGAACTGGCTCAGACCGTCATGACGGTGAGCGGGATCGAGCGGCGCGGAGCGGGCGAGTCCGAAGAACGCGTCGGCGTGATGCGCGCCCGACGTCCACAATTTCGTGCCGGTGATCTTCCAACCGCCGTCGACCTGCACGGCGCGGGTCTTGACGCTGGCCAGGTCCGACCCCGACTCCGGCTCCGACATCCCGATGGCCCAGCAGATTTCGCCCGCCGCGATGCCGGGAAGGAATCGCTGCTTCTGTGCCTCGGTGCCGTACTTCAGCAGCGACGGCGCGGCCTGCCGGTCGGCGACCCACTGCGCCGCCACCGGAGCACCCACAGCCAGGAGTTCCTCGGTAACCACGAACCGCTCCATGAAGGTGCGCCCGTGGCCACCGTATTCGATGGGAATCGTCATGCCGACCCACCCCTTCGCAGCAAGTGCCCGGGTGAAATCGACGTTCCACTGGGTCAGCCACGTATCGATTCCCGGTGTGAACACACCGGCGTCGATCTGCTCCCTCAGGAATACCCGCACCTGCGCACGTAGTTCGGCGAGCGCCGGGTCGGGTGCCTCCGCCCGCGGGACCAATCGTGTACTCATCGTGATTCTCTTCCGTCGTGCGGGGCAATGCTCGTCCCGCTCGGGCACAACAAATCCATCGCCATGTCGGCGTACCGCTCGGCGATCGCGTCGGGACCGTCAGGGCCTGCGGGGTCATACCAGTTCGCGATCGCCGACACCATCGCCAGGATCGATCTACGGCAATCGTCGGGATACTTCGTCGTGAAGAGCCCCTGGCGGACGCCCTCGTCGATGATGCCTCGCATCCGCTTGCGACCCGCTCGACGGCGCTCGTCGTACTGCCGTGCTCCGTCGGGTTCCAGGTTGCGCACCTCGGTCGCGATCAACTGCCCCTGCAGCGGGTACTGCGTGCGGAACTTGACGTTGCCCCGGACGAATGCTCGCAACTGCGCTACGGGATCATCTCCCGCACCGGCGAGTTCGGCATCGCACACCGCGTCGTACGTGTCGACACCGTCGAGCAGGATCGCGAGCAGCAGATCCTGCTTGTTCTTGTAGTGGTAGTACAGCGCCGACAGGCTCACGCCCGCTTCCTGCGCGATGGTGCGGATCGAAGAGGCACCGTACCCGTTGCGCACGAACTCTTTGCGCCCCACATCGATGAACAGCCGCTGTTTGGGAGACGGAGTCATCCCGACGTCCCCGCACCGGCAGCATCCGCAATGAGGTCTTGCAATGCACCCTTGACCATCTTTCCGGTCGCCGTACGCGGCAGGGCGTCGACGAACCGAACCTTTCTCGGGCACTTGAACTTCGACAGCCGTTCGTGACAGAAATCGATGATCTCCCGTTCGAGCTCATCGCTGGGGTCGACGCCGTCTGCCGGTCGCACGAACGCTTCGACCCGTTCACCACGGTCTGCATCCGGCACACCCACGACCGCGACATCACCCACCACCGGGTGGAGAGCAAGAATGTTCTCGATCTCCTGCGGGTAGATATTCACGCCACCGGAGATGATCGTGAACTTGTCGCGACCGGTGAGGAACAGGTAGCCGTCCGCGTCGAGATAGCCGAGGTCGCCGTTGGTTGCCCAGTTCTTCTCGAACGGATGTCGCGCCGATTCGGTCTTGACCGGGTCCTTGTGATACTCGAGGTTCTGCACGGGTTTCTCGAAGTAGACGGTCCCCGCTCGGCCCGCAGCCAGCTCGGTTCCGTCACCGTCACAGATGTGTGCGATTCCGCTACTTCCGGGCCCCCCTGTGCGCCCGACACTTCCGGGCTTGCGGAGCCACTCCTGCGGCGTGATCAAGGTACTGCCGATCGCCTCGGTGGCCGAGTAGTACTCGTACACGATATCGCCCCACCACTCGATGAGGCGCTGTTTGACCTCGACGGGGCACGGCGCCGCCGAGTGGACAGCGCACCGCAGCGACGACAGATCGTACTTGTTCCGCACCTCTTCAGGGAGACGAAGTAGTCGCACGAAATGTGTGGGGACCCATTGGCTGTGCGTAACGCGATAGCGTTCGATCAGTTCCAGCGCCTGTTCCGCGTCGAAACGCTCCATCAGTACGACGGTGCCGCCCAGTGCCTGAGTGAGCACACTGTAGCGCAGTGGCGCGGAGTGATAGATGGGTGCGGGCGACAGGTAGACGGTGTCGTCACCGAATCCGAGATGCCGCATCATTCCGATGAGGGGGATACCCGGGTCCTCGTCGATCTGCACACCGCTGAGTCGGGGCTTGATTCCCTTGGGACGCCCCGTGGTTCCTGACGAGTACAGCATGTCGCTGCCTCGCGGTTGGTCGGTGGGCGGCACAGCGGGGAGGCCGGCGACCTCTGATTCGTAGTCGAGATGACCAGGGATCGAACCGCCGAAGGCGATGCGATGCTGCACCTTCGGTGTCGAGTCGACGACCTCCGCGGCGAGCGACGCGAGAGGCGCCGATACAACGAGGATCTTCGCGTCGCAGTCGTCCACGACATACGCGGCCTCCGCAGCCGCGAGATGCGAATTGACGAATGTGATGTAGACACCCGAACGAATTGCACCCCAATACAGTTCGTACACCGTGGCGTCATTGACCGTGATCACTGCGATGTGGTCACCGGCACCCACATCGTGCGCACGCAACCAATGCGCGAACCGGACGGAGTTATCTTCGAGTTCACGATAGGTGATCACCCGTCCGGTCGCGGCCTCGTGTACCGCGGGCCGATCCGGGTGCGTTGCTGCGTAGCGGCCCGGGTACATGATTACAGCCCCAGATCCTTGGAGATGATCGTCTTCATGACTTCGCTGGTGCCACCGTAGATCCGGGTGACACGCGTGTCGGCGTAGAGCCGCGCGATCGGGTACTCGGTGATGTAGCCGTAGCCACCGTGCAACTGCAGGCACTTGTCGATGACCCGGCCCGCAACTTCCGTGCAGAACAGTTTTGCGCGCGCGGCGTCGGCGACCGATAGTTCCTTGCGGTCGAGCAGTTCGAGGCAGTGGTCGACGTAGACGCGCGCGGCCTGAGTTTCGGCGGAGCACTCGGCGAGCACGAACTTCGAATTCTGGAACGAGGCGACGGGCTTGCCGAACACCTTGCGGTCCTGCGTGTATGCGATCGCATGCGAGATCGCGGCCTCCGCGAATCCGACCTGGTTCAGTGCGATGGCGAGGCGCTCCTGGGGAAGGTTGTGCGCGAGGTAGCCGAATCCGGCACCCTCCTCACCGAGGAGGTTCTCGACCGGAACCTTGACGTCGCTGTAGGACAGCTCGGCGGTGTCCTGCTGGTGCAGACCGATCTTGTTGAGCTTGCGGCCGACGGCGAAACCCTCGGTCGCGGTGGGGACGGCGATGATCGACAGGCCACCGCGCCGGTTCTCCGGATCGAACGGCGAGGTGCGGCACACCGTGAGGATCAGATCGGCGGTGGCGCCACCGGTGATGAACGTCTTGGCGCCGTTGACGATGTAGTGCGAGCCGTCTTCCGACAGCTTCGCGGTGGTCGCGATGTTCGCGAGGTCGGAACCGGTGCCCGGCTCGGTCATCGCGATGGCGGTCATGATCGAACCGTCCGCAAAGCCGGGGAGCCAGCGCTTGCGCTGCTCCTCGGTGGCGTACTCGAGCAGGTACGGCAGGATCAGGCACGCGTGGACGGTGTAACCACCGAAGGACACGCCGGCGCGCGCGACCTCTTCGAACACGATCGTGTTGTAGATGAAGCTGGATTCTCCTCCGCCACCGAACTCTTCGGGTACCTGGATACCGAGGATGCCGAGTTCGCCGAGTCGCCGGAAGAACTCACGCGGGGGATGCCCGAGCTCGTCCCACTCCTCTCGGTGCGGGGCAACCTCGCGCTCGATGAAGTCGCGCACCATCTGGCGGAACGCGTCGTGCTCTTCGGTGAGGATCGTCCTCTTCACAGCTGTGTCCTTCGGTCTCGGAGTTCAGTTACCGGTGAAGTTGCCCGGCCGGCGTTCCATGAACGCGGCGAGAGCCTCTCGGTGGTCTTCGGTGTGGTGCGACAGCGCCTGCAGCGAGGCGGACAGTTCGAGGAGGGTGTCGAGGTCGACGCGCTGTCCTTCGCGGAGCAGCTTCTTGGTCATGCGCAGTGCGTGCGGCGGGTTGACGGCGACGCGATCGGCGAGGGCGCGGGCGGTGGCGAGCAGCTCTTCGGGTGAGGTGACCTGGGAAACCATGCCCCAGTCGAGTGCGGTGGCAGCGTCGACGCGGTCGCCGGTGAAGGCCATTTCGGCGGCGCGAGCGGCACCGATCGCGCGTGGGAGCAGCCACGCGCCGCCGTCACCTGGGATGATGCCGAGCTTGACGAAGCTCTCCGCGAAGAACGCCTTGGTCGACGCGACCCGCATGTCGCACATCATCGCGAGGTCGCAACCCGCACCCACGGCCGGCCCGTTGACAGCCGCGATGATGGGCACCTCGCAGTGGAAGATCGCTTTGGGCAGGCGCTGGATGCCGCGCCGGTAGCCGTCGCGGAGCGCATGCGGGGCACCGGCGAACATGCCGGCGCGATCGACCATGTCCTTGACATTGCCGCCCGCGGAGAACGCCGAGCCTGCACCGGTGAGGATCACGACGCGGGTGTCGACGTCCGCGTTCGCCTCGTCGACGAGTGCGACGAGGCGTTCGACGACGTCGTCTCCCGAGATGGGGTTCCGCGCCTCGGGAAGGTTGATCGTCCACGTGACGACGTGGCCGTCCCGTTCGGCGAGTACGACATCCTGCGAGGCGCTCATGGGGAGTGGTCCTTCCGTAGCGATGCTGTCGACGGTTGCCGAACCCAAATTTTTGGGTCGAACGATCGTTAAACTACGGTGTGCGCAACAGACTGTAAAGAGTCCCCGCCGATTTCGCTCAGTCGGGCAGGCTTACGCCCGATTCGGCAATTCTTATGGCCACTTCCTCGGGAAAGACATTGCGGAAGACGAACGGATCTCGGCCGAGCACCCAGCCCGGGGCAAGCGCGGTTGCATAACGCTCGAAGTAGCCGATCTGCTTACCGAACAGCACCATTTCCTCGGGACTGGTGGTGTTCCATTGTCGTCCCAGCGATACGAGCGCACCGATCAGCGCACTGAGCCGGAGCTCCGAGAGATCGCGTCCCAGTAACGGCCCGAAAGTCTCCGCCACCTGCCGTCCGACCTCCACATCGTCGACATCGAGGTTCTCCGCGACGCCGAGCTCCCGGATGCTCCTCGCAACTGAGGAGAAGTCACCGTCGAGCAGCGCCGAGCGGAACAGCTCACGCAGCACCGTCCGCCACTGTTCGGGGAGTTCGCCGACGATCCCGAAGTCGAGTAGCGCAACGCGGCCGTCGTCGAGGTACCACAGGTTTCCGGCGTGCACATCACCGTGGAACGGGCCGTGCATCAGCACCGCCTCGATCCACACCTTCACGCCGCGCCGAACCAGCAGAGCGGTGTCGAGACCGTCGTCCTCCCGCACGACACGATCGAGGGGTGTTCCCTTCAGTCGCTCCATACAGATCACCCGCGGACCACACCACTGCCAGTACACCTCGGGCACAGTCACGAATCGGTTGTCGCCGAACGCCCCGATATTGTTGCGGAAGCGATCCTGCCGGTCCGCTTCGACCGCGGCGTTGAGCTCGGTCATCGTGGCGTTGTAGAGATCGCGGATGATCGCGGGAGTGTTGGCGATCCGGAAGAACTCGAAGATCCGCAGGATCTTGGCGCCGACGTACGCCGCGCGCAGGTCGACGAGCATGCGCCGCGCGATCCCGGGCCGTTGCACCTTGATCACGGCTTCGCGCCCGTCCCGGAGCACACAACCGTGGACCTGCGCCACCGAAGCCGCCGCGAGTGGCACATCGTCGAAGGACGAGAACATCTCGCCGATCGGATGCCCCAGGTCTTCCTCGATGACCGCGCGGGCCTGCTCGGACGGGAAGGTGGGCACGTCGTCGAGCATGCGCAGGCAAGCGTCGGCGAGCGGAGCGGGAAACAGTCCCGGTGACGACGCGACGAGCTGCCCGAGCTTCACGAACGTGGGTCCGAGATGTTCGAAAGCGTCGACCGTGCCGTGCGCGGCAGCGTCGACGAGGCTGCGACAGTCTGCACGCCCCATCGGCCGCAGCACCGACCACCGCAGGATCGCCCACGTCACGAAGGCGACGAGGGCGCAGGCGACGACGACCGCGCGTCCGAGTTCGGCGAGTCCGAACCGTTCGAGTGGCGGAGTATCGACATGCAGCGCGCCCGGAGGCGGCCCACCCGCGAACGGACCCACCGGCCCCGCCCCGTCCGACGCACCGTTCCGTCCGGTGTTCTCGTGCAACACCCGCCCCAATCCATCCCATCGTGCCCCCCACCAGGACACGGCTTCGTGCACGCTACCCGGAGAACCGCCACAATCGAAGTGCCCGCAACCTGCTTCGTAAGACTTCATGGTCTGTTGTGTGTCGGTGCCCGGTACTACGCTCGGGCAGGTAGTTGTTCAGGAAGTCGACCGAGGGCGGGGACCCATGACAGAGCAGCTCCTTGACACGACAACGAGTGGCCTCGGCGATGCCACATTCATGGATGCCGCCGAACCGTACCGGCGCGAATTGCTCGCGCACTGCTACCGCATGAGCGGTTCCCTCCACGACGCCGAAGACCTGGTACAGGAGACGTACCTGCGGGCGTGGCGCGGATACGACAACTTCGGTGGGCGCTCGTCGTTGCGCACGTGGCTGCACCGCATCGCCACGAACGTGTGCCTCACAGCGCTCGAGGGACGCAAGCGCAGACCCTTGCCCACAGGGCTGGGTGCACCGAGCTCCGATCCGACGGACGACCTCGTGCTGCGTCAGGAAGTCCCTTGGCTCGAGCCGATTCCCGGCAGCTACACCGACGACGGCCGCACCGACGACCCGAGCGATCCCGCAACGATCGCCGCGTCACGCGATTCGATCCGGCTCGCATTCGTCGCCGCGCTACAGCACCTGTCGGCGCGGCAACGCGCAGTACTCCTGTTGCGCGATGTACTGCAGTGGCGTGCAAGCGAAGTCGCTGCCGCACTCGACACCACTACCGCCGCCGTCAACAGCCTGCTCCAACGCGCCCGCGCGCAACTGCGCGATGTCCAGGAGGCAAAGAGCGAGCTCAGCGACCCCGACAGCGCCGAGACCCGCGCACTCGTGAAGCGGTGGGTCGAAGGATTCGAGAAGTACGACATCGATTCGCTCGTCACGATGCTCACGGAGGACGCCATCTGGGAAATGCCGCCGTTCGACGGCTGGTATCAAGGTGCCGACGCCATCGTGACTCTGATCAAGTGCAACTGCCCGGCAAACGGGCCGGGCGATCAGGTCCTGCTCCCGACGGTGGCGAACGGACAGCCGGCCCTCGGACTCTATATGCGCGGTGAAGATGGGCAGCATCGACCGTTTCAACTCCAGGTGCTCGATATCGTCGACGGCAAGGTCGCGCACGCGACGGTCTTCTTCAGCGACGACCCTGTCGGGTTGTTCGCGCGCTTCGGGCTACCGGAGTTTCCGGTCGCCCGAAGCCGGGTGTCCGAGCAGTCCTGACACTCAGGCCTGAGCACCCTTCTCTTCGGGCGCCCACTGCTGGGCAGCGGCCTCGACATCCATCCACATGACCTCCCAGACGTGGTTGTCGAGATCGCGGAATCGCGAAGTAGACAGACCCACGGCCGACGGAAATCTCATCGCGATGATCAGACCTTGCTCAGAACCCATACCGGCCCGGTGATCAGCCAGATGACGGTGATGATTCCGAGCGTCGGAAACACGGCGTTGAGGGCGGCGCTCTGTGCCTCGTCCGCGACCGTCGCACCGAGTCCCAGGATGGCCGCGCCACTGATACCGGCTGCGATGAGCCAGCGCCCGAAACTCGCGGTCTCGTGCCGGAACGCTTCCGGCCCTTCCTTCGGCGCAGGTGTGGGTTTCTCGCCGCCGGCGAACAGGTAGGCGAACCGACGATCGGCCCAGCGGACGATGCTGGGTCCGAACGCGACACTCACTCCCAGATAGATTCCGGCGATGCGGTGGATGTAGCCGACCTCGGTGCCGTTCCGTAGGTCCAGTGCAACCGCAACGAGCAGCACGACGTCGATGACGGGAATCAGCGCGAGGACCACCGCACCTGCCTTCGGCAGGCGCAGCAGATAACGGACGACGAGCCCCAGAGCGAGGACCACCCAGAACCCGACCTCGCTGGCGATGATGAATGCGGTGATATGGCTGGCGAACATGATTCGAGCATGTCGTCGGGCGACTCGTCTCCGCGTCCGCCGATCGGGTCGCAGAACGTCATCACTTCGGATGACGCCGGCCTGTTCGGGCAGGTCGTTGTGATCGAATGGCATCGTGATCGACCGATATGCACCGGCTCTCATCGCACTCACATATTTCGTGTGCGGCGCGGTGCTGTATCTGCTGGATCTCGGCGCCCTGGTTGCGCACGACGAAACCTCGATTCAGGTGCGACTGCTGCTTCTCGCTGCCGTGTGCGCACCGATCCTCCTGCGCCGGTCGCACCCCCTACTCGGTCTGGTGCTGGCCTCGGTGCCCATCGCCGTCGACTTCGCGCTCGATATCTCCCTACCGGTCTGGATCGCATACGGCGACCTGCTGTTCGCAGCCGCGCTGTACGGGAGTGCGCGGACGAGCGTGTTCCTGGAGCGGACACCGATCGTCTCGATCGCAGTACTCGCCGTCGGCTTCGGCATCTACACGGGCGAGCTGAGGTCTGCGGTATTCGTCGCGGCCATGGGCGTGCTCCTGATCTCACTGCCGGTGTGGTGGGCCCGATCGGTGCGAACCCACCGTGACGCCGCCGAGGCCGAGCGCACCAAAGCCCAGGCATTGGCCCAGGTCGCGGAACTCGACCGAGCGGCGGCGATCAGCTCCGAACGAGCACACCTCGCACGCGATCTCCACGACATCGTTGCCGGGCACCTGTCGGCGATCGCCATCCAGAGCGAGGCCGCGTTGCGGCTGCGCGACCACGATCCGCAGAAGGCGATGTCGGTACTCGAATCGGTGCGAGCCAACAGTGTCGACGCCCTGCGGGAGATGCAATCGATGGTCACCCTGCTGCGTAGCGACGACGTCCGGGAGGGGACCGCTACCGCGGGGCGGCTTACCGATCTGACCGCTCTGGTGGCGTCGGCCGAGGCGAGCGGCAGCATCGTTACCGTAGAGGCCCCCGACCTGACCGGACTCGATGCCGACGTGGACGTGACCGCCTACCGAATCATCCAGGAAGCCATGACGAACGCAATGAAACACGCCCCCGGACTCCCGGTCCTCCTGCAACTCGGGATGGACGATCGTGAACTCACGATCCGGGTGTCGAACCCGCTCCCCCCGGACCGGGGTCGAGCAGAGCCCGCCCGCGTGGGACACGGTGACTCGCACGGTCTGCGCAACATCGCCGAACGCGCCGCAGCCATCGGTGGCCGAGCCCGGTCGCAGATCGTCGAGGACCCAGGCGAGCGAAGCGACGGGAAAGACCCACTCGAGCAAAGCGACGGAGGGAAGCGGTGGCAAACGGAAGTACATCTGCCGCTGCGAGACGGAGGCCCTCGATGACCATCACTGTGCTGCTGGCCGACGACCACACCGCCATCCGCAGCGGCCTGCGCATGATTCTCGACTCCGACCCCGACATCGAGGTGGTCGGTGAAGCAGCCGATGGCGCGGTCGCCGTGTCGCAGGTGCGCGCTCTGAAACCTGACGTGGTGCTGATGGATATCAGGATGCCGGGGACCGACGGCATCGCCGCGACGCGCATCATCACCTCGGAAACCGATAGCCGGGTCCTCGTGCTCACCAGCTTCGAGATCGACGATTACGTGTTCGACAGTCTTCGGGCGGGCGCGGGCGGCTACCTCCTCAAAACTGCATCGGCCGATGCCCTCCTGCATGCGATCCGCTCGGTCCATGCGGGCGACGGGGTGCTCGCGCCTGAGGTCACCAGAACGGTGATCGACGCGTTCGCTGCCGTACGCGAGCCCACGCCCGCGCCTTTTCCCGCTCTCGACACTCTCACCGGCCGCGAGCGCGAAGTGTTCGACCTCATCGGTGAGGGTCTGTCGAACAGGCAGATCGCCACTCGCCTCGGGGTGAGCGAAACCACCGTCAAGACGCATGTCGCGCGGGTTCTGCACAAGCTGGATCTGCAGTCGAGGATTCAGGCCGCGATCCTCGCGCACGAGTCCCGCTGAGCCGCCCACCGGCCTCTGAGCGAGAATCTGGGTATGACGCTCGAAATCGCCACGTTCCCGATCGACCGACCGGCCACGTACTCGGGGGTCGGAGTGAGCGTGTCACCCGACTCGGTGTCGGTGACGCAAACGGTCGGCCCCAAGTTCTTCGACCACCGCGGACAGGTCACGATCTCGGCGTTCGGCGCGTTGTCCGACATCGTCGGAGCCGCTCCCGCCGGCGTCGCCCGTCAGCACGCCACCGGTGTCGTCGCACAGGCTGTGCTCGCGCAGCTCACGGCGTCGACCGCGAATCCGTTCCCGCACGCCGGACAGGTCTCCGGTGTCGGACGCAGCATGCATTTCGACGACACCTCCGGTCTGTCGTCCGCAGAGATCCTCGACGAGAACGGCAACCTCGTCCTGCATCTGACCGGACGAACCATCGTGGTCGGGCGCACACCCACCGACCGGGCCGGCTCGGCGGCCGACCCGTTCCCCACCGCCCCGGACGAGTACGAACCGTGGATCGACGGACATGTCCTCGACTCGACGTCCGGCCTCGACGTCGTCAGCGGCATCGCTGCCGGCACTCTGCCGAGAGGCCCGCTCGCCGGGATGCACGACCTCCGGGTGCACACCGTCGAACGCGGTGCGGTGCGCGCCACCGTCACGCCGAGCGAATGGATGACCAACTTCATCGGCTCGATCCAGGGCGGCGTGCTTCTTTCGATCGCCGAGAGCGTCACCGGCCTCGCAGCACAGAGCCTCACCGAAGCAGGCGGCCAGTACCGGATGCTTCAGATCACCCTCGACTACCTGCGCTCGCCCGCGGTGCCGGGACCGCCCGTGCAGGTGCGGTCCGACGTGGTGCGGGCCGGACGGCGGCTCGCATCGCTGGAAACGCTGCTGACCGGCGAGGACGGCACCGTGTACGTTCGGGCGTACGCGAGCGTGCAGTTGTTCGCTAGGTCATCCGAGCAGCGGTGACCACTGCGCCCCCGAGGCGCGGGAACCGTCCGTCCGAGATCGTGGTGTACGCGTTGCCCAGCCGGTTGGTCACGAAGGCGAACGACAGTCCGGTCTCGGGATCGGCGAACGCGCCGGAACCTCCGAATCCGTAATGTCCGATGGACCTGAGCGGTTGCTGTCGCACCGCGACCCAAGCGGGGTGGTAGCCGAGCCGCCAGTTGGGCCGGAAGCCGAGGACGTAGTCGCGGCGACGCGTCTGTGTTTCGAGCAATTGTTCGACGGTCTCGTCTTTCAGCAGCCGGTGGTCACCACCGCCGAGGGCACCCCCGTTTGCGAGCGCGCCGTACATCCGCGCGAGTGAGCGTGCGGTGAATACTCCGTTCCAGCCGGGCATCACTGCGTCGTGGGCGCGGGGGCTGCGCATCACCTCGTCGAATCCCTCGGCCATTCCGGCCTCGGCGAGGCCTTTGATGCCGGGCATCCGCGACAGAACAGCGCTGGTGGTCGCCCACGGCGTAGGAAGAAAGTTGATCTTGGGGAACACTCGCGCGATGCGGTGCCGCTGCTCGGGGGGCACGCGGTACCAGTACTCCGCTGCTCCGAATTCCTCTGCACCGAGCGGCTCGGCGATCTCCTGCCGCACGAGATCCTGGAACGGTACGCCCGAGACCCGCGCGGCGACCTCCGCAACGAGGTTTCCGTAGGTCACGGCGTGGTAGCCCGGGCCGGTGCGGCTGCGCGCGTCCGGTGACGCTGCCGCGAGTGCCGCGGCGACCTTCTCGGAGTCGAGCAGACCGTACCGTCCCGGAACGAGTCCGCGGATCTTGTGCAGACCCGCGCGATGCGACATGAGTTCACGGACGGTGATCGCCTCTTTTCCGGCCGCACCGAATTCGGGCCAGTACTGTGCGACCGGCGCGTCGTACGAGACCAGGCCACGCTCGGCGAGACGATGCAGCACCGTACTGGCGACACCTTTGCCTGTCGAGAACGACAGCGCGATCGTGTCGCCGGCCCAGCGCCGCTGTTTGTCGGCCCACCCCGCCCAGACATTGAGTACGGGTTCACCGTGCAGGTACGCGGCGATCGCGCCGCCACCCTGGCTGGGTTTGTCGAACATCCGGAAGAAGAGGTCGGCGACGGGCAGGAATCGCTTGTCGACGAGCATTTCCGTGCGCACTGTCGCGTTCGACGCCGACGCCCGTTCGTCACCGCTGGCCACCGTATTCTTCTCCTGTCCGTAGGTTCCCGACCCGATGGTAGGGATCGCCCGGACGGCGTGCGCACGTTCTCCGGCGTCGGAGCGCTTACTGCGTCCGGACTGTTACGAGGTGTAAGGATGGTTGGTATGACCACTGCGCACTCGGAGACCCGATCCGGAATCGATCTCGACCACGTCGACGAGGGCACACGCGCCCAGGACGACCTGTTCGAGCACGTCAACGGCCGTTGGCTCACCGAACACGAGATCCCGGCCGACCGCGCCCTCGACGGCGCCTTCCGCACCCTCGCCGACAAGGCCGAGGTGGATGTGCGAACGATCATCGGGGAGGCAGCCGAGTCGGACGCCGCACCTGGAACCGATGCACAGAAGATCGGCGACCTGTTCACCAGTTACATGGACACCGACACGATCGAGGCCGCCGGGCTCGGGCCGATCGCCGGCGAACTGTCGTCTGTCGCGGACGCCTCCGACCGCACCGCACTCGCGTCCGTACTCGGGCAATTGCAGCGAGTGGGGGTGGGCGGCGCGTTCGGGCATTACGTCGATACTGATTCGAAGAACTCCCAGCGCTACCTGATGCATGTCGCACAGGGCGGCATCGGGCTGCCCGACGAGTCGTACTACCGCGAGGACCAGTACGCCGAGATCCGCGACGAGTATGTCGCGCATATCGGCAGGATGTTCGCGCTCGCACGCATCGACCACGATCCACAGCGTGTGCTCGCGCTCGAGTCGAAGTTGGCCGCGGGGCATTGGGACGTCGTCAAGCGTCGCGATGCCGACCTGACGTACAACCTCGTCACCCTCGACTCGGTGCTCGCCGATCTCCCCGATTTCGACTGGTCCGGCTGGATTGCCGCGACGGGGGCGACCGCACAGCAGTGGGCCGAGATCGTGGTGCGGCAGCCGAGCTTCCTCGAAGTGTTCGCGCAGGTGTGGTCGAGCGAGTCGCTCGAGGATTGGAAGGCGTGGGCGTCGTGGCGGATCTTGCGTGCGCGTGCCCCGTATCTGACCGACGCGTTCGTCGACGAGAATTTCGCGTTCTACGGCCGCACTCTCACGGGCGCCGAGGAGATTCGCGAACGCTGGAAGCGCGGCGTGTCGCTCGTGCAGGACCTTCTCGGTGAGGCCGTCGGGAAGCTCTACGTCGAACGCCATTTCCCGGCCGAGGCGAAGACCCGGATGCAGGTGCTCGTCGAGAACCTCACCGAGGCGTACCGGCAGAGCATCACCGATCTGGAGTGGATGAGCCCGGAGACCCGTCAGGCGGCGCTCCGTAAGCTCGAGAAGTTCACCCCGAAGGTCGGCTATCCCGACAAGTGGCGGGACTACTCGGCGGTCACGATCACCCCGAACGACCTGGTCGGCAACTACCGCAGCGGTTACTCCGCCGAGTACGACCACGAACTCGCCAAACTCGGCGGCCCCGTCGACCGGGACGAGTGGTTCATGACTCCCCAGACTGTCAACGCCTACTACAACCCGGGCATGAACGAGATCGTCTTTCCCGCGGCGATCCTGCAGCCACCGTTCTTCGACCTGCATGCCGACGACGCCGCGAACTACGGCGGGATCGGCGCGGTGATCGGGCACGAAATCGGTCACGGCTTCGACGATCAGGGCGCCAAGTACGACGGCGACGGCAACCTCGAGAACTGGTGGACCGACTCGGACCGCACCGAATTCGGCAAGCGCACTGCCGCTCTCATCGCCCAGTACGACGAGTTCGAACCGAAGGCGCTTCCCGGCAAGCACGTCAACGGCAGCTTCACCATCGGTGAGAACATCGGCGATCTGGGCGGACTGTCGATTGCCTTGAAGGCCTACGAGATTGCCGTCGGGGAGAAGGAACCGCCGATCCTCGACGGACTGACCGGTCTGCAACGGGTGTTCTTCGGGTGGGCACAGGTGTGGCGCACGAAGGTGCGCGACGAGGAAGCGACGCGCCGGCTCGCTGTCGACCCGCACTCCCCGCCCGAGTTCCGGTGCAACGGTGTCGTGCGCAACATCGATGCGTTCCACTCTGCGTTCGACGTGAAGCCGGGCGACGGGCTCTACCTCGAACCCGAGGAGCGCGTGAAGATCTGGTGATCGAACGATCGCGGCCCCGCACACCCGGCCGGGTGTGCGGGGCCGTAATCGTGGAGCAGGCGCCTCAGGACAGATGTGCGCCGGGGATCGGGATTCCGCGGTGCATGAGCCACGGAGCGGGGTCGATCTTGGTGCCGTCGGCGAGGTGAACCTCGTAGTGCAAGTGCGGCCCCGTGGATTGCCCGCGATTTCCCATCGTGGCGATCTGGTCGCCGGCGCTGACCGGCTGGCCGACCGAGACCAGCGACCGGTCGATGTGGCCGTAGACACCGACGGTGCCGTCGTCCTGCTGCACTCGGACCCACAGCCCGAATCCCGATGCGGGGCCGGTCTCGATCACGTGACCGTTGGTGACGGCGAGAATCGGCGTTCCGATAGGGCCTGCGATGTCGATACCGTTGTGGTTCGTGCCCCACCTGGCACCGTAGCCGGAGGTGAAGATTCCCGCGGCAGGGAACACCGATGCGGGTCGGCGCGCCGCTTCCTCGCGTGCAGCCTGCCCCGCGGCCTCACGCGCGATGCGATCCAGTTCGGCCTGGTGTGCCGCTGCTGCCTCGGCGATGCGCTGTTGTTCCCGCTCGGTGGCCTTGCGGAGTTTCTCCGAGTAGCTCGACGTGTCGATTCCCGGAACGGAGAGCACCTGCGGCGCCGTGGACAGCGCCTCGCTGCTTCCGGTCCACGAGATCCCGGCCTGCGCGCGGGGCGTCGTGTTGTCGGCATGGGCAGCCGTCGTTCCGGCTGCCGTCACAGCCCCGGTGACGAGTACGAGCGATATCCACCTCCCCACGCGCACGGCAGCGGGGCGGCCTCGGGAGGCAACGGACGAAGCATGGTTCTGGGCAGTGAAAGACAAAACAGCGTTCCTCTGAGCGGCCTCTCGGTAACGAAAGGATTACAAATCCATCACAGAGTACGTGTTGCTCAATCACCCGCGGCGTGTCGATTTGACGTCGCCCGGTTTCCGGTCAGCAAAATGTCCGAAATTTCCCCACATGAGTCACAGGAACACCACCCACCCTCATCCATGACATCGAAAGTGTGTGCGGCCTCACGAGCCGAGCCGTTACTTTCCGCGGTTCATCACCTTGTCGGCGGCTTCCCAATGAGCGTCGGCGACCCACAACTCGGCGAACGCATCGATCGCCTCATCGGGTGACGCGCCGCTGATGACGCGCTTGATCGAACCGGACGACTCGTTGACGAGCGAGCGCGCCAGCGAGCGCCAACCGTCGTCGAACGATTCGCGAGGCAGCACCTGATCGACGAGACCGACACGGCGAGCTTCCTCTGCGCCGAGGATCGTTCCCGAACCCGCGAGCATGAGCGCCCGACCACGACCCACGAGGGCGGCAAGGCGCTCGGCCCCTCCCCACGCAGGCATGATCGCGAGCGACACCTGGTTGAATCCGATCTTGATGTCGTCGGCAGCGATTCGGATGTCGGCCGCTACGGCGAACTCCGCACCGCCCCCGAGCGCATGACCGTTGAGCGCCGCGACCACGGGCCCCGGGAAGGCTGCGATCCTGTCGCAGATCGTCCGCATGCGCCTTGCCATGTCCGCAGCCTGCTCCAGGGTGCGCAGCTTGGCCAGTTCTTTGAGGTCGCCTCCGGAGACGAAGGCGCGGTCGCCCGCGCCGGTGATGACCAGGACGCGAGCATCCCCCACCTTGTCGAGCGCTTCGTCCAGCCGATCCATCGTCTCGAGCGAGATCGCGTTGCGTGCCTGCGGACGATCGATCGTGAGGACCGCCAATCCGTCGTCCAGTTCGAGCTCGACCATAGGGTAATTCTCCCAGGTGATATTGGAATTCTTGCTTACGGAGAATAACATGCTCGTATGCCGGTGAAGACCGGCAGGAACTCCGCCGACGCCGCGGTGTACCTCGGCGGCGGCTCCTGACCACTCCGGAGCACCACGCTCCGCAACCACCTGGAGCACAGCAGATGCGGCAGATACCACCCGAACTTGTCGAACGCTACGAAAAGGAAGGGTGGTGGACGCGCGACACACTCGGTGATCTCCTCGCTCGCGGCCTGAAATCCGCTCCTGACGCCGAGTTCCGGGTCTTCTCCGACGTACGCCCGTGGGAGGGAACGTTCGCCGACGTCGACCTCGTGGCGCGGCGCCTCGCGTCGGGACTGCACAAGCGCGGCGTCGGCCCCGGCGACACGGTCGCGTTCCAGCTTCCCAACTGGATGGAGGCCGCGGCGGTGTTCTGGGCCTCGTCGTTCCTCGGTGCCGCGGTTGTGCCGATCGTCCACTTCTACGGGCGCAAGGAGTTGTCCTACATCCTGGGCGAGGCGAAACCGAAGGCGTTCGTGAGTGCGGAGCGCTTCGGCAACATGGAGTTCCAGCCCGATCTCTGCGCCGATATCCCGATCGTCGGTGTCGTGGGCCAGGCTTCGTTCGAAGATCTGCTCGATGACGAGCCGTTCGAGGGTGTGCTGCCCGCCGATACGGCCGGTCCTGCCCTGTTGGCGTTCACATCCGGCACCACGAGCAACCCCAAGGGCGTGATCCACACCCACCGGACCATCGGATGCGAAACCCGGCAGCTCGCCGCGCGATACCCTGCCGACCGCGGCAAGCAGCTGACGGCCGCGCCGGTCGGCCACTTCATCGGAATGGTCAATGCCTTCCTCATCCCGATCCTCGACGGCAGCCCGATCAATCTGCTGGACGTGTGGAACCCCCAGCGTGCTCTCGAACTCATGGAGAGCGACGCGCTCGTGGTGGGCGGCGGTGCCACGTACTTCATGACGAGCCTCGTCGACCATCCCCACTTCGCACCCGAGCGACACATTCCGTTCATGAAATATGCGGGACTCGGCGGATCCACGGTCCCGGCTGCGGTGACGCGGCGGCTTGCCGACTACGGCATCACGGTCTTCCGCGCATACGGCAGCACCGAGCACCCGTCGATCACGAGCTCGCTGTCGACCGATCCTGAGGACAAACGGCTCTACACCGACGGCAACCCGACGCCGGGCGTGGAGATCCGGCTGACCGACGAGGGCGAGATCCTCAGCCGCGGACCGGACCTGTGTGCCGGCTACACCGACCCGGCGCTGACCGCGAAGGCGTTCGACGACGAGGGCTGGTATCACACCGGTGATATCGGAGTGCTCGACGACGACGGCTATCTCACCATCACCGACCGCAAGGCCGACTTCATCATCCGCGGTGGCGAGAACATCAGCGCCCTCGAGGTCGAGGAGGTTCTACTCACCCTGCCCTCGGTCGCGGAAGCCGCGGTCGTATCCGCTCCCGATGAGCGCCTCGGCGAGCACGCCGCGGCGGTCCTTCGGCTGCACCCGGGGCATGCGCTGCCCTCGCTCGACGACGTCAGAGCCCACTTCACGCAGGCAGGCATCGCGAAGCAGAAGTGGCCCGAGGAGTTGCACAAAGTAACAGACTTCCCCCGCACCGCAAGCGGCAAGATCCAGAAGTTCTTGGTTCGAAAGGATATTGCGGCACGCATCGGAAGAGAATAGTATTCTCACAACGAGAGAAGGAGCATTTCTGATGACAGCGAAAGACTTGCCGTACCAGCTGTTCGATGCGGACAACCACTTGTACGAGACCGAAGAGGCGCTGACGAAGTTCCTCCCGGACAAGTACAAGGGTGCGATCAAGTACGTTCAGGTCGATGGCCGCACCAAGATCGCGATCCGCAATCAGATCAGCGAGTACATCCCCAACCCCACCTTCGAGGTCGTCGCCCGACCCGGCGCCATGGAGGACTACTTCAAGAACGGCAACCCCGAAGGCAAGAGCAAGCGGGAGATCTTCGGCAAGCCGATGAAGTCCATCCCGGCCTTCCGTGAGCCTGCCGCACGTCTCGAGCTGATGGACGAGCTGCAGATCGAGCGCACCCTGATGTTCCCGACGCTCGCCAGCCTCGTCGAAGAGCGCATGCGTGACGATCCGGACCTGATCCACGCGGTAGTCCACTCGCTCAACCAGTGGCTGTACGAGACCTGGGGATTCAACTACAAGGAACGTATCTTCACCGTTCCCGTCATCAGCCTCCCCATCGTCGAGAAGGCGATCGAGGAGCTCGAGTGGTGTGTCGAGCGTGGCGCGAAGGCCATTCTCGTGCGTCCCGCACCGGTGCCCGGATTCAAGGGGCCGCGGTCGTTCGCCCTCCCCGAGTTCGACCCGTTCTGGAAGCGTGTCGTCGAACTCGACGTCCTGGTCACCCAGCACTCCTCCGACAGCGGTTACGCCCGCTACAACCAGGAGTGGGACGGCACGGGCGCGGAGATGCTCCCGTTCGTGACCAACGCGTTCCGCATGGTCAGCGAGTGGCGCCCGATTCAGGACGCGGTCTGCTCCTGGGTGTGCCACGGCGCGCTCTTCCGCTTCCCCGAACTGCGGATCGCGGTCATCGAGAACGGCGCCTCCTGGCTCCCGCACGTCCTCCAGACCCTCGAAGACACCTTCAAGAAGGCGCCTGAGGGCTTCGGCATGCAGGACCCGGTCGCTGCCATCAAGAAGAGCATCCATGTCAGCCCCTTCTGGGAAGAGGACTTCAGCAAGCTGACCGCCCTCATCGGCGCGGAGCGCGTGCTGTTCGGATCCGACTACCCGCACCCCGAAGGCCTGGCCGAGCCGACCACCTACATCAATCACATCCAGCACCTCCCCTTCGAGGATCAGAAGCTGGTCATGGGTGGCAACCTTGCGAGGCTCCTGAAGGTATGAACTGGCAGACCATCCCCGAGATGGTCCTGAGTTCGGGCGACCGCTTCGGCAATGCCGAAGCGGTCGTCGACGGGGACCTCCGGATCACCTTCTCCGATCTCACCGACCGGATACGTCGCGCTGCGGGCGCTTTCGCCGACATCGGCATCCGCAAAGGTGATCGAGTAGCGATCTGGGGTCCCAACTCGGCCGAATGGGCAATCGCCGCGTTCGGCCTGCTCACCGCAGGCGGGATACTCGTCCCGATCAACACCCGGTACCGGGAGGACGAGGCCGCCGACATCATCCGCCGGAGCGGGGCGAAGGCCGTCCTCGTCGAGAAGGGCTTTCTCGGCCAGGACTTCACGGTCACCGAACCCGTCCCGGTGTTCGACCTGAAATCCGATTTCCTTTCCAGCGGAGAACCGTTCGAAGTAGCAGTGCGCGGCGACGACATCGCCGACATCATGTACACGTCCGGCACCACAGGGCGCCCCAAGGGCGTCATGATGAACCACCAGCAGACCCTGCGGATGTTCTCGGAATGGTGCGATCTCGCCGATCTCCGCCGAGGCGACCGCTACATGATCGTCAATCCGTTCTTCCACATGTTCGGTTACAAGGCCGGACTGATCGCCTCGATGATCCGCGGCGCCACGATCCTGCCGATCCCCGTGCTCGACGTCGACCGGGTGCTCGAACTCGTCGAGCGCGAGAAGGTCACGATGCTGCCCGGACCCCCGACTCTCTATCAGTCGCTGCTGAACGCCCCTACCTCACATGACCTCTCGTCTCTGCGCGCTGCCGTCACCGGCTCTGCCGACATTCCCGTCGAGCTCATCCGGCGCATCAGCAACGAATTGCCCTTCGAGACGATCATGACCGGCTACGGATTGAGTGAAGGCGGGACGGCAACCGCGTCGCGGCGCGGCGACACATTCGAACAGATCGCCACCACCGTCGGAAAACCTTGCGACGGAATCGAAGTCCGCATCGCCGACGACAGTGAAGTGCTCATC
The DNA here is from genome assembly GCF_023015605.1 of Rhodococcus sp. F64268. Lineage (NCBI taxonomy): Bacteria > Bacillati > Actinomycetota > Actinomycetes > Mycobacteriales > Nocardiaceae > Rhodococcus > Rhodococcus sp. F64268. Next base: position 836,243 of record NZ_JALKAI010000002.1, read on the forward strand.
CGCGGCTACAACGTCATGCAGGGCTACCTCGACGATCCAGAGGGCACCGCGGAGGCGATCGACGACGACGGGTGGCTGCACACCGGCGACCTCGGCACGCTCGACGACGAAGGGCGGCTCTGCATCGTCGGCCGCAAGAAGGACATGTTCATCGTCGGTGGTTTCAACGCCTACCCCGCCGAGATCGAGGGCTTCCTGCTCGAACACCCTGCCGTCGACCAGGTCGCCGTGATCGGTGTTCCCGACGACCGGCTCGGCCAGGTGGGCAAGGCATTCGTCGTCTCGAGCAATCCGATACCGGCCGACGACCTCATCGCATGGAGCCGCGAGCGCATGGCGGGGTTCAAGGCGCCCCGCTTCGTCGAGTATCTCGATGCGCTACCACTGGGCGCCACCGGAAAAGTCATGAAAGACCAACTGCGGTAGGTCGAATCGCCCACCGCACTACAGGAGGAGGCACGATGAGGGACGAAGCTGCAATGCTGGCCTTCGCCTTGAAGTGGAGGCATTGGAACGGCGGCCCCGACGAAGACATCTTCGTCGAGTTCGGCATCACCCCAACGGAATTCTTCCACCGGTTACGCGTGCTTCTGACACGGGACCGGTGGAATCGGCTCGACCCGGAGATCCTCGACCAACTCGTCAAGGTCTGCGACGAGCGGATCGGTGCTATCGACATCCGGTCGGTCGCCGACCGCGACCGGGCGAAGTTCGTCTCGCCCCAGCACCCACTCAGCAAGCTCTCGGCCTGACGCGTTGCTCCGGTACGGTCCGTACGACACCGCAGTCTCGCCTCCGGTAGCGCACCGCCACGCCGGAGCAACGCTCACCCGGCCTTACTTGCGCATCTTGCCGAAATCCCAACTCACGAGCTTCGTCGGCACGAGCTTCAGCCACGCATGCCGCCCGTCGTAGGAGAAACCTCGCCCGCCGGCATACTTGTCCGCGAAAAGCCTTTCGGGTTCGGCAAGTTCGTCGACATCATTTCCGCGACGCGGCACTTCACCGACCATCACTGCGCGTCCGCGTAGTTCGACACCTCGAAGGCTCATGAAGTCGGAGCCCCCGTCATCGACGATCACGGCAAGCCGTGCATCGCGATCGATGTCGGTCCAGCGTTGGCTACGGACCAGGGAGTTGAGCCACAACGCCTTTCCGTCCCAGACGTACCAGAGTGCGCTCAGGTGTGGTCCACCCGAGCCGAGGGTCGCAACCCGGCACACCGGCTGATTCTGCAGGAACTCGTCGCGTTCGTCGTCGGACATCGCGATTGCGGTACCTCGTCGTTGGCTGGTCATCAATCCTCGTTCCTCATCATCGAGCCGTACTCATTACGTCATCCGGGTTCGTGTCGTCCGAATATCGGACGCGGATAGCGAGGGTCACTGCCGCCGCGACCAGCGCGGTGACGGCACCGATCATCAGCCCGGTCAAGAATCCCTGTTCGCTGGGGATGATCTTCCCCGCGAACGCGACGCTCATCTGGGCCACCACCACACCGGCGACAGCAGCGGACGCGGTACCACCCACAGAACGCAGCAGTGTGTTGACGCTGTTCGCCGACGATATTTCGGACTGAGGCACCGCGCCCATGATCAGTGTCGGTATTGCACCGTAGGCGAACCCGATTCCCGCGGCAACGCCGCAGGTGATCAGTAACAGCCCCCAGGTGTTGCTCATCGCGAATACCGAACAGCCATAGGAAACCGCCATCATGAGACATCCTGCTAGCAACGTACTCCGGGGTCCACGCGCCGTCGTCAGGCGGGCCCCGAGCGGTGCAACGGCCATCATCACCAGGCCTGCGGGGGCACTCCACAGTCCCATCACGATCATCGACTGTCCCAGTCCGTATCCGGTGGTTTCGGGAAGCTGCCGCATCTGCGGAACGAGCAGCGCTTGGAAATACATGGAGAAGCCGATCAGGATCGTGACCGCGTTGGTCACCAGGACAGGTCGCCCCACCGATATTCGCAGATTGATCAGGGGATGCCGGGTTCGCAACTCCCACCATCCCCATACGACGAACATGACGACCGCCGACGCGAACAATCCGATGGTGATCGGGCTCGCCCACCCCCAGTCACCACCCTTGGATACCGGCAGCAGAAGGCACACCAACGCCATGGAAACGCCCACGGCCCCGAACACGTCGAAATGGCCGCGAGCCCCGTAGACCGGAGTGGCCGGGACTATCCACACGATGAGAACTGCAACCAGGATGCTCAGAATTCCCACTCCCCAGAACATCATTCGCCAGCTCATGGTCTGAATGATGATCCCGGCGAGAGGCAGTCCCAGGGCACCACCGACCCCGAGTGATGCGCTCATCATGGCGATCGACGAACCGAGGCGTTCCGGTGGGACCGCAGCGCGTAGCGCGCTGATTCCCAACGGGACCACTCCGAAACCGGCGCCCTGCAGCGCGCGGCCCACGAGCATCGGGCCGAGGGTGGACGACATCGCACACACGAACGACCCGATAATCAGAGGAATTGTGCACAGCAGGAGTATCCGGCGCGACCCGTACATATCGCCGAGTCGGCCGGTCACCGGAGTCGCGATCGCGCCGGACAGCAATGTCACCGTCACGACCCAGGACGCATTGGACGGACCGGTCCCGAGAATCGTCGGCAGTTCGCCCAGAAGGGGCACCACCAGCGTCGACATGAGGGTCGTGACCGTGCCGGCGAAGACCAGCACCCAGATGGTCGGACCGGCTCCACCGTCCGACACTGCACCACCCTTCGATGCAGTGCTCTCCACCGGCACGCCGCCTACGACGCCTCGGCTTCCTCGAGGTCGATCGTCTCGATCTCGAACAGGTTCTTGCGTCCCACGACGGAGGGCAGCGGGAAATGGCACGCAGCGTACTGTCCCGGACGCACTTCCCGCATTTCCGGTTCTTCCTTCTCGCATCGGTCCTGTGCGTGCGGGCACCGTGTCCGGAAGCGGCACCCCGTCGGCGGGGACAGCGGCGAGGGCACATCACCGGCCAGCGCCGGCCCCGCGAAAGCCTTGTCGGGATCGGTCAATGGAACCGAGTCCAGCAATGCGCGAGTGTAGGGATGCGCGGGATCGTCGTAGAGCTCGATGGAGTCACCGAACTCGCAGACCTTGCCCAAATACATCACCATCACGTTGTCGCTGACAGTGCGAACCACACCGAGATCGTGGGCAATGAACACTACCGTCAGGTCGAACTCCGCCTTGAGTTCTTCGATGAGGTTGAGGATCTGTGCCTGGACCGATACGTCCAGCGCCGAGACCGGCTCGTCGCAGATCAGGAGGCGCGGCCCGAGCGCGAGAGCACGTGCGATCGCGACGCGCTGCGCCTGGCCACCTGACAGCTGCCGGGGAAGGATCTCAGCAAACCGGTCGCCCGGAAGTCCCACCTGCTCGAGCATCGACGCAGACTTCTTCCCGCGCTCCTCGGCATCCGCGCCGGCAACCGTCAGGCCTTCGACGACTATGTCCTTGACCGCGCGACGCGGATTGAGGGACGACACCGGGTCCTGGAAGATCATCTGCATGTCGCGCCGCAGCGAGCGCATGTGCTTCTCGCTCACGTCCTCGATCCACTCCTCACCGAACCGGATCCGGCCTGCCGTCACCCGGTCGAGGCGGAGAACCGCACGGCCGGTGGTCGACTTACCGCACCCGGATTCGCCGACGATTCCCAGCGTTTCGCCGGGAAGCAGATCAAAGCTGATCTTCGACACCGCCTGCACCGTGCCGGCCTTCGACGGGTACTCGACGACGAGGTCCTGCACCGAAAGCAAAGCTTCATCTCCGCGCAGATGCGCGGTACCACTACCTGCCATGTGATTCACCTCCGGTTACAGACCCCACCGGAACCTTGACGGGGTTCGTGCACGCGACGTCGTGATCGACGCCGAATGATTCGAGCTCGATCGGCGCAGCCGAGCATGCGTCCTCCGCGTGCGAGCAGCGAGGGGCGAACCTGCACCCCTCAGGGGGCGAGATCGGGTCGGGAAGCGACCCTTCGATCAGGCGCAGAGGAGAATGCCGCTCGTGATCGATCGAGGGTGTCGCGCCCAGGAGCGCATGGGTGTAGCGATGCATCGGCGCGTCGAACACTTCTCGGGTGGACCCGATCTCAGCGAGCCGGCCCGAGTACATGACAGCCACCCGGTCGGTGCGACCGGCGACGACGGCGAGGTCGTGGCTGATGAGCATCATCGCCATGTTCCTATCGCGTTGCACGCGCCGGAGCAGGTCGAGGATCTGACGCTGCACCGTCACGTCCAGAGCTGTGGTCGGCTCGTCCGCGATCAGAAGGTCCGGCTCACATGCCAGGGCGATCGCGAGCATCACACGCTGGCGCATGCCACCGGACATCTCGTGCGGATAGTTGCGCAGTCTCCGCTCCGGATCGGGTACACCGACTTCGTCCAGGAGCTTCAGCGCGCGATCGTGCGCCTCGGACTTGCTCACGCCGAGGTGCCGTCGCATCCCCTCGGTGAGCTGACGCTCCACCCGTACAACAGGATTGAGGGACCGTCCTGGATCCTGGAAGACCATGGCGATCTGGCTTCCCCAGATCTCCAGTTTCTCCTTCTTGCTCAGGGACAACAGATCACGCCCCTGGAAGGTCACCTCCCCCGAGCGACCCGAGCGCGGCGGCATCAGACCCATGATCGCGCGGGCCATGACCGACTTGCCGGAGCCGGACTCACCGACGATACCCAGCGCCTGTCCGGAGTCCAGGGTCAGCGACACATCGTCCACAGCGCGGACGGTGCCTCGCGGCGTGCCGATGTAGGCACGTAGATTTCTCACTTCGAGAAGCGGCTGAGTATTCACGGTGAGCCGGCCCTTTCGGTCGTGTCGGCTAGTTACTGATCCAGAACTCTGCGGGCAGAGGTGCCCCCAGGGTGTACAACCGCACCCCGTGCATGTCCTCGCTGAACGTCACCGACGGCAACGCTCGGACATACCAGAGTCCCACCACGGTGTCCGCGAGGATCTGCTGTACCTCGTCGTATGCAACCTTGCGCTCCTCGGTGGTCTCCCCGAAGCGGCCCCGTTCGAGGGCAGCGTCGAGCTCAGCATTGTTGACGCCCATGAAGTTTCCGGTTGATCGCGAGTCGAATGCCATCGTCAAGGCATAGTCGGGGTCCTGGGTGACCGCAGACGACACGAGCATGTCGAAGTCGCGTGCACCCGCACGTGCTGTCACGGCGGCGAAATCGAGTACCTCGATGTTCATCTCGACGTTCTCGAACGCACTCAGCTGGGCCTGGAGCGCCTCTGCGAGGAGACGAGTCTCCGTCGTCGGGTAGGACAAGAAGGTGAACGACACCGGCTTGCCTTCGGCGGCGAGTTCATCGAACAGGCGTTGCGCCTCTTCGGCATTTGTTTCGCTGAGGGGGATGTCGGAGTAGAAGGGCGAATCTTCTGGGAAAAGTGTCCTGGGAACTTCACCCTCACCGTTGTAAACCACGGTGTTCACGGCGTCGAGGTCGACAGCGAGCGACACCGCACGCCGCGCCCGCTCGTCGTTGAAAGGCGCACGACGCTGGTTCATGCCCGCGAACTGCCCACCGCCGGTTGATGTTACGAGGTACTGCAGACCGGCAGCTTCAGCCTTGTTGATGTTGTTCTGACTCGTCTCCGAGGCCAGGTCTGCTCCACCGGTCGTCATGGTGTTGGAACGTTGGTTGGCATCGGCCACAGTGCGGATCTCGAGTTTGTCGAGGTACGGCTTCGGTGCATCCCAGTACTCGGGATTCTTTTCGAGCTCGATGACGTCCTGACGAGCCCAGTTCACGAGCGTGAACGGTCCGGCCCCGATCGGGTTGGCATCGAACGCCTGCTGCCCCTGCTCGAGCGCATCCGGCGACGCCATCCAGTTGAGAGCGCCGGCGACGACCGCCTGCCCGAACTGCGGATTCGGCTCCACCATGGTCACGCGCATCGTCACCGGATCGACCACCTCGGTCGACTCGATCTGGACCGCTTGCCGGATCGTTGTGGACCCCAGCGCGGGGTCCTTCAGCCGATCCCAGTTGTACTTCACCGCTGCGGCGTCCAATGGGCTTCCGTCGCTGAAGACCAGATCGGGCTGGAGGGTGAGGGTGAACGTCTTCCCACCGTCGTCGGTCGAGAAGTCCGTGGCCATCTTGTATTCGAGGTCGAACGTCTCGTTGTCGGTGATCATCAACGCGCCGTACAGGGCGTTGCCCAGAGTAGGCTGGTGCGCCCAGGTATTGGACAACTGCGAGGGGTCGAGCGAGCGCGGCTCACCCGATTGCAGGATGCGACCGGTGCCGCCCGCAACGGGTTCACCCGCTTCGACTGTGGCTGCGGTTGCATTGGTATCGGATCCGGAGTCTCCTCCGGAACCACATGCACCCAGGACCAGTGCAGCGGAGCATGCTGCCGCGACGGCGGCCGCCATGCGTCTGTGTCGGATCATTCTCGACCTCATACTTTCATGTACTTCGGGACTACGACCGGCGCACGCCGAGATGACTCAGTCGTGCAGCGTGCGGTCGTACTTCGTGCGGAGGTGATCGCCTACCTGGTTGAGGCCGAACACCGTAAGGAAGATGACGAGTGAAGGAACCATCACCAGGTGGGGTGAGGTGGACAACGCGTCCTTTCCGTCGTTGATCATCCCGCCCCAGCTCGGCTGCGGCGGCGGAATTCCGAGGCCGAGGAAGCTCAGGGAGCCTTCGGCGACGATGAGCGCGGCCATCACAATGGGGAGATAGGACGCGAGGGGCGCAATCACGTTGGGCATGATCTCCCGGAACAGGATTCGACCGTTTCCGGATCCCATATTCTTTGCAGCCCTGACGAATTCACGCGATGACCACGAAAGTGTATTCGCGCGGGACAATCTGATGAACGACGGAACAGCCATCAGCCCGAGGCCCAGCAGCATGGTCGGCACGCTCGGGGTCAGGATCGACGCCAGCGCGAGGAGCAGGATCAGCGGGGGGAACGCGAGCATGGCATCCGTGATCAGGGTGATCACGGAGTCGAGCTTCTTGCCGAAATAGCCGGAGATCAAGCCGAAGAACGAACCGATCACAAAGCCGGTCAAACCGGCGACAGCACCGATGACGAGTGAGACCTGCGCGCCGTAGATGATGCGCGAGAGCATCGATCGGCCGAGAGTGTCGGTTCCGAGGAACGTGTCGAGGGATTCGAACGACGGTGACTGGCGGGGGGATCCGATCGGGACATCGTAGGGCGCAATGGGAAGCAGGCCCGCGAAAATCGCTGCACCGATGATGACCACCAGCCAGACGATCGACAGGTAGACCAGGATCGAACGCTTCTTCTTGACGGCCGGGACGTCGGGTAACGTCGCGGCGCTCTTTCCTGTGGAGACGCCGTCCCCACGCTTCTCGAGCGCGACCTGCGTCATGCTCCGACCACCTTCCTGACCCGCGGGTCGATGACTTGGTAGCTGAGGTCGACGAGGGTGTTGATACCGACGTACACGACCGCGATGAAGACGACGATGCCCTGCACCATGATTACGTCACGTGACGTGATCGACGAGGCAACCAACTGCCCCAATCCCGGTAGACCGAAAAGTGTTTCGACGATCACGGTGCCGCCGATCAGACGTCCGAGGTTGATGCCGGCGACCGTGATGAGGGAGAACGACGACGGCCGCAGCGCGTGCCGCATCATCACGTACCAGGACGGCATACCCTTTGCTCGCGCCGACGCCACGAAGTCTTCGCGGAGCGTACCGATGAGGTCGGTTCGCAATAGCCGATGGAATGCGGCGATCTCGGTGAGTGCGATCGCGATCGCGGGAAGGAGAGCACCGCGCAAGTTATCGCCGAGCCCCTCGCTGATTCGTGACCAGCCCATCACCGGGAAGATCTGCAGCTGGATGGCGAAGTAGTAGATCAGCACCGGGCCGGCGATGAAGGCCGGTACCGAGAGGAACACCGCAGACAGTGCATTTATCCCCCGGTCGACCTTGCTGCCCGGACGCGATGCCGAGACGATGCCCATCACGAGGGACACGACCAGCGCGATGATCAGGCCCATGGCCGCGAGCTGGAGTGTGACGGGCAGGCGCTCGACGATCGCCTCACTCACCGATTGCCCGGTGAGCGGCGAGGTTCCGAGGTCACCACGGAGGGCGTTGCCGAGCCAGTCGATGTACCGAACCCAGAAGGGCTGATCCAGGCCGAGTTCGGAGTTCATCTTCGCGACGGCTTCGGGTGTGGCGTTCTCACCCAGGATGACCTGGGCGACCGATCCCGGCGCGAAGCTGAGCAGGGCGACGACCGCAATCGTCACCAGCAGGACAACCAGAATGCTGCGTCCCACCCGTTTGGAAACCGTGGAAATCATCCGAACTCAACTTTCATCGCGATACAGGAATCGTGCCGCCCAGAACAAGAGACGAAGTACTTGTGACGGCTCCCACAGTAGGACGTTCTCGCGTCAACGGCAATATCAGTTCACATAAAAAAGAACCAATGTATTCAAATTACAGAACGGCAATCTTGCACCCCGGCAACAATTCATCGATCCGGGCAGATCGGGTATGACGAAAGGGCCCACAGTGCGACGAAAACCCGCGTCACACAATGCGTGTGCGCAGGTTTCCGTTGCAGGCCATCAGCCTCTTGCTGCCTCCAGAATCGTCACGGCCGCAACAGCCGTGGGACCCCCGACATTGTGTGCCAGCCCGATCCGAGCTCCGTCGACCTGGTTGGCTGCATCGCCACGCAGTTGCTCGAACAGCTCTACGCACTGGGCCACTCCGGTGGCGCCGGGCGGGTGCCCCTTGGTGTTGAGCCCCCCGCTTGGATTCACCGGCAGGGTTCCTCCGACACCCGCGCCGCCGGACTCGATGAGCTTGAACGCCTCGAACTTCTCGACGAAGCCGAGATCCTCGTAACTGATCAGCTCGATGCCCGTGAAGTAATCATGTACCTCCGCCACGTCGATGTCGGATGGAGTCATCCCGGCCATCGCAAACGCCTGCTTCGCCGCGCGCACTGTCGCAGGGAAAGAGGTCATGTCTCGCTTGTGCTGATGCATAACGGAATCGAGTCCGACGCCACTTCCACGTATCCAGACCGGACGATCGGTGAACCTGTCAACCACGTCCTCGGCGACAAGGACCACCGCGGCAGCACCATCACTCTGCGGTGCGCAGTCGTAGACCCCGAAGGGCGTGACGACGGTGTCCGCTGCGAGCGCCTCTTCGACCGTGAGCTCGAATCGTCGGCACGCCTTGGGATTGCTCATCGCATTGTGATGGTTCTTGACGGCCACCATCGCCATGTGTTCACGGGTCGTCGGCGATTCGTGCAGGTATCTGCGCACGTGCAACGCAAATCCCGCCTGTGCGAGCCCGAGTGGGTAGTCCCACGCCATGTCCCGGGACATGGCCTCCCACTCCCACAGCATCCCCTTCGACGCCGTTTCTCGGAGCTTGTCGGCTCCCACCACGAGAGCAACGTCGTAGGCTCCGGATGCGATGCCGAACATGGCATTTCGAATCGCGTCGTGCCCCGTGGCACACGAGTTCTCGACTCGGGTCACGGGGATGTCGCGTAGGCCCAGAGTGTCGGCGAGGATCCCCGATGGGAAGCCGTCGGCGGTACCCATCGAGCCGAACCAGGCAGCCTGCAGATCCGAGAGATCGAGCCCCTTGTCGATGCTTGCCGCACACTCGGAGAACGCCATCGGCAGAAGGTCCCTGATGCCCAACGCGAAGTGCTCCGCGAACGGCGTCATTCCCGCACCGACAATCGCTACGTTCCTCATGCCGCATCCTCCGTTCCTGTACCGACCGCACCCGCGGTGTCGGGCTCGAATGCATAGCCGTAGTCGGGCACACCCGAGCGGACGGCCACGCGCCTGAGCACCAGTCGGCCTCGGTCACCGATATCGACGGTGCCTGCCTCGACACCGGTGACCCGCACCAGCGCCCGCACACCCACGTCATCGAGTTCGACGATCACGAGTGTGTACGGCGTCTTCAGCCCGGGCACCGGGGCGTGCACCGTCACCTCGGTGTACACGGTGCCCGTGCGAGGCAGTTCGACGAAGGTGTACTCCGTCTTCAATGTTCCGTCCTGGTCCACCCGGTATCGGGGAGGAAAGTCCAGTTCGTCGCTGTCGGAGAACTTACCCGCCTCCCAGCGCACCTTCGCCTCGAAGGCCCGCTCGTACGCGGCAAGGGAGATGGGGATCTCACCGGTCGCGAGCTGGCCGGATTCGGGCAGAGGCTGCGGGGCTCGCTCCCGGCGAAGGACCGAAGCCGAGCCGTCCGCCACCGTGATCCCCGACAGACTCGCCTGTTCGATCCCTACCAGCGGTCCGGTCATCGAGGCTTCCGCCATGGCTGCCAACGCGAACAGACTCGAACTCGCACCGGTGGTGGGAAGTGCAACGGAATCACCGACGGCGAGGGGCGCCGCGTCCTTGCGTCCGACGCCCGCGACGACGACAGGGCTGTCGACCCACGCCGTCGCCAGGGAGGCGAGGTAGCCGCGCTTCTTGAGCAGTCGTGGATCGCCGTAGTCGTGGACATCCCCCGAACTGTTCCGTGTTCGGACCGGCAGACTCCGGGACACCCGTGCGGCGGTGCGAACCTGCAGGCCGCGTTCCGCAGTGAGTGCTGCCGCCGCACCGGCACCGTCGATGTCGACGCCGATCACGAGCGTTCTGGGCCTGGCCGAGCCGAGGGCGTCGAGTGTCGCGGGGGCCCCACCTAATCGCTCGATGACTTCGAGCTCTGGATCGAGCCCGAGTCCGGCGAGGAGAACCGCAGCATTGCTGCTCTCCGTGAGCGGGAGGTCTCGGCTCACGAGCACGACGTACTCGACCGAGCCTCCGGATTCGAGCGCGGCGCGACCTGCTTCGACAGCAAGCGTGATCGCGTCCTCGTCGTCTCCCGGTACTCGGGAGTCGGATGTACCCCAGCACGGCAGGTACGTACCGATCGAAGCAATGTATGGCATGGGATTCTCCCGACGAACTGGACTACTGCCGAACTACGTAACTGCGCCGGCAGTTTTGAGGGCGATGATCCGGTCCCAATCGAGCCCGAGCTCGAGCAGGACTTCCTCTGTCTGAGCGGCGAATTCGGGTGCCGCCCCGATGGTGGGTGCTGTGACGTCGAACTGGACGGGATTGCTGACCAATTCGAGTTCACCTGCCTTGACGATGTACTCGTTCGCCCGGACCTGCGGGTCACTCGCCACCTGCAGAGAATCCTGCACGGGCGCCCACGGACCGGAAAGGCTTCCGAAACGCTCAGTCCACTCGGGGAGGGTGCGGGTGCGGATGGCCTCACGAATGAGTTCGACGGCCTCTGCGGTGTGGGCAGCAATCTGCTCCGCACCGGCGAAGCGAGGATCGTCGATCAGTTCGGGACGCTCGATGAGCGTGCACACCTCGGCCCAGTACTTCGTCGGCTGCAGCATCACGAACGACAGGAAGCGTCCGTCCGCAGTCTCGTACAACCCGGACAGAGGGTTGGTGACCGCGCCGTGTCCGCCGGGCACCGGAGCCACCATGTGATCGTTCATGTGCACCGACAACGCGATCCCATGCCCCATCGCCCACACGCCACTGCTGAGCAGCGACACGTCGACGATGGACGGCTCACCGGTACGTTCGCGCTTGAACAATGCCGCAGCGATTCCGCCCGCGAGGTTGGTACCGGAGATGGTGTCGCCGAAGGCGGGCCCCGGCGGAGTGATCATGCCTTCGGTGCCGGGCGGGGTGAGCGTCGCAGCGATTCCGCCTCGCGCCCAGAAGGCGGTCATGTCGTAGCCGCCCTTGTCGGACTCTTCGCCACGAGGACCGAGCGCACTCCCGCGGGCGTAGATCACCTTCGTGTTCACGGCTCGAATGTCGTCGACGTCGATACCGAACTTCGTCCGTGCCTGTGGGAGGAAACTCGTCAGGAACACGTCGCAGTTGCGCGCGAGGTCGTGGAGGAGTTCCTTGCCCTCGGGCGTACTCATATCCACGCCGATGCTGCGCTTTCCCCGATTCGCATGTTCGACATTCGGATTCGGATCGCCCTCGACGCGCATGTGGCCGATCTGCCGGAGGCCGCGCTGCGGATCACCGGTGACGGCGTGCTCGACCTTGATGACATCTGCGCCCCACTCGGCGAGCACCGCGCCCGCCGAGGGAACGAACCCGTACATCGCGACCTCGAGGATGCGGACCCCGTCCAGGGGCTTCATGCCTTCACCACGGCTGCGTAGGCCTTGGTCTCGAGGAACTCCTCCAAACCGTGCGCACTCATCTCGCGACCGATACCCGACTGCTTGTATCCGCCGAAGGGCATGTCGGGGGTGAAGTAGTTGCCGCCGTTGATGCTGAAGGTACCGGTGCGGATGCGACGTCCGATCGCGATGCCGCGCTCGTCGTCGGCGGTGAGCACACCGCCGGACAGTCCGTACTTCGAATCGTTGGCGATCCGGACGGCATCGTCGTCGCCATCGTGCGGAATCACCGCGAGAACAGGGCCGAACGCCTCTTCCTGGGCGATCTCGCTCGACGGGTCGACGTTGGCGAGAAGCGTCGGCTCGTAGAAGTAGCCGGGCTCGACGGCCTTGCCGCCGGTTGCCAGTGTGGCGCCGGCCTCGATCGCGCGCTGCACGAGTCCGTCGACCTTGTCGCGTTGCTTCGCGCTGATGAGCGGCCCCATGTACATCTTGGGGTTCGTCGGATCGCCGAACGGCACGTTGGCCATGAACCCCGCGACGCGCGCCACGATCTCGTCGTGCTTCTCGCGCGGCACGACAAGTCGGGTGGTCAACGCGCAACCCTGGCCGGCATGGGAGCAGATGCTGAAGGCGGCGAACTGCGCGACCATGTCGAGATCTGCGTCGTCGAGCACGATCAGAGCGGACTTGCCGCCGAGCTCGGTGAAGACCTTCTTCATCGTGGCCGCGGCAGCCGCCATGATCTGCGCACCGACCGGGGTGGAGCCGGTGAACGTGACGACGTCCACCTCCGGATGCGTGGTCATGACCTCGCCGACGGGGATACCCGACGACGACAGGACGTTGACCACGCCCGCTGGGATATCGGTGTGTTCCTTGATGATCTCGCCGAGGGCATTGGTGACGAGCGGGGTGTCGGGTGCGCCCTTGAGGACGACCGTGCAACCTGCGGCGAGTGCGGGTGCCAGCTTGGCCATCGCGAGCTGGACGGGGTAGTTGTACGCGGTGATCGCGGCAACGACACCGGCCGCTTCCTTGTCGATCCACCGGCGGTGCTGCTGTCCGCGGATCTCGATCTCACCGAGCGTCTCGGTCAACGGGTAGGTCCGCAGCAGGTCGGCGTAGTACTTGACGATCTCGATCGGCGCTTCGAGCTGATTGCCGTGAGTGAGCACGCGGGTGGCACCGACTTCGCCCATCAGCAGCTCGCGCAGCTCTTCCTTGTTGTCCTGCAGCGCCTGGTACAGCTGGTCCAGACAGTTGGCACGGAACTCGGCGTCGGTTGCCCAGGTGGTGGTATCGAATGCGCGGCGAGCAGCGGCGACCGCAGCTTCTGCTTCGTCCACTCCGGCGTCCGGAGCGTGACCGAACAGCTCACCGGTCGCAGGATTGTAGGACGGGAAGGTCTTGTCGAGCATGACCAGTTCGCCGTCGATGAGCAGGGGTTTCGTCACGCCCGTCGATGTAGCGCCGTCGACTACTGCAGTCGACCCGTTGTCCTGCGGTGACATTCCGTCTCCTCACACTGGTGGAAATATTATTCTCGCATCTGAGAATCAGAGATCTGTTGGACGCGACTGTACCAAGTCAACCGGCTCACGCCTACCCCAGAACGTGATTCACACCACGGAAATGAAATAGGGTGCTGCCTGCAAGACCCGGACAAATCCGGTCTTGCAACCCTGAATCGAACGAGAGTATGGTTCTCGCATCCGGAAGGGAGATTCTTGTGATTGAGACAACAGCCCTCAGTCCTTCGCTCGGCGTGGAAGTCACGGGCCTCGACAGCAGCAACATCAACGACGACACGGTCGCGGCCCAACTTCTCGAGGCACTCAAATGGCGGGGGGTGCTGCTCATCCGCGGCCTGAACCTCGACGACGAGGCACAGTTGGCCTTCAGTCGTCGACTCGGGGAGGTGGTACAGCCTGCCCCAGGCCAGGAGATCTTCACCGTCTCACTCGATCCCGCGAAGACGCCGTCCGCTGACTATCTCAGGGGAACGTTCTGCTGGCACATCGACGACACCACCAACGACGTACCGGCGAAGGCCACGACACTCACGGCGCGCCACGTGGCGATGGTCGGCGGCGGAACCGAATTCGCCAGCACCTATGCCGCATACGAGAATCTGCCCGACCACGAGAAGAAGCGTTACGAGGGCCTTCGCGTCGTCCACAGCTTCGAGGCCGCTCAACGCCTGGTGAATCCGGACCCAACCGACGAACAGGTTGCGGGATGGCGCCGGCTGCCCGAACACGAGACCTCACTCGTGTGGGACCGCCGAGACGGCCGGCGATCACTCGCGATCGGCGCAACGGCCGACCGCATCGTCGGCATGCGTCCAGAGGAGAGCCGCGAGCTCCTCGACGAGCTCCTCGCATGGACCACACAGGAACGCTTCAGTTACTCGCACGAATGGGCCGTCGGCGACCTCGTCGTCTGGGAGAACACCGGCATGCTCCACCGTGCACTCCCGTACGACCCGTCCTCCGAGCGCCTCATGCGCCGCACAACGATCGTGGGAGATGAACCGTGGGCGTGAAAACAGCCGTCGTGACCGGCGGAAGCTCGGGCATCGGCAAGGCCATCGCGGAGCGATTGCGCAAGGACGGCCACCAGGTCGCGGTCTTCGATCTCAACCCATCGGGTGGAGAGCTCGAATACAGGGTCGACGTCTCCGATCCGGAGCAGGTCGCAGCAGCATTCGCGCAGGTCCGCGAGGAGCTCGGGCCCGTGACAATCCTTGTCAACGGTGCCGGCCTCGAGCTGTACAAGCGATTCAAGAACATCGACTACGCCACCTGGCAGAAGGTCGTCGACGTCAACCTCGGCGGCGTTTTCCACTGCGTCCAGTCCGCGCTCCCCGACATGATCGAAGCCGGCTGGGGACGCATCGTGAACATATCTTCCTCCAGCGCGCAGTCGGGCCAGCAGTTCATGTCCGCGTACGTCTCGGCCAAGGCCGCCGTCAACGGCCTCACGAAGTCGCTCGCGCTCGAATACGGGCCCGAGGGAATCACCGTCAACGCGGTGCCGCCCGGCTTCGTCGACACCCCCATGCTCCGGCGCTCCGAAAGCAAAGGCCTCCTCGGCGGCACCATCGAAGACCACATCCAGCGCACACCGGTCCGTCGGGCCGGCCGTCCGGAGGACATCGCTGCAGCGTGTGCGTTCCTGATCTCGGAAGAAGCCGGTTACATTACCGGACAGATCCTCGGCGTCAACGGCGGACGAAACACGTAAACCTCAGTACGTAAACGCAATACGTAGACACTGCGCAATACGTAGACACTGCCGGCCCACCATCGGGCCTGTGAAACCACGAACTCGATCGAAAGGGACGAACAGTGGGGCGCGTACAAGGCAAGGTTGCATTCATCACCGGCGCGGCGCGTGGCCAGGGCCGCAGCCACTCGGTCAAGCTCGCATCCGAAGGCGCGGATATCATCGCCGTCGATCGGTGCGAGGACTTCTCGACCATCGGATACCCGATGGCCACGCAGGAGGATCTCGACGAGACGGCTCGACTCGTCGAGAAGGAAGGCCGTCGCATCGTGACGGTCAAGGCTGATGTCCGCGACGCCGCGCAGATGCGCGCAGCGGTCCAGCAGGGCATCGACGAACTCGGCAAGATCGACATCGTCGTCGCACAGGCCGGTGTCGCAGGCATGAAGGGCGAGCCGCAGCGACAGGCGTGGGCCGACGTGGTCGATACCAACCTGGTCGGCACCATCAACGCCGTGCAGGCCGCACTGCCGCACCTCGGTGACGGCGCATCGATCATCGCGACCGGTTCGACCGCCGCGCTCATGGATGTGTCGAAGGTCGACCAGCCGGGCAAGGACCTCGGCGGTGCCGCCTACGTGTTCTCGAAGCGCGCCCTGTCGCAGTACATCCACGACTTGGCCACCCATCTCGCACCTGCCGGTGTCCGTGCAAACGTGCTGCACCCCACCAACTGCAACACCGACATGCTGCAGAGTGAGCCGATGTATCGGTCGTTCCGTCCGGATCTCGAGCACCCGACCCGCGCGGATGCCGAGCCCGCTTTCGGCGTACAGCAGGCCATGCGCATTCCGTTCATCGAACCCGAAGACAGCAGCAACATGGTGCTCTTCCTCGCCTCCGACGAGTCCCGGTACGTCACCGGCATGCAGATGCGTGTGGACGGCGGCGGCTATCTCAAGTGGTACGACTACCACATCTGATGACGGGACCCCGCCCTCGGGCCGGGACCGACTCCCCGAAATGTACAGCCCATCAACAAATCCCCATTCGAACGGGAGGAACATCATGAAGGTGCGAGTCGACCCCGATCGCTGCCAGGGCCATACGCTGTGCGCAATGGCAGCACCGGATGTCTTCGAGCTGAGCGATATCGACGGCCACGCCACGGCCATCGACTCCGAAATCCCTGCAGATCTCGAGGAGAACGTGCGCGAGGCCGTGCGCTCGTGTCCTGAGCAAGCGATCACCATTCTCTGAATTGCCGAGAGGACAGTCATGAGTGTCGACCCAGTTGCCGACGCAACCCACAGGTCCCCCAAATACGATTTCGACCGGCACGCCCCGGATTACCGGGATCGCTTCCTCGACGTCACCGAGGAAATGCAGTCGAAGTGCCCGATGGCGTGGTCCGACACCCACGGTGGCCATTGGGTCGCCGCGGGTAGCCGCCAGGTCTTCGATCTCGCCCGCTCTGCTGACGTATCCAACGACCACGACCTCCACAACAAGCGCAAGGGCTACAAGGGAATCGCGATTCCGTCCATGGAACGCGCATCCGGTGTCCGCGGTGGCATCCTCGAAATGGACGATCCCGAGCACCACGAGTTCCGGGGCCTGCTCAACCCCTATCTCTCCCCCGCTGCCGTCGAGCGATGGATTCCCTTCGTCGACGAGGTCGTCCGCGCAGTCATCGACGAGAAGATCGAAAGCGGCAAGATCGATTTCGTCGACGATCTCGCCAACGTCGTGCCGGCGGTGCTGACCCTGGCCATGATGGGGATTCCTATCGAGAAGTGGGTCATCTACAACGAGCCTGTGCACGCCGCGGTCTACACACCGCCGGACTCCCCGGACATCCCGCGTATCAACGAGATGCACCGCGCCATGGGGCTCGACCTCCTCACGAACCTGTTCGAGATCCGGGAGAATCCTCGCCCGGGCTTGATCAACGCGATTGCCAACGTCGAGGTCCTCGGCGAGAAGCCCGACGACATGGAACTGCTGGGCATCCTCAGTCTCCTGATCGGCGGCGGATTCGACACGACGACGGCGCTCACAGCTCATTCGCTCGAATGGTTGGGCCTCAATCCCGACGAGCGGACTCGTCTGAGCGAGGAGCGCGACACGCTCCTCAACCCCGCCACTGAAGAGTTCCTGCGCTACTTCACTCCGGCGCCGGGCAACGGCCGCACCTTCGCGGACGACTACGAACTCGACGGTACGGAGTTCAAGGAAGGCGACCGGCTCTGGTTGTCGTGGGCCATGGCCAACCGCGACCCTGAACTGTTCGACGATCCGAACAACATCGATCTCGAGCGCCGAGGCAACCGTCACTTCAGCTTCGGACTCGGAATCCACCGGTGCGTCGGATCCAACATGGCCCGCATGGTGTTCAAGCGGATGCTGCTCGCCGTTCTCGATCGCATGCCCGACTACACCGTCGACGTCGAGGGAACGGTGCATTACGACACCATCGGTGTGATCCAGGGCATGCGGCACCTGCCTGCGACGTTCACCCCCGGACCGCGTCTCGGCGACAATCTCGACGATACGCTGAAGAAGCTGCAGAAGATCTGCGACGAGCAGCGTCTCGCAGATCCGATCACCCGCAAGAAGGATTCGGCGGACATCGGTAACTGAGCCGACAGCATCCGATTTCACCCGGGGGCGCTGCTGCCTGATACGCAGCGGCGTCCCCGGCACGGACAGTAAGGAATTCGACGCACGTGGCCGAGACAGCGGTGGTCGACCAGACCGGAGACACACCCGTGGCGAAAGCCTCGGGTCGTCCCCTACCCCAACTCACCTCTCAGAACCGATTCTTCTGGACGGCCGGCGCCGACGGTGTGCTGCGGATCCAGGAATGCGAGTCGTGCTCGGCTCTTATCCATCCGCCACAACCGATCTGCCGGTACTGCAGAGAGCACCGGTTGGGTGTCCGCGAGGTATCCGGTTTTGCAACCCTGGCGGGGTTCACGGTCAACCACCGATTCTCTGTGCCCGGTCTGCCTGCGCAGTATGTCGTCGCGCAGGTTGCGATCGAGGAAGATCCTCGGGTCCGACTGACGACCAACATCATCGAGTGCGATCCCGAGGAGCTCGAACTCGGCATGCGCATGGAAGTCGTCTTCCAGCAGGATGCGGATGTGTGGCTTCCGCTCTTTCGACCGGCACAGGAGCAGAGTGAGCTCTCCCCCTTGCCTGCGGAAGAGATCGAGCCCGATCAGTTCCGGTTCCATGTGCGACCCCCGGCTACGCAGGACAAGTACGAGGACAAGGTTGCGCTCACCGGCATCGGCATGTCCGAAATCGGTCGCCGGCTGATGCGGTCGCCCATCGATCTGACCATCGAGGCGTGTGAACGAGCGGTCGCCGATGCCGGTCTGACCATGGATGACATCGACGGCATCGCCAGCTACCCCGGTGGAGGAAACGTCGGGGGCTTCGGCGAAGGCGGCATCACGCAGGTCGAAGCGGCGCTCGGCTTGCGCCCTACCTGGCACAACGGCGGTATCGAGACATTCGGCCCCGGCGGATCGGTGATCGCCGCGATGATCGCGGTCGCCAGTGGAGCCGCACGGCATGTGCTGTGTTACCGCACGCTGTGGGAGGCAACGTACGCCGAACTGATGAAGCGCGGGGAGATCGCACCCCCGTCCGGTGGGCGCACCCCGAACTGGTTCATGCCGTTCGGTGCCACATCTGCTGCCCATACCCTCGCGCAGAACGCTCAGCGGCATTTCCATCGCTACGGAACCGACCGCGAAACACTCGGGTGGATCGCGCTCAACCAACGCGCCAACGCGGCACTGAACCCCACCGCGATCTACCGCGACCCGATGACGATGGACGACTACATGTCGGCCCGTCCGATCACCACGCCGTTCGGCCTCTACGACTGCGACGTCCCGTGCGACGGTTCGATCGCGGTCATCGTCTCGGCCATCGACGCCGCGCATGATCTCCCGCAGACTCCGGTGCTCGTCGAGGCCGTCGGCACCCAGATCATCGAACGAATGGACTGGGATCAGAGCACTCTGACCCACGAACCTCATTCGCTCGGGCCGTCTGCCCACATGTGGTCGCGCACCTCGATGAAGCCCGAGGATGTCGACGTGGCCGAGCTCTACGACGGCTTCAGCTTCAACTGCCTGTCGTGGCTCGAAGGACTCGGATTCTGCGGTATCGGCGAAGCCAAGGACTTCCTCGCAGGCGGCAAGAACATTGCCCGCGACGGAATCCTCCCCCTCAACACCCACGGTGGCCAGCTGTCACACGGCCGCACACACGGCATGGGTCTGATCCACGAGGCCGTGACCCAACTACGTGGCGAAGCCGGTGCGCGGCAGGTTGCCGGTGCGCGCGTCGCGGTGGCCGCGACCGGCGGACTGTCCCCCGGCGGCGCGATGCTTCTGCGGACCGACTCATGACTTTCGCATCCCCACAGTCCTCACCGATCGAGGAGGCCGGTGTCGGCGGCGCGTGGAGTTCCTCACCCGTCTCCCGCGTCGTCGATATCGAGGGTATTCCGATCTCCGGGCTGCTCCTCGAGGCCCCCGAACCGCGGGCGGTGATCGTTGCCCTTCACGGAGGTGCCTCGTTCTCCGCCTACTGGGATTGCCCCGGTCACCCCGAACTGTCGATGATGCGCTCCGCCGCGCTGCACGGATACACGGTGCTCGCGCTCGACCGTCCCGGCTACGGCACGTCCAGACCGTTCGCCGAGGAACTTCGCGACTCGCAGCGCCGGGCCGACCTCACGTACGCTGCGGTGGACGCCGTGCTCGGCTCGGGTGCTTGTAAGAGCGGACTGTTCCTGTGGGGCCACTCGGTCGGTAGCGAACTGGCGGTTCGGATGGCTACAGACGACCACGGCCACGGCCTTCTCGGCCTCGCAATTTCCGGCACCGGCCGCGAGCACCACGAACTGGCTGCCGGGATCCTCGGCACGCGCGAGCGCTACGCCCAGGCAAAAGGTGTTGGCGAGTTGATCTGGACTCCGGCAGAGGACCTCTATCCTTCCGACATCATGGGAGGATCGGCAATCTCCTCTCGCACACCGGATTACGAAGCCGATGTCACCGCGATCTGGCCCACGGAGACCTTCCCATCGCTGGCGCCGCGAGTGCGTGTGCCCGTCCACTACACTGCGGCCGAGCACGAGCGCGTGTGGCGCAGCGACCCGGAAGCCATCGACGACGTCGCCTCGCTGTTCACCGCATCCCCCCGGGTCGTCACCGCCCGGATTGCCAGGGGCGGACACAACCTCAGCATCTGCAATGCCGCACCGGAATACCACCGGACGGTCATGAACTTCATCGATGACTGCCTCGCTCAGCGGGGCCACCAGGGTAAGGACACATGATGCGCGTCGGATTCATCGGACTCGGTAGTCAGGGCGGCCCCATGGCGCGCCGCATCGTCGAAGCCGGCTACGAAGTGACGTTGTGGGCCCGCCGGAAAGAGTCGCTGGAGCCCTACGCCGATACAGCTGCAAAATACGCCGACACTCCGGCGCAACTCGCTCGGGCCAGCGACCTCGTGTGCCTGTGTGTGGTGAGCGACGACGACGTCCGCGCCGTGATCACCGGTGAGAACGGGATCCTCGAAGGGCTCCGCGAAGGCGGGATCATCGCGATCCACAGCACCATCCATCCCGATACCTGCAAAGAACTCGCCGAGGTTGCCCGCGCGCAGGGTGTGTCGATCATCGACGCCCCGGTCAGCGGCGGCGGCATGGGCGCGGCCGCAGGCACGCTTCTCGTCATGCTCGGTGGCGACGAGAAGACCGTCGAGTCGGCACGGCCGGTGTTCGAGACGTACGGCAACCCCGTCGTCCATCTCGGCGACCTGGGTGCCGGGCAGGTCGCGAAGCTCCTCAACAACCTGCTTTTCACCGCAAATCTGTCGACTGCCGCAAGCACGCTCGACCTCGGCAAAGCGCTCGGCGTCGACCCGGCCAAGCTCGGTGAGGTCGTCTCACACGGCACAGCGAACAGTTTCGCCCTCGGCCGTGTCGTCTCCGCCGGCGGCCTCGAACGGATCGCAGGTCATGCCGGCGAGCTCCTGCGCAAGGACGTCACCCTCGTTGCAAGTCTCGCCGACAATGTCGGAGCGTCCGCGGGAGTGTCCCTGAGCACTGCCGACGCCACGCTCGACATGATGGGGTACCGACGATGAGCCGGGTCGGGTTCGTCGGCGCGGGCCGCATGGGCATGCCCATGGTCGAGCGTCTTCTCGGTGCAGGACACGATGTTCGGGTGCTCGGTCGGTCTGTCGAGTCGCGCGCCGCGATCGAAGCTGCCGGGGCGAAGGCGGTAGCCGACGTCTCCGAGGTCGGCATCGACGTCGATCTCGTGACGGTGTGTGTCTTCACGGACGCGCAAGTCCGTGAGGTCTGCTTCGAACGCGGCCTCCTGAAGGCGATGCCGCGGGGATCAGCCCTCGTGGTTCACACCACCATCAGCCCGAAGACGATCGAAGATCTTGTCTCGGTGGCCGAACCGCTGGGAATCGATGTCGTCGATGCGGCGGTGAGCGGAGGGCCGCACAATATCGCGGCGGGAAACCTCGCGCTCTTCGTCGGCGGCACCGAGGAAGCTGTCGGACGCATCGAACCCGCGCTGAAGAGCTACGGAACTCCGCTCCTCCATGTCGGCGGGAGCGGAAGCGGCCTTCGTGTCAAGCTCGTGAACAACGCGCTGTTCGCCGCGCAGATCGGGCTTCTGGCAGAGGCCGAAGCGCTCGGACGGCAACTCGGTGTCGCGCCGGAGACGTTGTTCGAGGCTCTTCCACACGGCAGTTCGGCGTGCAAGATCATGGGCAACGTCGCGATGCGGGGCTCAGTCGAAGCGTTCCGCAGCTCGGTCGGTGAATTCATTTCGAAGGATGTATCGGTGGTGCGCAACACTGTCGCCGAACTCGGCGCCGACCTCGGTGTGTTGGACACCGCGATCGACGCGCGAGCTTGACCGGCCGGTCTCGCGAATATCGCTTCCCATCACAATGTCTCGACATCATGTCGGTCTCGACGGCGTCGCCGAGGTCGGATAACCTGGATTCCAGAATGTCATTCCTGATTCCAGAATCGTGATTCTTGAGAGGTGCTTGTGGAAGGTCTGAAGAACAAATCCATCCTGATCGCCGGGGCAGCAACCGGTCTCGGCGCCGATTCGGCAACGCGCCTGGCCCGCGAAGGAGCGCGGGTCGTCGTCGGCGACATCAACCTGCAAGGGGCACAGCGCACTGCTGAGGCGATCACCGCAAGCGGTGGCACCGCGATCGCCGTGCACGTGGACATCTCCGACGACACATCCGTGCAGGCTCTCGTCGCAGCGACCGTCGACGCATACGGCGGACTCGACGCGGTTCATATCAACGCGGGCGATATGGGGTCGGTCAGCAAGGACAGCGACGTCGTCGACATCGACCTCGAGGTCTGGGACCGCACCGTGGCCGTGAATCTGCGCGGCCATATGCTCGTCACTCGCCACAGCGTCCCGAAACTGCTCGACAGTGGCGGTGGAGCGATCGTCTACACGTCGTCGATCGCCTCGTTCACCGGAGAAGCGCGCCGTCCTGCATATTCGGCCACCAAGGCAGGCATCAATGCCCTCGCTCGGCACGTGGCCTCACGATGGGGAAAAGAAGGTATCCGGGCCAACGCGATCACACCCGGGCTGATCGTGACACCCGAGATCCGCGAGGGCGCACCCGCCGAGATCCTCGAATCGGGAATGGCCCGCAACCGCACTACGCGCCACGGCGAGCCTCGGGACGTCTCGAGCATGGTGGCCTACCTGATGTCCGACGAAGGTTCGTGGATCACCGGACAGGTGGTCAATGTCGACGGTGGAACCGTGCTGCGCTGACACAGTCGCGCATGCTCGACCGGAAAAGCCTCGCTCCGTGGGGAGCGAGGCTTCTTCGATCAGCGGTCGTTCAGTGTTCGTTCACCGGCCGGCCGGGTCCGCCAGCGACACCCGGTGGTATTCCTCCAGATACCGCACCACATCCGTTTGGTCTGCGGCCGGGTCGAGTCCGTCGACCGCCGCGTTCCACAACCGGCCCACCGCCTCCCCGAGGAGTGGTGAGATCTCCTGATCGTGCGCGAGATCGAGGGCGATCCCGATGTCTTTGCGCATCAGACGCGCAGCGAAACCGGAGTCGAAGGTCCGCGACAACACGAACTTCTCGTACTTCGCTTCGGTTGCCTGATTGCGCCCGCTGCTCGCGTTGATCACGCCCAGCAGCGTGGCGGGCTCGATACCGAACTTGCGTCCGACGAGCAGAGCCTCGGCGGCGATGAGCATGTTGTTGGCGGCCATCAGGTTGTTGAGAGCCTTTGCTGCATGGCCGGATCCGACGGGGCCGACATGGATGATGTCGCTGCCCGTTGCCTTCAGCAGCGGAATCACCGCTTCGACCGCCGCGACATCGCCGCCGACCATCACGGCGAGCGCGGCCTGCTCGGCACGCGCAACCCCACCGCTGACCGGCGCATCGACAACCGAAATGCCCTTTACTGCGGCGGCTTCGGCAAGTGCCTGCGTGCGGGTGGGGATGCTCGATCCCATATCGACGATCGTGCTTCCCGGCCGCAGATGCGCCAGCAATCCGTCCTCCGAGAGCACGACGCTGTCGACGATGTCGCTGGTCGGGAGCACCAGAACCACGACATCGCAGGCTGCGAAATCCGCGAAGCCCGCGGCACCGCCGACACCGGCGTGGTCGTCGAGGAATCGGCCCTGGGACGCCGAATCGGCGTCGAATACCAGCGTGGCCTGTCCGCTGGCAACGAAATTCTGTGCGATGGGCCGCCCCATCGCACCGAGCCCGATGTGGCCGACCACCTTGCCGGGCAGCGGCACTACCGAGGTCGACGTGGTCTGCGCGCCGGCGGTCATGCGTTGTCTCCGGCAGCGCGCGGGCCGAGCTCGGCGACCAGCACGTCCTGCACTACCCGCATCGCCGAAATACCGGCGGGACAACCCACATACGCGGTCGCGTGGACAACGGTCTCGGTGATTTCCTCTCGGGTCAGGCCGTTGCCGAGGCCGGCGCGCACATGCGTCGCGAGTTCCTGGAGGTGGCCGAGTGCGATGAGAATGCTGATCGTCGAAAGAGATCGGTCGCGGCGTTCGAGCCCCTCACGCGTCCACACACCGCCCCAGACGAATTCGCTGACATACTCCTGTAGCGACTCCCCGTCGGAACCCGCGTTGCGTTCGAGGGCTGCATCGACATAAGAGTCGCCGAGCACTTCCCTGCGAACCGCGAGTCCGGCATCGAAGAGGGCGCGGTGCGCGTCGTCGACGGACGCTCCGCTCACCGCTGAGTCCTGGGTCATCAAAAGTTCCTTCCGAAAATGGCCGGCAGCATCGAGTGCGTGTTCAGAGCTTGACGGTCACGCATTTGACCTGTCCGTAGTGGTGCAGCGCTTCGACGCCCTTCTCACGCCCGTAGCCACTGTTCTTCCACCCACCGAACGGGGTCTGCACCGATGCCGTCGACCAGGTGTTGACGAAAACCTGGCCGGTGCGCAATCTGTCGCTGACCGCGAGCGCCCTGGACACGTCCCTTGTCCACACACCGGCGATCAAACCGTACTCCGAGTCGTCGGCGATCGCGACTGCCTCGTCGTCGGTGTCGAACGGGATCACTACGACGACAGGACCGAAGATCTCTTCGCGCGCAATGCGCATCGTGTTGTCCACCCCGGTGTACACGGTCGGATCGACGTAGAAGCCGCCGGTCTTCTCGGAGAGCGCCGAGACGGTACCGCCCGTCTCCGCCCGTACACCCTCCGATTCGGCGACCTTGAAGTAGTCCTGGACGCGTCCGAACTGCTCGCGAGTGATGATGGGCCCCATATCGCGTCCCACCTGGATCGCAGAGACGGCCTCGACCAGTCGACGCACCACCTCGTCGTGCACGTCGCGCTGCACGAGCAAACGGGTGCCCGCAGAACATACCTGCCCGGCATTCCCGGTGAACGCCGTCAGCGCTCCGGCAACGGCGGCATCGAGATCGGCGTCGGCGAAGATGATGTTCGCCGATTTGCCGCCCAGCTCGAGAGTGACCGGAACGATCCGTTCCGCTGCGATCCCCGCAACTGCCCGCCCGGTGGGCACCGAGCCGGTGAATGCAACCTTCGCGACCATCGGGTGCTGTGCCAGCGCGGCCCCCGCATCGCGCCCGTTTCCCAGCACGATGTTGATCACTCCATCGGGCAGCCCGACTTCCGTGGCGAGTTGCGCAAGCCGCACGCTGGTTGCCGACGTGTTCTCGGACGGCTTGAGCACCACCGTGTTACCCGCAGCGAGCGCGGGCGCACACGCTCGCGACGCCTGGTTGAGCGGCACATTCCACGGCGTGATTACGCCGATGACGCCGTACGGCTCACGTTTGGTGAACACGTGCTGATCCGGTGCCACGTCGATGGTTTCGCCGACAGGAATCCCGACCAATCCACCGTAGAACTCGAAATACACGGCGGAGTTCTCGATCTCGCCGAGCGCAACGGCGACCGGTTTGCCGGTCTCGCTGACCTCGAGCTCTGCGAGTTCCGACTTGTTCGCCCGGATCGCCCGACCGAGATCGGTGATCAGGCGACCACGTGCCAGTGCCGGGATGCTCAGCCATTCCGATGTCGCCCTCGACGCAGCGCGCACTGCTGCATCGATGTCGTCGCTGTCGCCGTCCGCGATCTGTCGCACTGTGCGACCGGTCGCGGGATCGGTCACCGGCAAGTATCCACCGCCGTGTGGTGCGGCGGCAGATCCGTCGATCCAGTGTTCGAGGGTCTCCATCGTGTTTGCCTTCCTCGGTCGCGGGCTACCCGTGGGCCGGAGCCCGAAGAGCATCCGGTGTGAACATCGCCCGGCGCTCGTGCAGGAACTCGTGCGGATAGCCGAGGCGAATCTTCGATGCCTCGTCGAGTCGCGCCAAGTGAGAGTCATCGAGTTCGACGTCCGATGCCGCCAAATTGTCGTTGATCTGGTCGACGGTACGTGCACCGATCGACAGCATAAGCCCTTGGCTGCGAACCCATGCGAGCGCGACCCGCGCGGGTGAGACACCGAGTTCGCCGGCGACCTCCCGCGTGACGGTGAGGATGCGCTGCACGGGCGCGGGCAACTTCGCGAAGGCCTCCTCCGACATGGGTCGAGCGAGGGTTCCGCGGCCGAGTGGACTCCATGCAGAGACCTCGATCCCCAGTGCCCGCGCCATCGGAAGGAGTTCGCGCTCAGCAGTGCGCGCAGTGAGCGCGTACTCGACCTGCATCGTGCAGAAGGAGTTCCATCCACGTAGTTCGGCGACGGCAACGGATTTCGACACCACCCAGGCCGGCGTGTTCGACACCCCGATCGCGAGCACCTTGCCCGACCGCACCAGGTCATCGAGAGCTCGCAGGGTCTCGTCCACGGGGGTGCACTGATCCCACGCATGGACCCACAGCAGATCGATGTAGTCGGTGCCGAGCCGTCGAAGGCTCGTCTCGACGCTGCGGCGCAGGCTCTTCCGGTGGTTTCCGCCAGTATTGGGATCCGCGGGGTCGGTGGGGAAGGAGTACTTGGTGCTCACGACGATCGAGTCGCGTTCCGGTGCCACGAGCCGCCCGAGGATCTCCTCGCTCGACCCGTTCGTGTAGTTGTTCGCGGTGTCGACGAAGTTGCCGCCCGCTTCCCGGTAGGTCTCGTAGATCTTCCGGCTGGTCGATTCGTCGGTACCGAATCCCCATTCCGTACCGAACGTCATGGTGCCGAGACACAGGTCGCTCACTCGGATACCGGACCGCCCGAGAACACGCATGGGTATTCCGCTTCGATTCTGCTCAGGCATCGTCATCAGCCACCCAGTTCACCATGCGGTGCAGCGGGTACATGCCGTCGTGGGGGTTGCCCATCGTGCCGCGCAATGCACCGCCGAGCTTGACGAGGCGCTGTACGCCGGCGGTGGCGAGATGATCGCGGATCTCGGCCTTGCGGTGAGGTGGGTACACACCGACCGTCTGCGTCGCGACGGTTGCGTACGACGCAGCATCGCGGAGCTGAGCGATCGGAATGACATTGACTGTCTTGAAATTGGGATGGAAGTCGACCATCTCGGGAGAGCGGACGACGAGCCCGGTTCCGTCGAACTTGCCCCACACCCGGTAGTCGGGTTCGAGGTAGCGCATTCCTTCCACTGCTTCGCGGATGTCTGCATCCGGCTTCGGGCCCACTGCGGAGGCGAAATCCCGGTCGACGCCGAGACGCTCGTGCAGCAGTGCGCAGAATCGGTCGACCTGGTCGACATCGCCTTCCACACAGATGTGACGCGCTGCGAGGCATGCGTCCTGGTTGAAGATCGTGGCGTCGGCCGCCGCGAGTTCGGCGACCTCCCGCAGCGTCTCCTCCGACTCGAATGCTTCTCTGCCGATGACTGCCATCGAGACCTTGGGGTCGAACGAGATCAGGCTGAAGCCCGGCCCCGCATACTTCGCGGCGTTCTCGATCGCGGCGCCGCCGCCCCACGCAACGAGCTTGTCGAAGTACTGCGAGCGATACAGCACACCTTCGACCGATTCGTCGCCGCCGCGCCAGTAGACTGCGGAGATCGATTTCAGCACCGGATGATCGGGCGCGATGTCCGACATCGTCCGCAGTACCGCGACCGTGGTGAACGGATCGGCCGACGGCATCTTGAACACGTTGACGGCCTTGAGGAGTGCAGCATCAGCGATCGACGTCATGGCAGCGCTCGGTGAGTTGCCCGCGAGCATGTGGACCAATCGCGGCGGGAACGCGCGGATCTTGCTGACGTTGCCGTTGGGGTCGGTGTTCTCGACCCAGCCGTCGAGTACATCGAGACTTCCGAAGGTGCGCTCGAGGCGGAACTCGAGAGCCTCCTTCGTCAGGAACTGTCCCGGTCGACGGAACGTGTTCTCGATGATCCGGCGAGGCAACGCGCTGACCTGCAGCGTCATCTCGAGAGATTCCTGAAGATAGGGGTTCTTCTCCAGGGACAGCTGCCCGGCGGTCTCGACGAGGAAGTCGATGATCTCCGAGACCGGGACGTCGAAGGCGGGTCCCGGCTCGGTGCGCGGGACGAACAGCTCGTTGTACTCGATCTTGGGAGTCACGAAGGGGACTCCGAAATCGCGCGAGAGATACTCGTTGTCCTCGCCCCAGATCAACTTCCCGCGGACGAAATGCGGTACCTGGATCTTGGTGCGGGTGGGGGCAGGCGCAGTCGTGGTCATGATGTTCACTCCCCGACGATTCCGCGGACGTATGCGTCCATCGTTCCGGCACAGGTGATCTTGTCGTCGTCTCCGAGGTCGGAGTAGCGCACGATGTTCGGCAGAACGGTCTCGCCGTCGCGCCCGCACGGGCAGCGCCCCTGATCCACGGTGATCTTGTCACCCGAGATCGTGCCGCCCCAACGCCCGTCGACGGTGGTGTCGACGAATGCGGCCCGCCCTTCGACCAGGTTGCCCGATGCTTCGGCGAGTGCGTCGCCGTCCTTGTTCAGGACAAGGAGAACGATCTCCTCCGGCACGTGGTAGCGCCCCTCTTCCGGGCACTTGAACATGCGATTGTTGAGTTCCTGCATGGAGTAGTAGTGCAGGAAGCGTTCCGGAGCGATATTGAGCATCCGGTAGATCTGGTCCTGGTAGTCGTCGGGCAGGTTCGTGCCCTTGAGGCCACCGCCGCTGGTGAGACCGTTGATTCCGGTGATGTCGCCGTCCTTGACACCCCGTTCGCGGAGCACCTCGACGAGTCGGTACAGCTGCGGGAACTGCGAACTGAACAGGATGTTCTCGTTGCGTCGGGCCATGATCTGGTCGGCGTAGTGGTTCAGCTTCTGCTCCTGGAGCGCCGCACGCTCGGCTGCCTCTGCCTCGAACGACGCGATGTCGTCGGGGGCGGCAGTGCCGTCGGCCATCGCGCGACGCATCGCCGACAACCGGGACAGGTAGCGATGGAACCCTTCGGGTGCGGGCCCGTCGAACAGGGGAAGCGCGTCGGGCCGGGAGAATGAATCGATGATCAGGTCGCGCACAGCGGCATGCTGGGTCTGCCCGGTGTCGGGCCCGACCGGGATGACGTGCCATACCTTTTCGGGCGGCATTCCCAGCGATACGAAGCAATCGAGCAGGTTCTGCTTGTTGACGTCGAAGTCGCGGTAGGACTTGTTGAGGAACGAACCCTTTCCACTGGTTCCGCTCGAACTCGACACCATGTGGCCGGCCTTCTCCAGCGCACCGATCCAGCCGTCGACGTCGGTGACTTCGGAGACGTCGACGTCGTCGAGTCGGCGGGTGGACAGGGATCCCAGCCACCGATTCATCTGTTCCCACTTACCCTTGGCAATAAGTGTTTCCGGGTAGCTCTTGTAGGTGGTGTGGGGAAAGAGGAGCGGAACGATGTCCTCGCGGGAACGGATCTCGGTGATCCCCTGATCGTTCGCGCGCTGGGTCAGGACGGGAACTTGGTCCCGCCGTTCCTGGAAGTACGCGTTCAGCGTCCCGATGACGTCCTTCTGCATCGTCGCTTCTGTCACTGTGCCCTCCGGCCGTTGAGTTTCGGGAAGTCCGAGATAACTAGACTTGCGGGTATAGTTAGCGAATACCGATAACCATACTCACCGGAAAAGTTTTATGTCCATAGGCAATTTTGTTTGGCACACTCTTCAGCTATGACATCGGTGAACGAGCCGCCGCGGGCCGTGGGCGCGGGCCGGCGGCGGGGTGGCCGACCGACCAAAGAGGAAGCGGGCCGACTCGACGAAGCCGTCCGCGAGTCTGCCCTCCGATTGTTCCTCGAAAACGGTTACGAAGGCACGACGATGAATGCCATCGCCTCCGCCGCGGGAACGACGAAACCGTCTCTGTACGCACGCTTCCCCACCAAGGAAGACGTATTCCGGTCGGTACTCGGATGGGCGATGTCGCGCAGCGACTGGCCCTGGCCCGAGCCCGAGCTCCCAGATTTCGACGACCTGGAGAAGGCGCTGACCGCGATCGCCGAAACCGCCGTGCGGCGCGCCCTCGATCCGTCGATGATCAAGCTCCAACAGGTAGCGGTCGCCTATGCATCCCGCTACCCCGATATCGCCCGCAGAGCACTCGGTTCCGGGTACTGGCCACGCACGAAGCAGGTCGCCGAACTCCTCCGCCGGCACGCAGCCACCGGCGCCATCCTCGCCGACGACCCGGACACGCTCGCCGAACTGTTTCTCGGCATGGCGGCCGGCGCACCGGCGCGCCTCGCATCGTTCGGGATCATCCGCGATAATCTCGACGAGCACATCCGTGCCGCAGTCGCCTTGTTCCTGCGCAGCCTGCGCCCGGAGACGGACCGTCCGACGCCCTACGAGTAGGCCGCGATCTCGTCCAGGATCGGTAACACGACATCGTCGTCAGCAGTCGGGACGTCGACGATCACCCGCTCGACAGGCATCTGCCGAAACCTGTCCAGCACATCGGCGAGGTCGGGGCGAAGCCCCTGCAGGATTGTCACCCGGATACTGTCCGGATCGCGGCCCACCCGCTCGAATTCGACAGCGAGTTGCAACAGATCCGCCTCAAGGGTGTCGACGGGATGGTGCCCCATGGGAATCCACCCATCCGCCCACTTCGCGATCCTGCGGAATCCGATCGGACCGGACCGCGCTCCCAGCAGGAGCGGAGGGTGCGGGCGTTGCAGAGGTTTCGGCCACACCCTACTGGGCGACAACCGCACGTGCTTGCCGTCGTACGACGCTTCTTCCTCGGTCCAGAGGTTCTTCATCAGCGCGATCTTTTCTTCGACCACCGCATACTTGTCGCGAGCGTCGAACCCATGATCTTCGAACTCGTCGTTGTTCCAGCCGAAACCGACGCCCAGCACGAGGCGACCACCCGACATGACATCCAGCGTGGACACAGCCTTTGCGTAGGAAATCGGGTCGTGCCCACCGGGAAGCGCCGTGCAGGTTCCGACGGTCAGGCCCGTCGCCGCAGCGACGAACGACAAGCTCACGAGCGGGTCCCACAGGCGGAAATAACGGTCGGGTAGAACTCCGCCGCCGGGGAAGGGTGTTTCGCGGGCACTCGGAATATGTGAATGCTCCGGCACGAACAGTGATTCGAACCCACGATCCTCCGCGGCACGCGCGAGGTCGACCAAAGGCATGGACGTATCGGTTCCGCCGTAATGCAGCCCGACTCCCATGGAGTCGGTCATGTCGCGGACTCTTCGTGTCGGGCAGCAATTGCCGCCATGACACCACCGTCGACCAGGATGTCGATGCCGTTGACGAAACTCGCGCCGTCCGACAGCAGGAACGCCACAACCGTTGCGAGCTCATCGGCCTGCCCGAGTCGGCCGAGCGGCGTCGCGCGCTGCATATCAGCGATGCGCGGATTGCTCGCCGCTTCCTGGCGTCCCTGCGGAGTGTCGATCAGCCCTGGTGACACGGAGTTCGCCCGCGCCCCCACCCGGCCGAGTCGGATGGCCTCGGCGCGCGCGAACCGCTGCACCCCGTGCTTGGCCCACGAGTAGGCAATGCCCGGTTGCTCGATCGATTCGCCGACGGTCTCCCGGAGTTTGTCCAGGAACTCCCCGTCGAGCGGATCGTCCAGGACCGCACCCAGCTCCGACCCCGGATCCATCCGGCCGACCAACGGTGCCATCGACGCGAAATAGACCATGGCGGTACCGGCTGTCGCCAGCGGACGGAGCGCCTCCGCCAGCAACGCCGTACCGACGAGATCGACCGACACGATCTTCCGCCAGTCGGCCATGGTCGGCGAGATCCCCGCCGCGTGAGCGACCGAGCGGAGCGTTCCGAGTTCGGCCGCGCGGTCGGCGAGCCTGCCCAGCGCATCGGCGTCACCGACATCGGCGGCGAACGGTTCGACCACCGTCGAGTCCGACGACAGCTGCGCTGCCGCCTCCTTCGCGGAGGTTTCGTCGATGTCGACGAGCAGCATTGTGTCGACGGTGCCGACCATCCGCTGCGCGCATGTGAACCCCATACCCCGGCCACCACCGGTCACGATTCCTACGTTGCCCATTACTTCCCTCTCTCCGTCCTCGTCGGCGTGTCGACCTGCGGGGTCACTGCGGCGCCATCCAGCACTGCGACATCCCCGGTTCCGCTGCGCGGGTCACGAATTCGAGGAGGAGTCCGGATGGGCTTCGCATGAAAGCGAAGAAGAGGCTGCCGTCGGCCGCACGTCGGGTTGCTTCCGTGCTGTAGCCCTGGGCGGCGAACTCGTCGCGATCGGCATCGACGTCGTCGGACCAGTAGCCGAGGTGGTGGATACCCGGGACCGCCTCCCACAGAGGTGCCGACACACTCCGGACGAGTTCGATGCGCGGTTCTGTGATCGAGAACGCGCATCTCAGGTCGACCACATGATCGCCGGTGGGCAGCGTCACCGCTACTTCCCCACCGACCTCGGGACCCCATTCATAACCGAAGAGCTGGGAGAACTCCGCCTTGGCCGCGACCAGATCATCGGTCACGACACCCATGTGGAATAGGTCTTGGGCTTTCAATTCGATGCCTTTCGTCGCGGGCTGTTCCAAACCGACTTCAGTCGTGTAAGAATAGCATTCTGAAAACTACGAATTAAGATTCTTGGAATCAGAGAGGAGCCGGGCAATGGCGTGGGACTTCGAAACCGACCCCGAATACCAGGAAAAACTGGACTGGGCCGACGCCTTCGTGCGCGACGAGGTCGAGCCGCTGGACCTGGTGTGGGAACACGAGCAGTTCGTACCCCTCGACGGCCTGCGACGCAAGGCCATCGATCCGCTCAAGCAACGGGTTCGCGAACAGGGCCTGTGGGCCACACACCTCGGCCCCGAGCTCGGCGGGCAGGGCTACGGACAGCTCAAACTCGCACTGCTCAACGAGATCCTCGGACGCTCGTCGTGGGCACCGATCGTCTTCGGATGCCAGGCACCCGATACCGGCAACGCCGAGATCATCGCGCACTACGGCACACCCGAACAGAAGAAGAAGTACCTGCAGCCACTGCTCGACGGCGAACTCTTCTCCACCTACTCGATGACCGAGCCGCAAGGCGGCGCCGACGTCGCGCAGTTCCGCACCCGAGCGGTCAAGGACGGCACCGACTGGGTCATCAACGGCTGGAAGTACTTCTCCTCCAACGCCAAGACGGCCTCGTTCCTGATCGTGATGGCCGTGACCGACACCGAGGTACCGGTACACAAGGGCATGTCGATGTTCCTCGTGCCGGCCGACACCCCGGGCATCGAGATCGTGCGTAACGTCGGCCTGTACGGCGAGCCGATGAACGGTGGCAGCCACGCGCTCATCCACTACCAGGACGTACGGGTACCCGCCGACGCCCTTC
Source organism: Rhodococcus sp. F64268 (assembly GCF_023015605.1). Taxonomy (NCBI): domain Bacteria; kingdom Bacillati; phylum Actinomycetota; class Actinomycetes; order Mycobacteriales; family Nocardiaceae; genus Rhodococcus; species Rhodococcus sp. F64268. The sequence goes on from NZ_JALKAI010000002.1 coordinate 870,035, forward strand.
TCGGCGGCGAAGGTCAGGCGTTCGCCGTCGCCCAGACCCGTCTCGGTGGCGGCCGCATCCACCACGCGATGCGGACGATCGGACTCGCCCAGAAGGCCCTCGACATGATGTGCGAGCGGGCACTGAGTCGCGAGACCGCAGGCAGCAGACTCGCCGACAAACAGACCATCCAGGGTTACATCGCCGACTCCTACGCGCAGCTGACGCAGTTCCGCCTGTTCGTGCTCCATACCGCGTGGAAGATCGACAAGTACAACGACTACAAGAAGCTCCGCAAGGACATCGCCACGGCAAAGATCGTGATGCCGACCGTGCTGCACGACATCGCCTGGCGCGCAATGCAGGTCCATGGCGCACTCGGTGTCACCAACGAGATGCCGTTCTTCAAGATGATCCACGGCGCCGCCGTGATGGGTCTGGCCGACGGCCCGACCGAGGTCCACAAGACGACCGTTGCAAAACAGGTCCTGCGCGACTACAGCGCAACCGACGACCTGTGGCCCACGCAGTGGCTTCCGCGCAAGCAGGACGAAGCCCGCGCAAAGTACGCCGAATACCTCGAACTGGAAGTGGGGAACCTGTGATCGACACCGATCGACTCGCCGCATGGATGGACGATCAGGGCCTGCCCGGCAAGGGGGCACCGCTCGAAGCCAAGTACCTTTCCGGCGGCACCCAGAACGAGATCTACAAACTCGACCGCGACGGCTTCACCTGCGTCATCCGGATCCCGCCCACCGGTGCGCCCGCCGACCGCGACAGCGGAATCATTCGTGAATGGCGGATCATCCAGGCACTCGACGGCACAGACGTCCCCCATACCGCTGCGGTCGCAGCCTGTGAGGACACTTCGGTTCTGGGCCGTTCGTTCTACCTCATGGGATACGTCGACGGCTGGTCGCCGATGGATCAACACGGCGTGTGGCCCGAGCCGTACAACAGCGATCTGTCCACACGTCCGGGTCTCGCGTACCAGCTCGCCGAGGGCATCGCGCTGCTGTCCAAGGTCGACTGGAAGGCGCAGGGCCTGCATGACCTCGGGCGTCCCGACGGATTCCACGACCGTCAGGTCGACCGCTGGACCCGCTTCTTCGACCGCATCAAAGCCCGCGAGCTCGACGGAATCGATGTCGCCACCAAGTGGCTGCAGGCGCATCGCCCACTCGACTACGTCCCGGGTCTGATGCACGGCGACTACCAATTCGCGAACGTGATGTTCGAGCACGGCGCACCCGCGAAGCTCGCTGCCCTCGTCGACTGGGAGATGGGCACCGTCGGCGATCCGAAGCTCGACCTCGGCTGGATGCTGATGAACTGGCCCGAGGACATGACCGTCGAAGGCGCAGGCCAGGGCGGCTACGCCGATCTTCGAGGAATGCCCGACCGCGCAAAGATGGTCCAGCACTACTCGGAGGTTTCCGGCCGTCAGGTCGACGACCTCGATTACTACCTGATCCTCGCCAAGTGGAAGCTTGCAATCATTCTCGAGCAGGGCTACCAGCGCGCCGGTGACGATCCCAAGCTGCAGTCATTCGGTCCGGTGGTCGTCAGCGCGATGCGTGAGGCCGCCGAGCTCGCCGAGTCGACCGACTACAAGGGGTGACAGCGGAAATGACCGAACTCGTACAAGAGCAGCACGGTGCGGTTCTCCTCCTGAGGCTGAACCGCCCCGAGGCACGTAATGCGCTTACCAGCGCGCTGATCAACGGGATCGGCGCGGCGGTCGAAGAAGCCGAGTCCGACCCAGAGATCCGCGCGATCGTCCTCACCGGCACCGGTGACCGGGCGTTCTGCTCCGGCATGGACCTGAGGGCATTCGCCAACGGCGACAAGATCGGATTGGACTCCGGCCCCGGCGCCTCCTACGCACGGTTCGCCAGGGGCGAGACCGACATCCCCGTGATCGGTGCCGCCAACGGCACCGCGATCGGCGGCGGGCTCGAACTCCTTCTCGGAAGTGATCTCATCGTCGCCTCGTCGGCCGCGAAATTCGGTCTTCCCGAGGTGAAGCGGGGTCTGTTCCCGGCCGGCGGCGGGACGAATCTCGGGACGAGGATCCCGCGGGCAGCCGCCATGGAACTGACGCTCACCGGCGATCTGATCACCGCGCAGCGAGGCTACGAACTCGGCCTGATCAACGAGGTCGTCGAACCGGAGGCAGTGCAGTCGGCCGCGCTCGCGCTCGCCGAACGCATTGCGGCGAACGCCCCACTGGGCCTTGCCGCGGTCAAGGAACTCGTCCGGCTCGCACAATCCGATCCGGCTCGGGCAGACGAGAGGCTGGGACACTGGCAGAGTGTCGTCTTCTCCAGCGACGACGCCAAGGAAGGCGCATCCGCGTTCGTCGAGAAGCGCGCACCGGTCTGGCGAGGGCGGTAGCGGGTATGCGCGCTGCGATCTGCTCCGAATACGGGGAGCCCGAGGTGGTCCGGATCGACGAGATCGCCTCGCCCTCCCTCGAACCGGGTCATGTGCGGGTCCGGGTCGGCGCTGCCGCGGTCAACTTTCCCGATGTGCTGGTGGTCGCCGACAAATACCAGATCAGCGTGCCCACGCCGTTCGTCCCCGGTAGCGAGTTCGCAGGGGTCGTGGAGGAGGTCGCCGACGACGTCGGCGACCTCGCGGTCGGCGATCGGGTGAGCGGCACCGGCATCGTCGGCGCCTTCGCGGAGGAGATCGCAGCAAAGGCCGTGTCGCTGAGACGGATACCCGACGGCGTCGACGACCACACCGCAGCAGCGTTCGGCGTCGCACATCGCACTGCGTATCACACGCTTCGGTCGGTGGCCCGGATCCGGCCCGGCGAAACACTCGTAGTGCTGGGGGCCGGCGGCGGCGTCGGACTGGCCGCGGTCCAGCTAGGAGCGGTTCTGGGAGCGACCGTTGTCGCTGTGGCCTCGTCGGCCGACAAGCTCGAGGTCGCAGCGTCCTACGGTGCGAAGCATCTCGTCGATCATCGCGCGGGTGAACTTCGCGCACTGCTGAAGGACGTCGCTCGCGAGGGGGCCGACGTCGTCGTCGATCCGGTGGGCGGCGACCTGTCCGAACCGGCTCTCCGGAGTCTGCGAAGAGGCGGACGTTTCATCACCGTCGGATACGCCTCGGGAACCATCCCTCGAATACCGCTCAATCTCGTTCTGGTGAAGGGTATTCGGATCCAGGGCTTCCAGTTCCAGGACCTGGACCCGGACGAGTTCCGCCGCAACGAGGACGAACTGGTCGATCTTCTCGTCTCAGGGCGAGCCGTGCCGCACATCGGTGCGATCTATTCGCTCGACGACGCCGTCGGTGCCCTTCGTCTGGTAGGTGACGGGCAGGCCATCGGCAAGGTGGTCATCGACCTTCAGCAGGCCTGACCGACTGCATACGACGTCCCGGCGCTCATCGAGTGCCGGGACGCTTGTCATTTCGGGGCTGTGAGCCGTCGAGGCTTCGTCACGCGGGTCGGTCAGACCGACGTGAGGTGACCCGACTTGGATGAGGTGAAACCGGAGGTCCGGAAGGACTCGATGGGTGCGATCACAGGTTCGCGGACCGCCGCTGCGACGAGTGCATGCCGCTTGAATACCTGTGCAGCCCTGCTCATACAGTATTCCGACGCCGAGAACCTGGCATCGATCTCTGCCGGGAGCTCATCGCCCCACATGCTGAACTTCGTCGATCCGCGATCGAGAAGCCGGTCCAGACCTGCACGGATGCGCTCGTCGGACGAGTAGAGTTCGGCCGATGCCACCAGCGCTTCAGGAACCATGCCGTGCTCGGTCCCCAATACCGAGTCGAGATCGATGACTCGGGCCCCGAGGATCTCGAGCGGGCGGATGTCTTGATGCTCCCGGGCCAGGACCGTGACTTCCCATCCCGCGAGAACCTGGTCGTAGAGCCACCCTCCGACGTTGCGCACGGTATCGACCACACGTGGCGCGACGATGACGATGCGGTGTCTCAGACTGTGCTGCTGGGCATGAGCTGTTGCTCGAGCGACTGTGTGAAGTCCTCGAAGATCTCGGCTATCGGGAGCGAACGATCGAGCAGCCATGAGGTTTCCATTCCGTTGAGGAAAGCGACGATTTCCACCGCTTTGACGGCTGGGTTCACATCCATCCGATACCGCCCGGCGTGTTGACCACGTCGGATACCCGCCTCGATTGTGTCGATCGCGGCGCGGTGTCGAACGAGTAGGCGATCGTGCAGTGGAGCATCCGGCTCCAGGTTCTCGATCAGGAGTACAGCAAACATCCCGACCAGTTCAGGGGACTTCTCGAAACGCAAGTACAGTCTCCTGATCTGCTCGAGTGGATCTCCCGAACGATCAGCACGTGCATCATCGTCTGCATCCCGTGCGTCGAGCACGGCATGCAGCAACTGGTCCTTGGACTGGAAGTGATGCAGCAGACCCGCGGGCGTGATGCCCACGGCCCGTGCGATCTGAGCGAGGCTCGTGCTGCGCCACCCGTTCCTCGCCAACAACCGCTGAGCTGCACTGAGTATCAGCTCTCTGCGGTCCTCACCCTTGGCGAGAAGCGTGTCGTACGCCCTTTGCACGGTGCCTCTCTCCTTCACGTCCCCAACCTACTGAACACACAGTAGGTCGGTTTGCCGGATGTGACAAGGGTCTCAAGCCGAGAATTTTGCCGGCCGGATCACAGATGTGACGTCCTATGTGCCGAGGAGTTCGACAACAGTGGCATTCGCCGTGCCGCCGCCTTCGCACATGGTCTGGAGACCGTATCGAATTCCGTTGTCGCGCATGTGATGAATCATCCGAGTCATCAACACGGCACCCGAACCTCCGAGCGGATGCCCGAGGGAGATCGCCCCTCCGAGCGGGTTGAGCAGCTCCGGATCGGCGCCGGTCTCGGCCAGCCACGCCAATGGAACCGACGCGAACGCCTCATTGACTTCGAACACTCCGACATCCTTCAGGCCGATCCCCGCCTTCACGAGAGCCTTCTCGGTAGCCGGGATCGGACCGGTGAGCATGAGCACCGGATCGGCGCCCGCCACCGCGCCCGCCCGATATCGGACGAGCGGGGTCAAGCCCAACTCACGAGCCTTCTCCGGTGTGGTCACGAGCAGTGCCGCAGCACCGTCGGAGATCTGCGACGAGTTTCCGGCGTGGATCACACCGTCGTCGGCGAAAGCGGGCTTCAGACCGGCGAGTTTCTCGACCGTGGTACCGCGACGAATCCCTTCGTCGACACTGACCGTGCCCTCGTCGGTGACCACCGGCACGATCTGCGCCTCGAATGCCCCGCGGTCCTGCGCTGCCGCGGCACGCTCGTGCGAGATCGCCGAGTACTCGTCGAGCCGAGTGCGCGACAATCCCCATTTCTGGGCGATCTTCTCCGCGGAAATTCCCTGGTTGAATGCGAATCCGTCGTAGCGCGCCAGCGCACGAGGCCCGTACGGTTGCCCGGAGGCACGCGCCGAGCCGAGCGGGACACGGCTCATGACCTCGACGCCGCCGGCGACAACAACGTCCTGCTGACCCGACATCACGGCCTGGGCTGCGAAATCGATCGACTGCTGGCTCGACCCGCACGCCCGGTTGATGGTGGTACCCGGGATGGACTCCGGCCATCCGGCAGCGAGTACCGAATAGCGGCCGATATTGCTCGACTGGTCGCCCACCTGCGATACGCAACCCCAGATGACGTCGTCGACGACCCCGGGATCGATGCCGGTGCGCTCGACCAGCGCCTCGAGTACGAGCGCCGACAGGTCTGCCGGGTGCACACCGGCCAGCCCACCGTTGCGCTTGCCTACCGGGGTGCGGACAGCCGCAGCGACGACCACTTCACGCATTCGAATTCTCCTGATTCCAAGTGTTTTTGCCGGCCATCCGCCGAGCATCGGTCATCACGGCACCGATCCGATCGCGCCCTGCTCGCGGAGACGATCGATCTCGTCGGGGCGGAAACCGAAGTCCGCGAGGATCGAGTCGGTGTGTTCGCCCAAGCCGGGTACGGGTGCCATCGGCGGCTCGTAGCCTTCGATCACCGGTGGCGGAAGAATCGCCTCGACGGGTCCGTTCGGGCTCGCAACCGCCCGCCAACGATTGCGGGCGGCCAGTTGCGGATGATCGATGACGTCCCGGGGCGTGTTGTAACGCGAGTTGCCGATACCCGCCTCGTCGGCGATCTTCTGTACATGGTCGAGCGGGTGCTGTGCGCACCACGCCGAGATGGCCTCGTCGAGTTCGGCGCGGTGCTCGCACCGTCCCGTGTTGGTCGAGAACCGCTGGTCGTCGGCGAGATCGTCGCGCCCGATGATCTCGCGCGCCAGACGCTGCCACTCACGATCATTGGTCGTACCGAGCACCACGATCCGGTCGTCCGCGGTGCGATACGACCCGTACGGCGCGACGGCAGGCGAGCTCATCCCCAGTGGTTGCTGTTCGACACCGGAGTAGCGGGTGTACGTCAACGGGTAGCCCATGATGTCCGCCATCGTGTCGAACAGACTCACCGACACCTTCGACAGGCCGCCGCCGCGGCCCCGGTTTCGTTCCCGGCCGCACAGCAACGCGAGAATCGACAATGCCGAATACAGCCCGGTGCTGATATCCGCGACCGGCGGACCCGGCTTCGCGGGCTGCCCAGGAAAGCCGGTGACGGAGCATGCCCCCGATTCGGCCTGAATGAGCAGGTCGTATGCGCGCTTGTGCGACAGTGGACCGTCGGGACCGTATCCGTCGATCTCGACCGCGATCAGGTCGGGGTACCGCCCGGCCAGATCCTCCGGCGAGAGCCCGAGCCGCGCCATGGCGCCAGGTGCAAGGTTCGACACGAGAGCGTCCGCGCGCGCCAGCAGGCAGTGGAGCGCCCCGAGTCCGCCCTCGGTCTTCAGGTCGAGGGTGATCGATTCCTTGCCGCGGTTGGCCCAGACGAAGTGCGCCGCCATTCCGTTGACGACATCGTCGTAGTCGCGCGCGAAATCGCCCCCCTTGGGGTTCTCGACCTTGATCACACGCGCACCGAAGTCGGCCAGGACGCGGGTGCACATGGGCGCGGAGACCGCCTGTTCGAGGGTCACCACGGTGACCCCGGCGAGCGGGGCCTCCATCAGTAACTCCTCGGCAGTCCGAGGGTGTGGGACCCGAGGTAGTTCAGGATCATCTCCTGGCTGACCGGGGCTATCCGCATCACGCGTGCCTCACGGAAGTACCGCGACACGTTGTACTCCTCGGAGTAGCCCATTCCGCCGTGGGTCTGGAGCGCTCGATCGGCCGCAGCGAAACCGGCTTCCGCACAGAGATATTTGGCGGTGTTGGCCTCACGACCGCACGGCTTGCCGTTGTCGTAGAGCCAGGTGGCCTTACGCAGGACGAGTTCGGCCGCGTCGAGGTGCGCAAGCGCATCGGCAAGAGGGAACTGGATGCCCTGGTTCATGCCGATGGGACGTCCGAACACTTCACGCTCGTTGCCGTACTGCACGGCCTTCTCCAGCGCGACACGACCGATGCCGAGGGCTTCCGACGCAATCAGCATCCGCTCGGGGTTGAGTCCGTCGAGCAGGTACTTGAACCCTTGCCCCTCTTCACCGACGCGATCCTCGACAGGGACCACGAGGTTGTCGATGAACAGTTCGTTGGAGGTGACCGCATTGCGTCCCATTTTCTTGATGGGCCGGATATCGATCTTGCTGCGGTCGAGATCGGTGAGAAAAAGCGTCATTCCGTCGGTCTTCTTCTCGACCTCGTCGTAGCGCTGGGTGCGAGTCAGGAGGAGAATCTTCTCCGATTCGACGGCCTTGGAGATCCACACCTTGCGGCCGTTGACGATGTACTTGTCTCCGTCGCGCTTCGCGAACGTGGTGATACGCGAGGTGTCGAGGCCGGCACCCGGCTCGGTCACGCCGAAGCAGACATGCAGGTCACCGTTGACGATGCGGGGCAGTGTGCGCGCCTTCATCTCGTCCGTACCGTGCTTGACGACGGGCTGCATTCCGAAGATGTTGAGGTGGATCGCGCTCGCGGCGTTCATCGCACCGCCGGATCGGGCGATCTCCTCGAGGAGGATCGTTGCCTCCGTGATACCGAGACCGTGCCCGCCGTACTCCTCGGGCATCGTGATGCCCATCCAGCCGCCGTCGGCGAGCATCTTGTAGAACTCCGTCGGGAACTCGTGGGCGAGGTCCTTTTCCATCCAGTACTGGTCGTCGAAGTTCTTCATCAGCTCGGCAACGGATTTGCGGATCAGTTCCTGATCCTCACTCAGCGCGAAGCTCATTCCACCCATAGTCGACACTTCCTGCCGTCGTTGCGGGACCACGCACTGCGCAACTACGGCAGCACGCCCGGCCCATCTTCAGTTCTGCGATCGAACGAATCAATCGGAGGCGGGCAACGCCTTTGCTGCCTTGATCGTCATCGGAACACCGCCGTACGACAGTTCACCGGTTCCGGGTGACGTACACAGCACCTCGATCGTTCCGTCGGCGTCGACGTATCGCTTACCCAGAAGGGTGACCACGTCGCCGTCGGGCTTGGAATCCGGCTTGCCGGGGGGAGCCGCGATCATCGGGCTTCCACCACAGGCGATCTCCTGCACGCCTTCTGCGGGTGCACGCACGACCACTACACGAGTGGTGCAGACGGCGCTGGCCAGTTGCCCACCAGGGCGCAGGGTTGCAGTCACGGGGAACCTCTCTTTCGGCAGACGGTCTGCGCACGTCGGACCACCGACGCGCAACACACTGTGCTCTCTCTTTAAGGAAACTATCTTCTCTAATCCGGAGAATCAATATGCTCCCGAGCTTCAGGTATCAGGCCACCTCGCGGACGATCCAACAGACCTGGTAGGTAGCGCCACCCCAAGGCGTAGTCGGAACATGCTCGTCAGCAGCACATTCGCCCGACACGACACGTTTTGTTGACTATCCGGTGCAGCCATGAGAATCTAGCATCCGTAAACGAGAATATGATTCTCAAGAGGAGGAGTTCGGCATGGCCGTAGTGCCCCCGCTGCCGGCAGACCAATGGGACGAGCGTGTCGATTCCGCATTGAGAGGGCTGATGCCCCGCCACATGCGCAATCCGAAAGACGCCGGCACCGCGATGGCGACGCTCGTGCGACACCCGGACCTGACCAAAGCATTCCTCGGGTTCAGCGTGCATCTACTCTTCCGGTCGACGCTGCCGCCGCGACTACGCGAAATGACGATCCTGCGCGTGGCGCAGGTGTACGAGTGCGAGTACGAGCGCAGCCATCACATCCTGATGGCAGAGGAAGAAGGCGCCCTGACCCGACCGGAGATCAAGGCCGCACTGGCAGGCACCGCAGACGACGAGTTCGAGAATCGCCTCCTCGCAGCGGTCGACGAGCTCCACCAGAAGGCCGCACTGTCCGAGCAGACATGGAATGCGCTCGGAGAGAAACTCAGCGAGCAGCAGCGGATGGACTTCATCTTCACCGTAGGCGGATACGGCCTTCTGGCCATGGCCTACAACACATTCGGCATCGAGTTCGAAAGCGAAAGGTAGAGCCTTGCCACACTTCACCAAACCGGCCGCAGGAAGCTGGACCGAGAACTACCCCGAAATCGGCACCGCCCCGGTCGACTACACCGACTCCATCGACCCCGCCTTCTTCGAAGCCGAACGCGAAGCAA
>NZ_JALKAI010000030.1:0-1296 GCF_023015605.1 Rhodococcus sp. F64268
CAGGGCCCCGGAATTGTCGGTTTCATGAGGTCAAGGCCAGCGCGAGCGCCTGATCGGGATGGCGGGCATGGTGCCGCAACCCGGCAGCGATGTTGTCCCATCCAGCCAGGCGCAAAAGACCGACCGCAATGTTGCGGCACGTGGCCATGATCCGAGGGGCCTGACCAGTACGAACCTGCGACAAATCCTCCCCGAACGTGACATCACGAACCCAATGGAGACGATTCTCTATGGCCCAGTGTCCCTGCACCCACGACGCCAAGACCTGCGGTGATGCCGCGATACAGTCGGCCGAGGTGATCAGGTAGACCACCTCGACAGTCCTCTTCCCGTCCTTGTTGGTGACGGTGCGCCGCAACTGGGCGACCTGAGCGGCACCGGGAAACTCGACCCAAGCAGGGGCAGCGACAACCTTGATCGTGCGGGTGATCGTGCGGCCACGGTCGCGGACCGTCGTCCGGACGGCGGGTATGCCCTTCCACGGCAACGTCTTCAACATCGCGTGCAGGGTCGGCATATTGCCCTTGACGGTGAACACGTAGTCGCCACCCGCGCCGGTGACGAGAGTCGCGGTATCGGTCTGGGTATGCATCGCATCCATCGTCACGACCGTCCCGTCGAGATCCATCTGCGCCAACAGTGTTCGTGCCGCAGGTATCTCGTTGCTCTTCTCCTGTACGCAGATTTGGCCCAGGACGGCTCCGGCGCTGTGGTCGAACGCGGCCACCAGATGCGGAGCGGTTCCATCGGGTCGGCGGCGGGCACCGCGGACGGTCTTGCCGTCCAGAGCAATCACCCGCCGCTGGCCGGCGACGAACGTGCGAGTCCACATCCACATCCCGAGTGCGGTGTCGAGGGCGTCGGCGTCGAGGCGGGCGAACAGTTTGCGGAGCGTCGACTCGTCCGGGGCGGCAGTTCCGGCGAGGCCGAACGCGGCAAGATGCTCGCAGGTGGTGGCCGCGGCCCACTGGCCGATCGCGGCGAATGAGCGGGCGCCGGCGATGGTCGCTGTGACGGCGAGGGCGAGGATGCTCGCGAGTGGATAACGCACTCCGCGCCGGTCGCGGGGGTCGGGCACCGTCTCGAGTGCGGTCAACAGGAGTTCACGGCGCGTCGGGTTCACGTAGGGAATCGACGTAGGGGAAGATGGCATGCGGGTGCGGCCTCGGGATCGGACGGTGGCGTAGGAACTTCCATCCAATCCCGTAGGTCGCACCCATCACAGTCGACACGCCGTTCACATGGCGACAAATCCCGAGGTCACAGGGCTACGCGCCGACCTTTCCGGGACCCTGG
>NZ_JALKAI010000031.1:0-1284 GCF_023015605.1 Rhodococcus sp. F64268
GGGTAAGTCCCAGGGGATGGTGGGAATCGGCTGAGGAACATCCGGCCAGGCCAGCGGCGTGTCGGCCCTCGTAAAGGTGGGCCATCGCGTAGTGATCGACGAGTTACCGACCAAAGTGACTCGACACGAAGGAACCACGCGATGACCCACGACCATTCTGCCCTGCTCACCCAACTCGACGCACTCAAGGGGGCCGACACCGCCAACGTGTTCGCCGAACTGATCCGCACCGGACTGCAGGCCCTGATCGAAGCCGAGGCCACCGAGAAACTCGGCGCCGGCCGTTACGAACGCACCGACACCCGCACCACGCACCGCAACGGGCATCGCACCAAGACCGTCGCCACGACCAGCGGGGATATCGAGGTGAAGATCCCCAAGCTGCGCTCCGGCTCGTTCTTCCCCTCGCTGCTCGAACGTCGCCGGCGGATCGACAAGGCCTTGTACGCGGTGGTGATGGAAGCGTATGTGCACGGGGTGTCCACTCGCAGCGTCGACGACCTGGTCGGCGCCCTCGGGGTCGACTCGGGTATCTCGAAGTCGGAGGTCTCGCGGATCTGCGCCGGTCTGGACACCGAGATCGCCCGGTTCCGGGAACGCACCCTGACGCACACCACCTTCCCGTACGTGTTCCTCGACGCCACCTTCTGCAAGGTCCGCATCGGTGCGCACGTGGTGTCCCAAGCATTGGTGGTGGCGACGGGGGTGTCGATCGACGGGAGCCGGGAGGTGCTCGGCACCGCCGTCGGCGACAGCGAATCGTACGAGTTCTGGCGTGAGTTCCTGATCGGGTTGCGGGGTCGGGGGCTGTCCGGAGTGCATCTGGTGATCTCCGATGCACACAGCGGGTTGAAAGCGGCTATTGCGCAGCAGTTCGCGGGTTCGGCGTGGCAGAGGTGCCGGGTGCATTTCATGCGGAACATCCGGGCCACGGTCGGGGCGAAGCATGTGCCGCCGGTGATGGCGGCGGTCAAGACGATCTTCGCGCATACCGACCCCGTCGAAGTCGCTGCGCAGTGGGATCAGGTCACCGACACGTTCGCCGGGTCGTTTCCGAAGGCCGCGGCGTTGATGGAATCGGCGAAGTATGATGTGTTGGCGTTCACCGCTTTTCCGAAGGCTCATTGGCAAAAGGTGTGGTCCAATAATCCAATTGAGCGGTTGAACAAGGAGATCAAGCGTCGAGCCGATGTGGTGGAGATCTTCCCGAATCCGGCTGCGTTTCTGCGGTTGGCGACCGCGGTGGTGATCGAGCAACACGACGAGTGGCAGGTCACCCGCCGA
>NZ_JALKAI010000032.1:0-1261 GCF_023015605.1 Rhodococcus sp. F64268
TTGACTACTCCCCGCCCTGAAGGACGGGGATTCTCGGACTCACATCCGAGAATTCCTGTTTCACCAGCGACTGCGGACGGGAAAACCCGTGCCGTCTGACATCACCTCCGCAGGCATTTCGTGTCTCCGCCAGCCCGGCGGCGACAAGGATGTTCTTCGCGGCATTGACGTCCCGGTCATGCCGGGTACCGCAGTCGAGGCACGACCAGTGCCGTGCCCCGAGGAACAGCACGGCGAGCAGATGCCCGCACACGCTGCACGTCTTCGAGCTCGGATACCAGCGGTCGATCACCACGAACCGGCGACCGGCCCGCTCGGACTTGTACTCGAGCATCGACCGGAACTCACCCCACCCGCATTCGCTGATCGACTTCGCCAACCGGCGGTTGCGGACCATGTTGCGCGGGGCGAGGTCTTCGACGGCAATCGTGTCGAACCGCGCCACGAGATCCGTGGAGGTCTTGTGGAGGAAGTCGCGGCGAGCATCGCGGACACGGGAGTGCGTGCGTGCCACCCTCGAGCGTTGCTTGGCGCGGTTGTTCGATCCCTTCTGCATCCGGGCCAGGCGCCTCTGATGGCGGCGCAGGCCGCGGTCGTGCCGGACCATGTGCTTCGGGTTCCCGATCTTCTCCCCGGTCGAGAAGACCGCAAAGTCCTTGATCCCGAGGTCCACACCGACCGACACGCCCGCATCCGGCAACGGCGCGGGATCGGCCTGGTCGACGGCGAACGTCACGAACCACCACCCGTCCGCCTCCCTGGAGACAACCACCATTGTCGGGTCGAGCGCGGCAAGGTCGATGCCGGGCCAGGACCACGCCACCCGCAGCGGCGCGGTGGTCTTCGCCAGCCACAACCCGTCCGGTTTGATGCGGAACGCCGAGCGTGTGTAGTGCGCGGACTGGCGAGACTGCCGGTTCTTGAACCGTGGGTACTTGGCGGTGCCCTTGAAGAACGACTGGAACGCGGTGTGCTGGTGGCGCAGCGTCTGCTGCAGCGGCACCGAGGACACCTCCGACAGGAACGCAAGCTCCTCGGTTTTCTTCCACTCGGACAGTGCGGCGTCGGTGTCCTTGTACGCGGTCGATTTCTACTCGGTGGTGTACCGGCGTCGCAGGCCAGCGAGGGTCTTGGTCCACACGACGCGCACGCAACCGAACGTGCGGCGCAGCAGCGCCGACTGTTCGGGATCCGGGTAGGCCCGGACCTTGTACGCGGTCCTCATCTGCCCATGACAACAGAAGGGTCCGACATGTCGAAC
>NZ_JALKAI010000033.1:0-1206 GCF_023015605.1 Rhodococcus sp. F64268
GGTGCCGGTAGTGAGGTCGAGGAGATCATTGCGGAGGTGTTCGCGGAGGTTCTGCACTTGGAGAAGGTGAGTGTGGACGAGTCGTTCTTCGCGCTCGGTGGTGATTCGATCGTGTCGATTCAGTTGGTGTCGCGGGCGAAGGCTCGGGGTGTGGTGTTCACGCCGCGGGATGTGTTCGAGCGGCGTTCGGTGGCGGGGCTGGCCGAGGTCGCCTCGCGTGTCGATGCGGATGCGCCGCGGAAGTTGGCCGAACTACCCGGTGGTGGTGTCGGTGATGTTCCGTTGACGCCGATCATGCGTGAGGTGCTGGGCTGGCCCGGCGGTTTCGACAGATTCTCGCAGACCATCGCAGTCAACCTTCCGCAGGACATCACCGCGGACGTGCTCGAGCGGACGATCGGTGCCGTGGTGGATCACCACGATGCGCTGCGGTCGATCCTCGACCGGAGCGACGACGCGGCAACACTGCGCATTCGCGCGACGGGCACTGTCGACGCGTCGTCCCTGATCGCCAGGGTCGAGGTCGCGGCCGAGATCTCCGATACCGATCTCACCGAGATCGCCTCGCGCGAACTCGATTCCGCGCTCGGGCGCCTCGACCCGGAATCGGGCTCGGTACTCCAGTTCGTGTGGTTCGACTTCACCGGCGACACCCGGCCGGGTGTGTTGCTGATCGTCGCGCATCACCTGGTGATGGACGGTGTGTCGTGGCGAATCCTGTTGCCGGATCTCGGTCTTGCGTGGGGGCAGATCGTTGCAGGACAGGATGTACGGCTCGCCGAGGTCGGGACGTCGTTGCGCCGCTGGGCGCACGGTCTCGTCGAGGCGGCGCCGTCGCATCGCGACGAGCTGGAGTTGTGGGAGCGGATTCTCGGTGAACCCGACCCGCTGCTCGCGCATCGTCCCTTCGACCCTGCGGTCGATGTCACCTCCACGGTGGAACGCATCGAGCTGACACTGGATTCACGGCAGACCGAGGCGTTGCTGACCTCGGTGCCGTCGTTGTTCCGTGGTGGCGTCGCCGATGGTCTGGTGGCGGCGTTGGGGTTGGCGTTGGTGCGGTGGCGTCGGGATCGTGGTGTGGAGTCGTCGTCGGCGTTGGTGAAGTTCGAGGGTCATGGTCGTGAAGAGGCTGTGGTGCCGGGGGCGGATCTGTCGCGGACGGTGGGGTGGTTCACGAGTGCGTATCCGGTGCGGGTGGATCTG
>NZ_JALKAI010000034.1:0-1668 GCF_023015605.1 Rhodococcus sp. F64268
CACCAGGTGGTGAGGTCTGTTCGGCGGGTTCCTGCTTCACCGGGTCCGCGCATGCAAGCACACGTCTTACGCTCCCTCCACAGGCATTTACCCTCTCCACCAGCCCGGCGGCGAGCATCACATTCACAGCAGCGTTATAGTCCCGATCCAGCCTCATACCGCACGACGGACACACCCACACCCGCACATCCAACGGCTTCGCCCCGTCCCGCACCCCGCAACATGCGCATACCTGCGACGTCGGTTCCCGCCGGCCGATCGTGTGCGCCACCCGGCCATGCTCGGCGGCCTTGCCCTCGATCAACCGTCTGAGGGTCGACCAGCCTGCGTCGTGCACCGACTTGCCCATGCGGGTGCGGGCAAGCCCAGCCACCGACACTCCCTCGAGAGCGACCGCTTGGTTTTCGCGGATCAGCCGAAGAGCGAGCTTGTGGTGATGATCCAACCGCGTCTCGCGCACCTTCCGGTGCGCCGCGGCAACCTTTCGGCGGGCCTTGTCCCGATTCTTCGACCCTTTCATGGTGCGCGAGTANGCCCGTTGGGCGCGGACCAGCCGACGTTCCTTCGACCGCAACCAGCGGGGATTGGCAATCTTCTCGCGGGTCCCATCGTCGTAAACGATCGCCGCGACCGACTCGAGTCCGACGTCGATGCCCGCGCATCGGGTCGGCACCGGTGAGGGCACCAGCGCAGCGGGCACGGGTTCGTCGACGACGAAGGACACATAGTAGCGGCCGTCGGCCTCGCGGATCACCGTCACGCTCGACGGATCCGCCGGCAACGGTCGCGATGTCTCATACCGGACCCGCCCGATCTTCGGCAGGCGCACCAGCCCGATACCGCCGCCCGGCTCGAGAACCGCGAACCCGGCGTTGCGGGTGAACCGAGCGGACTGGCGATGTGTCCGCTTCTTGAACCGTGGCGCACCGACCTTGCGGCCCTTACGTTTGCCGGTGCGGGAGTCGAAGAAGTTCGCGTACGCGCGATGCAGGTCCGCCAGCGACTGTTGCAACGGCACCGAGGACACCTCCGCGAGCCACGCCCGTTCGGGGGTTGTTTTCGCGGCGGTCAGCGCCGCCGACAACTCGCTCTTGCTCGGGATCGACCGGCCGGCTTTGCGGGCGGATTCTCTGGCGGCGAGGGCGTCGTTGAACACGATCCGGCAGCACCCGAACAATCGAGACAGCTCCCTGTGCTGTTCCCCTGTGGGATAGGCGCGGTAGCGGTATCGCTTGAGCACTCCCCGACGATATCATTTGGTGTTGTGAATGAAGCGAGTCTTGTTAGAGCTGGTAGACACGCAGTGTGGGACTGTCATGCCCATTTGGTGTTTGTCACGAAGTACCGGCGTGGTGTGTTCACCGGCCCGATCTTGATGGACTGCGAGCGGATCATGCGGAAGGTGTGCGCCGACTTCGGGTGCGAGTTGCGGGAGTTCAATGGGGAAGACGACTACGTGCACTTGCTGGTGGAGTTCCCCGCGACGGTGCAGTTGTCGAAGCTGGTGAACTCGCTCAAGGGGGTGTCCTCGCGGCACCTGCGCCGTGACCATGCGGAGCATGTGTCTCGGTATCTGTGGGGCGGGCATTTATGGTCGCGGTCGTATTACTGCGGCACCGCAGGTGGTGCGCCCTTGTCCGTGATCGCCGAGTACGTGGAGTCCCAACG
>NZ_JALKAI010000035.1:0-2046 GCF_023015605.1 Rhodococcus sp. F64268
CGAAAATCGGTTCGACGCTAGCACGACCGGTCCTGCCTACGATTCCCGCGACGGTTCCGGTATTCGTGCGGGAAGTGCGTGCAGGTTATGTGTCGACGTCGATCGACTGAAGCTGTCGTACCCAGTCGAATTCGGCGCCGAGGAACGCTTCGCCGCCTGAAGCGAATGCGTCGCGTAGTTGGGTGAGGGCGTCGATGAACTGTTCTACGCGTTCGCGTGCGGACTCGGGTGTGCCGGCGCCCTTGCGGGCGTAGCCCGCGGCGAGTTGCTTGGCGGACTCGAAGTCACCGAAGCCTTCAGCGAAGCCGAGCCTCGACGTGATCGCACTAGCTGTGCGGAGCTCAGAGAGCATGCTGTCGCAGATCGTCACGATCTCGTCGATAACGTGAGGGTCCAGCCTCACAAAGTCGCTCATGGCGGGTTCGTCCTCTCGGTCGGTGGATTTCCTTCAAGCCTTGAGGAGCGGCTCGACTGCGGTAACGAAATCGTCCAGTCCCGCGCACCATTCATCCAGCGGGACCGGACCCGTATGGTCCTTGTGGTAGAGCCGATTGAAGAGCACGATGCCGAAGTTGGTCTCGAGTACGTATGTGCACTCGTTGTCGCCGTTCGTACCGATCTCCCGTAACGCCGGACGCCCGTTGATTGTGATCTCAGTTGCGAACTGACCGTTCTTCTTCAGTTCTTCGTCCAGCGAGACGTTGCCAGCCATGACGTTGAGGTCATATCGCGCCAAAACTCCTGGTATTTGGACAGTTCCTCGGTAGTAGCACGCCAAGAACGTGTACGACCCCATCGGCATGTCCGCGAACTCTTTGTGTGCCGCGTCGTACCCTGCCGCGGTCATCACGTCGTCGGGTAGGTCGAGGCAGGGGTCGAAGGTGATGTCGGGGCGGCCGGAGTCGTCGACGATGCGCGGTGTGCGTGTTGTCGGTGCGGTGGTTACGGTGGTGCTGTTGTCGACGGCTGGTGCTGGTGCTGGTCCGCAGGCTGCTGCTACCGCGATGATTGCAGCACTCATCGCTGCACGTCTCCACCTGCTCACGCGACCCCCCGATCCGCCCGAAAATCGGTTCGACGCTAGCACGACCGGTCTCGTCATGATTCCCGCGACGGTTCCCGCTTCCCACAGCAGCAATTGTTGCTGTGGCAAGCAGGCTTTCGCGTGGGAAGGGCGGGTCGGTTACGTGTCGACGTCGATCGACTGAAGCTGTCGTACCCAGTCGAATTCGGTGCCGAGGAACGCTTCGCCGCCTGAAGCGAATGCGTCGCGGAGTTGTTCCAAGGCTTCGATGAACTGCGCGACTCGTTCGTACGCTGACTCTGGAGTGCCTGCACCCTTACGGCTGAAGCCCGCGGCAAGTTGTTGAGCCGAGTGGAACTCACCGAAGCCGTCGGCAGATCCAAGTCGGGATGCAAGCTGCTGGGCATCCTTCAGTTTGCCGAGGGTCGTATCGCATATCGAGACGATCTCGTCGATTACGTGCGGTTCGAGCCGAACAAAATCGTTCACAGTGCGTCCTCCCGGTTCATCGATTGAAGGATTGGGTTAGTTGGCGATGTATTGTTCGAGTATTGCGGTGAGTTCTTCCATTCCGGCGCACCACTCTTCCTTAGGCAGGGCCGAGCCATCGCTGTGGTAAAGGCGGTTGACGAGCACAATCCCGAAGTTGGTCTGTAGCGCGTAAGTGCATTCGTTCCGGCCGTTTGGGCCGATCTCGCGAAGACCACGTCTTCCATTGACGGTGATGGCCGTTGAGATTTCGCCGTTCTTTGCAAGTTCTTCTTCGAGCTTGATATTGCCTGACAGCACGTTGAGGGAGAACTTGCGCGTACCACGGACGAGTTCTGTTCCCCTGTAGGCACACGCCAGGAACGTGTACGACCCCATCGGCATGTCCGCGAACTCTTTGTGCGCCGCGTCGTACCCTGCCGCGGTCATCACGTCGTCCGGGAGGTCGAGGCAGGGGTCGAAGGTGATGTCGGGGCGGCCGGAGTCGTCGACGATGCGCGGTGTGCGTGTTGTTGGTGCGGTGGCTACGGTGG
>NZ_JALKAI010000036.1:0-3697 GCF_023015605.1 Rhodococcus sp. F64268
ATCACATTCTTCCGTCTGTGGTGGTCAGTGTTTTGCTAGTTTGAGTTTTTTTGCTAGTGATTTGGCTCGATGTCTTTGACTGATTGACTCTTTCGGGAGTGAAATCAAGAGTCTTTAACGGAGAGTTTGATCCTGGCTCAGGACGAACGCTGGCGGCGTGCTTAACACATGCAAGTCGAACGATGAAGCCCAGCTTGCTGGGTGGATTAGTGGCGAACGGGTGAGTAACACGTGGGTGATCTGCCCTGCACTTCGGGATAAGCCTGGGAAACTGGGTCTAATACCGGATATGACCAAAGGCTGCATGGTTTTTGGTGGAAAGTTTTTCGGTGCAGGATGAGCCCGCGGCCTATCAGCTTGTTGGTGGGGTAATGGCCTACCAAGGCGACGACGGGTAGCCGGCCTGAGAGGGCGACCGGCCACACTGGGACTGAGACACGGCCCAGACTCCTACGGGAGGCAGCAGTGGGGAATATTGCACAATGGGCGAAAGCCTGATGCAGCGACGCCGCGTGAGGGATGACGGCCTTCGGGTTGTAAACCTCTTTCACCAGGGACGAAGCGCAAGTGACGGTACCTGGAGAAGAAGCACCGGCCAACTACGTGCCAGCAGCCGCGGTAATACGTAGGGTGCGAGCGTTGTCCGGAATTACTGGGCGTAAAGAGCTCGTAGGCGGTTTGTCGCGTCGTCTGTGAAATCCCGCAGCTCAACTGCGGGCTTGCAGGCGATACGGGCAAACTCGAGTACTGCAGGGGAGACTGGAATTCCTGGTGTAGCGGTGAAATGCGCAGATATCAGGAGGAACACCGGTGGCGAAGGCGGGTCTCTGGGCAGTAACTGACGCTGAGGAGCGAAAGCGTGGGTAGCGAACAGGATTAGATACCCTGGTAGTCCACGCCGTAAACGGTGGGCGCTAGGTGTGGGTTTCCTTCCACGGGATCCGTGCCGTAGCTAACGCATTAAGCGCCCCGCCTGGGGAGTACGGCCGCAAGGCTAAAACTCAAAGGAATTGACGGGGGCCCGCACAAGCGGCGGAGCATGTGGATTAATTCGATGCAACGCGAAGAACCTTACCTGGGTTTGACATATACCGGACGACTGCAGAGATGTGGTTTCCCTTGTGGTCGGTATACAGGTGGTGCATGGCTGTCGTCAGCTCGTGTCGTGAGATGTTGGGTTAAGTCCCGCAACGAGCGCAACCCTTGTCCTGTGTTGCCAGCACGTAATGGTGGGGACTCGCAGGAGACTGCCGGGGTCAACTCGGAGGAAGGTGGGGACGACGTCAAGTCATCATGCCCCTTATGTCCAGGGCTTCACACATGCTACAATGGTCGGTACAGAGGGCTGCGATACCGTGAGGTGGAGCGAATCCCTTAAAGCCGGTCTCAGTTCGGATCGGGGTCTGCAACTCGACCCCGTGAAGTCGGAGTCGCTAGTAATCGCAGATCAGCAACGCTGCGGTGAATACGTTCCCGGGCCTTGTACACACCGCCCGTCACGTCATGAAAGTCGGTAACACCCGAAGCCGGTGGCCTAACCCCTTGTGGGAGGGAGCCGTCGAAGGTGGGATCGGCGATTGGGACGAAGTCGTAACAAGGTAGCCGTACCGGAAGGTGCGGCTGGATCACCTCCTTTCTAAGGAGCATCTGTCCATGCATCCCGAAGAGTCGGTGAATGTGTGTGACCAGAGGCCGTTTGTCTCCGTATGTGGGACACGGTTGCTCATGGGTGGAACGCTGACAAGCATCATCGTGTCGGAGGAAGCATCATGTTTTCTTCTGCGGTGGTTATATCGGTGCGCTGTTGGGTCCTGAGAGAACACGTTTTCGTGTTTGATCAGCGACGATGATCTTCGAAAGTTCTTGCCTGTGGGTGGGTTCCGGTAGGGGTTGTTGTGTGTTGTTTGAGAACTGCACAGTGGACGCGAGCATCTTTGTTGTAAGTGTTTATGAGCGTACGGTGGATGTCTTGGCACCAGGAGCCGATGAAGGACGTGGGAGGCTGCGATATGCCTCGGGGAGCTGTCAACCGAGCTGTGATCCGAGGATTTCCGAATGGGGAAACCCAGCACGAGTGATGTCGTGTTACCTGCCGGTGAATATATAGCCGGTGTGGAGGGAACGTGGGGAAGTGAAACATCTCAGTACCCACAGGAAGAGAAAACAACATGTGATTCCGTCAGTAGTGGCGAGCGAACGCGGAAGAGGCTAAACCATGGGTGTGTGATACCTGGCAGGGGTTGCACTCGTGGGGTTGTGGGGTTCATTGTGTCGACGCTGCTGAGTCGGCCAACAGTAAGAAATCATGGTGTTAGTCGAAGTGGTCTGGAACGGCCTGTCGTAGAGGGTGAGAATCCCGTAGACGAAAACGCTGTGACTGTTGATGTGAATACCCAAGTAGCACCGGGCCCGTGAAATCCGGTGTGAATCTGTCGGGACCACCCGATAAGCCTGAATACTCCCTGGTGACCGATAGCGGACTAGTACCGTGAGGGAAAGATGAAAAGTACCCCGGGAGGGGAGTGAAATAGTACCTGAAACCGTGCGCTTACAATCCGTCAGAGCCTGTGCAGCCTTTGGTGGCTGGTGGGTGATGGCGTGCCTTTTGAAGAATGAGCCTGCGAGTTAGTGGCATGTCGCGAGGTTAACCCGTGTGGGGTAGCCGTAGCGAAAGCGAGTCCGAATAGGGCGTCTGTAGTGGCATGTTCTAGACCCGAAGCGGAGTGATCTACCCATGGCCAGGGTGAAGCGATGGTAAGACGTCGTGGAGGCCCGAACCCACTTAGGTTGAAAACTGAGGGGATGAGTTGTGGGTAGGGGTGAAAGGCCAATCAAACTCCGTGATAGCTGGTTCTCCCCGAAATGCATTTAGGTGCAGCGTCGCGTGTTTCACTCTGGAGGTAGAGCTACTGGATGGCCGATGGGCCCTACAAGGTTACTGACGTCAGCCAAACTCCGAATGCCAGGGTGTGAGAGCGCGGCAGTGAGACTGCGGGGGATAAGCTTCGTAGTCGAGAGGGAAACAGCCCAGATCGCCGGCTAAGGCCCCTAAGCGTGTACTAAGTGGAAAAGGATGTGGGATCGCTGAGACAACCAGGAGGTTGGCTTAGAAGCAGCCACCCTTGAAAGAGTGCGTAATAGCTCACTGGTCAAGTGGTCCTGCGCCGACAATGTAGCGGGGCTCAAGTACACCGCCGAAGCCGCGGCATTCGCATAACACACGCATTGTCCTGCGGGATGGTGTGCAGTGGTGTGGATGGGTAGGGGAGCGTCGTGTGGCCGTGGAAGCAGCAGTGTGAACTAGTTGTGGAGGCCATGCGAGTGAGAATGCAGGCATGAGTAGCGAAAGACGAGTGAGAAACTCGTCCGCCGAATGACCAAGGGTTCCTGGGCCAGGTTAATCCGCCCAGGGTGAGTCGGGACCTAAGGCGAGGCCGACAGGCGTAGTCGATGGACAACGGGTTGATATTCCCGTACCCGTGTGAACGCGCCCCTGATGAATCACTGGTACTAACCATCCTGAAGATTCCTTTTTCCCTTCGGGGGATTGGGGGTTGGATGCATGGGACCTTCGGTGGTAGTAGTCAAGCGATGGGGTGACGCAGGAAGGTAGCTGGGCCGGCTGGTGGAATAGCCGGTGTAAGCCTGTAGGGCGAGTGGTAGGCAAATCCGCCACTCATGATGCCTGAGAGGTGAT
>NZ_JALKAI010000037.1:0-971 GCF_023015605.1 Rhodococcus sp. F64268
ATTGTGTTCGGGGTGTGGCAGGCGAAAATCAAACCTGACCCTCGCGGACCGAACGTATGTGTGTGACCACTGCGGCCTGACGATCGATCGTGATCATAATGCCGCGATCAACCTCGCCCGCCTCGGCGAGACCCACCGCACGGGTGCAACGGGGACCGGTACCGGGAGTAGTCCGGCCGCCACTGTTTCGGGTGGAGACGGACGTGGAGCCACGCGGGAGTCCGCGACTACGGAAGTGGTCAACGCAGCAGGCGATGAAGCGTCAACCCGGCACCAGCAGTCGCTGGGTGAGACCGGGACTGTCTCATCGGAAGGTGAGGCTGCCTGATGGGAAAGCAAACAGGGCGTACTCATGTTTGCTCACCAGAAGGCAACGGATACGTCATCCTGACCGAAGCCATCCGGGATCACGGCGGCATGGCCGCCTACAGCAAGCTCTCCAGTCCCTCGATCGTGCAGGCGGGCGCAAGGGTCCTTGCCGTCGCCGAACCCCAGGTTCTCGAGGGCGAGTGGCACGGCCACCGGACTGTCGTTCTGGAATTCGAGTCCGTCGAGGCGGCGCAGACCTGGTACGAGTCAGAGGACTATCAGAAGGCGCTGCCGCTACGTCAGGCCGCTGCCGACTGCACTGCCGTGATCCTGGAGGGCTTCGGGCGGCCCGCGTCTGCCGGGTAGACAACACACTCTTCGGGCAGCTTCTCGGCGTCGACCTGGGACTTCGGTCCGGGTCGGCGCCTTTTTCATGCCTTGTCCAACTCGACGATTGACGCCGGTCCGGTTCTATGGAAACCTAAGTTTCATCAGTGAGAGCGTCATTCTCACTAGAGAGAGTGCTCTCAGACGAAAGGTAGAGCCTTGCCACACTTCACCAAACCGGCCGCAGGAAGCTGGACCGAGAACTACCCCGAAATCGGCACCGCCCCGGTCGACTACACCGACTCCATCGACCCCGCCTTCTTCGAAGCCGAACG
>NZ_JALKAI010000038.1:0-935 GCF_023015605.1 Rhodococcus sp. F64268
CTGCGGAGCCGAAGCGTCTTCGATCAAGTCCGGATAGTTCTCGAGCGTGATCTCGGCGAACTCGTCTCGCAGGGTCAGTGCACCCTCGTCACTACCGGTGCGGTAGACGGTCGAATTGAGCATGGCGACTAGATCAGTGCCGGTGGCCTCGAACGCTTCTCGGCGGCGGACGGGGTGGGAGTCGAAGTGCAACCATCCTGCCGGCCCGTAGACCGCAGCGTCGGTGTTGTCCAAGGTTTCATTGTCGAGGAACCCGACGGCGCGGCCGAGGACCTTGTCGACATCGATCGGCAGAGCGGCGATCTGCTCGGTGGCGGTGGCCGGGAACCGATCGAGCAGAACTTGCTGTTCTGGCACGGCACGCACGATGGTGTCGGTGGCCCATGCGGTGTCGGTGCCCTCGTTGTAGGCGTAGGTATAGATCACGAACATCCCCCGTGCAGTGAATGCGCTCACGACGTGAGAGTCGTTCCTTGTATGAGTTCTAGAGGCATCCCACCGGTAGATGCCGGCAAATGTACCTGGTGGTTGCGGTAATCCAACCGGGGTTTGTGGGCCTGAACTGACCCCGTGTATGTACGGATGGTGGATCTCGTTCGTGGTGTCATGGAGGGCCTGCGCGACGCTGCTGGCGTCCTGTTCGGTGGGAAAACGCCACACGGCAACGCCGAATCTCCGGGAGTAGTCGGGAGTGCTTTGGAAGCTACGGAAACCACTGATGATCCCGAATTGCTTGGCAGTCTCCCTTGCGTCTGACGACAGAAGGTAACCGACTCCCCCGACGGTGACCGTGACATCGTTGACGGTGGTCAAGGCAGGGTCGATGGCGTGAGGGTGGATGACGTACTCGGCGAGACGCTGGCCTTCCACGGCGGGACCGTAGTCCCCGGCCAGTAGACCCTCGGCGGCGTAGTCCCGCGGTTCGGTCCTATACT
>NZ_JALKAI010000039.1:0-880 GCF_023015605.1 Rhodococcus sp. F64268
TCACAGCAACCCCGCCTGCAGGGCGAGATACGGATCAACCCGACGATGACGATTTCCAGCCTGGCCACGGCCGGGGAGAATACCCGCATGGACCCCTCACATCCGCGCTCCGACGGCCCGCGCCGGCGCACGTTCACCCCGGCAGACAAACTCGCGCACCTGGCCGCATACGAGCAGGCCTGCGAGACGAACGAAGGTGGGGCGTATCTGCGGCGTGAGGGTTTGTATTCGTCGCTCATCAGTGAGTGGCGCAAGCAACGCGATGCGGGCGTGCTCGACGGCAAGCAGCCCGGCACCAAGGTCGGCAAACTCACCGCCGAGCAGGCCGAGATCGCGCGCCTCAAACGAGAGTTGGATCGGGCCAACAAGCGGCTCGAGACGACCGAGACAGCCCTGTCGATCATGGGAAAAGCGCATGCGCTCTTGGAATCTCTCTCCGAGAGCGCGGACACCGACGAGCCGCGCAAGAAACGTTGATGGCGGCCCATCACGAACTCACTGCCGCCGGTGTGACCACCAGGGAAGCAACAACATGGACTTCGGTAACGCGGTCGACTGCTGCACGGGACAAGAAACACCGGATGGAACCGGCGCCGACCACCGCTGCGATGAAGAAGGCGCCGGCGAACAAGCTCACCATGGAAGAACGCCACGCCGTGCTGTCCATGCTCAACTGCGACCGATTCGTCGACCAGGCTCCGCTCGAGGTCTACGCGACGCTCCTCGACGAGGGCACCTACCTGTGTTCGATATCGACGATGTACCGGATCCTGCGCGAGAACACGCAGGTCAAAGACAGACGCCGCCAGGCCCGACATCCCGCCCGGGCATGCCCGGAACTGGTGGCCACCGCACCGCGGCAGGTCTACACCTGGGACAT